>CASEFL010000004.1:5854-125739 GCA_949287245.1 uncultured Bacillota bacterium
CGGCCAATACGCCCAAAGCCGTTAATAGCAAGTTTGATTGACATTCGGTGATGTCCTCCTTTTAAAACTGCGTGATTATGTTAGCGCGCACGCGTGAGAAGGTAAAGACACTTCTTTGATAACCTCGATTTACCGATTTAGTCTTCTATGCAAAAAGAAAGGAGTTCGAAAAGAGAAATTCCTAAGGCAGAAGATATTTTCTTAAGCATAAGAAAAGTCGGATTCATACGCCCAAGTTCTAATTCTGCAAGATAACTTTTAGAAATTCCTGCAACAAGTGAGAATTCTAATTGAGAAAGATTTTCTTTTTTTCGAAAATCACGAATCGCTTTCCCTAAACAAATGAGAGACTCATTCTTCTCCATCCGACCACCTCTTTTCAAAACTACGAAATAAATGATTAATGTTGCTTCGCGATACCTTTTCCCCTAGTTCAAGCGACAATTCTTCTGCTAATTCATTTAATGTTGCTTCAGGGTTTTTTAGTCGTAAACGTAACAAAAGACGAAGTTTTTCTTTATTAATGGTGTCAATCCCGTACAAACGATCAAATTCTTTAATGCGTTCCACTTGGCGGGAACCACTTTCTAATGTTTTCCGAAAGTTTGCCGCATCTAAATTAAGCATGCGGTTGTCCATATTGGCAAAATCGCGGTCGATACGAATATTTTCAAAATGAAGACATGCTTTATTCGCGTGAATCAAAATTAAAAAGTTAGAAACTTGGTCGGCTTTTTTTAAATACACCACATATTGATTTCTACGGGCAGTAATTTTGCTTTCAAAAGGATATCCTGCTTTTTTATTTAAAAGGGAAGATAGCCATTTTGCGTATTCTTCACTATCTGCTTTTAATTCAAGGTGGTAGTTTGGTCTTTTTGGATCGTTGACGGAGCCTCCGGCTAAAAAAGAACCAGATAGATAACTAGCAACTTCCTCTTTATCTTGAATAATCTTATTCGGAAAACGGGGAGAAAAATAATCAATTTCTAAATCGTTTAAAATTTCATCTACGCGTTCTTCTACTAAAACATGAAACAATGTTTTCCCTCGTAAAGAAGTACTTCTTGAATAAGAAAAGCGTGGAGATAAACCATAAAGATTTTTCATTGCGCGATAAACGGCTTTTGCCGTAGAGGCAAGTTCAGAATGAATGGAGATGGATAATCTCCCATTTACAAGACGATACGCCCCATTTTCCCTTGCAAGAGAAGACAAAAAGGCTCTTTCTTCTTTTAAAGATCGAAGATTCTTTCCTACTTCTTCTTTTACTTCTTGTGCAAAGGAAATATGTTCGTTCATCTTATTCTTGCCACTCTACATCAAAAGAATACGAAAAATATTTTAAAAGACTTTCTTTAAAAGAGGAGCAGTCTTTTCCTTCCACAGGAGAAAAAGAAATCAAAATGGTTGGATTTTCTTCTCGTATCCTAATGAGATAATCATCTAAAAATCGAATCAAGGGTGAAGAAAGAAGACTCTTTTCCGATAAAGAGAAATAAGGAGAAATATCTAACACGACTTTATCATGGATTTGAAAAGAAAAAATTACTCTTGTTCGTAAAGAGGAAAACAAATAAGAACGGATTTTCTTTTCATTTTCTTTAGGGGAGGAAGAAAGAGAAAGAACATCTTGCCCATATGCATCCTTACTAAGAAGAAGGGAGTATGTGTAATCTTCTTTTAACGTGTTTTTTTCTTCTCCTAAGAAAAAAGCATTTTCCTCTTCTTGAAAAATCCACTTTTCTTTTCTTTTTTCTTTTAACTCCTTTGCTAAATGAAGAAAAAAGTCTTTATATTCCTCTTTTAAAGAAGAAGAAAGAAAGCGAAATTCATGAAAGAGAAACGCCATATTATTTCCTTCCCTTTAAATACGAACGGATGACATTGGAAACAGAGGCTCCATCATAAGTTGCCGTGACCACTTGTCGAAAAGAAGATACACGAACATCACCAATCGCAAATAACCCAGGAATCTTACTCATAAAATGCGCATCAACAGGAATAAAACCTTTTTCAAGCTCTAAAGGCAAAGAAGATAAAAATTGCGTTGCAGATTTTGCACCTAAAAGAGGGAATATTGCCGAACAAGAAAGAGTAAGAGTTTGATTTTTCGTTTCTACGAGAATTGACTCCACATGATTTTCTCCAAGAATTTCTTTTACTTCCCCTTGAATAATTTCCACATTATCAAAAGAAAGAAGGGCTTTTTGCAGGGAATTTTCTTCTAACTCACTAGGAGAGATGACGTATAAAGTTTCAACAAGTGGGGCTAAATATAGCGCCTCTTCTAACGCCTTTTCTCCTTTTCCATATAAGGCGACTTTTTTCTTTTGATATAAAGGGCCATCGCATGTTGCACAATAACTCACCCCTTTATGCAAAAATTGTTTCTCCCCTTTCGTTTGAGGAATATTCGTTAAGCCTGTTGCTACAACGACAACTTTTGCTTGATACGACTTCATTTGACCATTAATCATAAATTCATCGCCTTCTTTTTGAATCGATTGAATTTCTTCAAAGGTAACCTCAATCCCTAGTTTTGTTAATTGTTCGACCATTTTTAAGGCTAAATCAACACCAGGTCCTGAAGGAAAGCCAGGATAATTTTCTAAGGAGGCTATTTCTAAAAGTTTTCCTCCCGGCGCTCCCTTATCAAATAAAAGAAAAGAAATTCCTGCTCTTTTTAAATATAAAGCAAGAGAAATTCCTGCAGGGCCAGCCCCAACAATAACAACATCACTTTTGTTCATAATCCTAATTTATCAAAGAAATTCTCATATGAGGTAAGAAAATGCTCTGCAGCAATATCTTTTTTCTTTCTTCTGCTCCCCCAGGAGCATAAAACAAAAGATACTCCAACATTTTTTGCCGTTTCTGCATCATATTCCGTATCCCCGATATATAAGACTTCTTCTTTCTTTAAGGAAAATTGTTCTAATAAACGATAAATTCCTTCTGGATTAGGTTTAGGAGAAACATCCCCTCCTCCGATCACTGCATCAAAAAGATTATCCATATGCAAAAGATGCAGGGCTTTAAGCGCTAGATCATGCTGCTTATTGGTATGAACGGCTAAAAAATATCCACGCTTTTTTGCTTCTTTTAAAGTCATAAAACAATAAGGATAACTCGTCAAATATTGTTCATAAAAGGAGGAAGAGATTTTACAAAAAGAAGAAAAACTTTCTTCAATGGAAAGATGAGGAAATTCCTTTTTTAAAGATTCACGAATCGGTGGACCAGAGAAAAAGAGAATATCCTCCAAATGAGGCTTTTTCTTTGGCGCATAAAGACGATAAAGCTCAACCCAAGATAAAACAAGCAACAAATCGGTATCCGCGATGGTACCATCCATATCAAAGATGAGGAGTTTCTTCATCATGAATACTTTCTTCTTCGCTTTTCTTAATTGAGTGAGAAACGGGCTTCTTTTTCTTATGCTGATGATAAAAATGCTCTCCTGTGTTCCATAAAAGAACACCAGTTGGAAGAAAGGAAATAGCCAAAAGAAGCGCCATAATGGCAAAGCCGTAAGACAAATTAAAATTTACTTTGCTCATATCTTCCGTTCCAATTGCACTTATTCCGCCATTCCCTGTTGCCGTAAAAAGAAGAAGGGCACTTAAAAGAGCGCAAACACTGCTCCCATATAAGAAATAAATCCCTATTTTTTCTTTCTTTTTCCCAACAAGTATTAAGGAAATAACAGAGAAAATAAGGGTCAAAAGAGCGAAAATCCAGGCCGCTAAATCGCCAGGTGCACGGGAAGAAAAGATAATCTGATAACCCATGTAATTTGCCAAAATTTCATTGGATCCTTTTGTTGCTGTTAAAGAGGTAGCAAAAGGCAAGAAAAGAGAAATAAAGGCAAATAGAAGGCTAATGAAAGGGAAAGGAAGCAGGGATTTCTTTTCCTTTTGGTGATCATAAAGATGGAAACACAAAATAATCCCAAGCCCAATTAAAATGTAGGCAAGAGAATTAATGACACTCCAAGCATTGTCGGTACCCATATTAAAGGCGGTATCGCGCAATGGTTCCATAATCGAACGAACAATGCCGTACCAAATAAAATAGGCACCGGCAACATCTCCTCTTCTCCGCCATTTTAAAAGAAGTTTTCCAACAACCACATAAAGGAAGAAGAAACCAACAATGGATAAAATAGCTTCAATTAAAAACAAAGGAACATGAATTTCTCCAGGACTTAAAAACCCAGAACCATTATTTTGCCCCATTTGGGCTAATAGCCAAGAAGGAAGGAATCTCCAACCATCAACGGACACGACTTGACCATATACTTCACAGTTAAAGAAATTCCCAATTCTACCAATGGCTTGCGCTAATAAAATAGTAGGAACAATGATATCAATTCCCCAACGAATATCGACTTTTGGTTGCAATAAACGCGCCGCAATTACCCCACCAACAATGCCAAAGGCAGCACCACCTAAGATTGTTAATCCTCCATCCCAAATGGCAAACATTTGCGTCCAATCTGCGTTTGCAAATTCCCGTTCATAATTCCCAACAACATACCACACTCTTGCCCCAATAATTCCACAAAGGAAACCAATGATGGCGATTAAATCAAGCATCCCATGACGACCATATTTTTTATAAAAATAATGATCACTAATCCAATAACAAACAAAAACACCAAAAACAATAAAAATGCCATAGAAAGCAACATGCACACCATTGCCATAGGAATGCGTATGGGCAGTAACAAAACCGGGATTATCTCCGCCAAGAACAAATCCAGAAATCAAAGGATAATCCATATAGGGTCCATAAGAGTTCGTAAATAAAAGAAAACTTAACACTGCTAGAGGAATCGACCCATATAAAAGCCATGAATTAAGTCGTTTGCTCTTATCCTCCCACTCTTCTTTTTTAAAGTGAAGATAGAAGTTTCCCCATAAAAGCGCAAAAGATAAGGCAAAGACGAAAGAGAAAAGCAAGGCAAGAGAAAGGTTTAAAGCGTAATTCACACTTTCCCCTGCAAAAACCGTGTTTTCTTTCCAATTTTCAATTTTTGCCCAGTCAGGATTGGCCAAAAATAAGGCGAGGTTACAAAGTAGAAAACCAACAGAAATTCCTATAAGCCCAGCAAGAAGAAAAATCATTTCTTTTTTCTTAGGAAATGTAGTCTCTTTTGTATGGGCATAACGATATAACCCAAATCCATAAGAAATTACGCCTCCTACAAGGAGAAGTAAGGCAAAAACAAGGCAACAAATATCCATGGGGAGGATTTTACTCCCTTTTTCTTTATCTTCCTATTCTCTTTCTAATACTTTTCGAAGATAAATGCCAGTAAAACTCTTTTCTTCTTTTGCCACCTCTTCTGGCGTACCAGAAATTAGAATTTCTCCTCCTTTATCCCCACCTTCTGGTCCTAAATCGATAATCCAATCCGCTACTTTAATAATGTCTAAGTTATGTTCAATAACGACAACGGTTTCTCCTTGGTCCACTAGTTTTTGTAAAACTTTGATAAGACGCGAAACATCATCAATATGTAAACCTGTCGTAGGTTCATCAATTAAATAAATCGATTTCCCTGTTGGTCGACGTTGAAGCTCATTAGCAAGTTTAACGCGTTCTGCTTCCCCACCAGATAAAGTCGTTGCCGGTTGGCCAAGCTTAATATAACCCAAACCAACATCATATAAAGTTTGTAAACGACGTGCGATTTGCGGGCGATTTTCAAAAAATTTGAGCGCTTCTTCCACACGCATTTCTAAAACATCATAAATATTTTTCCCGCGATACGTGCATTCTAAAGTCTCACGATTATATCTTTTTCCTTCACATTCATCGCATTTTACATACACATCTGGAAGAAAGTTCATTGGGATATAAACAACACCCGCTCCTTGGCACTTTTCGCATCGCCCTCCAGGGATATTAAAGGAAAATCGTCCTTTTTCATAACCACGAGCACGAGCTTCCGGAGTTTCAGCAAATAAGGCGCGGATATCATCAAATAACTTAATATAGGTCGCAGGATTGCTTCTTGGTGTTCGCCCAATGGGATCTTGTGTTACACGAATCACACGGTCTAAATATTTTAATCCCGAAATACTTTCATAAGACCCTGGCGTTTCATCCGCACCATTAAGCTTTTGGGCAAGAATTTTCCCTAATGTTTCGTTAATTAAAGAGCTTTTTCCTGAACCAGATACACCAGTAATGGCAATGAATTTCCCTAAGGGCAAAGTTAGGGTTACGTTTTTTAAGTTATGACAGGTGCAGCCTTTTAAGGTTAAAAAATTTCCGTTCCCTTTTCTTCTTTCCTTAGGAACTTCAATTTTCATCTTCCCAGATAAATAAGCGCCTGTAACAGAAGAGGGCGTATTTTCAATGTCTTCTAATGTTCCTGTCGCCACCACTTCGCCCCCGTGGATACCAGCTCCAGGACCAATATCTACAATATAATCCGCCGCGCGGATGGTTTCTTCATCGTGTTCTACGACAATAAGAGTATTTCCTAAATCGCGCATTTCTTTCATCGTTTCAATTAACCGTTCCCCATCTCGTTGATGAAGACCGATAGAGGGTTCATCAAGAACATAAAGAACACCGGATAACCTAGACCCAATTTGGGTGGCCAAGCGAATCCGTTGACTTTCTCCCCCAGATAAAGTCATTGCCATTCTCGATAAAGTTAAATAATCTAAACCGACATTTAAAAGAAATTCTGTTCTTGAAGTAATTTCTTTAATTACCATGGAAGCAATATGTGCTTCATTCTCGCTTAATTTCTTTTCCGTTTCTTTTAACCAAAGGAGAAATTTATCAATGGATAAAGAGGTTGCTTCATAAATATTTAAACCATTAACTTGAACCGCTAAAGCTTCCTTAGATAATCTTGCCCCATGACAAGTATGGCAAATTTCATCATGCATAAATGATTCATAATAAGGAAGCATCCAAGGAGAAGTAGATTCTTGATATAAACGTTCAATTTTATCTTGAATGCCTTCTACTTTTCCTAGGCGTTTGGTTACATTTCCGCTTGAAGAAACCAATTCCCGGGGCAACGCTTTCTCCGATCCATGCAAAATCAAATCCACTTGTTTCTTCGTTAGTTTTTCAAAAGGAACATCCAAAGGAATTTGATAATATGACAAAAGATAGGCAAAATCTTGCCATTCTAAATTCGAAGTTCCAACAGTGTTTTTAAAATAACGAATCGCGCCTTCTTGAATGCTTTTGCTCATATCAGGAACAAGAGCCTTTAAAGAGACACTACGAGATATACCTAAACCTTTGCAGGTAGGGCAATATCCAAGAGGAGCGTTAAAAGAAAATAGACGTGGCTCGAGTTTGGGAATCGAAAAACCACAAATCGGACAAGTATGATGTGAAGAAAGAATTCTTTCTTCCTCACCTGCAAGAAAAGTTAAATATCCATGACCTAAATCAAGAGCTAATTCCACATCTCCTGCTAAACGCGCACGGACCCCTTCTTTTAAAATGAAACGGTCAATAACAATATCAATGTCGTGACGTTTATTCTTATCTAAAGGAGCTAAATCCGAAATTAAAGTAATTTCTCCATCGACTCTAATCCGTTCAAAACCTTTTGAACGAATCGTTTGTAAAGCCTCTTCCTGTCGTCCTTTCTCGTGGCGGACAAAAGGTGCAAATATTAAGACCTTCGTCCCAAGAGGATAACTTAAGATGAGATCCGTCATTGCTACAGGAGAAAAAGAAACAATAGGGACATGATGTTCTCTACAATAAGGAACGCCAATTCTCGCATATAAAAGACGAAGAAAATCATAAATCTCTGTTACAGTCCCAACAGTTGACCGCGGGTTATGTGAGGTTGTTTTTTGGTCAATAGAAATGGCGGGAGATAACCCTTCAATGGAATCTACATCCGGCTTTTCCATTCCCCCTAAAAATTGCCTTGCATAAGGAGATAAAGATTCAACATATCTTCTTTGTCCTTCCGCATAAATGGTATCAAAAGCTAAAGTGCTTTTTCCTGAGCCAGATAAACCCGTAAAAACAGTAAAAGATTCTTTAGGAATAGATAAAGAAATATTTTTTAAATTGTTTTCTCTTGCCCCATTAATAAGAATAAATTTACGACTATCATTTTCCATAGTTAAGATTATACATAACTCATGATTTAAAAATGGAAGAAAGCCCTTTTAAAGCAAAAAAGTAAATGCCTTCTTCTAACAAAATATAGATATCTTAAAAGAAGAGAGTATACTAACGCCGCATCGGGACGTAGCACAGCTTGGTAGTGCACTACCTTGGGGTGGTAGGGGTCGCGAGTTCAAATCTCGTCGTTCCGACCAGGAAATATGAAACTTGGCGTGAGAATTGCCAAGTTTTTTTGATATGAATAAGGAAATATTGGGAAAATTATAAATATTAAATTCAGTTAAAAACGAATCATTTTTGCGAAGATTTTTTAATATAAATAAGTTAATCATGATTTATATTTCATTTTAGTTGTTAAAAATTCTTTCTTTATACTATAGATAAAAAACGTTTAAAACATTTATACGGATATAAGCACTTGCCTTAAAGAATCTAATTTATAAATTCTAACTATTCTTATACATGTTTATCGATATTCCTTTATTGAAGTGCGGAAAACTTAGTAATCATCGGTATATTTAATTAATCCTTGCAAAAAGGTGCAATTAATGGAGTGCGCTAACCTGTAAAAAGGTGCAATTAATGAATAAAAATAAGATAAAAATTACTAAAAGCAACCAATAGTTTCCCCTTATGACAAGTAAAAATGGTAGTGATTCCTTTTTGTATTTTTAAAAATATAGGCATGGAGGAAATTGTATGAACATCATTACCGCTAACCGTCTTATGGAACTTCGCAAAGCTCATGGTTATTCTCAAGAAGAGCTTGCTTACGCTTTAGGCATTACTCGCCAAGCAATATCAAAATGGGAACGTGCAGAAGCCTCTCCTGACACCGACAACCTTATCGCTTTAGCGCGTCTATATAACATGAAACTAGATGATTTATTAGAAGGAGAAAAGTTAAGCGATGAAGAACTGCGTTCGCCTCTTCAGGAAAGAAAAGAAGAAGAGAATATAGAAGAAAGAAAGCATGATTCTTTTTATCCCTATTTTTGTGGAGGAATTTCTCTTCTTTTGCTTTTTGCTTTTATCCTTGTTGGACTTTTCATTCCCAATGCTTGGAGTTGGAGTTGGATCTTTCTTTTATTCATACCCGTATGTATTACCTTTTATCTGGCGATTGGGTCGAGAAACCCTAATGTTTTTTGCTATCCCCTTCTTATTCTTGCTATCTACTGTTTTTTAGGAATTTATTTTCATTATTGGCATCCTTATTGGTGTCTTTTTCTTTCCATCCCTCTTTATTATCTTTTTGCAAGTTGGCTTTATGAAAAAATAAAAAGAAGAAAAAAATCTTAAAAAAGAATAAACTTTTGCAAGTATTTTTAAATAATCATTGATTTTTTATAAAGAAAAAAAGGTTGCTCTTCCTTTCCAAGCAACCTTTTCTTTTTTAATAGAGAAACTCCATTAAGCGCCAAATTTCTTAATCGCTTCCCAACGACGTTTGGCATAAACCTCGCTCTTAGAGAGAAGTTCTTCTGCATGAGTTGGGTTCACAACAGGAAGTTGCGAGAAACGAGTTTCTTTCATGACAAAGTCACGGAATTTTGTGAAGTCTGGCTCTTTTGGATTATCAATGGTAAGAGGACTCTTTCCTTCCTCAACTAAACGAGGATCATAACGGAAGCAGGTGAAGTATCCGCATTCCACGGCGTCCTTTTCTTCCTTAATGGAATTCACTAAACCACCTTTAATACCTTGGTTAACACAAGGGCAGTAACAAATAATCAAAGAAGGTCCATTATAACTTTCTGCTTCTTTTAAAGCTTTAATCGCCGCCATAGGATTCGCGCCTAAAGAGATTTGAGCGACATAAACATGCCCATACGCCATCGCCATCAAAGCAAGATTCTTTTTCGCTTCTTTCTTACCAGATGCGGTGAACTTATTAATAGAACCAGTTTGGCTGCTCTTAGAGGCCTGTCCACCCGTATTGGAATAAACTTCTGTATCTAAGACAAGGACATTAACATCGGCTTCATTGGCCAAAACATGATCAAGTCCACCATAACCAATGTCATAACTCCATCCATCACCACCAACAATCCAAACGGATTTATCAATTAAGTCGCGATAATATTCACGGAGTTCTTTTACCGGTTCATAAGCACTCTTTTCCACTTCCTCCATTAAAGTGGGAACAAGCCCGCGGACATAAGATTTATCTTTTATGTGCTCAAGATAATCTTTTGCCGCTTTAACTAAGCTATCTTCAGCTTTTCCTGAGGCAATGGCGGATTCAAGAATGCGGGCAATTTGACTAAGCTTATAGTCTGTAGCAATTCTCATACCAAAGCCATATTCTGCATTATCTTCGAATAAACTATTCGCCCAAGCAGGACCATTCCCCTCTTTATCCGTGACAAAAGGCGTTAAGGGTGTAGAACCACAATAAATGGAAGAGCAACCTGTGGCATTAGCAACAAGCATATCTTTCCCAAATAATTGGGTAACTAAGCGGTAATAAGGAGCTTCACCACATCCTGCGCAAGCACCCGATACCTCCATATAAGGCATTAAGAAACCTACACCTTTGGGATTCGTCAAAGGATAACGATCCGCTTTATAGGTAACATGTTTATAAAGATAATCGGCACCTTCTTGCTCTTTGAATTGGCTTTTTGCCTCAACCATCTTAAGGGCGAAATGATCGTTTCCTAATTTGGTTGCGGTCTTATTCGCCATACATTCATTCACACATAAACCACAACCAACGCAGTTCATGGTGGAAACTTGAATTCTAAACTTTAAGCCTTTCGCGGTTGGTCCCATGGCATCTTTCACACCATTTTTGACAACTTCGGGTGCGGCTTCTAATTCTTTTTCATCAAGTAAGAATGGACGAATGGTTGCATGGGGACAAACAAAGGAACATTGGTTACATTGAATACAATATTGAGGATTCCATTCTGGAACCATATCCGCAATCGCTCGTTTTTGACGGAAAGTGATATTGGGCTCCATCGTACCATCTTCGAGTTCGCTCTTTAAGAAAGCACTTGTAGGAAGTTCATCTCCATCAAGGCGGTCAATCGTCTCAACATAAGAATCAAAATATTCATCTTCTCCCGTAGGAACAATTTTCACTACTGGACAAGAAATCCAATCGGGATTGACTTTTACTTCTCTTAAGCCTTCGGTACCCGCATCAATGGCTTTCCAGTTGAGTTCCACAATCTTTTGGCCTTTTTTCGCATAACTCTTTTCGGCAAACTTCTTCATCCAACTCTTCGCCTCTTCATAAGGCATGATTTGAGAATTGAGATAGAAGAAAGAGGCTTGAAGAATGGTATTTGTATGACGTCCCATGCCAATTTCACGGGCAATACGATTAGCGTCAATCACATAGAATTTCGCATGCTTTTTCGCAAGAAGATGCTTCATGCGGTTGGGCATGACCTTCTCTAATTCTTCATCCGACATATCGGTATTTAAAAGGAAAGTTCCCCCATCTTTTAAATTCGCGATGATATCAAAACGAAGGATATAAGTATCTAAAGAACAAGAAATGAAGTCCGCATTTTTAACGTAATATTCACTCTTAATTGGTTCTTTTCCAAAACGAAGGTGGCTTCTTGTTGTCCCTCCAGCTTTCCTAGAGTCATATTGGAAATAGGCTTGTGCATATTGTCCTGTCGCATCACCAATTATCTTAACAGAACTCTTATTGGCAGAAACTGTACCATCCGACCCTAAGCCATAAAATAAACAGGAGGTATAAGCGTGAGGAATGACAAAATTTTCATCAACAGGAATGGATAAATGAGTGACATCATCATGAATTCCTACCGTAAAGCCGTTCCAAGAATCTTCCTTATCTAAGAAATCATAAATGGATTTCACATCTTTTGGTTGGGTGTCTTTGGAAGAAAGACCATAACGTCCACCAAGAATCTTATCAAAGTGACGTCCTTCATTAAGAAGAGCAACGGTAACATCTAAATAAAGAGGTTCCCCTTCCGAGCCGTTTTCTTTCGTACGATCTAAGACAGCAATCTTCTTAACTGTTGCAGGAATGGCTTTGGATAAAAGTTTAGAAGAGAAGGGACGATAAAGATGAACTTTAACAAGACCAACTTTCTCTCCTCTCTTTCTTAATTCATCCACAACTTCCTCAGCTGTTTCACAAACAGAACCCATGGCAATAATGACTTTTGTTGCTTCTTTATCACCATAATAAACAAAGGGAGCGTAATTTCTTCCTGTTAAACGTGAAGCTTCTTTAAAATATTTTTCCGCTACATCAATAACTTTTGCAAAATGAGTGTTTTGCGCCTCTCTTGCTTGGAAATAAATATCGTCATTTTCCGCACCACCTCTTGTTACAGGGTGAGTATGAGGATTCAAAGCATTCTTACGGAATTCTTCCACTTTCTCCATAGGAAGAAGCTTTCTCCATTCACTCTTATCGACAAATTCGACTCTTTGGACTTCATGAGAAGTTCTAAAGCCATCAAAGAAATGAAGGACAGGAAGGCGAGATTCAATAGCAACTAAATGCGCAACAGGGGCTAAATCAGCAATCTCTTGCACCGAATTAGAACAAATCATTGTCGCACCTGTTTGCCGGCAAGCATAAATATCCGCTTGATCACCAAAGATAGATAAGGCTCTTGTTGCTAATGAACGGGCAGAGACGTGTAAGACTGCAGGAAGTTCTTCCCCAACCCACTTATAAAGGTTAGGAATCATTAAAAGTAAACCTTGCGAAGCAGTATATGTTGTGGCTAAAGCGCCTCCTTGAAGAGCGCCATGCACCGCGCCAGAAGCGCCGGCTTCCGATTGCATCTCCACGACCTTAACCGTGGAATCAAAGAAGTTCTTTTCTCCTTTTGAGGCAAGTACATCCACGTACTCCGCCATTGGAGAAGAAGGGGTAATAGGATAAATGGCAGCTACTTCACTAAAATAGTAGCTTTCAATTGCCGCAGCGGTATTTCCATCTACGGACATGAATGATTTCTTAATATCTGGCATGTTATTTCCGTTTTAAAAAGAATATTCTCCTTACAAAGAAAGTATAGGACCATAAAAGGCGTAAGACAATAGAGAGCCCCCTAAAGGGGGCTAGTTTATGAAAAAAGCCCCGCCAGAGGCGAGGCTTTAGAAGCGATAGAATTAGGCTTCAATGAAGCTCATTTTTACAAAGTCAATCCCGCCGTTGTTGGAATTGTCAGTTTTATCAACCCAGAAACGGAAATAGCTTCCGGCAGCCCAACTTTCACCTTCTGTTGGAGTAATGGCTAATTGAAGAATATCCGTAGATACATCAGCAGCGACAATCTCTACAGAATCAATTGGAGATTCAGGAAGAGTGGTAGTGCCACCTTCAGCAATTGTCGGGAAGGCTTCATCATCAACTTGTGCATGGAAAGAAGCAAAAGTCTTATGGAAAGCAAAATTCTTTGTAGAATCATTGTTATCGATTCTTAAATCGAGAACAATCCCTTTCACTGCCGCAGTTGTTGGGGTTTCTAATTGGAAATATCCATAGGAATCGTCACCAAGTTCAGTATGAAGATTTTTCCCTCCAACACGGAAATAGCCATCTTGTTTTGCGGCGCCATAAGCAGTGATATTTACATCAGTTACTGCTGCATCACAACCAGTGATAGAAACAGAATGTAAAGCAGAATACCCATTCCCCCAGCCATCAATATTCTCGCTATTGGCATCTAAAACAATGTTAGCATCGCCTGTTGGAATAGGCTCTGGTTCAGAGGGTTCAGGAATTGGTTGAGGGTCCATTACTGCGTCATAAAGCTTGAGCAACCAACAATTGTCATATTTATCTAAATTTTCGGCTTTGCTCACGCTAATCGTGTCATAACTTTGGCTACTTCCAAGATAGTAATTAACTTGGTTTGTCCCTTCAGAAACAACCCCATAGAAATAACCTTTTTCGGTGTTGTAATTCCAAACATAGGGATTGTCGATAATATCGAAATCAATATATTCCCCACTAGGAACAATACCTAAATATTTCTCGTGATTTTTACCACCAGTAATTTGGAAAGTATATCCTTCTCCAGAAGAAGTTACGATAACAGAGGCAGCATCAGCAATATCTCTACTTGTTCCACCGTAATGACCAGCCATTTCACCAGTAAAATAAACTTGGTGCTTTGTGTCGTCATTATAGAGTCCTAAGTGATAACGAGTGCCAGAAGTGATTGTTGCAGCTGGCTCATCAACAGGATCAGGTACAATTTCAATGGCCTCTGGTTCGGTAATGAACAAACGAGCAATATTATTAGAATCTAAATATTTTACGTCGGCTAAAGAAATCGTATTGTAACTACCAGAGTTGCCAAGGAAAACTTCGGTATTATCCTCTTTCCCGTCAGCAGTTGTATATTCCAAGGTTGCATAAAAATAATCTTTTTCAGTATTCCATTCCCAAACAAATGGGTTAGAAGAATATTCAATATTATTATGTACTTTACCGTCGTCACCTAACCCACGAACACCGGCAACATATCGGCTTCCTACTTGAAGGGTATAACCTTCTCCACTAGCTGTAGCAACAACATCAACAGCATCATTATAGGTCTCGGTTGTCCCTAGATAATAACCTGACATTTCGCCAGATAACCAAAGCCACTTTTGAAGGGTTTTTTGTTCTAAACCTAATTTATAGGAAGCACCAGAAACAATCTCGTCCATCCATGGAGTACTAGGATCTGGGTCAACAACAGAAGGTTTGGAAGAGGAAGTTGTAGAAGAATTGGGGCCAGTAGAACTATTGGTATCAATTCCCGTTTGGTCGCATCCAGCGAGTACCAACGCTCCGCCAGCAAGAAGAATAAGTGGTAATAGAGTACCTTTACGGCTCATGATTTAATTCTCCTTTTCTATTACTCTAGCACTTTAACACATTTTTTGATAATGAGGAAACAAAAAAGCGTGACATTTTGTAAAGAAAAGAGTATAGAAAACGCTTTCGTGAAAAAGATGTTTTTTCGTTCTTGTCATAACTATCGATAGCCTCTATATTTAAAAGTTACAAAGAAAAGATTTTCTCGATTTTCAGAAAATAGTTATCATTTGTTTTATTTTTTCGATTTCATAAAACCAATCAATTTCATAAGTGAAAAAACCATCCCATACATATTTTTCAACTAAAACAAAAGTTTTGAAAAAATAGTTTTAAAAGTTTTGTTAAATAGATAAATAGTTTTTTCTTTATGTATATCTCAATGTATAAAAAGAGTCCGAACCCAAAATACTATTGCGCTATAAACGACCCTAGACATTTCTCACTCTTTTCCCTAGTTAATTTCCAAACCTATCTTTTATCTAGTTTATTGCCTAAAAAACACAAAAATTGAAGAATAGCAGTAGTGACAAGCTTATTAATAATTTCCCAATGTCCACTTTTATCAGGACCAATTCTGATTACTTGATCACTGTTCTTTATAATCCTTTGAATCGTTCTTTTTGATATTCCTACCAAAACCACCAACTCTTCAAATAAAATCTTAGGATTAAGTCATATGGTGTCAATGCTCCTTCAAATAATATCTTGGATAGATGTTTCATGGACATTTTCATAGACATCAGGGACAACCGATATATGTTTAATAGAATTTTTAAATTCAAAAACAGAAATGAGGTTTTACAAAATCACACAAGGATGTGCCCTTCAAATTCGAAAGAAAAGATTAGTCTCTTTTGATTCCTAAGTTTAAAAATACTTTCTATTCCTACCATATAGTTTTCTACAACTCAAAGTTCAACAAGATTAGGCTTTCTAAAGCTTTCTCAGAATTAGCCATTCTCTCTTTTTCGTCTAAATTTACCCTTTTAAAATTAATGGAATATAAACGTTTTAGTAATAAAATTAAAACGCAAAATATTCATGATTTTATAAATAAAAAACCTCTAATTATCTAAATTATTAGAGGCATATTTTCTATAACTTTGTTTGGAAAACGCCTTAAATGCCCTCAAAATCGATAAGCGAACGCCTTTAATGCCTAATAAATGAGGCTAATCTTCCTTTTTAGAAATTATTTCCCAGTGTCCCGTTTTCGATGCTCCCACGAAATGAATGTCTTTGGATTTCGATAATTCCCTCTCTATTGTTGCTTTTGACACGCCTATTCGGTCGGCCATTTGTCTTCGTGTTATTCTTGGATTTTCATTTATTAGGTTAATCATTTTCTCTCGAATAGAAGATTTTTGAGCATCATATTGAGCCTCATTTTGAGCATCATGGCACCAATTGGACTCAAACTATGCAAAGTGACCATGAAATAACTCTTGCTAACATAGAAATCCGGTTGATGTTCTGCGTCTTGATAAACTTAAAAATTATCTCCCTATTTAAAATAGCATTAATAAATTATCAATTTTTCTATGTTCACTTGTTGTGTTGTTTGATTCTGTTTGTAACAATGCTTTTTTAAAAGAAACAAAAGCACG
The DNA here is from genome assembly GCA_949287245.1 of uncultured Bacillota bacterium. GTDB lineage: Bacteria > Bacillota_I > Bacilli_A > RFN20 > CAG-826 > UBA4951. The sequence goes on from CASEFL010000004.1 coordinate 22,421, forward strand.
GGGCACTGTCGCTACAGAAATTCAAAGTATTAAAGCAATTTTGTCATAGATTATATATGTATTTGTTTTAATAATTCAATGATTATTTCTTCACGTTCGTGAGTTCTATTACAAAATTATTTGTGCTCATTTTTATTAAGGGCAACGCTATACTTGTTCCTATAATTTAACTATTTTAGAATAGAAAGTGCTTCGTCCACTACCGTGTATGGAAATCTCACCACTTTCCACAAGTTTTTTCAAAGACGCAGCTACCGATGACCTTTCAATCGAGGGACAAAGTTCCATAATTTCACTTCTTGTAAACTTGCCGACTTTTCTTGCGATTGCCTGGCGCACTTGCTCGATAGCAGGAAGTTTTGTGTCTTTAAGTGCTACTCTATTTTCAAAGTCACGATAAGCCGAAAGGATTACACCCAAAAGATATTTGATGAACTGCGTATTGTCCGATTTATCTTCATGCCACCCCACCGATGCGGATTGAAGGGCACCATAATACGCATCCTTTGTCTTTTCGATTTTTTGTTCAAGACTTATATATCGTCCAACTACATATCCAGAACGATATAACAATAACGTTGTTAACAGCCTGCTCATTCTGCCGTTGCCGTCATTGAACGGATGGATGCATAGAAAATCATTGATAAAGATCGGAATCAATATCAATGGGTCTACAATTCCATTATCTACCGCGCGATTATAATTCTCACAGATAGAATCTACCGCTTCCGGCGTTGCGTATGGCGCAAGTGGTTCAAATCGTATTGCTTCAGTTCCGTCACTTCTGATTTCTTGGATATAATTCTGCACATTTTTGAACCTACCCCCTATGCTGCGCCCTGAATATTGATAAAGGATACCATGTAGTTGCAAGATATAATTGCGATTTATAGGGATATACTCAAAGTTTTGATGTATTGTTTTTAACACTTCCCTATAACCACTTATTTCTTCTTCATCACGGTTCCTTGGCGTAGTCTTCTCCTCGCATAACTGTTTTATTCTCGTGCTGGTTGTGATGATACCCTCGATTTTGTTTGATGCCTCAACACTTTGAATTTTGGCAATCTCAACGAGCTTTTCTAAAACCGTGGGTTTTTGAGCCAAAAAAAGCTCTTGTTTTCCTTTGCACTCATGTATCTGTGCAACAAGCGATATTATTTCACTATCCCAAGTCTTGTTTGCGTAGGCATCGTAATTAAAAGTTTTCATCCAACACCTCAATTTTTCGTCCAATTAATACATATTTTTGGACGATTATCAATAAGTTTGGATGATTTTTCGCACAAATAATGCCCTGTTTGGATGATTAGATATTATGTAAGATGAAAAGAGTAAGATGAGCGTATAAGCTAGATTTAGTCAAAGTTTTGACTATTTTTAGACTGTAACAGTTTTTTGATACTCGCTAACTCGGAATGATTAACCTATGAGATTAGCAATCCTTCCCTCCTATATCCATATTTATAAATTGCGAATGTTCGAACCCGTTGTGCTACTGCGGTGGTTCGAACTTTTAAGGGTATTTTTGACTGATTTTAGTGCTTGAGATGGGATTCCAAAATTTTAGGATAAGACATAGTGAGCATAAATTGGTAAGATTTGGTAAAAAAATAACCTATAATGCTTACACATTATAGGTGTTTGCCAGAAAATGGTGATCCGTGAGGGACTCGAACCCGCGACCCGCTGATTAAGAGTCAGCTGCTCTACCAACTGAGCTAACGGACCAGCGTGGCGATATTATGCTTTTTCTTTCCCCTCGTCAATCTTTTTTAAAAGAGGCACCTCAAAGAGGCGCCTCTTACTTATCTTAGATTGTTCTTTTAGAAACGACTGGAGGCTTACTTTGCTAACATCGACACATTTAGTGTAACCGTCGCGGTAGCGTTGCTATAAGTAATGGTACCGGTGAAGACACTATCAAAAGCTGTATCTACTAATGGCTCAGCCGTATAGTAGTTTCCCTTAAGAGTATAAATATCCCAATTTTCACTAGGAGTGGCTGTCCAAGTGATATCAGCGGTAACTTTCACGGATTTGCCATCGGACCAAACATCTACTTCCCAAGATTTTAGCAAAAGTAACTCTTGATGCGCGATAGTGTTGCTTTCATCTTCACCAAAGCGTAAATGTTGTCCATTATTTAAGACAGCTAGCGATTGTTTTGCTACATAATCCACCACTTCTTGATTGCTTGCAGGTAAACCTTGAGGATTGCCTCCGCAAGAAGCAAGTAAGAGAAGAGGAAGGGCAAGAATTGCTAATTTTTTCATAATATTCTCCTTAATTAAGCCTCGCTCACTTTAAAGACCTGACTAGGCTTGTAATTTAATAAGGCAAGTTGGAAGTTATCAAAATAAGGATTTAAGTAAGCCGTTACTTGCCAGGTTTCGCCATCTTTAAAGTCGTTATAGGAAAGACGCGGGAAGGAATTGTGATCAATCCGTAAGTTACAAACCACGCGGGTATTGTGGAGATAGGCATAAATGGTCGTTCCACTATTTCCTTCGTTATAGTACTTATTAATACCAGATTCAATCCAGTTCCCATTTTCATCATATTCCCCACCTTGGGCAATACGAATATCCACTTGTAAAGTGACATATAGGCCACTTAAAGCACTTAACTCTTCTTTGGTAGAAGGAGCGCGTTCAGGAACAACAGGATCAATGTCGTTATCATATCCAATTAAATCTTGCCATTCTTCCATCTTTTCTTCATAAGTGCCATCTGCCTCCCAGGCAGTGGGGTTGTAATCAAACTTCACTTCAAACTTATAATCGCCATAGAAACTGGTTTCAATGTCAGATAATTGAATCGTGTCGCTATTTTTCGGGAACTTTGTCGCCCGGCAGTAAAATTGCACAACATCACCTACATCAACAACCGAAGCTAAAGCACTACCAAAGCCGGCATAAGCATAAATCGAACGATATTCCCCATCCTCATCGCCACCGACTTTATCGCCATCCGCATCGCTTTTTACAACATCTCTTAAGACGAGGTTATCGCCAATTAAACCAACCACTAAAGCGGTGAGACGAAGTCTTTTTCCCGAGGTCCCAGAATCAACATCAATACCAATCTCACTATAGTAATCACGGACATACCAAATGGTTGTTTCGACAACATCATCACTATAGTCGTAATCTGGATCATCCACCTTTCCGGGAACGCGAAGTCCTTGCATTTTTGCCTTTTCCCCTGCTTTAAGGAAAGAGTCTAAATATCCAAGATCACTATCCGTAAATAAGGTATTTTCGGTATATCCTTGTTCTATCATTTCTAAATTAAAACAACGCCAAGGAGATTCTTCTGTCTTTTGATACCAGAAAAATCCTAAATAACGTGTCCCGTTATTGTCCATTCTTTCATAACCAAGTTCATCGCTTGAGGAAGCACGAACATCCGTTACAATCGCATAATGGGCACAATCCGCTAAAAGTTCTGAAGCAAACTTCGAGGCTTTTACACCCCAAGGTTCCACATTTGCCGTACTTTCTGGAGTATTAATCCCTGCCATACGCAAAGAGGAAGAGGCCTCCCCTGTTCCCAGTTCCGATTTCCAAGAAACTGTGTCACCATCGGTCACCCCCATTAAATGGACTTCCCCATAAATGACCCCGGTTTTCCCAGAATCAATTTCTTCTTTAAAGTTATGATTCATGTAATCGTCTTTGAAAGCAAACTCTAAAGCATCCGTAATGGGAGTATCCACAGGAAGAAGTTGTTCTTCTGGAGGAATCTTTGAATATTCTGGGCCAGTATCGCAAGAAACAAGGGGCATCGCGGTTAAAAAGGCCGCGAAGAGTAATGAAAGTAATCGTAATCCTTTTTTCATAAATTACCTCACATAATCACGTAAGTCGTTATAGCGATCAGCAATGACAGATTCGGGAGTTGCTCCTTCCCCGAAGAAAAGCATTTGCATCACACTATCAACACTATCTCGACATTTTGCTGAACCGACAAAAGGAGCATCGACGAATTTCGTCCAATTGGCTTCTGGATTGACATAATAGCCAGAATTCACTTTTGAGGTATTTTGGGCAACAGTATCCCCATAAGTAATGGGAGTTCTTGTTAAGAAATCCTGATAAACTTCTGAATTCTCACTATATTCACAAGAAGGGAAATATCCCGTATCCGCACAGAATTCCCCGTTATGCCATTTTGTTAACCATTTTAAAAGTTTCCATGCAGCGGCTCTTTCTGCCTCCGTCCCCTTATCAAGAAGAACTAAATTGGTACCTTGAGAAATGACAAATTTATGATCTTCATCGCGATAAGGAATGGGGGCAACATCAGTTTCAAAACGAGCGCCTGCAGGAACACTATGTTTGGTTCCCGCCGTAGAGCCAACATTCATCACCGACATCATTTGGGTAAAGGGTCCCGAACAATAAGAGGTCTCACCAAAGTCGGCAGGAATGGCTACCACATCTTCTTCATGAAGTTGCTTCATATAAGTCAAACCTTCGATTACTTCTGGAGAATCAAAACACAGATAGCCTTTTCTTGTTTGGGGATCTACTTCGGTATATTCTCCCCCCCATTGACGGACAAGAGTAATAAAGAAGTTCGCACCAGAGTCATAACCAAAAGGATGGAAGTTCTCTGCGCTAACACCAGTAAAATCTAAATATTGACTTCGATCGGCATCTTCAGGAATTTCTTTCCAGTTCGCGTAAGTTTCCCCGTTTGGACCGGCAATTTTATCAAAATAAGTTTGGTTATTTGAAGCCGCACTTCCCTTTTCTAATAAATCATTAATCGCGTGACCAACCGTCCGTACTTCTTCCCAAGTACTAGGAACTTTAATCGTAGAATCAAGCTTATTCGCCCATTCAAAGAAGGTTTTGTTATAAGTCATCGCTTCCGTTGATTTATTAAAAGGAATGCCCATCAAATAAGGATCTCCATTCTCATCAAATTCAACCTCATAGTTTTCTACCATGTAGTCTTCATAGAAGTCATCAGGAGAAATAGCATCGTCTGCTTCATCCGTTTCAATATAGTAATCAAGACGGACAATTAAATCGCGGTTTACATAATCGGCCATATGGTCAGGATAGGCTAAAGCAAGATGAGGGAAAGTGCCAGAAGTCGCACTATAACCAATTTGCTCTTTTAATCCGTCATATCCACTTTTTGCTTCATATTCCACAATAATGCCTGTTTCCTTAGTAAATTCTTCAAGCATCGCTTCTAAGACATTATTGATATCCGCACCAAATCCCGTCCAAAACTCAATGGTTGTTCCCTCAGGAATTTCCATATTAATGTCAATGGAATAAGGGTCAAGGCGACTTCCACAAGAAGCAAGAGAAGCGCCAGTTCCTGCCAAGAGAATACTTAAGGCAAGAGGGGCAATGATTTTTTTCATTTTCATAGGATTTCATCTTCCTTTTATTGATAGTCACGAAGATCCGCATAAGCCGAATCAATCGCTTGTTGGGCAGTAAGATTATCAATAAACACTTGGTTGGTGATAGTGTCTACACGCAATCTTACCGAAGAAGAACCAGAGAAACCAGGATCGACGAATTTATGCCATGAGGCATCTTCATCCATATACACATTATTGTTTAATTGAGCCGCATAACGTTGTAAATGATAAGCCTCGGATTCTCCTACTCCACTAGCGTTTAAGAAGTCTTGATAATCTTCGTCATTTTGTGAAGTTTCACAAGTGGGGAAATAACCAGTCAGCATGGCGAATTTTCCATTTCCTTGTTGGGTCATATATTTAATGAATTTCCAAGAAGCAACAAACTTCTTATCCGCTTCTTCTTGGGTAGCACCATGCGCTTCAAGCATGATCATGTTTGTTCCTTGAGAAATCACATATTTATTGTCCGCATCTTGATAAGGAATAGGAGCAATTTTGCTTGTAAAGGCGCTTGTAGCACAGTTAGAAACACCGGCAGAAGAACCAATATTCATTAAGGATTCGTTGACTTTATAGTGAGCACTACAATAGCTTGTCTCTCCAAAGTCAGCAGGAATACCAATAACATGGGCATCATAAAGTTCTTTTAAGCGGGTTAAAGCAGCTTTTGTCCCGTCATTATTAAAGACGATTTTCCCTTCCATCGTCGTAGGATCAACTTCGGTATATTCTCCACCCCATTGACGGACAGCCGTAATAAAGAAGTTTGCCTGCGAGTCATATGAAAGTGGACGGAAGGCTTCTTCCGTAACCGCATCAAGATTCAAAAGTATATCTGGAGTTTTTCCTTCTTCATCAACAGGAAGATCAGTTACGGCATCATAAATGGTTCCATCCACCGTAATGACTTTTCCAAACCCATCGCGATTCTTAATCCAATTAATGATTTTTGTACCTTCTGTTAATACTTCATCCCAAGTTGTAGGAACTTTAATTCCTGCTTCGACAATTAAAGGATTTTCAAAGAAGGTGGCGTTATAAACCATGACTTCCGTCGATTTATTAAAGGGGATTCCTAAGATATAAGGAGTGCCATCATCGCGATACTCAAGCGATTCATTTTCGACAACATAATCGCTATAGAAGTCGTCATAATCAAAACTTGGTAGTTCGTTAAAGGTTCCTTCACCAAGAGGGTCCGTGACCGTTCCACTTCTTGTTGCAGGGATGTCTTTATCATGTTCAATAAATTGATCAAGACGCATGATAATATCAGAATCACGATAAGAGGCCATATGGTCAGGATAACCAACAGCGACATTCGGATACGTGCTTGTCGAGGCGCTTAAGTTAATGTTTTTCGCCAGGTTATCGTAACCGCTTTGACTCGTATGATTCACGGTAATGCCTGTTAATTCTTCAAAGTCTTCAATGACTTGTTCCATTTGTCCAGTCACCGTTTGACCAAAGCCAGTCCAGAATTCAATGGTCACCCCGCGTGTATCAAGACTCATGTCTGGCAAATAATCCGGACCAGAACCTCCAACGGTTCCACAAGAGGCAAGAGTAGCTCCCGCGGTAAGAGTGAACACCCCCATCGCCAAGAGAGAAATGACTGATTTTTTCATCTTTTGAGATCCTTTCTTTTCTCAAATATATACCAACGGATAAACCGTTAAGGCCATTAACCTTTAATCCCAGAACGAGATACTCCCTTCATAATGAATTTACGGAAGATTAAGAAGAAGACAAACAAAGGAGCGGTAACGATTACAGAACCAGCAATTCTTACCGTTTGGTGATCTAAGCCCGTATCACTATTCGTAAAGAGGTTCATTAAACCGTTAGATACAAGCCACATCGACCAGCCTTCCTTTAGTCCAAATAAGCCAGCATTTTTGTATTTTCCATTGGCAACTAAGTTTGGCCACACATAAGCATTCCATGAACCCATTAAAGAGAGGATAGCAATGGTAACAATTGTCGGCGAAGCAATAGGAATCATTACACGCCACAAATACTTAAAGTGACCATAACCGTCCACTTTTGCCGCTAAGAAAAGCTCATTGGGAATTTGTTGGAAAGTTTGCCGTAAATAGAAGATATAGAAGACACTAACCCCGTGGACAAATATTAAAGCGCTATAAGTATTTTCCCAACCAATCGATTTTACAGTCTGATAGTTGGTAATTACCATCATCTCTCCCGGAATCATCATCGTGGCAAGAAGAATCGTAAATAAAAGATTTTTTCCTTTAAATTCACAGCGTGCAAAAGCAAATGCCGCTAAAACGGAGGTCGCAATGGTAAAAATTGTCGACACAAAAGAAACAAAAATCGTGTTGGCATAATATAAACCAAAGTTAATCGTAGACCCACTTGCGCTTTGGTAAGTAAATACCGTAACAAAGTTATCAATCGTGTAGTTTGGGGCATTTAAAGCCGCATTCCACCATTCCGGAAATAAAACAAATTGGTGGAAGGCATCTTCGCGATCAAAAGCCTCTGGATTACGGAAACTGGCAATAATCATGTAAATAAAAGGAATGACGATGAAAATGCCAACGATGGTTAAAAAGCCATACACCAAAATATTATGAAGGATATGGTTTGCTTTATAGCGACGCATTTGTTTTGCGGTCGCAAAATATGTCTCGTGCTCTGCCATATTATCTCCTAATAGTGAACGCGCTTTTTACTAACCACCATTTGTACAATGGTAATTAATAAGATGATGACAAGAAGAACCATCGATCCTGCCGCGGCGCGGTCTGGATTTACATCCATTGTTGAATAAATATAACCAACAATGGTCATCCATTCTTGTTTGGTTGTACCGCCAAAGTCGGTCGCACCACCTCCGAATAAGGAGATAACCTCCGTATACGATTTAAAGGCGCCGATGAAGCTAGTAATCGTGATATATAAAACTTGAGGAGAAAGAAGAGGAATCGTAATCCTTCTTAAGATGGTGGAACGTTTTGCTCCATCAATTCTTGCCGCGTCATAATATTGCTTATCAATCGAAGCAAGTCCTGACATAAAGACAAGAATCTTAAAAGCTAAGCCATTCCATATGGCATAGACAATAATGACAAAGAACATCGCCCAGCGATTCGCGGAAACATCAAGCCAAGCCATATTGCCAAGCCCTAAAACAGAGTTAAACAAGCCACCTTTTGAGAAGATTGTTTGGAAAACCATACCTAAAGCAATGGTATTTGTGACATAAGGCAAAAAGAAGACCGTTTGGAAAAATCCCTGCAAAGGTTTGATGGAATATAAGGCAACCGCTAAAAGAAGGGCAATAATAATGGTTAAAGGAACCGAGAAAACAACAATTAAAGCAGTGTTCCCTAAAGACTGTAAGAATAACCGGTCTTCTAAGATATAAGCGTAACTGCCAAAACCAAAAATGGGATCAGGCACGCGGCTATTGGCTAAAGCCGCTAAATAGTTTGTTAAAACAAAAGATGATCCCGAACCATTCACAAAAGTGAACCCTTCTAAGAAAGACATTAAGAAGGAGTTAATGATTGGATAAATCATGAAGAGGATAAGGAAAATTAAAGCCGGGATTAAAGCAATCCAAGCTTTTGCCGCTTCGCCAACACGGAAACGCGATGCTTTGCGAACCGATAAAGTGGACTTTAAAACATCTTCACAGTGCGCATACTCTTGCGAAGGAAGAGCTTTGCTAAAGGCATAGCGAAGATTTTCTTTTAAAGACACTTTAACGGATGAACGTACGCTACTCACTTGATTCTCTCCCCTTCTTCTTCAAAGACATAGAAACGTTTTGTTAATAAACGAATTTCTTCTTTTCCGGCGATTTTCTCGCTTAACTCAGAAGGAATGATGATTTTTAATGCATTCTCGGGTTGATCTTTTACTTCACCAACAATAGAGATATCGCGTCCAATATGTTGAAGCATTTCAATTTTTACGGGTACCACACCTTTTTTGGCGTTTCCACTTGCTAAAGTAAAGGCTTCCGGACGAACCGCGATTTTTACCTTTCGATCATAAATCGTTTCTTTATGAGAAGGGATAACTTGCAAGGCAACATCAGGATTTTCTTCAATATCAATTCCTGCATCGACATTTTTCTCAGCAACATCTTCTAACGTTAATACTTTTCCTTCATAAACGGTCTTTTCATAGGGTTTTTGATAAACAGGATCATCATCAAACACCACACCATTTAAATAAAGTTTCCCGTCTTTAATTTCTCCATCAAAGACATTAATCGCAGGCGATCCTAAGAATTTTGCAACAAATAAGTTTGCCGGTTCATCATAAACTTCTTGCGGTTTCCCAATTTGTTGAATAATGCCTAACTTCATCACAACAATAATGTCAGAAATTGACATGGCTTCTTCTTGGTCGTGAGTAACAAAGACGGTAGTAATTCCTGTACTTCTTTGAATGCGCTTAATTTCTTCTCTTGTTTGTAAGCGCAAACGAGCGTCTAAGTTACTTAAAGGTTCGTCAAGCAAAAGAACTGATGGTTTTTTTGCTAAAGCACGAGCAATGGCAACTCTTTGTTGTTGACCACCAGATAATTCTTTTGGCTTTCTTGCAAGATAAGGCTCAATATCAACAATTTTTGCCATCTCATGGGCAATGGCAGTTTTTTCGGCTACCGATAACCGTTTTTTGTTTGTAATCTTTGCTTGGCGAGGATTGGCAATTTTTAACTCATTAAAAGCATCTTTGGCCGCGGCAAGGGCCTCCATACATTCTTGGACACGGCTTTCATAAGTTCCAAGTTTTTCTTGATCCTCAGGAAGTTCTTTTTCAATCCGTTCTAAATCTTCTACAGGTTTTGAAAGAGTACGTAAGGCTTTTGTCTTAACTTTTAAATTTTTTAAGGCCATGCGATATCTTTTTCCTGAAGCATCTTCTGGATGCTCCACTTTTAACGTTTCCCAAGCAGCAAGCGCTTCATCGTTTAACGTTACCGCATTTTCATAAGCCTCTTGAACTTTTAAAAGGGCAGCTTCTTTTCGAGCAATGTCTTCTTTTGTTAAGCGAATATCGTTTTCATCGCCTTCTTCTTTTTCAAGAATTTCGAGTACTTTATGGGCACGAGCGACAACTTTTTCCGCATCTTTTAAATGGGCTAAAGCCATTTTGACTTTTTTCCCGGTCTTCTTAACTTTAATTTTTAATGAATAAGTATCCCGAGCCTCATCTAATTCTTCTTTCGCCTTTTCAAGTTCTACTCTTGCTTGCTCAATGGCTTCATGAGTAGCAAGTTTTCCTTCTGCTTCAATTTTATGAATTTGCGATAAGCGGTTTGAATCCCGGCGAATTTTTCTTTTTAATTCATCAAGAGCATCTTCTGCAGCGCGCAAAGCATTTTCTTCCGCTCCATAAGCCCCTGGTAACCGTACATTATCCAAAGGGAAAGTGATGTTTTGTTGAACCGTAAAATGAGGATATAAAGCGTAGTTTTGGAACACCAAACCAATGCCTCTATTTTCTGGAGGGACGTTGGTAACATCTTCGTCTCCAAAATAAATATGGCCTCCTGTCGGCTTATGTAGACCAGCAATCATATAAAGAGTGGTGGATTTTCCACACCCTGAAGGACCAAGGAGTCCTACTAATTTTCCATCGGGTATCGTAAAAGACATCCGATCGACCGCCGTCATGTGTGAGCCTTTGTGGCTTCGGAAGACCTTTGACAGTTCTTCGATTTTGACTTCCATTTTGTTCCTCCAGGAATAGTTCAGGATAAGTCCCCGTCTTAACGAGGATAACACGGCTTTAGAGGTAGCGCAATATCGCTAGTATCGAACTTTTTGGATAGAAAGCGCTTTCCTTTTTTGCCGTCATTTTAGGGTATTTCCTCTATTATCCTTCTTTTTTAGCCTCTTGTTCAAGTATCTCTTCTCCCGCTTGCCTCATCTTCGCGCCTTTTTCTTCCGCTTCTTCAATCATTTTCCGCGCTTCCTCTTCTTCTACTTTTGAAGAGTAAATTGTGGAACTTCTTAAATCGATGACATAGCTCGCCGCTAAAAAATCATGAAGTGCTTGATGAGTAGGGGTAAATAAAGCAAGAGCATAAGAAAGAAGAAGAAGTCCTAATAAGATGGCATAAGCAATCCAGGGACTAGGAAGGAATAAAATAAGGATAATGGCAAGAAAATACGTAGGGAGACTACGTAAAACAAGTTGACCTTTTAATACACGGTATCCATATTTATTCACTAAACCAATCTTTAGCATGTATTTTCCAATGGTCGCCCCTTCTTTAAAAAGCAAAGGGAGGAGTAAATATAAAATGGGATAAGAAATCGCAAAAGAGATCGCTAAAGGATAGGCCCTTCTTATGGCCTCTTCTTCTCTTAAAGCGCTTTGATAAGGCTCTCCCTCATTTAATAAGGATAAAGCCCGATAATATAAAGAGGGAGAAGCCCCGCTTTCATCATAATAAAAAGTTAATAAATCTTTCCTTGCTTCTTCTTTTAAATTGGAAAAAGGCCGCAAATTTCCTTCTTCATCATAGGCACTTCCGGCAAGGAAACAAGAATCACTAGGAATACCAATTTTCGTTTCATCTCTTGTACCATCTTCCTTCTTTGCCCATTGGAAAAGTTCACTTCCCTCATCACTTGGACTTTCTAAAACAAAATAACCATAAACATGATGAAAATCTTCTAATCCTAGTTGATGAACGTTATACCAATAGGCGAAAGGTTGACCTTTTAAATCAGGAATCGCATTTATCGCTGCAGTTTCTGCTCCTTTTTCATAAAAATACGTAATCAGTTTTTCATATTCTTGATAACTTTCCGCCTCAACAGGAGAAGTCCATTCTCCTTCTATTTCTATAAATAAGCCCGATGCTTCTTTTAACGAATCCGTATTTTCTTTCGCATTTAAATACCAAGGGGTAATGGCAAAAATGGCTTCTAAAATCGCAAAAACACCAAGAGAAAGAAAAAGAAAAAGGATTGCATCAATAATTGATGCAAAAGCGCGACGATAAGAAGCGGCAAAAGTAATATTTTTATTCATTTTCTTCTTCCTTAGGGATTCCCTTATACACCAAATCTAAAAAGTCTGGCTCATGGGCACGATCACTTGCCCACGCTCTTGTAACAACGGATAAAGCAATATAGTCATGTAAAGCTCTTCTTTTTGGAGTTAATAAGCCAACGGTTAGACTAATTAAAAACACCATAAGAAGAATCGCTAAAGAAAGAATGAGATCATTAGCAAATAAAGCACTATAAAAAGTAAGGTATAAAGGAAGTGCCCGTAAAAGCACCATATATCGAGGCAAAGGCAAACCATCAAATCGCAATAACCCTAAACGGAAAATCATTTTTCCTGGAGTGTTCCCTCTTTTTGAAAGAAGAGGGAAAAGCACATAAATAGGGAAAAAAGCAAAAAGAATGACCAAACTAAGCATGAAATAATGACCATTTTGATAAGAAAGATAGGGTTCTTGATAAAAGGGTTCCGCCACTAAACGCTCTTGGGCAAGCGCATATTGTTCTCGGAAAAAAAGAAGAAGATTTTCTTTGCTTTCTTTCTTTAAGACAAGTTCCCCGTTTATTTCCTCAAAAAGCGATTGTTTTAATGTGGCTTTTTCTTTTAAGGAAGTATTTCCTTCTTCATCAAGCCCAAAAGAAAAATAAGGAGAGGTATTAATTCCATCTTCCCTCTCTGGTAAGCCTAAAACATTCACGTTATACCATTCTTCCTTTGCCCATTCTTTATGGGGATTGGGATTCAAGGATAAATCATCAAGTAATTGATAAGTAAAATAATAAGAACGGATACTCGCTTCATAAACACGATAATCATCGCTTGAAATATCGTGAACAGGATAAACATTTCCTTTTTCATCTTCTTCTACTTCCATTAAGCCAGAAGAAGCTAGATACCTTTCTATCAAACTCCAATTTTCTTCCATCCCAATAGCTTTTCCTAATGTCGGAAAAGAATCATGAGGATAAAGAAAGAAAAAACAAAGAAAAAATAAAATCCCTGCAAAAAAGGCATCAACAATAGAAGAAGCACTACGTAAAAGAAGAGGGGCTAAAGGATAGCCTTCCTCTGTTAATTCTTCTCGTAATTCCATGACTATTCGTCCTTATTTTGCTCATCAAGGAAGGAATCGTCTTCAAAAGAATTGTCCATTATCTCGTCAGAACTCATTTCTTTTTGTGGATTTTCGTTAATTTCATCACTTGTTGAGGAATTTTCTTCCCCATCCTCTTCTTTTCCTTCCTCGTGTTGTTCCTTTTGTGAAGTTTTATTCAATATTTCTTCTAATCGCGCTTGATGTTTTTCTTCCATTTCCGCTTCAAAATCATCAAAAGAAGAAATCTTTGAGGCTTCTTCTTTTCTTGCAAATAACGTGCTGGAATCTAAAATAGAAAGTTCGCGTTCAAGTTGAATTTCTTCTGGAGTTTTTTCTTTCTTATTTTTGCTTTCAGGGTGGGAAGCAAAATAACGTTCCGCTTCTTCTTCGTTTTTAAACCATAAGGATTCACGCGCATCAATAAGAATGGTTCTTGTTGCTAAATCCTCAAAGGTTTTATGACTACGATGAAGAATCATAAACATGAAATCTAAAAGGGCAAAAAGCATAATAAACATAATGCCAATTGCTAATGAAGGAAGGAAAGCAAAGGAAAGAAAAATAAACACCATTAAAGGACGAGTAAGACGTTGCCAAAGCTTAATCCTTACTCCTTCTCTTGAGACAACCGATAAATGCGTTAAAGCTTTTCCTAAGGTTCTTCCATCCCGCATGAAAACAGGAATGATATAGAAGAAAATCAATAAAAATGGGGCGTAAGCAACCGCAAAAGCGACATAAATATAACGATTAAATTCATTATATAAATTGCGATAATACGTTTGAGGAGAGGAACCTGAACCAATCGTCCAGTCCGCTAAAGCGCAATAAACTCCTTCTCCTACACCATCATTAAAGAAATCGGCTAAAGAAGATACCCATTGAGCGTCACTATTCCCGTTTAATCCTTCTATCGCGCGGCTAGTTAAGGAAGGGGCAAGAGTAAAGTCGATATACCCATCTTCCCCTAAAGAGTAACGATAAAAACCATTTTCTTCATCTAATTCTTCTTCCCAATTCTCGTGCGTTAAAGAAAATTCTCCCCAGTTTTGTTCTAATTGGCTTTCGGTTAGTTTAGGAAGACCATAAAACTCTTCTAATAAGTATTTTCCGTATTCTTTAAAAAGAGGATCTTCTAAAGAAGAAGGTTTTGGAACTTCTTCGCCATCAATCGTTAAAGGAAGCAAACGATCGTCTTCTAAATAAAAGCCTGTCCAGAAATCATAAATGGCCTTTTCATACATCTTATAGCCATAATCTTCTTGCGTAATGATTGTTACTTCTTGACTGCTAGAATCGACACTGACCGTGCTTTGAGGATTATAAGCGTAACTTAAATAGGAAGCGCTTAAGGGTTCCCCTTCTTCGTTATATTCAATCGCGAATAAATTTGTTTGACTGGTAAACTCAATCATCTTCTGACTTGCCTTACTTCCTCCAAGATAATCAAAAAGGAAGGTTGAAGTCACACTAGAATATAAAATGACCGTACAAAAGATTAACAAGGCAAGATCAATAATGAAAGCAACAAATCTTCGGAAATAATTTGCGGGTTTTAACTTTGCGTCCATAGGCGCAATTATAACAACTTCCTATAAATAGAAAAGTTTCTTTCTTTCCTAGAAAGAAAAAGAAAAAGAGGCCGCAAAATGCGACCTCTTAACATTAAGAGAAGAAAATTAGTGAATGATATCGGCAACCGTACCGGCACCAACTGTTCTTCCACCCTCACGAATTGAGAACTTTGTTCCCTTTTCAAGAGCAACCGGGTGAATGAGTTTGACCGTGAAGGTAACATTATCACCAGGCATAACCATCTTAATATCGGCAGGAAGTTTGATATCGCCGGTAATATCGGTGGTATGGAAGAAGAATTGAGGACGATAACCATTTAAGAATGCGGTATGACGTCCACCTTCTTTTTCGGTAAGAATGTACACTGCTGCTGTGAATTCATCATGAGGAGTGACACTTCCGGGTTTAGCAAGAACTTGACCACGTTCAACTTGATCTTTGTTAATACCACGGAGAAGGGCACCGATGTTATCACCACCTTGAGCAAAGTCTAAGGTCTTACGGAACATTTCAAGACCAGTGACGACAGTGTTTTGAGTTGGACGAATACCAACGATTTCCGCAGCGTCATTGACTTTAATCATACCCCGTTCGACACGGCCAGTGACAACCGTTCCACGACCAGAAATGGTGAGAACGTCTTCAATGGGCATAAGGAAGGGCTTATCCGTGTTCCGTTCTGGATCAGGGATATAGCTATCAAGAGCATCCATGAGTTCAAGGACGGATTTGCAAGCAGGATCATCGATGGTTTTGGCATCACATGCTGCACGAGCACTACCGCGGATGACAGGAATTTCATCTCCAGGGAATTCATAAGAGGAGAGGAGGTCACGGACATCCATTTCGACAAGGTCAACTAACTCTGGGTCGTCAACAAGGTCGGTTTTGTTTAAATAAACGATGATATAAGGAACACCAACTTGACGAGCAAGTAAAACGTGTTCACGGGTTTGAGGCATAACACCATCAGTAGCGGCAACAACAAGAATCGCGGCGTCCATTTGTGCGGCACCCGTAATCATGTTCTTGATATAGTCAGCGTGCCCCGGGCAGTCGACGTGAGCGTAGTGACGCTTATCGGTTTCGTATTCGACGTGCGCGGTGTTAATCGTAATTCCACGAGCCTTTTCTTCTGGGTTTGCATCGATATCAGCATAAGCCATATCCTTTGCCATACCTTTCATAGCAAGGACGTGGGTGATTGCTGAGGTAAGAGTGGTCTTACCGTGGTCGACGTGACCAATGGTACCAACGTTGACGTGGACACGGTCACGGTTGAATTTCTCTTTATCTGCCATTGTTAATCCTCCAAATTTTGGGCTTTTTCTTTTTTGGCGCTTCGAGAGTTTAGCGCACCTTCCTTAGGAAGGCAATTTATTCTTCACCAAGAAGAGAGATTATCTTCCTGCTCCTTGGGATTTTTTGATGATTTCATCTTGGATGTAGCGAGGAGTTTCCCCATATCGATCAAAGGTCATTGTGAAGGTACCTCTCCCCTGGGTCATCGAACGAAGGTCGGTGACATAACCAAACATTTCAGCAAGAGGCACCGAGCAAGATACAACTTTTGCGTTTCCGCGTTGGCTTTCTTCCTCAACCGTACCTCTACGGCGAGAAATATCTCCAATAACGTCTCCGTAATATTGTTCAGGAACAGTGATATCCACCTTCATGATTGGTTCTAAGATTACAGGATCGCATTTTCCAGAAGCCGCTTTTAAGGCTAAGGAAGCTGCGATTTTATAAGCAGCTTCTGAAGAGTCAACATCGTGATATGACCCATCAAATAAAGTTGCTTTGATATCGATGACAGGATAGCCAGCAACTAAACCACGTTGCATAGCTTCTTCTAAACCTTGTTGAGTTGGTTTAATGAATTCTTTAGGAACGGCACCACCAACGATTGCGTCCACGAATTCAAAGCCTTTGCCAGGATTGGGCTCAAAACGAATCCAAACATCACCATATTGACCATGGCCACCGGTTTGTTTGACATAACGTCCTTGAGCTTCTCCTGTTTTACGAATCGTTTCACGGTAGTTAACTTGCGGCGCACCAACATTAACAACAACGCCAAATTCCCGTTTCATTCTCTCAACAAGAACGTCAAGTTGAAGTTCACCAACACCGCCAATAATGGTTTGTCCAGTTTCTGCATTGGTATGGACACGGAATGTTGGGTCTTCTTCCGCAAGTTTTTGAAGAGCAACAGACATCTTTTCCATATCGGCCTTGGTTTTTGGTTCCACGGCTTCTTCTAAGACGGGTTCAGGGAATTCTAAGCTTTCTAAAACAACTGGTTCGCTTGGATCGGTAAGGGTATCACCAGTTGTGGTATTTTTTAATCCCACAACCGCACCGATTTCCCCAGCGTGAAGAACACTCACTTCTTGACGCTTATTCGCATGCATTAACACCAAACGAGAGATTCTTTCTTGATTTCCTTTTGAAGAATTTAAGATATAAGAACCGCTTTTTAATGTCCCTTGATAAACACGAACGTAGGCAAGTCTTCCAATAAATGGATCAGTAGCAATTTTGAAAGCTAATCCAACAAAAGGAGCGCTATCCGTTGTTTTGCAAACGTAATCTTCTCCTTTTAAGGTTCCTTTTTCACCAGGAATATCTAAAGGTGAAGGCAAATAGGCAATAACAGCATCAAGTAAGAGTTGGACACCCTTATTCTTGAAGGCTGTACCACATAAGACAGGGAAGAATTTTCCTGTGATGGTTGCTTTACGAATAACGGCTTTGATTTCCTCAACAGAAGGTTCTTCTCCTTCTAAGACTTTCATCATGAAGTCATCATCATAAGCAGCAAGTTTTTCAATAAGGGTTGCGTGATATTTAGCAGCCTTTTCTTGAAGTTCGCTAGGAATATCTTGCTCCACTGGCGCATCATCTTTGTTATCTTTGTTATAGATATAAGCACGCATCGTAACAAGATCGATTTCCCCGATAAATCCAGATTCTCTTCCTACAGGAAGTTGAATCGCGGCATAATCAACACCAAGGCGTTCTTTAATTGTGGCTAAACACATTTCAAAGTCTGCACCAATGGCGTCCATTTTGTTACAGAAAACAAGACGAGGAACATTATATTTATCGGCTTGTCTCCAAACGGTTTCCGTTTGTGGTTCAACTCCGTTTTTCGAGTCTAAAACGGTAACTGCACCGTCAAGAACACGTAAGGAACGTTCTACTTCAACCGTAAAGTCGACGTGCCCCGGAGTGTCAATAATGTTAATTCTATGTCCCTTCCAGAAGCAGGTAGTGGCAGAAGAGGTAATGGTAATGCCTCTTTCTTGCTCTTCTTCCATCCAGTCCATAACGGCGGTACCTTCGTGAACTTCGCCAATTTTGTGGGTCCGTCCAGTGTAATAAAGGATACGTTCGGTGGTGGTAGTTTTTCCTGCGTCAATATGGGCCATAATCCCAATATTACGGGTATGAGGAAGATCGTAAACGCTATCTTCCTTAATCATATTTTCTTCGTTGGCCATGGGGGTTCTCCTTTTTACCAGCGATAATGAGCATAAGCCTTATTGGCTTCTGCCATTCTATGGACGTCTTCTTTCTTCTTAATGGAGGCCCCTGTGCCATTCGCAGCATCAATAATTTCTGCAGCTAATTTTTGTTCCATTGTTTTTTCGTTACGAAGACGAGCAAAAGTAACAAGCCATCTTAAACCTAAGGTTTGTTTTCTTTCAGGAGATACTTCGGTTGGAACTTGATAGTTGGCTCCTCCCATTCTCCGTGCCTTTAACTCAACATTAGGCATAATGTTATTAATGGCGGTAGCAAAAACGTCAATTGCGGGCTTTTTTGTTTTTTCTTCAATGATTTTAAAAGCACCATAAATGATGGCTTGAGCAGTTCCTCTTTTTCCATCATACATAACCCGGTTAATAAGGCGGGTTACGAGTTTGCTCTTATAAACGGGGTCTGGTAAGACATCACGTTTTTCAATTTTACCTTTACGAGACATATTCCCTCCTTATTACTTCTTTGGTTCAGGACGCTTTGTTCCATATAAAGAACGTCCTTGACGACGGGCTTCAATACCGGCGCAGTCTAAACAACCGCGAATGATGTGATAACGAACACCAGGAAGGTCTTTCACACGTCCTCCACGAATAAGAACTGTACTATGTTCTTGGAGGTTATGTCCTTCACCCCCGATATAAGCAGTAACTTCGAATCCGTTGCTTAAGCGGACACGAGCGTACTTTCTCATCGCGGAGTTTGGCTTCTTTGGTGTCATGGTACCAACACGGGTACAGACGCCTCTTTTTTGCGAACTTGGTTGACTTGTTTCCCGTTTTGTAAGGCTATTCCATCTCTTGCCAAGGGCAGGAGCTTTACTCTTACTACGGGCAGCTCTACGACCGGTCTTAACGAGTTGGTTAATCGTTGGCATACCTTTCTCCTTTTTCCTTTCTTTTTGCACACATAACCGTGTGTGTCATCTCTTCGCTTTTTAAATGCCCATTTAGGGCAATAAGCGACCGCGAGAAACAATACACGTCTAAAAGGAAAGAAACAAGTAAAACATTTTTAGTTAACCATTTTTTGTTAAACAAGAAACTCTACTTCCCTTTATAAAAGAAAAGAAAAGATTTTTATCCGACTTCAAAAGTGAAAATATCTCCTTCTCTACTTATGGGAAGAAAATCCAAAGAGTATTGAGATGGATTGTCCCAAGGATTAAAGGAAAGAGGATTCGTTTCACTATTATGAAAAAGAGAAGAGGAAGCCAAAATAGGTCCTAAAAGGAAACAATAAACATCCATCTTTTTAAAACCTTCTCCTTGATCAAGAAAAAGAGAGAAACCATCATTCCCCGTTCCATTTTCTTTTGTTAAGAGAGGGGAATTGGAAGGACCACGATTCCCAAGGACATCTTGATAATAAAAATCTGTGCGGGAAACAATCTTATCTCCATCAAGATACCAAATCGTAATTTCCTCTTTTTTAGGCGGCTTTTGCAGGGAAAATACAGATAATTTCCCTTTGAAGTTTACTGACTCATAACGTTTTTCTTCCTCTTTATAAAGACGGATATTTGTTAAAGAATGTTCTCCATAAGGGAATGCTTGAACTTGGGGAAGAAAAAGATGAAGAAATAAAAAGTAACCCCCAAATACAAGGCCTATAACGGTAAATAAGGTTATAAAAATTACCAAAAGAACTTTAATATTACTTGTCATTTCCGTTTTTGTTATATAGGCTGGCATAAATTCTCAATCCTTAAAAGCTTATTGCCTACTCTATTTCTATAAAAATAAGTATTCAAGATTCTACCTAGTCCTTTTTATGAGGCTAAAGAAAAATATAAATTTCTCACTATTCTTAAATAAGTGCTTTTAGAAAAAAGTTTTTATTAACAATTCCTCTACTGATCTCAAAAGTTAAAAAGCGTCACAGGAAAAAGGCCGGATATTTTGTTTTATTCCTTGGTAAATTGCCTGATAAATCACTTCCTCAACGACCTTCCGTTCCTCTTCTTCAATCGGAGGATAATCTTGGAAAGGATCTTCCCAAGGACAATAGCGAGTATTAAACCAAAGATAAGAATTCTTTCTACTGTAATAAGATAAAACGTCTTCTTGATTCTCAATATCGCCTATAAATGGAGTGGGATTGTTATCCTCACGAAGAGAGAAATTAAAAGTAATGGTTCTTTGTTCTGGTGTTAATATCCCAACCTCAAAAGAATCTGGAGATAATCTCATGCATTTATCTTCTTCCACGTGTTTAATCCATTCCGAAGTGCTTGGAAGCGTGCAGTCAAAAAAGCAAGGATCATAGGACCATACTCGCCAATCTAGTTGATATCCTCTAGGGAATATTGGTTTGGTAAAAGGGATGCTATAAAGAGTTCTTTGATAAACAACAATATTCTCAAATTGATTATCAAAATTTTCCTTCACGAAAGGCCAAATATCTTCATAACTCATCGAACGCACGGTCATAAGATTAATGCCCACCGCTCCCCGGTCACAGACATTAGAAGAGGAAGAAATATCCACTTCACTACAACTAATAAGAGACACTAAGGGTAAAAAAGAAAGGAGAATTTTGACAAGTTTCTTCATACAGTTATTAATTTACAATTAAAAGAAAAAACTAAATAGATTCCCTTAAAATTTCTTCAGGAATTGATTCTTCTTCATGAAATACGGGTTCGGCAAAATTCCCAATTTTTTGCGCAATAGCCACAATATCGAAAGCACCAAGTTCAATAGTCCCATCTTCTCTAGGAAGGAAAAAATAAGAATGATCAAAATTACCTTCAATAACACCGCAATAACGATTGTGTTCTTCACAGTATGAATAACAATCAACAATGTAACGGCGCATCATTCCAAAAGAAGTAAAATCCGCCATCATGCAAATATTATATTTCTCTGCTAAACGTTTCGATGATCTGTCTTGAATCACACTATAGTAATAATTTTCTCTTTCTTCGATATACGGCATAATACGAAGATAAGCTTTTTGGAAAGGCAAACCGCTTATTTCATATAATCCCAATCGGATGGGAGAAACCTCTTCCCTAAGTTTTAAAGGAGAATTACAAGAGGCAAATAAAATGGAGAAAACAGAGAAAATCGTAAAAATTATCCCTCTTTTACCATGATTTTTCATAAACAATATAGCCTCCATCCATAGAGCCCCCTGGAGAATGATAAGAGCCAGAAGGATTACAAATACCGATGATGTAGGTGAAAGTAAAAAAAGTATAGTCATCAAATTCATCTGGTATCATGGGGTAAAATTCATCAATAAAATATAGTAATGAGAGTTCCCCGTTATCTAATTCAACGTGAATAGAAGGCTCCTCCTCTTCATAAGAAAAATAACAATTTTGGTGAATTAAGTCCTCTCCTTCAAGCCAATAAAAATTAAGAGAGTGATAACAAGATTCTTCAATTTGAGTTAAGCGAGAATCGTAGTAACAATTTTTATTGTTTAAAGATTGGAAAGTCTCTTCGCTTAACTCCTGGATCGTCATATAAGCGATAATAGGACAATCAGGATAAGCAATGCTTGCTTTTAGAGAATAAATTCCACTTGGAAGGATGGGGAGATTTGTCTTTAAAGGGGAGGAGGGAAAAAGAAAACTTAAATCATGACAGGAACTTAAAGTAAAAAGGGGAAGAAAGAGAATAGGAATTAAAGAGATTCTACGCATAAACTTTTTACCACCACTCTTACTTTATTCCGGCTCATATCTACCCCTAAGCCAGGCTCTGCTTCAAGTAATAAACGGAATCGCGCAGGTGCATGATTTTTGGATAAAGTGCCTCTTTCATAGAAAGCATTGCCCGTTAACCTATTCGAATTGTCAACGTTGCCATTTAAACTAGAAAAACAAGACAAAACCGTAATCAGCAAAGAACTAATTTCCATTAAGGACTCCTTTAAAACTCATGCCTAATATTAAAAATTACTTCGGTATGAATCAAGCGATTCTAATCTACTCACCTATACGAAAAAGATACAAAAAATCGAGAAAACATCTTTCTTCTTTTCACAAAAAATAAGGAAAACTCTTACAAATAACTTCTTTTATTTTTAAAGATTCACAAAATAGTTTTCTTCTCCTTCTTTTGAAAATGCATATAGAAAACAAGAAAAAGAATGGTCGTAATAGTAAGCACCACTTGAGGCACGAACATCCCCATATAAACCTCGCCCATATAGTGATAAGGATCATTAATGTATTCATAATAACCTACACACCACAAAGAAGAACCAATAAGAGAAAAGATGGATGCGATAATCGCATTTACACTGCAAATGGAGAAGAACGTGTTCTTTTTAAAGGGAATAAAAAAGCCAACAAGTCCTTCGATAAGAAGAGAAATCACCAAGAGAAAAGCAATAAGATTTAGAAGTACGCCAAGAAAATAACAAGGATTAGAATGAAGCCACGCACTTCCTTGTAAGACGTTATAAAAATTTAACTCCTCTACCAAAGAAACTTGATAAGAAGGATTTGATATAGAAGCGACATTTTTCCCTATGGCAGGAAGTGTGTAAAGAGAAAGAACCGCAATCATCAAAAGAAAGAGAAAGAAATAACTATATCTTTTCTTTGGAAGAGAACGGAAATAATCGATAATCGTCTCGCCTTTTTCTTTCCTTCCATCGCTTTTCCCTAAAAGATAATCCGTACTCACTTCAAATAAGGAAGATAACTTCATTAAGGTAGAAATATCTGGTTCGGAAAGTCCCAGTTCATATTTTGAAAGAGCTTGCCGAGATAAACCAAGATATTCCGCTAAATCCTCCTGACTCATTCCCTTTTCTTTCCGTAAGGCAACTAGTCGATCTTTAAATTCCATGCCCTTTCCTCCTTGAAGGTAAAGTATAGCAAAACTCTCTTTTAAGGTAGCAACCTTCTGTTGCAGGGCGCTCTTTTCTTTTGCACTCTTTTTTCTAAGAAAAAAGGCCTTAAAGGATTGCTCCTTTAAAGCCTAATTTTCAAAAGATTACTTAGTCATTAACCCGTTCATGAAGAGCGTCATGATCTTCATAATATTGGTCTTTGACTTCTTTCATTTTTCCTAAGACAGAGAAGTTTGCAAGTCTTGCTTCTTCCTCTTCTTCGCTTAATAAGCCGGTACCAGCAGGGATTAATCGACCCGTAATGGCGTTTTCCTTTAAGCCGTGGAGAGGATCTTCTTTGCCTTTAATGGCCGCATCGGTTAAGACACGAGTCGTTTCTTGGAAGGAGGCTGCGCTTAAGAAGGAATCACTACGTAAAGCTGCTTTGGTAATTCCTAAAACGATAGAACGACCAACAGCAGGGCGTTTCCCCGCTCGTAACGCTTTCCCGTTTTCCTCCGTGAAACGTTCCACATCCACTTGTGTGCCAGGAAGAAGTTCGGTCTCCCCTCCATCAATAATATATAACTTACGAAGCATTTGACGGATAATCACTTCTAAGTGTTTATCGGAAATATCAATTCCTTGTAAGGCATATACCTTGTGGATTTCTTTTAAGAGATAAACCTCCACCTTTTCTGGGCAGGTGTAGTCAATTAAGTCTTGAGGATTAATCGCGCCTTCTGTAATCTTTCCGCCTGCTTCCACGTGTTGTCCTTTCACCACACGTAAACGTTGACCGTAAGGAGTTGTTACTTCAAAGGTCTCAGGACCATCTTTTTGTTCTTCTGTAGATTCATAATCAGAAGTGACCACAATCTTAAAGCGGCCATCTCCTAAGTCATCAATAGAAGTAATGGTACCATCAAGTTTAGAAATAATGGCTTCACCTTTTGGATTTCTTGCTTCTACAAGTTCCTGAACACGAGGCAAACCTTGCGTAATATCACTTCCTGCCGTACCACCGGTATGGAAGACCCGCATCGTTAACTGCGTACCAGGTTCCCCAATGGACTGGGCAGCCATAATACCAACCGCGTCGCCAATAGCAACCAAACGTCCTGTTGCCATATTTCTTCCATAACAATGTTGACAGACACCATCTTTTGTTTGGCAAGTGAATAAAGAACGAATTTCCACTTCGGTAATGCCAGCACGAACAATGGCTTTCGCGCTTTCTTCGCTAATCATGGTATTTCCTTTTACAAGGAGTTCCCCGCTTGGAGAATAAATATCATGCATGGCAAAGCGGCCAGAAAGACGATCTTCTAACTTCACGATAACCGTGTCTCTTGAAGTGTCGCGAATCTCACGGACTTTAAAGCCATGGTCACAATGACAATCTTCTTCCCGTACAACAACGTCTTGAGCAACATCGACTAACCGTCTTGTTAAATAACCAGAGTCCGCGGTTTTTAAAGCCGTATCCGCGCCACCCTTACGGGCACCATGTGTATTAATGAAGAATTCGGCAACCTTTAACCCTTCCCGATAAGAAGAAGTAATTGGAAGTTCAATGGTTTCGTTTTTCGGGTTGGCAACGCAACCCTTAATCCCAATTAACTGGGCAAAGTTATCTAAGCTACCACGGGCACCAGAATCCGACATAATAACCATGGGGTTTCTGGTATCTTTTGCAAGATAGTCTGCAACTTTCTTCTTTACAGCATCGGTTACATCACGCCACGTATCGGTAACTTTCTTATGACGTTCTTCTTCCGAAAGGAAGCCTTTATGATACATACGCGTAATCTTATCGACTTGGGCATTCCCTCGTTCAATATCTTCGCGTTTGCTTTCAATGGTACGAATATCAGAAATTGCCACCGTAACCGCACTGACGGTGCTGTATTTAAATCCTTGATCTTTAATCTTATCTAAGATTGCGGAAGTTTTTGATGGACGAACATCGGTTCCATAAGGAGAAGCCATATCGTATTTTTGGAAAATCATATTAATGATGGTTCCTAATTGCTTCTTCTTAATAGGAGCATGTAAAGTGCGAGTAGCAAGTTCTGCTTTAATATCGCTTCCTTTTGGTACAAACCACTTTTTCACTTCATCCCAAGAAGCGTTGGGGTTATCCCCGTTAATATAGATAAAGTCATCTGGGAAAATTTCATTAAAGATAATCTTGCCCACGGTGGTTAATAAATATTGGTCACGGACAGAAGAAGGTAAGGAGGCCTTCTCCGGATCATCACCAAAAGTTTTATGTAAAGAAGTTGCACGAATCGCGATACGGTTATGAAGAGAAATTTCTTTGGTTTCATAAGCCTCAATTACCTCTTGTACCGAAGAGAACACTTTTCCTTCTAAAGAGGCATAGCGTTCAAATTTCTCGATTTCATCGCTTTCTGCATCTTTTTCCATTTCATCATGGATATGAAGAGCACGCAAAGATTCCGCACGCGATAAGAAGTCTTGACGAGATTCTTCTTGGGTAAGGTAGTAGTTACCAAGCACCATGTCCTGAGAGGGAACAACAATAGGTTTCCCATCTTTTGGCCCAAGAATGTTATTGGAAGCAAGCATTAAGTCTAAGGCTTCCTCTTGGGCTGCTTTTCCTAAAGGAAGATGGACAGCCATCTGGTCCCCGTCAAAGTCGGCGTTAAAGGCGTTACAAACAAGAGGATGCAAACGAATCGCATGTCCATCTACAAGTTTTGGTTGGAAAGCTTGGATGCCTAAACGGTGAAGAGTAGGTGCACGGTTGAGTAAGACGGGGTGCTTTTCAATTTCTTCTTCGACAATATCAAAGACGATAGGATCGCGACGATCAATAATCTTATCTGCGATTTTATGAGCGCTGGCGTGTTCATCTTTTAATAAACGTGCCGCAATAAATGGACGCAAAAGTTGAATCGCCATTTCTCTTGGTAAACCGCATTGATACATCTTAAGTTCAGGACCAACGGCAATAACCGAACGTCCAGAATAGTCGACCCGTTTCCCCAGTAAATTTTGACGGAAACGTCCTTGTTTTCCTCTTAAACCACTGCTTAAGGATTTCAAAGGACGTCCAGAAGGTTCGGTAACAGGCTTATTTCTTCTCCCATTATCAATTAAAGCGTCGACGGATTCTTGAAGCATCCGTTTTTCGTTCATCAAGATAACGTGAGGAGCGTGCATATCAATAAGCTTCTTTAAACGAGTATTTCGCGAGATGACTCGACGATACAAATCATTTAAATCCGAAGCGGCAAAACGACCACCATCTAATTGAAGCATTGGGCGTAAATCAGGAGGTATAACAGGAATAACATCAAGCACCATCCATTCTGGCTTTTGATTCGAATCAATAAAGGCTTGCACTGCTTCTAAGCGTTTGGCTAATTTCACCCGTTTTTGATTTTTTTGTTCGCCGGAACATTTCGCCATTTCTTCTTTAATTTTGCTGGCTTCTTCTTTTAAATCGACTTCGGAAAGAAGTTTTTTAATTGCTTCAGCCCCTTCGCCAAAACTAGCCCCTGTTTGTTTGCTAATAAAGGCCGAGGTTGTTGCAAAATCAAAGGGTTGATTTTCTTGTTCTAAACGAGAAAGAAGGTCTTCCCCCATATGAAGAACATTATCTTCTGTTGCTTTGCTTAAAATATCGTTAATGGCGGCTTTGAAAGCATCGCGAGCATCCGTTTCGTTTAAAATTTGTTTCTTTCTTAAAAGGGAAGTTCCAGGATCTAAAACGATATGGGCCGCGTAATAAACCACCTCTTCTAATTCCTTAGGAGAAACTTCTAAAAGCAAAGCCATCCGTGAAGGAATGCCTTTTAAATACCAAATGTGGGTACAAGGAGAGGTCAATTCAATATGACCAAAACGTTCTCTTCGCCACTCTTTGGAAATCACTTCTACGCCACATTTTTCACAAGTAATTCCTTGATAACGGACTTTTTTATAACGTCCACAGTGGCATTCATAGTCTTTTGCTGGACCAAAGATTTTTTCACAAAATAAACCACCCATTTCCGGTTTTTGGCTCCGGTAATTAATGGTTTCTGGACGAGTTACTTCTCCGTGAGACCAACTACGGATCGTTTCGGGAGAAGCAAGGCCAACATCCATGGCTTTTAACGTAGTAACATCAAATATTGCCATATTTTCTCCTTATTCCTCATCAAGTTTATCTTTCAAAGAAAGAGATTCTTCTTCTAAAGCATCCGCAATAGCTGCTTCTTGAATCGCAGCTAAGGCGTGCTCATCTTCTTGAGAACGAGGCCCAAAATTCCGCATAGAATTGTTGACCCGTCTTTCTTCAATCATCGCTTCCTTTGCTAAGGTGTCGGTATTAATTTCGCTTCTAGATTCATTTGCGCGGACATCATCATAAAGATGAACATCAAGTCCTAAACCTTTTAATTCTTTGACAAAAACTTTAAAGGCTTCCGGCATGCCAGCGCTTGGAATCTCATTGCCTTTAATAATCGCTTCGTAAGCTTTTCTTCTTCCGATGCGATCATCGCTTTTAATCGTAAGCATTTCTTGGAGAGTATGAGCAGCGCCATAAGCTTCTAACGCCCAGACTTCCATTTCACCAAATCTTTGACCACCATTTTGTGCTTTCCCACCAAGTGGTTGTTGAGTGACTAGGCTATAAGGTCCTGTAGCCCGCGCGTGAAGTTTATCATCGACCATGTGTACAAGTTTTATCATGTACATGATGCCAACGGAAATTCGTTCATCGTAACGATCTCCGGTTCTTCCATCATATAAAACCGCTTTACCATCGCTAGATAAGCCGGCTTTTTCCATGATTTCGAAAAGTTCTTCATTGCTTACCCCATCAAAGACAGGAGTGGCCACACGCATGCCAAGTTTATGACAGGCAAGACCAAGGTGAACTTCTAAAATCTGTCCAATGTTCATACGCGAAGGAACACCCATAGGAGAAAGCATGACATCAATTGGGGTACCATCGGGTAAATATGGCATATCTTCTACAGGTAAGATACGAGAGATAACGCCTTTATTTCCGTGACGACCAGACATCTTATCGCCTTCAGAAATCTTTCTTTTTTGGACAATATAAACGCGAACCTTCATCACCACTCCTGGAGGGAGAGGATCTTTATGTTCCCGGGTATAAACTTTAACTTTTAAGACAATTCCTGCACCTCCATGAGGAACGCGGAGAGAACTATCTTTCATATCGCGAGTTTTCTCATTAAAGATAGCCATTAAAAGCTTTTCTTCTGGAGAAGGATCACTTTGTCCTTTAGGGGTAACTTTCCCCACTAAAATATCCCCTTCTTTCACTTCGGCACCAGGGATAATAATTCCTGATTCATCAAGATAAGTTTTGCTTTCTTCGCCTACATTAGGAATATCGCGGGTAATTTGTTCGGTACCAAGCTTGGTTTCCCGACAATCAATATCATGGGCTTCAATGTGAATGGAGGTATAAATATCATCCTTCACCATCCGCTCCGACATAATGACCGCGTCTTCATAGTTATAGCCGTTCCATGTCATATAAGCGACTAAAACGTTTTGTCCTAAGGCAAGTTCGCCATTTTTCATGGCAGGACCATCAGCAATCACTTGGCCTTCTTTTACCACATCTCCCTCTTTCACGATAGGATTTTGGTTAATGCAGGTGCCATTATTCGAACGATCAAATTTTTGTAACTTATAAACTCGTTCATTCCCATCTTCTTCGCGAACAATAATTGTCGAAGAATCACGATAAATAACAACGCCACCCTTATAAGCACAAACAGCAAGACCAGAGTCTTTGGCAATTACTCCTTCTAAACCAGTTCCTACATAAGAAAGAGCAGGGCGGAGCAAAGGAAGAGCTTGCCGCTGCATGTTTGCACCCATGAGTGCCCGGTGACAGTCATCGTTTTCTAAGAAAGGAATACATGCGGTAGCAATCGAAACAATTTGTTTTGGCGAAACGTCAACATACTCCACTAAGGAAGCAGGAATCACTACGTTATCTTCGTCATGACGAGCAACCACTTCATCAGAAATAATTTCTTTAACTTCTAAAGGTCCTTCCCCTTCAAAGTCAATCGTCACTGGAGCGCCTAAAGAAATATTGGCCTCGGCAATATAGTGTCCTCTTTCAGCATCCGCGGATAAGTAAGTTGCCTTATCCGAAACATAATAATGTTCAACTCCGTTTTCATCTTTTTTGTGGAAGACGATACGGTAAGGAGTTTCAATAAAGCCATGCGCATTAATCTTGGCATAAGTGGCTAAATTTGAAATTAAACCAATGTTTTGTCCTTCTGGAGTTTCAATTGGACAAATTCGGCCATAATGGGTGTAGTGAACGTCACGCACTTCCATGCTGGCGCGGTCTCTTGTTAATCCGCCAGGACCTAAAGCAGAAATTCTTCGCTTATTGGCAAGTTCGGCTAAAGGATTGGTTTGATCCATGAACTGCGAAAGTTGCGAACTAGCAAAGAAATCACGAACGGCTTTCGTTAATTGACGGGTATTAATTAAAGCATTGGGCTTCACTTCGTGTAAGTCTGGCATAATGGACATTTTTTGTTGAACCGTTTTGCTCATTTTCGTAAGACCAATGCGGAATTGAGTTTGTAAAAGTTCACCAACACAGCGCACGCGACGATTGCCTAAATGGTCGATATCGTCTGTATCGCCAATGCCAAATTGCAAATTATTAAAGTAAGAAAAGCAAGCAACCATGTCCGAAATGGTGACCCGGGCCACAGGAATTTCGTTCGTATAAATTCCATTAAGATTAATATCGGTTCCAACAAGAGGAACAATGGCCCCATCCGCCTTATCGAAAGCATGAACGCGGACTAAGGTTACATCGCTATGGTTATCAATTTCATTATCCGTCTCTAAATGAATCAGATGTGCGCCCTGCTCAAAGAATTGGGCATCACGAAGCTCATCAACATCGCTTTCGCTTAATTGATAGCCTTCAACAAAGGGAACGCCTGCTTTCGAAACAAATACTTCTCCATCTTTGCTGACTAAGGGTTCAGCTAAAATACGGCCTTTTAACCGGGAATAAATTCCTAATTTTTGTGTGTATTTAAAACGGCCCGCTTTCCCTAAATCATAACGTTTATCATCAAAGAATTTTTGAATGATAAAGTTTCGGGAACCTGCAGAAGTAACAGGCTCTCCGGGTTTTAATTTTTGGAAAATAACCGCAAGTGCGTCTTGTTGACTCATCGCAGAATGGTTGCTTGTAGGAACCATCGTGTTATTTTTTCGAATCGTATCCGCTAAGGAATCCGATTCTCCAAATAAATTCATTAAATCCTCTTCTTTTGTTAATCCTAAAGCATTAAAGAGGATAACCGCAGGGAGTTTCTTTTGACGATCAATTCTTACCCACATTAAACCGTGGAGATCGCTTTCAAATTGGAGCCATGTACCCCGGGAAGGGATAATTTCTCCCGCATATAAATGAACTCCGCTCTTATCCAAATTATCTTGGAAATAGGCACCGGGAGAACGACCAATTTGGCTGACAATAACCCGTTCAGCACCATTGACAATAAAGGTTCCAGAATCCGTCATCATGGGGATATCTCCCATAAAGACTTCACTTTCAGTAATTTCTCCGGTTGCTTTAATATGTAACCCTAAACGGCATTTTAATTTTGCACTATAGGTTAAATCTCCTTCTTTGCATTCAAGAGGAGAATATTCAGGTTTTTCAAAACGGAATGATTCATAAATAATTTCTGCTGTATTGCTGTAGTTGGCAATCGGGAAACATTCGCGAAAAACCTCATCTAAACCTCGTTCTAAAAACTCACGAAAACTCTTTGTTTGAACTTCAACGAGGTTGGGTAAAGGAGTAGTTCCGCTAATCTTCGAAAAGTCAACCCGACCATTTTGAAGAACACGGTAATTTTTATACGTAACTTCTTTTTGGCTCATTTAGGCTCCTTTAATAGCATCGATGATACAGTATCCTTTTTTCTTCACCAAAATCGTCGCATCAGAATATATTGATTTTAAATAGGATAAGGCGCTAAAGGCACCTTGCTGCTTACGTATCACAAGATAAAGATGACCATGAGGAAGTAAATGCTCATAAGCCTCTTTATATATACGGTAAGTCACTTCTTTTCCTGCACGAATAGGTGGATTAGATACAATCGTATCAAAATGGGCGGTTATGGCGAGAAACGCATCACTTTCGACAATTCTTACGCGAGAAGCAATGTTAAGGGCTTCCGCATTTCTTTTCGCGCAAAGGAGGGCTCGCTTATTCACATCAGATAAGGTAACTTGATAAGAAGAGTCCTGGGCGGCAAGCAACAATCCAATCGTGCCTATGCCGCAACCAATGTCGAGAATCTTTTCTCCTAAAGATAAAGGGGCAAGCGTTTCAAGTAACAGCTTTGTCCCATAATCAAGGTTATTTTTTGAAAAGACTCCATTATCGCTATATAGGCGCCATTCGCGAGCAAATAAAGTGAATTCAACAACATAATCTTTATGCGCCAAATTCGGATCATTTTCGTAATAATGGCTCATTTTATTCCCCCATATAAGCGACAAAATCCCCGCTTTAGGAGGATGGTCGTCCTAAAACGGGGCATCAAAAACAAGAGAAAACTACTTGATTTCGACTTCAGCACCAGTGTCGGTAAGAGTCTTCTTGTGAGCTTCTGCTTCCACAGGAGAAATCTTTTCCTTCACAGCAACTGGGGCGCCGTCAACAAGTTTCTTGGCGTCCATAAGTCCAAGACCAGTGATGGCTTGAACGGCTTTGATGACGGCCACTTTGGAGCCAGTCCCAATGCCTTTTAAGATTAAGCTGACCTCGGTTGGTCCCTTTTGTGCAGGGCCTTCTTCCTCAGCAGGAGCAGCAGCAGCGGCCACAGGAGCAGCAGCAGTGACTCCGAATTTCTCACAAACCGCATCCACTAAAGCCTTGAGTTCAAGGGCAGTCATTTGCGAGAGGGTATCAAGAATTTGTTCATTAGTAAGCTTTTCAGCCATTTTCGTTTTCCTCCTAACTAGACAGCTGCGGGCTCATCTTTTGTAGCCACAGCATCAAGGGCACGGGCAAACCCGGCCATCGGTTCATTAAGAACCATGCAGAACATGGAGAGCAAGGCTTCTTTGGTGGGAAGTTTTGCTACAGCTTTTAATCCGTCCGCATCCACAACTTGTCCTTCCACAAGTCCACCTTTTAAGACAAGGTGTTCGTGAATACGACTGAATTTATAAAGGACAGACGCGCCCGCGGGAGCATCTTTGGCAAAGACAAAGGCATTAGGACCTTCTAAGACTTCCCCTAAATCAGCGAGGTTATCTTCTTTTAAGGCACGACGCACCATGGTGTTTTTATACACTTTCATGTGAGCGCCTTTGTCTGCTAATTTACGCCGTAATTCCATAAGCTCGGCAACGGTTAAGCCATGATAGCCAATAACAGCAAATCCGGCGGAATCTTTAATGCCAGTCTTAATTTCTTCTACAGCGTTTTTCTTAGCCGTAAGTACTTTCTCGTTCATGCTCTACCTCCTTTCTTTTTGTCGATATATTTGCGACGCTACGACAACCAGATGGGAATGCGTATGCTCGTCCTCGACAAGGTGCAATTTTTAAGACACTTTCGTCCCTTGTTTTCTCAGGTCGCGCGGCGGTTCGCTCAAGAAATGAAGTTCCCCTCTTTAATTACGAGAAGGGAAGGTGACCTTGAGTCCAGGACCCATGGTCGTATGAATCACCACATTGGTGATGAAGTTTCCTTTCACGGAAGATGGACGACTCTTGGCAATAGCCTCAGCAACAGCATTGAGGTTATCTAAGATATCGCTATCCGAGAAAGAACAACGAGCGACAGAAATATTTAAATTCCCATCACGGTCAACACGGTAGGAAATCTTACCGCGTTTAATTTCGCTAACCGCTTTTCCAATTTCCATGGTAACGGTTCCTGATCTGGGGTTTGGCATTAAGCCTTTTGGACCAAGTAAGCGGCCCATTTTTCCCAGTTCGCCCATCATATCAGGGGTAGCAACGATGACATCAAAGTCAAACCAGTTTTCGCGTTGAATCTTATCAAGCATTTCTTTGCCACCGACATATTCCGCGCCAGCTTCTTTTGCTTCCTCTTGTTTTGTATTGGTAACAACAAGAACGCGTTTCACTTTGCCGTTTCCGTGAGGAAGAACTAAGGTTCCCCGAATTAATTGATCCGCAAGCGTTGGATTAACATTTAAACGGAAACTGATGTCGATAGTAGAATCAAACTTCGTCGTAGAAGTTTTCTTTAAAAGTGGGATTGCCTCTTCAAAGGTATAAACCTTCTTGGGATCAAAAACTGCTAAGGCAGCAACATATTTCTTACCGCGCTTCATATTAACGATCCACCGCAATACCCATTTGGCGTGCGGAGCCCTCCACAATACGTTTGGCCGCTTCAATATCGGTCGTGTTGAGATCAGGAAGTTTATAAGAGGCGATTTCTTCTAATTGCTTCTCTGAAATATGTCCAACAATTTTCTTTGGATTACCAGAACCTTTCTTAATTCCAGCAGCCTTTAATAGAAGACCAGCAACAGGACTTGTTTTGATAACAAAGTCGAAGGACTTATCTTCATAAGCAGTGATGATGACAGGGACAATTTCCCCTTTACGGTCAGCAGTCTTGGCGTTGAAGTCCGTACAGAACTTATTCATGACAACACCAGCACTGGCAAGTTTTGGTCCAGGACGTGCTTCCCCTCCGGGAAGTTCCATCTTGACGACCTTGGTGATTTTTTTAGCCATAGGTTCCTCCTTTTGGAAATAAATGGTGGTGGTTAATAAGCCATATCGCCTTGGCTCGTCCACCTTCGAAGTGCACTTGCGTGCGAGCGTAAATATACGCGCGTAAAAACAAAAAACAACTAGAAAATTTTCTTTGAATAAATATCCGAAAAAATAACTGATATTTGCATTTGATAGCCAAAGAAAAAATCCTCACAAAAAGGTGATGAAATATAAATATCAACAATTTTATGAGGGTTTTGCAGAGTTTTAATTTTTATAAACTTTTTTTCCAAAAGTTAGAGGAATTAGAGAGAAAAGAATCGTGATAATCGTTAATCCAGTATCACCAAAGACTGCCGCCCATAAAGGGAAGGAAGGACCGATGATCAAAGAACTAATAAGAATGACAATTTTTAAAAGAAGCGCAAATGCCAAAATAAAATAAGCAAGAGCTTTCGTCTTTTTTGCAATTTTAATCGCATCAACAATATAGGAAGGGTCGTCATTCATCAAAAGAACATCGGCAGAGTTCATGGCTAAACCTGATCCTAACGCCCCCATAGCAATCCCACAGTCTGCTAAAGCCAAAGAAGCAGCATCATTAATTCCGTCTCCTACATAAACGATGCTCTTCCCTTTTCTTATTAAGCCTTTTTCTTCACGAATTTTTTCTGTTTTCTCTTCTGGTAATAAAGAATAGTAAATTCGATCAATACCTAATTCTTGTTGAGCTTTTTTTGCGGAAACTTCGTTATCTCCAGTTAATAAACAAGTGGAAATATGTTCCCTTTTTAGATAAGCAAATAACTCTTTGCTCCCCTTTTTATAAGAATCAGTTAATAAAACAAAGCCATAGTACTTCTTTTGATAAGCAACGTGAATGACCGTTCCTTTTACCTCATGAATTTGTCTTATCCCTTCACTTTCTAAAAAAGACTTAGTGCCAATAAGTAGACTTTCATTTCGATAGATGGCCTTTATTCCTTTCCCAGGAATTTCTTCATAAGAAGAAAGATACTCTTCTTCTTCCGACATATAGTAAGGCTTAAAAGGATAGGCAATAGGATGGTTAGAACGAGATTCCCCAAGGGCAATTAACGATAAGAATTCATTCGGAGTGAAGTAAATTGAAAAGACGTCCGCAATGGAAAACTTTCCTTCCGTTAAGGTTCCTGTTTTATCGGTGAGAAGACTTTCTACGGAAGATAATACATCAACATATTCCGTGCCCTTTAAAAGTAATCCGTGTCTCCCCATCGCCCCAATTCCTGAGAAATAACAAAGGGGGATGGAAAGAACAATGGCACAAGGACAAGAAATAACAAGCATCGATAAAGCAACACTAATCCATTTAGTCCATACCTCTTGATCTTGATAACCCGTAATTAAGGGAGGAAGAATGGCAAAGACAATAGCAAGCCCCATAACAAGAGGCGTGTACCAACGAGCAAAACGGGAAATCATTTTTTCTGTTCTCCCCTTTTCCTTTGTCGCCCCTTCAACAAGAGATAAAAGTTGACTTGCTGTAGAATCTTGATAGTCCTTTGTGGCCTCAACAACTAAGTTTCCCGACTTTAAAACATTAGAAGAGAAAACTTCATCACCAACTTTAGCATACCTTGGGGCAAATTCCCCTGTTAAAGAACTACAATCAATCTCGCCTTCCCCTTCTATTATTTTTCCATCACTAGAAATGCTTTCCCCTAATTTAATAAGCAAAATGTCCCCTTTTTTTATTGAGGAAGCAGGAACATCTAAGATTTCATTTCCCGCTTTTTTATGGGCAATTTCCTTTTTCATAGACAAGGTGTCTAAAATAGCTTGATGGGATTTCCTTGTAGCAAAATCGGTAAAGATTTCTCCAACTTGATAAAAAACGACAACCAAAACCGCATCAAAACAGGAATCAAAGTTTTGATTAAAAATAGGTAATAGAAAAGCGCCTAAGGAAGCTATACTCATCAACAAGGATTCGCTAAAAATATCTTCCCTTGTCACAATTCCTTTGATGGCATGATAAATAAGATCATAACCAGAAATAATCCAAGCAAAAATGGTTAAAGCAAGATATGGCCAGATTCCAAATTCTTCAACAGGAAATAGGAAAAGAGCAAGGAAAGCAGCAAGTAAAGAAATAAGAATACGCCCTATCTTAAAAATAAGTTTTTGATATTCATCATGTTTCTTTTCCTTATCCACAAAAGAAGAAAGGGTAATTCCTTCTTCAATTTTATTCATTTCATCCTCAATTTCTTCTTTTGTTAAAGAAGTAATTACATACAACTTAGAAGCAAGATAGTCGACATTCACAGATTCAATATCTTTGCATTTCTTCAGTTTTTCTTCTAGATTTAGAGCACATGAAGCGCAATCTAATCCTGAGATTTGATAAACTTTTTCACTATGTGCCATATTATTCCTTCACGTGGGCCTCTACTATTTTTAAAAGACTTGTAACGTGATCATCCGCTAGAAGATAAAAAACTTTTCTTCCCTCTCTCCTAACACGCACTAGTTTGGCCTTTTTTAAAACTTTTAATTGATGAGAGATTAAAGATTGGCTTGCCCCGATCTCCTTCACAATCTCTCCCACATTTTTTTCCTCGCCAGAAATGGCATAAAGAATTTTTAAGCGTGTGGAATCAGAAGCGATATTCAGAAGATGCTCCATGGAATCAATGATGTTATCGGCAGGAATGTTTGACATATGAATCTCCTTTCATGCTTTATCATATGAATGTGTATTCATTTGTCAAGTATGAATATGAATTCATATATGTTAAATACAAAAAAGAGCTGGTTTCCCAGCCCTAGTGTTTTTCCTTTAATGATTAATCATTTAGGTCAATTTCTGAGAAATCAAGTTCAACAGGTGTTACCCGACCAAAGAATACCGTATTGACCATAACGGTATGTTTTTCCTCATCAATGGCAGTAATTTCGCCAGATGTTCCCTCTAAGGGCCCAGAAATGACTTTTACATTCGCGCCAACTTTATAACGGGCATACATTTCAGGATCGAAGATACCCATTCTCTTAAGGACAGGTTCCATTTGTTCTTTGGCAACAGGGGTAGGTAAGGTTCCCCCACCAGAAGAACCGGCAATACCCGTAACGCCCGGAGTATTTCGGACAACAAACCATGCTTCACGGGTCATCTTCATTTCAATGAATAAATAACCAGGGAATAAATTGATTTTTTTGGTTTTCCCTGTCGCAATTCCGTCTTTTAAAACAGGCACTTCTTGTTCACAAATTAAGATCTGTTTAATTAAATCTTCCATGCCATAACTTTTTCTTCTTTTTACCAAGTTATCCATGGTTTTTGTTTCATGTTGTGCATAGGTGGTAACAATATACCAACCATATTCCATGCCTAATTTCTTCTCTTCTTCGCTAAGAGTATCGACATCATTTTCTGCCATTACTGTAATCCTCCAAAGGCGTCCTTTAATTGTTGAATTAAGGAGGCTCCTGCTAAATCTTCTAAAGCTAAACAAATTGCAACAAATAAGGCAATTACAATGACGACAAGAATCGTCGCCCAAAGCTTATCGCGGCTTGGCCAACGAATCCGCTTTCCTTCTTTAACAACTTCTTTTAAATATTTTACCGGTGGTGTCATACGCTTTAGTATACTCCTCCTTTTTTCTATTTGCTCTCCTTATGGAGAGTATGTTTATTGCAACGAGGACAAAACTTTTTAATTTCGAGTCGTTCCGTCGCATCTTTCCTTCTGGTAACGGTATAGTTTCGTGATAGGCACTCTTCGCAAATTAAAAATCTTTTTTCTCTTACCATGTTATCCTCATTTCGCGGCGCTATTATCCTAAGATAAAGTCAAAAACTCAATACTTTTTTATATGGCCTCATATTGAGCATATAAAGTTAAGTTATCCATAACAGGAGTAAGGGAGGTAAAGTGGCCGGAATTGGGGGTTAGAATTTGATCGGTCCACCAACCTGCAAAAGTAAATCCCTCCTTTTTACAAAGAGGAAGGCTATAGGAAGGGATTGTGTGACCTTCTTCTACACGAATCGAGGTTGGATCCGAGGAATTCACAAATTCCCCACCATTTGCGTTAAATGTCACAATGTAAGTATTTGTAGGAGCAACAACCGAGTCCCCTTCTAAACGCATTTGTAATACCCAAGCACCCTCTTCTTTCACAAAAATTGTTCCTTCTGAGGTATTAAAATAAAAGTCTCCGTCATTTCCTTGATTGCCTCGAGGATCTCCATTTCCATAAAGCCATTTTGTTGCTTGAGGTTTAGGGAAAGAAACTTCATTCATAAATCCTGAAGTGTACGTAATAACAAAACGGTAAGAATCTCCATCATCTTCAAGCGTAATAAAGGCAATTCCATCACCTCTTAAATCCGAAAGAGGAATTTGGATAAGAGAAGGTTCCCTATCTGGATCATCATAAGTAATTTGTAAAACTAAATAGTCTTGATTGTCGTATTGAACCCTTTCAATCGAGGCAATACTTGTTCCTTTTTCACCTTTAGGAATCGAAATCCGAACAGGTTCACGGTCATCCGTAAAATGGAAAACAAGAATAGTCGCACCATCTTCGCCTGCTTCCACGCCAATCGATTCAATTCCTACTCCATCAATTCCTTGAACAATAGGAACTTCCATAACATAGGGAGGACGATTATCTGTATAAGTAATGGTAATCGTTAGTTTTGAAGTTTCTTCATCAAAACTTGATTCGATATTGGCAATCCCAGTTCCATCTTCTCCTTCTGGCAAAGTAAAAGAAAAAGGCGGTTCATCTTCGGAATCAAAAGTAATGGTAATTACCGTCTCTCCTTCTTCGTTCACACTAGAAGTAATTCCTTCAATTAAGAACCCGCTATCTCCTGTGGCAAAAAAGGTTCCGCATGAACTTAAACCGAGTAAGCCAATAACGCTTAGTAAGAATGACGCCCACATTTTCTTCATAAATTTCCTCCTCGAGAATATAAGATTGATACATCAGGACTTTGTCCAAATGTGGAAGGTACACCTTCTCCTCTTGTTGATAAATAGAAACGGAAGGGATGAAAGCCCGTGGCAAGAGGTACACAACGGGCCAAAATTTCTGCTAATCCATTTTCAGTTGGCGTTAAACCATCTCCAGATAAACAAGCTTT
Organism: uncultured Bacillota bacterium; assembly: GCA_949287245.1. GTDB lineage: Bacteria > Bacillota_I > Bacilli_A > RFN20 > CAG-826 > UBA4951. The sequence goes on from CASEFL010000004.1 coordinate 61,744, forward strand.
TGCAAAATCGATTGAAATTTCTTCACCAATCGGTAACTCGTTTTCCTCATAAATTAATGAAGAAAGATTCAAACCGCCACCATAGAAACCAGCAATTGGACAAACGTAACTCTTAATTTCTTCCCCTTCACTTACATCATAAAGATAATCTTTATTTTTTGCTTCCCGTAGTAATAAATTCTTTAAAGGGAAATAAGAATCAATCGGAAGACGCCCTTCAAAATAGCCGGATAAAAGTTCTCCCAAACGTTCTTCGACAAGGCAAGATACGTCAATAGAGTCTCCTGCTTTCCAGTCATAGAAGCGAATATCTCCTTTTAACGTTAACTCGTTAGGATAAGAAGTTCCGCCAATTTTATCCGGTAAAAAACTTGGGGCCTCGGGAAGCATAGACATAACTGTCTCCACAAAAGAAGGAAGTCCATTATATAAATAAGGCCCATTAAAGTATGATTCAAAGGCAATCGGTAAGATTCCAGAACGCCCAAAAAGAGTATCTTCCACGGTAAGTTGGTGGGGCTTGATGGTTGAAACATCAGCATCTAGCCCACTTTGCATAATGTTTAAAGCATCAAGTGCCCCTAAAGCATAATCACGATCGGTTAAGGCGCTTGTTAATAGGTAATCGGCATATCCATTTTCTTTATCCATAAAGGAAGAAATGGAACCATTAAATTTTTCTCCTCCATATTGGATAGATATCGTTTTGTTATCATTGGTCTCTAAATAGGAATCAGAACCAATCTTTAACAAAAATTCCCTGCAATTCTCCACTAAAGAATTCGATAATTCAAATCCATCACCATCTTGAATGCGAACATTATTCCTTCCGTTTCGGATAAATGAATTCGAAATTTTTACATTTTTCCCTTTAATGTCGACAACCGTTCCAACATACTCAAGATTATATAAATTGTTTGTGTCATCCACATTTTGTAAAGCAACATCGTCCAAAACAAGATTATCTCCATCTAAATACAAGCCTACATTATCTTGGCCATAAGATTTCATAACGGGATAATCAATTAAGCCAATAGAAATAAAGGTTAAAGGTCCATGAAATAAATCTTCTTCACCAGGAGTTAATACGCCCGTGTAACTATTAATTTTCCCATGGTTTGGATAACAAAGTTCTTGCATGGAAATCCGAAAGCCATTCCCGTAAAAATCTTTCTGTACATGAATGCCTGCATATAAACGCTTTCTTTCTTCAAGCTTTGAGGGGTCGTTATTTTCTTCATGAAGAACATACTCTTCAATGTATTTACTTTGATAAGTCGTTTGAAAGGAAAATACATCATCTTTAAATGAATTCATCTTTTGCAAAGCAAAATCATAATGACCAAATAAGCGTGTATTTGCGCTTAAAAATTCATTCGTATAAGCACCTGAACCATCTTTTTTATAAGTAGAAGAAAGGGATAAAAGGTTTCTTTGTAAACAAACAATTTCCCCATTCTCACTATCATTTGTCGCAAGAAGTAAATCATCATAGTCGTAAACATTGACACCATTTTCAACAATTTCAAACGTATAACTTTGGGTGATAAACTCCATTTCTTTTAAGGCAAAATCTAAGGTAGCGATTCCACTTCCTTTAATCGTTACTTCTCCATTTTTATAGGTAACATTAGAAGAAGTAGATATAAGAATTGCTTCATCTTTTGGAACATCAGAAAAACTTTCCACTTCTAAGGTAATTTTTGCTTCTTGTTTCGCCCCAACATCATCAAAGTCATATTCCCCATATTTTCTTAAGGAATAAAAACTTGTTCCCGAGGCAGGGGCATTTAAATCATTAATAATAATCGCTCCATTCTCGTAAATTTTCGCATTTAGACTTCGCGAAACTGTCCCTTTTTCATTTTGACAAGTTAAACGAACATCTCCTTCCTTTTTTGCCTCAAGATAAAATTCGTCGTTATCGTGAATAATTACGGCATAAGTTTCCTCGCTTTGATCAATATTGGAAACAGTCCAAATTAAATCATTTCCTGGAGAAAGTTCTAAATCAGAATTAATGATTGGCTCTGCTTCAAGTAAGTAGCCTTGTTCCCGCACTTTAAAAGCTTCTTGGTCACGATAATCCCAACGAATTCCAGCAATATCTACGGCAACAACATTTTCTAAAACAACAATGCCAGCAAAAACAAGCAGAGCAACCGCAAAGGGCGCAGCAAGTAAAACACCTAACGTTTTTTTCATACGTAATCCACCCTCATTGTTTTAAAGTACTTTGGACATTTCTTAAAGAAAAGGAAGAAAAGAGTAAGAAAGAAAGCAAAATACAGGAAAAACATCATTAAATAAATCGCATATCCCGGAACCTTTAAAAAGACCATTCCAAAGTGGAAAAGTGCATAAAGAATCGGCATAAGAAGCGAATAAAGAGCAAGAAGAGATGTGCCTCCGTTTCTTTTTTCTGAAAGCCTACGGAAATCATCAAAAGCCCCAAGAATATTTAAAGAAAGAATAAATAAGGTACCTAAGGCTAAAATTTCAAAGAAAATGCCTACAGAAATTAAAGAAAAGGAAGCAAGGACAATATCCGTTAATACCAAGGAAAGAAAAGAAACCGTAACCGAAACAAGAAGTTTTGCTTCCATCTGTTTAATTGGTGCTACAGGAATTTCTTTCATCACAATTCTTCCTACCCCTTCCCGCGTTAATCCATCGGCAGCGGACCCAGAAATTAAAGAAGCAAAAAGAAGAACTAAGACGATAGTTACTCCGTTAATAAGCTCAGGGAAATAAACTAAAAACATTTCCATCTTGTCATAAAGAAGTTGATTTAAACTTTCAATAACGACATAACCTAAGAAGGGCTGCATGATGAGTAACGAAGTAAAACTAAATAAATAAGAGGAATTGCGGAAAAGCAAAACAAATTCTTTCTTCACTAACGAGAAAAACACGGAATGGTGTTTCTCTCCCATAAAAGTAAGTCTTCCAGAAGGAGGAGTTTCTTTTCTTTTGTTTCTCCTTTTTAGTAAGAAAGAAAGAAGAAAGAACCCAACAACAAGCATCAAAAGAACTAAACCAGCATAAAGAAGAAGATTGGAAGCATAGTTCCCAACACCGCACATCATTCCTAATAAAGGATAAACAGGAACAAAATATGGTGCACTAGCAGCAAGACCTTTTAAGAAAGGTTCCGAAAAATAAGAATCGAGTTTTGCTCCATCAAGAATGCTTAAAAATAAAGAGAGAATTTGTTGATAGAAAAAACAAAGAGAAACAACCGCAATAGAGGCGATAACAAATTGCAAAATCCGATAACGACGCATTATTTTCATAAAGAAAGAAAATGGTCCAAGAAGCAAAGAAAGAAGCCCAAGAGAAAATAATGAAATGAAAACTGGATACAAAAAGGTAAAAGTGTAATAAATCGCACTATAACCTCGAGCAATCCCAAAACTTAATAAAATAGGAAGAGATAAAACAAAAGAAGAAACAACCAATTTCACGTAAAAATACAGGCCTTTTGCAAGGATTTTTTGATCATCCGAAATTGGTAAAGGAGAAAGAATCAAATGATCTTCTTTCCTTTCTAGTGCTTTTAAAGAAGAGGGAAGTGCACTAAGAGAAGAGATCATCATTGCAAGAAATAAATACAGAACTAAAAAGTCAAAAGTACCAAGAGTGCTTAACTCACGAATCTTAATATCAATCTCCCAAAATAAGTATCCTAAAAGCGCCATAAAGATAAGCGAGGCAAAAATCTTTAAACTTATGGCCAATACTTGCCTTCTTCCCCGAAAGGATGAGGAAGATTGAAACTCCTGAATAAGCAAAGAAAGGATCATGCTTCTTCCTTTCCTTGAATATGAAGGAAGATTCTTCTTAATTCTTTTCTTTTAAATGGCTCTAAAGAAAAGTCAATTAAAGAGGCAATGGTTCCTTCTTTGATGATAGCGACGCGGTCACAAACCTCCGCGACGAGTTCAATACTATGAGAAGTTAAGAAAATTGTTTTTGATGATTTTGTATAAGCGTGCATCATTTCCACTAATGTTTGATAGGCCATAATATCTAAACCTACCGTTGGCTCGTCTAAAACCCATAACATTGGATTATGAATTAAAGAAGACATTAAGCGTAGTTTTTGTTTCATACCATGGGAGTAACTTCCTACGGGTTTTGCTAAATCTTCTTCCGTTAAATCAAATTTTGTTTTTAAAAAGGCAAAATTCTTTTGGAAAACTTCTAAATCCATATCGTAGGAAGAGGCAATAAATTCCATAAATTCATTCCCTGTCATTAAGTCATAGACTAAGGGCTCAGAAGGAACATAACCAATTTGAGATTTAATTTCTAAGGGATATTCTTTTTGCGATAAACCAAAAATTTTTAAAGTCCCTTGATCAAATTCTTTTAAACCAACAAGGCAATCAATAAACGTGGACTTTCCTGCTCCATTTTTTCCTAAAAAGCCAAAACATTCTCCCTTTTTCACTTGGAAAGATAAGCCTTTTAAAACTTCATGATTCCCATAGGATTTATGAATATCCTCCGCGATGATGGTTTCTTCTGGCAAAGTACCCATTAAAACTTGTTCATCAAAATCAATGACATCCGTTTTCTTTTCTTTCTCTTTATGATTAAACCACTTCATATTATCTCCCCCAGAATGATTTGACCCAAATTTCTCCCGCTTTCCCTTGGGCATTGCAGTAAACATAACGACTTTGACAGTGGCTACAAGAAGCCTCTTCCCCTTGCCTTAAAGGAGAAATGGAGGAACCACATACAGGACAACGTGTAAGAGTCTCTTGATGAAACGGGATAAGTGTTGTCATCGAATTTAAGAAAGAAACAATTTGATCTTCCATACCTTCTTCATCTTTTAGGATAAAAGCATTTTCTTCTGAACCTTTTCCTTTCTCATATAAACAATAAGCACTAGGATAACGAGGATCTTCCTTTCCTTCTAAATTGATAGCGTGCATGGAAGTAAACCCTTTATAGGAACAAGAAAAGAGCAAAATTTCCTCTTCTTGACTCATATGAATTTGCACCCCATTTCGAGAAAAAGAGAAAGGAATAAGAATTGCCTTCCCTTCTTTAATGGTAACATTCATAGTTGCTTTAGAACGCATCTTGCTTTTTAAAACACGATCAAAGGCTAATAAGAAACGAATATCCCGAAGAAAAGGAGAAGATGTGTGTTGAGATTGATGATTCATCACATAAGTAAAAACTTCCCGATATAAAGGATGATGAAGAAGAATGTTTGTTGGAATAAAAGAAGTGGGAATCTTTTCTTTTTCTAAAAATTGATAAAAACGAGAATGTTTAATCGCTGATATTCTTCGTAACAAACGGCGAATTTCTTCTTCTTTTTTATTTGCTTGGTAACGTTCCACTAGGCCCCTTCCAAGTTTTGCAGAGTGTGTCGCTAAATCAAGAAAGAAAGAAGAAGAACCAAAAATAGCTTCTTCTCTTTGATAAGAGGACTGGACAGAACTCACTTCTTTTTGTGCACCCTTTAAGGCACCTTTCGCTTCTTGTTGGAGTAAAGTTATTGCGCGAATAATGACAAGATTTTCATATAGATTAATCGAATCTTCATAACGAATGGCATGAACATATTCTGGTGCCATCCCGTATCCCTCCTTTTCTTTCCATAAAGGAGTGTCTCTTAAGGTAAGCAAGAAAGCTTCTGGGGTTAATGCGCCTGAGGTTTCCGAACGAACTAAGGTATCTTCGGCTTGCGATTTCATTAAAGGCTTACGCACAATAGCCTCAATATGCAAAAGAATTTCTTTTCTATTTTCAATAAAAGAGGATAAAGAAAGCTCCGCGTTTTTCCGCGCTTCTTCTGTGCGATTCCGTAAAATACGGGCACTAAGAATGTCACCTTCTTTTAAGGATGCTTTCTTTACCTCTTCCATAAATTAAGCAAATCTCCTGAGATAATGAGCGATTAACTCACGACAAAGTGGGAAGCCCTTCTTTCCATATTCAACATCGATTACTTTTAATAATGTACGTAAACCTTCACCCACATATTCTTCAAAACGCCCTTCTAGTTTACTAAGAACTTTTCTGGCAAACATAAAGTCGATGGCATCATCCTTGTTTCCGCCTGCCGCAACAAAAACAGGAACAAAAAGTTCGATTTGATTCCGAATACGATTTCCGAAGGCTAATTCAAATTTTTCATAGCAGAACTCCGCTAAAATATTCAATTTCTTATTATCTTGAGCGTTCATTTGATAATCTTTTTCCCCTTCAGCTTCCGCAAATAAAGCAAGAAGTCCTTGGTAAGATAAAGCGATAGGAGAAGTTTCACCTTCCACCTCAAAAGGTTCATTTTGATCATTAAAAGATAACACAATCGCCCGGTCATACACCTTATCGGTAATGGTATAAGTTGAGTCATCTTTATTCGCTGTACCAATAAACCAAGTCGTCGAAGGAATATGAAGTCTCCCTTCATCTAAATGCATAGGAGGTTCAAAACCATAAGGAAGTTGCATAATATCAAGTACCCAGTCTTCCATTGGATATTCCATGATGGATAAGAAATCCGCAAAATAATATTCAACACGCGAAATGTTCATTTCATCCAAAACCATGATGTTAATGGAACGTTCTCGAAAAGATGCGCGATAAAGTCTTTTTAAAAATGGAGTTTCCGAATACGAACGAGAAAAATCATTATAAAAACCTAAAAGAGAGGTTCGGTCACGCCATGTTGCTTGAACGGGAGCAAAGAAACTCTTCTCCCCAATAAAGGTACTGAAGTATCTTGCTAAGGACGATTTACCAGTACCAGATAAACCTTCTAAGATAATAAATCTAGAAGAGGCAAGACCGGCAAGAAAAGCGCGAATGGCTTGAATATCATAATAAAGCTTTTCTTCTTTTGCTAAATACATGCGGAAACGCTCTGCTAAAGAAGTTAAAGTAATTTTCCCATCGTCTAAATATTCTTTTGCAAATTCATTTAGTTCTTGCGTCTCAATTTCCGTTAATCCTGGAAAAACTTGTGTTTTATTGCCTAATGGAGCAACTTTATTCGAAGATGCTCCGCTAGAAGAAGAAAGACTTCCATTTTCTGAGGAGGAAGTTCCTGCTCCAAATGTCGCGGCTAAAGAGCCTTGAAGTTTCGCTTTTGCTTCATTAATTAATGCACTATGTTCTTCACTTGTTAAAGAAGCATTATCTCCTTGATCAATTTCTAATGGTTGATTGAAACGTTTTATTGAAAGAATAAGAAGGACAAGGAAGAAAATTATAAGGAATAAAACAAGGAAAATTAAAAACCCAATAAGGAAGGCTTCACCACAATAGATAAAGGAATTGCTGAGATATTGACCATTTTCAATGGGTGAATGAGCAGCAACACCAATACCAACAGCTAACCCATAACAGATAACAAAAGAAGCCACATAAATTAACCAATACTTTAAAGAATTGGGATTTTGATTTTTATTTTGTGCAATCCGAATTTCAAAAATAATTGCCGCAGCAAAAAGCAAAGAATAAACCGCAAGCATAATTAATAAAATTGAGCTAGGCATTGAAGCATTGATGATAGGAAAGGCAAAAGCCTCTGCAATAGATTGAATCGGATTCCCTTGGGCAATAAGAGAAGAATCGCCGTCAAGAAAAAACCCTGTGATTAAGACGAATAGCATGTAGAAAAATACTGACGCTATTGCAATCCCATCAATCCTTTTAAATTTTGCAACCATATGAAATCCTCCTTAGGTTTCTCCCAATATTGTTAATGAATCGAATCACACCAAACAAGCCGCCATAATGCTCGTCCAGTGTCGAAGTAGAAATAACCATATCCTAAACTTTGCGATTTTCCAAAAACAGAAATAGTTTGTGTATTTGTACGAGACCTGCTTTTTGAATCAATTGATGTAATACCACTATATTCCCATTCTGAATTCGTTGTTGATGCTCCAGACCATGAACTTTCTTCCGCACTTGTTGGTGGAGCAGTAACACCTTGTCCTAAGTTAGATAGCAAACTGCTTTGATTATGATTTGAGGCTGAGGCAAACGTTGTTGGGTTATCGCTATCTGTACTATTACCATTCATTACTTTAGAACGAATGATGGCTAAATTTCCATAAATTCTTCCGTTTGTTTGACGAGTAGGCATAGAGGTTAACGTGCCTAAAGTAGTTAAAGAATCAATCGTTTGATATCCATTTTCCACGATTGTTGAACTTTGATATGCCCAAGAAGTGTAAGTACTTTCTCCATCTGGTTTCCAGCCTTGAAACGCCTGATATTTGCCTGTTTGCGATTCTGTTCTTGTTCTTGTAAGCAATCGAGAAAAATTTGAGGTAATCATATTAAGCATTTGAACATACGATCCCCCAAATTTTGCAAAATATCCGCCGCCATAAGAAACAAAAGGAATTACTTTTCTTCCTACTCCTTCTTCCAAAGAAGCTTGAAAATTAGGTAATTCAACTTCTCCATAGCTTCCATCATTTAAACGGTTCCCTTCAACCCACGTGCCATTGGGGCTAGTAAGCCACGTATTTCCAAAATTAGAATCATAGGAATCATCAAATTTATAAAAACAAACATTAAGAAGATTATCTCCTGCATATTTCTTAATTAATGAATCTACGGGATCATAAATCCATTTCTCGGAAGGATTATAAGGAGATGAAACATTGTCTTTTAAACTTACAAGATCTCTTACTACATAGCCATCACAAGCAAGAGGCGCAGCAGAATATAAAACATTAGCGCCTATCTGTGGCATTGGACCTCCGCCATGAAAAATATCTGGAAAAAACCAATCAGGAATAACCCATGATACTAAATCATTTAAAGTAACCGCCCCTCTACGCATCACTCCTACGGGAGTCGTTAAAAATGTACTCTGTGTTTGCGTGGCTAAAAAGGTTCTTGCTTCTGGTCCTAAATGCGTTTCTCCTCCAATACCAAAAACATCAGAACTAGTCATATTGCTATCTAAAGCGAAAGAACCTTCAAGATTAAAGAAGGCCGGTTTTACTAAAGAATCCCAAGAGTTAAAACTAGCGCTGAAATTAGGATAGTAGGATGTAGAGTAATAAGCAGGCAAAGGGAAACTATCATAAGCACGGAGAATCGCTTCCCCAGTAAAAGACATTTCTTGCGGAAGAATTGCGGTAGATGAACCCGCAAGATGAGGAAGGATTTGAGCCGTAGCAGATCGCTTAGAAAAAATAAGTTTTGAGGAGGAATCAACATCTAAAGATGAACCAGGAAGAAAACCAAATGTGTTTCCAAAATTTAAAGAAGCTCCATTTTGTAAATAAAAATGCATCCAAGGGGCAACAGGGAAATCCATTTCCATAAAGGATACTTCAGCAGTAACCACAACATTCATACCCATCATCTCTGCACTCATATCGATCGGAAGCACCATGGCGTTCAAATTAAAGGATTGATTGGATGAATCTCCTGGTCCAATAAGAACAAATTCTTCGCGATAATCCACAATATAAGGTTTCCAATAATTCGCTATATTTGCAGCAAAAGAAGAATCCACCGTATGAGAGCCTTTCACATAACGAACGACTTTAGAAGAACTATCTTGAATCTGAACCATATAAGAACTATCTGGTCCAATTAAAGGAACTTCTGTCTTCCCATAATCTCCTTGGGCAAATAAGGAAGTATCGCCTCCAAATTGACCACCATATTTAACTTCTAAAGTTGCTTCTAAATTCGGCATCGAGAAAAGGAAAAAAGGTGCAGAATTAGCAAGATAAGAACCAACAGTTACATTTCCGCCGTTAAAATCTTCAACAACTAAGCCCCCCACCATATGGGCACCATTTTCCACAACAATTTTTCCTGAACGATTAATGGACGAATCAATAACGCGCCCATGTTGATAAAAATTTGCTCCGCTTTGTAAAGTAATGGTATGTCCATTTAAATCAAGTTCGGTATAAGAACCAGTAATCACATCTCCCGAGAGCCCGGCACTGCGTCTAGAAGTGATTGCCTCCACTCCCAAAGAGCCCCCATTTCCAATCACCAAATCCGACTTTAAAACAATCGTAATTAAACGGTTTGCCTCAGTAATATGGGTGGCAGCATGAGTAGTTGTTGGAGCACCACTATTCAAATTTCTTTGATTCCCATCCGTAGAATAAGAAGAGCCAATAATGAAAGATAATGGTTTATTTAAAATAAAATTGTCTTCGACATCTAAAAGAACATATTTGTCATTTAAACCCATCCGTTCTCGACTATCCGGCAAAAACACAGACGCATTTAAATCTGCACTGCTACCTGTCGTGAGGTTAACCGATAAATGATCTACACTACCTTGTTGAACATAATCGGAAAAAGTAACAAATCCCGTTTCAGGGATGGGGGCAAACTCCACTAAATCAATTTGGGAAACTTTCTCTGGAACAATAAAATCAGAGAAAATTGCCCGTTCATTGATCGTCTCTCCCGCATCATCTTTTGCCGTATATTGATAGCCAGGAACATCTTCCTCTACTTTAATTAGGGTACCTTCTGGGACTAAAGTTTGTTTTAAAGATTGTCCTTCTGAATCTTTAAAATTTACTTGCACTAAATTGCCCACAACACCTATATCGGCACCCAATTCAATATAAAAGGAACTAGACCCTAAGGAAAGGGTAGAAATCCCAAGTAAAACACCAAGAATGGTTAAGGATAAAAGAGTTGTTTTACTTTGTTTCCTCATGGTCATCCTCCTTTCTTAAAAATTTCTTTATCTTTGCAAATATTCCTTCTTTTTCTTGATTTTCGTCTAATTCTGCATGGGATTCGGCGCTTGATACAAAATAAGTAATTTCTTCTTCGCTAGCTTTTCTAGAGGAGATAAATTTTCCTTCCGAGAATAAATAAATTTCTCCTTTATAAACAATTTCTTCTTTCTCTTCACAATAAGCCGGATTATTTGTATCTAAAGGATCAAAATTTAACGTATCCACTAAATAAGAAACTCTCTCCTCCATCGCTTTATCTAATCGTTTTCGATAATAGCCATACATGAAGTAACAATAGATTAAGGAGAAGATTGTTGCGATTCCTGCACCAGATTGAAGAAAGATGACAAATACTCCAAGAACAGGAATTCTTACGCCATTATATTCCCCTAAAATTGCCTCATATGGGAGATAATCTCCGTATAAATCTCCATTATCCGAAGAGGAGTTTGCATCGCCTCTTGTAACATAGAAAGTGTGTCCATCTGTTTCTAGAATTTCTACTACACGGTGAACAATAGTTCGTCCATCATTTGCCTGAAAAGCAATAATGTCATAAAGCTTTATCTCCTCAGGAGAATGAACACGAGATACCCCAATAATGTCATACGTCTGTAATTGGTTATCTAAATTTTGAGACCATAAATACGAATTCGCGGTATTTTTCTTACTCATCGATCCTGAAGAAATAACAAGAGTTCCTACTTCCCCGAAGACCAAAGGAGAACCACTAATCTTTGCCCCTAAAGAGAAACCAAAAAAGAGAATCACAAGTGCAAGAAGAGAATAAGACAACGTTTTTTGAATAATGACTTTTGCTCTTTTCTTTTTTGAATGTTTTTCTTCCTCTTCAAGCGCTAAATCTTGCAAAAGAAAGAGGTCTTCTTTCCCTTGAATTACCCCTTCTTCCGCATTTTTGAAGTAAGAACGAAATAAAATCGTAAATACGGCGCAAAAGGAAACAAGACAAATTATGGTAATAATTAAGGAAAGAATATCGAGTCCTGACATAACTAGCCTCCTGTTACATCAGAAATAGAAAGATCAAAAATCGCATTCGTCTCAGGATTAAGAAGGGAATTTACCCAGTTCACAATGTGATTTGCTTGAGCAGGAACATTCCCGTTCCGTAAAAAGAAGAGATTTAAATAAATTTTGTCAAATTCTTGATAAGAAGCAAAATGATTGACGTCTTCTAAAGAGTAAGTTAATTCCTTAGGAAAGAAATGAGAAGAATCATTATCGGATGCCTGAAATCCTTCAAAAGTTAAGGGACTTCCTATTACTCCATCTAAGGATGTTTTCATAAAAGCATAAGGAGAAAGACTAATTCCAAAGGATGAATAAGCATCACTTATCTCTTCTACCCCGCAAAGAAGGGCTAAATTGCTTAAAGAAGTATCTCCAAAACCATTAAGGCGAAGGGAAAAGTTTGGAGGAGAAGAAAGACGCCAATAAGAAGAAGAGAAAGTAACAGGAATCGCGATAGAGAAATAATTTTCTTCTAAACCACTAGAAGTAATAGCATCAAGAGAAAATCCTACCGCGACCATCCCTTCTTCATCTGTTAAAGGCAACAAATAACGACTGCTATCTTGGATAACGTGGATGTCTCCTATAGCAATATCGTTAATCGTAGTTCCTTTTTGTTCTCCATAAATAAAGGTAGAAAAGCCTACACCTAAAACAGCAATCCCAAATAAAGAAAGAAGAATTCCTGTTTCTAAGGCTTTTCTACCCATAAATGAAATGAAAATTAGGCAGCAGAGTCTGCAAGAAGTGGGGTTAAAGTAACCGTAAGTGTTTTGCTATTTAAACTCGTTTTGAGCGTATTTAATGCATTAACGTAATTACTAACGGTAGATGCGTCGCTTCCTGCATAGTCTCCAGGATTGGCGTTACTAAAATAACTTCCCCAACCAAACTCCACTTTTAGGGCTACATCAACAATCGTATTTTCTCCTTCATTAGCAGTATACGTAGCAGTAAAAGGAGATTGAGTGACTACATTGCTGCCGGTAGTTAAAGAGGTTGGCTTATTAATAGTAATATCCGTTCCAAATTCAGGAGAAGTGATGTAATTATTACTGGTCATTGAGGCAAAAACACTATTGTCAGCACCCCCTTCACCAGCAGAAAGACTGACAGTAAATCCACCAAAATGGGAAGCTAGGTTTTGCGTGTTATTTTCGCGAGCACCAACAATTTCAAAATTAATGGTAAAAGATAAACTTTCTCCGCCATTTCCATCACTACTATAAATAATAGGGCCGGTCGTATCGTCGGCTTTACAATCAAAGTTTAGCTTTCCGTCCACTGTAGGATCTTGAATTACTAAACTATGATTAACAACATCACCAACAACAACATTAATATTAGGGGTAGTATTTCCTTGTGTTAAATTCACAATATAAGTAGAGAAAGCAACGCCCGTAATGGCTACCGCAGCAAGAGCAATGCCAACGGTCAAGGCTTTGTTATTTTTTCTTGTTTTCATAAAAAACTCCTTTAAGGATTAGCTACAGAAGCAATGGTAGCATTTAAAGCAATGGTCTTACCATCAAGTTCATTATGGAAAGCATTTAACTCTGCCGTAACGTTTTGTGCATCCACTGCAGTAGGATTCTCTGCAAATGTTTCATTATAGAAAGTAGCAGGAGATTTCTTATTGAAATAAGAACCCCATTGGAACTCTAAAGTAAGATTTGCAGTTGCAGTAATAATGCCATTGGATGGAGCGCCAATGGTCCAAGTGGTATCAGTGGTAGCAGGAATGGTCGTTTTTGATGGGGCATCAACATAAGTCCAAGAATCAGGCTCTTCAACTTCCGCGGAAGAAGATGCAGTCTTATCAATTTTAGTACGCTTATTAATGGTATCAGTAGACACTAATAAATCGGCATTATCTCCAATCTCAGTTATATCTCCATTTTTATAATGGGGAAGAGAGTAGGTAATTTCCAAATGATTTCCCGCTGTTAAATAATCTTCACCATATTGAACAGTCACCTCAAAGGTCACTTTCATAGAATCTTCGTCAACTGTGACGTCACCGCCAGTTCCTGTTTGAACTAAACCGCTATCTACTGCTTGTTTCTCAGCTAATTTGAGGCGAGAACCTTCTTTCACGTTCATCTTAAAGTAAATGGAATTATTTTGAACCGTATCAACATCTACGCCAACGGATGGTGTTTGATTGGTTTGATTAACTCCAACGATGTAGGTTGCCGAGGCAGTAGTTACTAAAGCGATACCGAGAAATAACCCAATACCACCAAGAGTCCACTTTTTTCGACTTTGAATTTTTGTAGACTTTGCCATATGTAAAGCCCTCCTAATGTGGGGCACTATAGGTATAAACCTATAGAATCGTCAAGAGAATGGCACTCATTTTCTTTACATTATGAAAATGGGGGGGTGAATTGCGGGGATTTTTCGTTTTTCACTTTATTCATTTTCTTGCATGATCTTTTTAATTTTTGCTAAACGGAGACGAATTTTCTTTCTTGTTAATCCAGATTTTTCCGCAATTGCCTCATAAGTTAACCCTTGTAAACGATAGAAAAGAACTTTTTTCTCCTCTTCATTCAATAATGAATATTTCTTTGCAATTGCTTGATATTTTTCCATTCTTAAAGAATATTCCAAAGGTGTTAATTCTTTACTTGGAACAACATCTTCCAAAACAAGATTATCCAGATTAGGCAAGGAATCACTTAAACGAAAAGAACCATTTTCAATTCGATGAGTTTCTTTAACAGAAAGATTTTTTAATTCGTTTTGTAAGGCATGAACAAAATAAGTTTGAAATAATACTTTTTCAAAGCGATAAGAAAGAAGTGCGTTATTTAATGCTTTAAAAAAGCGAGAATAAATTTCTTGCCGGTCAATTTTAAAGGATAAATTAGGCCACGCTAAACGGACTAGAGAATAGATTTTTGAAACATAACGACGAAAAACTTCTATCCGTCCCCTTTCCTCTCCATAACGAAAAAGAAGCACACATTCTTCATCAAGCAACATAACCCTCCTTACTTACGGGAATGGGCAATATAGGCAAGTAAGATTCCTGTTGAGACCGAGGCATTAAGAGAATTTACATGTCCAACCATAGGGATTTTTACCTGAAAGTCGGCATGTTTTAAAAGAAGACGCGAAATGCCAAATCCTTCGCTTCCAATAATTAAGAGAATAGGATAGTTATAGGAGATTTCATCATAATTTTCTTCCCCTGAACCTTCGGCCGCAACAATCCAATAACCTTTTGCTTTTAATTCTTCCACCGCTTGCACTAAGTTTGCCACCTGTGCCACTTTTACATACTCAATGGCCCCCGTGGACACTTTTGCTACGGTTCCGTTTAAAGGAGCATTCCCTTTTGTTTTGATGATGATACCGTCCACACCAAAAGCATCCGCAGAACGCATAATCGCCCCAAGATTGTGGGGATCTTCAATGCCGTCAAGCATTAAAAGCAAAGGGTGATGATTCGGATTATCTTTCCGCACCAAATCCCTTAATGAATAGGAGCCATAATTCTCAACAATTGCCGCAAATCCTTGATGGGAAGGAGTTCCGGCAATTCGCGTTAACGCCCGCTCCTCAACTAGCGTAACGTCCTTAAGAATCTTACGAGCCTCTTTTGCCAAAGCATCATTCACTAGATGGGAAGAAACAAAAATTTCTTGAATGCTACCCTTTTCTAGCGCTGCCCGTACGGCATTTCTGCCGTATATAACTGTACCTTCTTTTTTCACAAATGAATGTCCTTTTTTATTGAGACTGTGTCGAAACGCTTAAGGCAAAGGGGCGGATGGAGAAGCGTAAATCATCCATAAAAGAGGTAATTTGACTATCACCAGTAAATAAACAACGCATCATGATTCGCAGCGCACTTTGATCTTGATAAGAAATAATTTCTGTTCTTGTGTCTAAAATCGTAATCCCGTATCGATCAGCAATTTGGTGAATATCTTTTAAAACAGGACGTTCACTAGGAACAACTAAGGTTAATATAGGATTTCTTCTTGCAAGATAACGCTCAATCGTACGGAATAAAACAAGACACATTAAAGCAAGAAGTGTCGCAACAGAGGCAATAACAAAATTTCCAGACCCACAAGCAAGACCAATTGCCATGACAATCCATATTGTTGTTGCGGTCGTTAAACCTCGCACATCAAGCCCAGTTTGAACAATTGTTCCTGCGCCTAAAAAACCAATACCTGCCACAACTTGGGCAGCAAGACGTGCAGGATCTCTTGTTTCAAATATTGAAGAGAAACCATAAACGGAAATAATCATAATGAGGCAAGAACCTACTGAGACAAGTAAATGAGTTCTTAAACCTGCCGCATGACCATGAAATTCTCTTTCAAAACCAATAAGAAAAGATAAAAGAATTGCCATCGCAATAGATAAAACAAGTAAGAGAAAATTCCCGGCTTCTGGATAAGTCGCGCCATCAAAACCAGAATTGAACCAACGAACAATTTCTTGATCAATACTTGTCATAACGCTCCTTTATCTTAAGGTAAATTAGAAGAGATTTTTCGCTAGTAGCAAGGACCGTAAGCGATCACTTTCTGCAAAATTTTTCTCGTTTCTAGCTCTATCATACTCCTCATAAAGCGCCTTGTCCTCAGCAGTTAATGTAGGAAGAGTAACTTTAATCCCTAAAAGATCTAAATCACCAAGAAAAATACCCAAAGCATCTTCTAAAGAAAGGTAACTTTTTCCTAAAATCGCTTGATTTAAAGTTTTTAATTCTTCGTATAAAGAAGTTAAGGCATTGGGAGTATTTAAATCGTCTTGTAAGGCGGATAGAACAGCATCAGAAGGTGTTCGATTTAAGGAATCCAAAGAAATATTGCGTCTTTGCAGGGATATTGCTGCTTTTTTACTAGCATTAACAATTTGATTGTACTTTTTTAAAGCCTCTTTCATGGTATCTTCTGCAAATGTGGCAGGAGCACGGTAATGCGCTGCAAGAAGCATTAAACGGAAAGGCATTCCCCCATATTCTTTCACCACATCTTTCATTAAAACAACATTGCCAAGAGACTTGCTCATCTTCTCCCCGCGAATGTCAATAAAACCGTTATGCATCCAATATCGAGCTAAAGTATTTCCATTATGTGCTTTGGCTTGAGCCATTTCGTTTTCATGATGAGGAAATTTCAAATCAAAGCCACCCCCATGAATATCAATCAATCCATTTTCCTCTCGGAAGATAGAATTAATCATGACGCAGCATTCTGTATGCCATCCTGGTCTTCCTTCTCCCCAAGGAGAATTCCAGCGAATTCCTACATTTGTTTTTTTCCATAAAGCAAAATCCAAAGGATCTTCTTTTTTCTCATCTACCGCGATTCTTGCTCCCGCTTCTAGTTCTTCAATTGAATTGCCAGATAATTCTCCATAATGCGGAATCTTTCTTACTCTTAAATAAACATCCCCATCGCTAGCATAAGCCGAACCATTTAAAACTAAATCTTCAACATAGCGAATAATATCGTCCATACATTCGGTTGGTCGTGGAGTGTATGTAGGTTGAAGCGCACCCACTTCATCCACTAAATGACGATATTCTTTGATAATAGAATCCGATAATTCTTTCTCTGTAATTCCTAATTCTAAGGCTCTTTGAATAATCTTATCATCAACATCGGTGTAGTTACTTACCGCGGTAACTTGATACCCCAAAGCGAGCAAAAGACGTCTTAAAACGTCAAAAGTTATAACCGGACGAAAATTTCCGACATGGGGATCGTTATAAACAGTCGGACCACAAAAATATAAAGAAACAACTCCTGGCACTAAAGAATGAAAGTCTTCGACTTTTTTTGTTAATGAATTATAAATTCGTAGCATCAACACTCTCCTCGCTTTCTTTTAACGTTTCTCTTCCATATAAAACATCAATTCCTAAATAAAAGAAAGAACATGAACCTGAGAGAATTCCCCCAAATCCACAGGCAATCATCCAAAAGAAAATATGTAAGGAAGAACCACTAGACGAACTAAAACGTACAACCCCTATCATTAAAACAACAAAACAATACGCAAGCTCCGCTCCTAAAGCGATAAGAGTAGCTTTTCCGCTTTTCTCCTCTTGCCCCTTTCCAAAAGCCACATATAAACCAAAAAAGAAAAGAAGAAGAGACGCAATCATTCCCAGTAAAGTAAAAATTGTTTCTAAACCTTCGATGCCTTGAAGGGCGTAACAAACAGAAGTTCCCGCACCAAATAGAAAAACAAGAAGCAAAGAAAACAAACTAAAGAAAATTCCCCGTTCCTTCTTTTCTCCATAAAAAGGACGATTAAAAAGTTCCATTAAGCGAAGAAAGAAAGGAGTAAGAGATAAAAGAATAACCGCACAGCCACTAAAGAAACGAGAAAGCATAACAAGCCCTTCTCCAGTTCCGTGCATTTGAAAATAAATAATTAAGGCGATCAAGGTAGAAACAATAAGAACAAAAGAAGGAAGTAAAGCAAAAATGGAAATAAACTTATTTTTCTTTGTCGGCAAATAATCCATGACAAAATCAAGAAGCGCAAAGGGACAAATCGCTAAAGGCACCCACCAAGAAATAGTGAAATTTGTGATTGTTGAACCTTCATTTATTGTTTTCCAACCAGGCTCTGTAAGAACAATCGCGTATAAAATCGAAGCAAAAGCAAGAAGGATAGAAGCTAAAGAAGCATTTGAAAAAAGAAGTCTTCGCGAATTGGTATTTTCTTTTTCTTCTATCTTCTTCACGCTTTTAATACTCATAAAACACCTAGTAACTCATTAGGAGTCTTTATTATTTTACTTGCTCTAGCGCAAAGTGAGGAAGTATATTCTCCATATCCGTAAGAACATAAAATTAATGGCAGGTTTGCCCTTTCCGCGGTTTCTAAATCTGGTAAAGAATCCCCTACAAAAACCGCATCTTTTTTCTGAATTTTGTATTTTTTCACCAAAGAAGAGATGAACCAAGGATCCGGTTTTGGAGGATAGCCATCAACATATCCTTGTACATCAAGAAAAAGATTAGGAAGGTGACGCGCGATTAATTCTTTGGCAAAAGCATCAGGCTTATTGGTTACAACAAATAAAGAACATCCTTGATTTTTTAGCACTTCTAATGTTTCCTTCATTCCTTTATAAGGGTAGGTATTCCTTCCTTGGTAAGAATGATAAAGAGGATAATATGCTTTTAAAAAGGAAGAGAAATATTGTTCATCATACTCTTTTAATGCTTTATGCGCGAGAACTTCTGCCCCTCTCCCAATAAAAGTTTTTACCTCATTCAGTTCATAACAAAGAGGAAGAGAAAGTTCTTTTAAGGCATCATTTACAGCATCTTTAATATCAGGAAGGGTGTCCATTAAGGTGCCGTCTAAATCAAAAAAGAAAGTTTTATTCATGGAAAAATCTTAAAAAGAATTTAGAAAGAAAACAATAAAAAACGGCAGGAAATCTGCCGCTTCTCTTATTCTTTAGAAGGATAACGATCTCGGTGATTGTTATAAGAGGTATGGAGCAACTTCTCGGCCTTTTCTCCTCCTACCTCGCCAAGATAATTTTTATATAAAGCGATAACCTCAGGATTGTTATGGCTTTGACGGATAACCTTTTTCTCATCAATAGAGTAAAGAATATTCGCCCGTTTTTCTAAATACGTATCAAGGATGTCCTTCCCTTCTTGAGGAAGTAAGGAGGGTTTTACAAATGGTTGACCTCCTCCATTTAAACAACCGCCAGGGCAACCCATAATCTCAATGAAAGCATAAGGACTTTTCCCAGCTTTAATTTCCTCAAGTAAAGGCTTTGCGTTAATCGCACCTGAAGCAACCGCCACTTTAATTACTTGATCACCAATTACAATTTCCGCTTCCTTAATGCCTTTAAACCCGCGAACTTCCGTAAAATCCACCTTTTTATATTCTTCACCAGTTAAAGTGTGATAAGCCGTTCTTAAAGCCGCTTCCATTACACCACCAGTAACACCAAAAATCACTCCAGCACCTGAACTTTCTCCCATCAGAGAATCAAAAGATTCTTCTTTTAATTCGTCATAAAGAATACCAGAACGTTTAATAAGAAGAGCAAGTTCTCTTGTCGTTAAAACAGCATCAACATCATGATAACTTGTGGCCCTATTTTCTTCCCGTTTTGCCTCATATTTTTTTGCTGTACAAGGCATAATGGAAACAACAAAAATATCTTTCGGATCAAGATTCTCCTTGGAAGCAAAATAACTTTTTGTTAAAGCCCCTTGCATCTCATGAGGAGATTTGCATGTAGATAAATGCGGAATGAGTTCAGGATAGAAATATTCTAAATAGTTGACCCATCCGGGTGAACATGACGTAATTTGCGGCAAAACCCCGCTCTTTTTACGGATTCTTTCTAAAAGCTCATGACTTTCTTCTAAGATAGTAACATCAGCTCCAAAGTTGACATCAAAGACTTTCTTAAAACCTAAACGGTGAAGGGCGGCAACCATCTTTCCTTCTCCGTTTTCTTCCCCAATTTTATGGCCAAATTCTTCACTAATCGCGGCACGTACTGCGGGAGCAACTTGACAGACTACGTATTTTCCTTGAGCAAAAGCCTCATCAACAAGATCAATTTCGCGTTTCTCGCTTAAAGCACCAGTTGGGCAAACATTAACGCATTGTCCACACTGTAAACAAGGAACTTCACTAAAAGAACGATTGCCAATTGGGGCAACAATTGTTTTAAACCCTCGATTTTCAAACCCTAAAATGCCAATGCCGGTTGCTTCTTTGCAACGTTCAATACATCTACCACATAAGATGCATTTACTTGTGTCACGAATCAATCCTGGAGCAATTTCATCTAAAGTTGTAGAAGTCTTCTCTCCTAAATACTTTCCCGTTTCTGCGCCAGTTAAATTCGCAACATCAAGAAGTTCACACTTCCCGTTTTTCGCACACGTTTGACAGTCTTTCGAATGATTGGACAAAAGAAGTTCCACGGCAGTTTTTCTTGCGCGAGTTGCTAAAGGAGAAGAAATTAAAATTTCAAATCCTTTCGCGGCAGGAACTTCTTTAACAGGATAAACACAAGAAGCAAATAAACGTGAACCACGGGGATTTTTAATTTCTACAAGGCAAACTCGACAAGAAGCTAATGAATTATGACCATGATTCCAATAGCAAAGCGTAGGAATACGATAACCACATTCTCTTGCAGCTTCTAAGACGGTTAGGGAGTCATCTACTTCGTAAAGATGACCTTCAATCTTAATTTCGATGTTTGGCATAATTTGCTCCTTTATTCTTTTCGAATCGCCTTAAAGCGGCAAGAACTTAAACAGACACCGCACTTAATGCACTTATTTTGATCAATATGGTAGGGTTCTTTGCCAGGAACACCCGTAATGGCCCCAACAGGACAATTTCGTGCACATAAAGAACACTTTTTACAAAGTTCAGGATTAATCACAATGTGAATTAACTTCTTACAGACGTGTGCAGGACATTCTTTCCTTACAACATGGGCCTCATATTCTTCTGGGAATTTCTCAATTGTAGAAAGAATAGGATTTGCGGCGGTTTGTCCAAGAGCACATAAGGAGCCTTGATGAATCACACCGGCAAGTTCTTTCATTTCTTTTAATGTTTCTAAACTTCCTTTTCCTTCTGTAATCGTGGTAAGCATTTCATATAAGCGCTTCGTTCCAATACGGCAAGGAGTGCATTTCCCACAAGATTCGGAACAAATAAAGTCCATATAAAATCTTGCTACATCCACCATACAGTTATCTTCATCCATGACGATTGCGCCACCACTCCCCATCATCGAACCTTTGGCGACTAAAGTGTCATAATCAATTGGGGTATCTAAATCTTCTTCTGTTAAACAACCACCACTAGGACCGCCCGTTTGAATGGCTTTAAACTTTTTACCACCGGGAATACCGCCACCAATATCATAAATAAGTTCGCGAAGGGTCGTGCCCATAGGAACTTCCACTAAACCAACGTTATTGACTTTGCCTCCTAAAGCAAAAACTTTTGTTCCTTTTGAACCTTCTGTTCCTACTTTTGCATACTCTTCTGCCCCAATACGAATAATGTATGGAACTTGCGCTAAAGTCTCAACATTATTGACGCAAGTTGGTTTTCCCCATAGACCTTTAATTGCAGGGAAGGGAGGACGAGGACGAGGCATACCCCGTTTTCCTTCGATACTATTAAGTAGAGCCGTTTCTTCTCCGCAGACAAAAGCACCAGCACCTTCACGAATATAGGCTCGAAAAGAGAAATCAGTTCCCAGAATATGATCTCCTAATAAACCAACTTTCTCCATATCACGGATAGCGGTTTTTAAGCGTTCAACAGCAACAGGATATTCCGCACGGACATAAAAATAGCCTTCATGAGCACCAAAAGCATAACCAGCAATCATCATACCTTCGATAACTTCAAAAGGATTCCCTTCAAGAATAGACCGGTCCATGAAAGCACCAGGATCGCCTTCATCCCCATTACAAACAATGTATTTAGTATCGCTTTCTACATTTGCCGCGAATTGCCATTTTCTTCCTGTTGGGAAGCCTGCACCGCCTCTTCCTCGCAAACCAGAGGCTAATACCTCATCAATAACCTCTTGAGGAGTCATGGTAAGAAGCACTTTCTTTAATGCTTTAAAACCATCATAACCTAAAGCTTCTTCTAAAAAGTCCGGATTAATTAAAGAACAACCATGCAAAGAAATTCTTTTTTGGCGCTTATAAAAATTAATGTCATCTTGTCTTTGTACGCGTTCATGAGTAACTGGATCAACATAAAGCAAACGCTCAACAATAGAACCGCCAATTAAATCCTCTTCAACAATATCAATCACGTCTTTCGCTTTCACTTTGCAATATAAAGTGTCTTCAGGATAAATCTTAACAAAAGGACCTTGGGAGCAAAAACCAAAGCAACCAACATGATTGACTGTAATGGAATTTTGTAAACCTTTCTCTTCAATTAACCGTTCAAATTCTTTTAATATGGCATCAGAATCATTTGATAAACAGCCTGTTCCTCCACAAACAAGAACCGCTCTTTTCCCGCCTTTCCCGGCAATTTTTTCTTCAAGAGATGTGGTGCATGTCTTAATGGCGAAATCAAGCTCATCAGGAGTACGAATAGGATTCATCTTAAGCAACCTCCTCTAATTTACGATATTCTGCAACAAGTGCAGGAACTTTATCTGGCATAACCATGGGATAAACTTTCCCATTAATCGAAACAGCAGGTGCTAAAGCACAAGCACCAATGCAACGAAGCGCTTCAATGGTAAATAAACCATCCGCACTAGTCTCCCCTGCCTTAATGCCTAGAACTTCCTCAAACTTATCAATGACCGCTTGGCTATTTTTTACATAACAAGCCGTTCCTAAGCAAACACCAATCACATATTTTCCTTTGGGATTTAAAGAGAAAAAGTTATAAAAAGTAACTACTCCATAAACATCACTAACGCAAATCCCTAACTCATTAGCGACTAACTCTTGCACATCAAAAGGGATATAACCAAACTCTCTTTGAATTTCTTCTAAAACAACCATCAATGGAGAAGGTTCCTTTTTATGAGCTTGACAGATAGCAAGGATCTTTTCCTTCGCTTCTTTACGAATCGGCATATTCAATTCCTCCCAAGCTGGCGCATGGCCGTAACATTCCAATTTTATGCGCACACGCGCGTGATGCAATGAAAAGTAAGGAAAATTGGCAAAACAATACCGATATCCCGTTTTCATAAAATAACTTTCCCATCAAAATTTCGATAACAAAAAGAAAGAAATTTTATTTTATTGAACGGCTTTCAGTAGAAAAAGAAAGAAAATTAACCCTGTTTTGCGTCGATTTTTAAAATAATCAATTTTATTTTTCTTTTTTCCGCTCTTTTAATAAAAGAATCAAATTTAAAAGCATTACAACAACAAGAAGACCGAGAAAGATATATCCAAAAACATTGTTAATTGTTTCTGTAGAACGAGCCCAGACAATACCGCTATAAGTATCAAAAACAGTATCCCCTTCAATATTCCAAACACGAAAAATAGATAATTTGCTGAAAAAACCACTAAGGAAAAAAGTAACTCCGCCAAGAAACATGCCGATGGAAATTGTTTTTTCTCGTATAGTGGAAATAAACCAAGAACGATTCTCAAAAGTTCTTTCCTTACAAGAAATAACAAAGGGAATTACAAGGAATAAACGACAATCCAAATGTAATATAAATCCCTAAAATTCAATTTATGCTTTTCCATAGCGAAAGTTATTACATCTTTTTTTCCTCAGGTATAGTTCGTTTCCTAATAATTTTAGTCCAGCAATATTCCTTGATTTTTAATTGGTTTCAAATAACAACAAAATCCATTCTTCCTTTAGGAGGATTTATATTGGATGGATTTTTGAAAAGAAAAATAGAAACTCTAATATGCCTTTATTCGTTCAATTTAAGTGAGTATACATAATCACTTTTGCTTTTTCATTAACAGAAAAAATGGTAAATGATGAAAAACAACCTAAGAAACAAGTTCGCTGAAAAACGATTAATAAAATTTACACGCTTACGACTTTTTCATAAACAAGACACAAACCTTCATAACTTAAGTCTTCTCGTAATTCAAAGTTTGCCTCTTTTAAAGCATTTATAAAAGGCTCTTGTTCATAAATAGGAGTTACCTCTGGGTGCTCATAAGGCGCGTCATTTACCAAAAGCCATGTTGCTTCTTCCTTCATATAAGAAGTTACAAGCTCCATCATCTCGGGTACAAATTCTACCGCGTGAATCGAGTGATATGCTGGATAAATAAAATTAGGAGAAACATCAATATCAAAGTAAACTCCTGCTGGCATATCAATCGCTAAAACTGTTCCTTTTTCTTTCTCTTCTAAAGGAATAGAAGAGGAAATATGAGAAAAAGCCTCATACACCCATACCCCACTTCGTGTTGGAGTTACATAAGAAAAGATAAGAAATCCTAAATAACAACAGAGTAAAAAAGGCGAAGTAAAAAGTGTAAAACCTTTTAAGGAAAGGCGAAGTAGTCTCTTCTCTTCCTTTAAAGAGGAAAGAGGATATACCGCAAGAAAAATATAAACAGGAAGGGCGAAACGAAGATGACGCATAGAAACATAAGAAAGCAAACTGACTAAAGTTTGGAAAAATAAAAGAAATACGCCAATCCCTAATTGTTCCTTGCTAAAGTTCTTTCTCCGATAAAAAAGATAAATCGCAAAATAAAAGAATAAAGCAAGGGAAGTGATATAAACAAAAATGCGATCTAATTCCCAGTTATGCGTACCAAGATAAGAAAATTCTCGTAAGAAATTCCATTCGATTAACGAAGATAACTCCCCCATTCCTTGATAAATGAGAATAGGAGGCAAAACAAAAAAGAGAAGTCCAAGAAAGGCAAAACTTAAAAAAGCCATGCATTTCCCCGCTGTTTTATCGGAAATTGCATAGAAAAGGAGAAAACACAAAACCGCACCAGGAACAAAAAGAAGGTTCACTTTTAAAAATAAGAAAAACCCAACCATCATCCCTTCCACGAATCCAACAAGGATATAACGTTTTAAGTTTCGTTTTTCTTTAAACCATAAAAACAGATAAAGACTCAGATTAGGAAGAAAAAGAAAAAGATCTTCAGGCACATTTCCTTCCATAAAGGCAAAGGCGAAAATCGCATAGATAGAAAGAAGTACCCATCGTTTTAAAATACATTCCGCAGGAACCATTTTCTCGATCACAAGATAAATGAAAAACAACCCTAAGCCGCTAAAAAGGCATTGAAAAATATACGCGCCATAAAAGGGCATAATATAAGCACATAAAGCTTCAAAGTAAAAAAGATAGGGTCCTTTAATATCATAAAAATCAACATAAGGAATCGCCCCATATTCCACCATTCTCTCCCCCATAAGAGCAAAATAAGGCCCATCATAAGAAGTTAAATTGACCTGTGGGTAAATAGGGGATAAAGCGTACGCGTTTAAGGTTACAAAAAGAAAACCTAAAATAAGGAAAAAGAAGAAAAGAAAAAGAAGATGACCTTTGGAGTTTATAAAGGCATCTTTCACATATTTCTTAACATTATCAAGCCACATTTCTTTCACAATTTGGTATTAAAAAGCAGTTACTTCAAGAGTGCAATAATTATTATTTCAAGAGCAAGAAAACAAGAAACTACGATTACTTTGTATATTCCAAAAAGGCTTTCCTAAAAGGAAGAACATTCATTAACCATATAATTTTCGTTTTTAAAAAGAAGGCTTAAAAATGAAAAAACGCCAGCAGAACTGGCGTATTTTTTTAAATTTTGTTAGTCCACAAAACGAACTAAGACAATTTCAGCATTATCTCCGCGTCTTGGTCCAAGTTTGAAGGTTTGAGTGTAACCACCCTTTCTTTCCTTATAACGAGGTCCAAGTTCATCAAAGAGAATCTTTAAGGCACTGACTCCATCCTTATTCACGATGTTTTCACGAACAATTTTGGCCGCTTCACGCCGTGCACTAAGATCGCCCTTTTTCGCAAAAGTAATGCAACGTTCGGTTTCCGTCACAAGCTCTTTCACAACACCAGAAGGAACTTTGATCTCCCCATGAACAATCAGTTCACTTACATGGTTACGAATCATGCTCCATTCTTTGCTTGCGGTCCAACCTGCTTTGAAACGAACACCAGCTTTACCGTGGACATTTTTTCTTCCTTGGGATGCCATATTAATCTCCTACGTAATCACGGAAGTGAAGACCAAGTTCTGCAAGCTTATCTTTCACTTCTTTTAATGATTTTTTGCCTAAATTACGAACTTTCATCATATCTTCTTCGCTCTTTTGTGTGAGTTCTAAGACCGTTGAAATGCCCGCTCTTTTAAGACAGTTATTGCTACGAACTGATAAATCAAGTTCTTCAATATACATATCTTGATATTTATTTTCTTCCACTTTTGTTTCAGGAACTTCGGTGATTAAGGCGCCAGCCTTCGCATCTAAGTCAATGAATTTTTGGAAGTGTTGAATCAAGATTTGTGCCGCCTCTGCCACAGCAGAAGCAGGGGAAATTGACCCATTTGTAGTCACTTCAAGTTCTAAAGAATCAAAACGAGAATCATGACCAACACGGGTTGGTTCCACTTGATAACCTACCTTGCGAATTGGGGAGAAATTGCTATCCGTAGTAATCACTCCCACGTGATCCACTTTCCGTTCAAGTTTATTTTGCTCACTTGTGACATAGCCGCGTCCTGTACCAATATAAATGGTCATCCGCAAATGAGCGCCGGCCTTTAAATGAGCGATTTCTAAGTCTTTATTGACAACTTCCGTTAAAGCAGGGCAATGAAGATCTCCTGCTTTTAACGTACAAGGACCAGTAACGTCCACGTCAATCCGACGAGAATCGGTACCTTCATCCGTATAAGTAAGGACTAAATCCTTTAAATTAAGAACAATGGAGGTAACATCTTCTTCCACTCCGTCAATGGTACTAAATTCATGGCGTACACCATCAATTTCGACTGCATAAACGGCAACTCCGGGTAAAGCGGATAGGAGCACTCGACGAAGAGCATTCCCAATCGTTTGACCAAATCCTCTTTCAAGAGGTGAAATGATGAAGCGAGTGAAATGATTATCCTCATTAAGAGAATCAATTTCGACTTCGAAATGTTGGAATGGTTTTGCAATTAATACTTCTTTTGTTTCCGTATTCGCCATTTTTCATGCTCCTCTCTATGAATTATTTTATCCACGACGTCTCTTTGGTGGACGACAGCCATTATGAGGAATCGGGGTAACATCTTCAATCGAGAGGATGTTGAGTTTTGCATTGATTAATCCACGCATCGCTCCTTCACGACCAGGACCGACACCGCGAACACGAACATCCACGTTACGAATTCCTTGTTCATAAGCCTTGCTTCCTGCACTTTCCGCAACTTGACTTGCGGCATATGGAGTTGATTTTTTCGCTCCCTTATATCCAAGTGCCCCTGCAGCCGACCAAGTAAGAACATTTCCTTGCTTGTCGGTTACCGTAACAATGGTGTTGTTAGAAGAAGAGGTAATAAAGGCTAAAGCGTCCGTAAAGTTGCGCTTTACTTTTTTCTTACGAGTGGTGGATTTCCCTTTACTCGCAGTTTTCTTTTTCTCTGCCATAATTAAACTCTCCTTTCCTTAACGAGTCGCTTCTTTCTTATTGGCGATAGTCTTCCGTTTTCCTTTACGAGTACGGGCATTTGTTTTTGTCCGTTGTCCTCTTACAGGAAGGCCTTTCCGGTGACGAATCCCCCGATAACAACCAATATCCGTTAAGCGCTTGATGTTAAAGGCGATTTCTCTGCGGAGATCGCCTTCGGTTTTGTATTTTGCGACTTCTGCGCGAATCGCAACCATTTGTTCATCGCTTAAGTCTTTAACGCGAATGGTCTCGGAAACTTTCGCATCACGACAAATCTTATGTGCGGTCGCTCTTCCGATTCCATAAATATAGGTCAAGGATACCCAGACCTGTTTTTCCGCAGGGATATCTACCCCTGCAATCCGTGTCATTGCCATAGAAAATACTCCTAATCTCAACCCTGACGTTGTTTGTGTTTAGGGTTGCTGCAGATGACCATAACGACACCGTGCCGACGAATCACTTTGCACTTGTCGCAGATGGGTTTGACCGATGGTCTTACTTTCATTTGCTCACTCCTATCTTCAGACTAGTTCCGTTGTCTGAAACTAATGCGCCCGTGTTCTAAATCATAAGGCGAGAATTGAACGGTGACCTTATCACCGGGGAGAATGCGGATGTAATGCATCCGGATTTTTCCCGAGACGCAGGCGGTGATCACAACTCCGTTAGCCAGCTTTACGCGAAAATTCGCATTCGGTAAGCTTTCTAAGACGGTGGCGTCCATTTCGATGCAGTCTTTTTTACTCATGCACCCTTCTCTCCTTCTTCTAATGTGATGGCTTCCGCGCCATCTTTTGTCACGATAACCGTATTTTCATAATGGGCGGTCATCTTCCCATCGCGACTCACCGTAGTCCAACCATCTCCTAAGATTCTCACCTTCGGAGACCCTTCAAGCACCATGGGTTCAATCGCTAAGGCCATACCTTCAAGAAGTAAGGGACCCGTTCCTCTCTTTCCTACATTAGGAATCGAAGGATCTTCGTGCATTTCTTTGCCAATCCCGTGTCCTGTAAATTCTCTTACTAAGGAGTAGTGATGGCTTTCCACGTATTCTTGAATCGCCGCACTCACATCCCCTAAGTGATTCCCAGGTTTTACCTCTTTTAAACCTTCAAAGAAGGCATTTTTGGTAACCTCAATTAGACGTTTTTTCTCTTCGCTTCCAATGCCAACAAGATAAGTTCGACAAGCATCTGCATGATAACCGTTTTTCTTTACCACGATATCAAGAGAAATAATGTCTCCATCTTTTAAGATTTTCTTCGAAGAGGGAATTCCGTGAACAAGCACCTCATTCACAGAAGTACAAATGGCTTCTGGAAATCCTCCATAGCCTTTTGACGCTGCAACCGCTCCCCGCTCTTCAATATATTTATCGGCAAGCTGGGAAAGGGTTAGGGTACTCACTCCTGGACGAATATCTTTCTCTAACAAAGAGAAGACTTCAGCAAGAAGAGATCCTGCCTCTTTCATGAGGAGAATCTCTCGCTTGCTTTTAATTTCAATCAAAGGAGTGACCTCAGGAAGGCAGTTAATTCTACCTTCACATTACTTAAGGGTAAGGTCCCGTCAAACTCATGCAAGATTCCTTCCTTCTTGTAGTAATCAAGAAGGGGGGCCGTACTTGCATAATAGTTTTCTAGTCTTACCCGGAAGGAGGCTTCATTATCATCTTTCCGCTGAATTAAAGAGGAACCGCAATGATCGCAAATTCCCTCTTTCACCGGCTTTAAGGTGATGATGTTATAAGAAGCACCGCACTTTGGGCACACACGACGTGTTGTAACCCGTGAAATGAGTACTTCATCAGGGCAAGAAAGATTAATGGCAACACTTGGAGCGCGCCCAATCTCTTTTCCCATTTCTTTTAAGGCTTCCGCTTGAGCAAGAGTACGAGGGAAGCCATCTAAAAGATAGCCATTTTCACAATCTTTTCGCGAAAGTCTTTCTTTTACCAAGGCAACCGTTAATTCATCACTAACAAGTCCCCCGGCATCAACGATATCTTTAATTTGTTTTCCTAGTTCGCTACCAGAAGCCATTGCTTCGCGGAACATATCGCCAGTAGAGATGTGGGGAAGAGAGAAATCTTCCTTAATCCATGTTGCTGCTGTTCCTTTTCCTGCCCCTGGAGGGCCCATTAGAATGATATTTAACATTTTTAAATTCCTTCCCGAGCCCGTTCGTGGCTCTTCCCAGCAATAAGGCCTTCGATTTGGTTATTTAACTCAATGGCCACACCGACAATAATGATTAATCCAGTACCGCCAATGGCTAAGGAAGTATCACTTCCAAACACATTTGCCCAAGTAAGGATAATCGGTAAGGCACTAATCGCGGCAAGAGCAAGCGAACCCATAAAGGTTACACGGTTTAATACTTTTCCTACATAGCGCTCTGTCTCTTTCCCTGGACGAATACCCGGGATATAAGATCCATTCTTTTGGAAATTATCCGCTAGTTTTTCTGGATCAATCGACATTTGTGCGTAGAAGAAGCTAAAGGCGATGATAAGCGCAACATAGATGAATAAGCCCCAGTTCATCTCCCAATGCGTTCCATCAAACCAAGGCATGGTGAAGGTCGCATTGTAATTAAAGATTTGGAGCCATTCTGCGCTTGCTGCTTCTGAAGAGATAAAGCCAGCAATAATGGCGGGAGCACTCATCAAGGAAGCCGCAAAGATAACAGGAATCACTCCTGCGGAATTTAACTTAATGGGTAAGAAGGAGGCACGTGCCATCGAAGAGGTTGAACCACCTTTTCCTGCATTTTGTACAGGAATCTTTCTTCTTGAAGTTTCAATAAAGACAACAAACCCAATAATAAGTAAGAAGGCAAGAAGATAAATCGCAAATTGGAAGGCCCCTTGAACCATTTCGCTAGACCCATGGGCAACATTACCCGTAATCCACTTGTTCCAAGCGGTAGTAATTTGCGTGGGTAAAGATCGGACACAGCCGGCAAAGATAATCATCGAGATTCCATTTCCTAAGCCTTTTTCGGTGATTTGGTCACCAAGCCACATGGTTAACATGGCTCCTGCAAGAAGAATGGTAATGATATACGCATATGTCCAGAAATTATCTTCTAAGTTAAGCGTAATATAAGAACTATTAATCATCGTGCGGATAATGCCATAAGCCTGAACCGCACCAAGAAGAAGAGTTAAATAACGCGTAGCCATTTCAATCTTCTTTCGTCCATATTCACCTTGCTTACTTAATTCCGTAAGCGCAGGAAGAACATTTTTGGAAAGAAGTTGAATAATAATTTGCGAAGTAATGTAGGGAGATACCCCAAGCGCAAAAATGGAGAAATTACTTAAGGCTCCGCCGCCAAGCAAATCCATAAGCGCTAGGGAATTTCCCGAATTCATAAGATCGGTGAGCTCTTGGGATACGCTAACTCCAGGAACAGTAATTGCTGCTCCAATGCGGATAACAAAGAGCACCATGATCGTGAAGAAGATCCGGTTAACAATATCTTTGTTTTTAAAAATTGCGGCGAGTTTTTTCATTACTTAATGACCTCAGGGGTTCCGCCTAAAGCGGTGATTGCCTTAAGTGCGGAAGAGGAGAAGGCGTGTGCTTTCACGACGAGCTTTCTCTCAAGTTGGCCCCTGCCAAGGATTTTAATCCCGTCTTTGCTATCTTTCACCACCCCAGTTTCAATAAGTAAGGCTGGAGTAACTTCCGTTCCGTCTTCAAAGCGATTTAATACTTCAACATTGATGACACAATATTCTTTACGAGAATGGTTTTTAAAACCAAACTTAGGAATTCGACGGATAAGAGGCATTTGGCCACCTTCGAAGTCTCTTTTCTTTGTGTGGCTATGAGCACCTTGGCCCTTTTGTCCTTTACCAGCAGTTTTTCCATTACCAGTTCCCCGGCCTTGTCCTTTACGGAAATGCTTTGTAATGGAACCTTCATGAACGGTAAGAGAATGGAGATTTTTAGCCATTTGCTTTTCCTCCTTCTTTTTGTGAATGGAAGTCTTCTTCTTTCTTTAAGCCCCGTAAAACCATCACTGTCTTATAGTCTTTTAATTGAAGAAGAGCATCGTGAGTCGCACGAACAACATTAATCGGTGTACGGCTCCCTAAGATCTTACAAACGGCATTTCTCACACCCGCTAATTCAAGAATAGCCCGTGTTGCCGCACCGCCAACAATACCCGTTCCTTCTGGAGCAGGACGTAAGATAACAGTTGTTGTTTCATAATGTCCTACAACCCGGTGAGCAATGGTTCCCCGGCGGATTTTAATGGAATATAAACGCTTTTTCGCTTGTGTGACCGATTTTTTAATCGCATCAGGAACTTCCCCTGATTTACGAAGGGCAAAACCATAATGACCGTTTTGATCGCCTACGACAACAAGAGTGTCAAAGCGCATATGTTTTCCCCCGCTTTCCGTACGGGAAATGCGGTTGATATCAACAACACGGTCTTGATAGCTATCCTCTTCGCGACGGAATCCGCCACGACCACCCCGGCGTTCGCTTGGACGTCCACGACGATCGCCATACTTGCGGTCTCCAGGACGAGCGGCTGCTCTTGATCCCCGTGGCTCATAGTTAGGATTGCCACTAGGACGAGGTTTGCTTGTTTCTTCCGCTTTTGGTGCGGGAGTTTCAGTTGTTACTTTTGTATCTTCCATAATCTAACTCCTTAGAAGTGGAGACCTCCTTCACGAGCAGCATCCGCAAGCGCGGCGACACGACCATGATACATATATCCACCACGATCGAATTTTACGCTTTTAATTTTGAGGGCTTTCGCCTTTTTGGCAATATCCGCACCAACGGCTTTTGCGGCTTCAATATTTCCTCCATGCTCTAACTTCAAAGCTAAAGAGGAAGAGGAGGCAAGGGTTACTCCCCGCTCATCATCAATTAATTGACAACTGATGTGTTTATTGGAGCGGAAGACACTAAGACGGGGGCAAGTCGCACTTCCTTGAATCTTTTCACGGATTCGAAGGTGACGGCGTTCCCGCATGACATTTTTTGATTCTTTTTTAATCATAGGGAATCTCCTTACTTCTTACCGGCGGCAGCGCGTTTGCCAACCTTCTTAATTAAGTGTTGTCCCTTATAATGGACACCTTTTTGTCCATAAGGGTCAGGACGACGAAGGTCATAAATTCTTGCGGCAGTTTCGCCTACTTCGAACTTATCGACCCCTTCCACCACAACATGCGTTTCATCAGGGCAAGTAATGGTGGTGTATTTACCAATTGGTTTGGCGTGCACTTCGTGAGAATAACCAAGGAACATGGTAAGTTCTCCATTTTTCATTGAGGCACGATAACCAGTACCATTAATTTCTAATTCCTTCTTCCAACCTTCCGATACTCCTTTAATGGCGTTATGGAGTAAGGCAGCACTTGTTCCATGATTTGCTGCACTTTGAGGATTGCTCTCCCAATCACTTGGAGGAACAACATGAAGGTTTCCGTCTTTCTCCTCGACGCTCACATCCCCAGGAAGGTGGACGTTTACTTCGCCTTTGGGTCCTTTGACGGAAAGAGTGCCATTTTCTAATTTATAGGTCACTCCGGCAGGGAGAGGAATGGGTTTAAATCCAATACGAGACATCTCTCTTCTCCTTTCCTTTAATAGACGTAGCAAAGCACTTCGCCGCCAACGCCAGCCTTGCGGCATTCCGCGTCGGTTAAGATGCCCTTAGAAGTGGAAACAATGGCAATTCCATATCCAGGAACGCGTGGTAAATCTTCCACCCCACAAGTGACACGAAGTCCTGGCTTACTAATCCGTTTTAAATCGGTAATCACTCGTTCCCCATTGGGGCCATATTTCAAGAGTAAAGTTAAGGTCTTTTTATTTCCTTTTTCTTCCTCTTCATGAACATCAAGAAGATAACCTTCTTTCTTCATGATTTTTGCAATTTGCACGAGCATTTTGCTGGAAGGAAGAGAGACACTTTCTCTTTTTAAAGCATTCGCATTGCGGATGCGAGTTAGCATATCGCTGATAGGATCAACAATCATATTCTCTCCTTTCCTTACCAACTAGATTTCTTTAAGCCAGGGATTTCCCCTTTATAGGCCATTTCACGTAAGCAGATACGGCAAAGGCCGAATTTACGAATCACACCGTGTACTCTTCCACAACGTGTGCAGCGAGTATAAGCACGCACAGGGAATTTTTGTCTCCGTGCTTGTTTATTCATAAGACTTTTTTTCGCCATATTTACCTCCTACTTACGGAAGGGCAATCCCAGCCCTTCAAGGAGACTAAGAGCCTCTTCATCACTTTTCGCCGTAGTAACCATAACAATGTCCATACCGCGGAGCTTTCCTGTTTTATCGTATTCAATTTCTGGGAAGATTAATTGTTCTTTCACCCCTAAGGTATAGTTCCCATGCCCATCAAAGGCATTGCGGGAGATTCCCCGGAAATCGCGTACGCGGGGAAGAGAAATGCTGATGAGTTTATCAAGGAACTCATACATTCTTACTCCTCTTAAGGTGACTTTGCAGCCAATGGCGTATCCTTCCCGTAAATGGAAGGAAGCGATGGATTTCTTCGCCTTGGTAACCACAGGCTTTTGTCCAGAAATTCTTGTTAAATCATTCACGGAGTCATCTAAGGCCTTTGCATTGCTTACAGCATCACCAACACCGATATTAATAACAATTTTCTCTAAATGAGGAACGGCCATTGGTGTGGTGTATCCGTGCTTTTTCATTAAGGCAGGGATAACTTCTTCATGATATTTATGCGCTAAACGATTTTGCGATAACGCACTAGGAGGAAGTTCTTTTTTTGTGCTCTTCTTTGTAGAAGCTTTTTTTGGAGCTTCTTCCATTAAAGTTTCTTCCTTCTTAGTAGCCACCTTTTTCGATGCTACTTTCTTTGCTCCTGTCTTTTTTGGAGCGCTCTTTTTTGCGGAGGGGGTAACTTCTTCCACCGCATCAACTTTCTTTTTGGCAGGCATACTTTCCCTCCTTATTACTTATCGTCAAGAGAAGCACCAGAATCGGCTACGCGAATTTTCTTCCCTTTAACAACTTTATGATGAACTCTTGTTGGACGTCCTGTTTTTGGATCAAGAAGAGCAACATTAGAGACATGAATTGGGACGTAGATATCTTTCAGAGAACCTTCCGGTACACTTTGAGATGGTTTTACGTGTTTTTTGTGAACGTTGACGCCCTCGACAACTACTTTCTCAAGTTTTGGGTGGACGAGTTGCACAACGCCTGTTTTCCCACGGTCGGCGCCACTAATGACGATGACCGTATCACCTTTTTTAATATTCATTAAGGCACCTCCTTATAAGACTTCAAGAGCTAAAGAGATAATTTTCATATAGCCCTTTTCCCGTAATTCTCTTGCTACTGGTCCAAAGACACGAGTTCCCAGTGGATTGCCATCATTATCAATGAGAACCACTGCGTTATCATCGAATGAGATTGCACTTCCATCTTTTCTTTGAACCGCTTTTTTCGTACGGACGATAACCGCACGAACAACTTGGCCTTTTTTCACTTTGCCGCTAGGAATTGCATCCTTAACTGCGCATTGAATGACATCGCCAATCGAGGAGCGTTTTCTTCTTCCGCCGCCATAAAGTTGGAAGGCACGAACAACACGTGCTCCTGAGTTATCCGCGACGATGAGATTTGTTTCCTTTTGAATCATCGCTTACTCCTCCTCTGGGGTTTCCTTACTAGAAGTAGAAACTACTTCATCAACCCCTTCTTTGTTTTCAAGCGCGGCCTCGGTTTCCTCTAAACTTGTTCCTTCAACGGCTTTTTTATCGATAGAAACTAAGCGGAAACGTTTGGTAGCACTCATAGGACGGCAGGCCATAATGGTGACAGTGTCTCCTAAATGAGCAAGACCTTGTTCATCATGTGCCCGATATTTTTTTGAATAACTAACTCTTTTCCGATAAAGAGGATCGTTACGCTTTGTAGAAACGGTGACGGTAATGGTCTTTTCATTTTTCACCGAGGTAACAACCCCTTGGAAAGTGGTTCTTTTATTACGTTCCATTACTTATCCTCCTTAGCATGGATGCCAAGTTGGCGTTCACGGCGGACCGTTTCCCCTTTGGCAATATCTTTACGGATTTGACGAATTTCTTCGGGATGTTCGAGATTTCCAACCGCTTTTGCTCTGGTTAATTCGAACTTTCTTTGCCGGAGGTCATGAAGCTTATTGGTAAGCTCTTCATCCGTAAGAGCACGGAATTCTTGAATACTCATTACTTCTCCTCCTTATTCGCTACATCTTCAGTTACATCGTTTCCTGTATCTGAGATGGTGACGATATGATCTTCTTTTTCAATGGCTTCAAGGGTAGAAGCATGTGCTTCTTCCATCTTTTCTTTTTCTTCTTCACTTAAGGCTTTGCTTCTTTTGACAATTTTGGTGGCCACAGGAAGTTTATATCCCGCCTGGTGAAGAGCACGGCAGGCAAGTTCATCATTAATCCCGCCGATTTCAAAGAGAATTTTTCCCGCCTTAACTGCAGCTGCCCAACCTTCTGGTGATCCTTTTCCGGAACCCATACGAACTTCAGCAGGTTTTTTGGTTCTTCCTAAATGAGGGAAGATACGAATCCAAATTTTTCCTGCCCGGTCGGTATAACGAGCTAAGACAATACGAGCAGATTCGATTTGATGATCAGTGATATAGGCTCCTTCAAGAGCTTGTAAACCCCATTCACCAAATTCAACCTTGTTGCCTTTCGTCGCCTTTCCTTCATAAGAAAGACGATGAGGGCGACGATACTTAACGCGCTTTGGTTGCAGCATGGGCATTTCCTCCTTCCGAAGTTGAAGTTTCCTCCGCCTTCTTATCGGTGCTGCGGCAAATCCAAACTTTTACCCCAATTCTTCCTGAAGTTGTATGGGCAGGAATGGCCGCAAAATCAATGTCGGCGCGAAGAGTTTCAAGAGGAACAACCCCTTCTTTATATCCTTCTCTACGAGCAATTTCTGCTCCGCCAAGCCGACCTTGGCATTGAGTACGACAACCAGCCGCACCCGCTTTTCTCATCCGTTGGATGGCTTTCTTTTGCGTGCTGCGGAAGCTTTGACGATTTTCAAGTTCCGAAGCAATCCATTTAGCCATTAAGGTTGCATCTAAATCAGGATTTTTGACTTCCGCAACTTCTAAACGGACTTCGCTATCATTAGCAACAAGTTTTGTTAAACCTGCGCTTAAATTTTTAATGGTATCGCCATTGGTGCCATAAATGACACCAGGACGAGAGGTGAAGATTTTCACGGTAACGCGAGTCTTCTTTTCTCCCTTATTCCGCGCAATATCAATGTGCGAGAGATAGGTATCTTGATGGCCTTTGTCGCTAGAAGCGCCTTTTGCGCCTTTTTCACCAGACATATTCTTAAGTGCTTTTTCTAAATAAGCACGAATGGCCATATCTTCTTTTAAATAACGGGCATACTCTTTTTTCGAAGCAAACCATGTGGAATTCCATCCACGATTTACCCCAATTCGAAGCCCGACAGCACTAACCTTTTGACCCATCCTAGTTTCTCTCCTTCACAACAACGCGAATGTTGCTCGTTCTTTTAATTAAGCCTGAGCTACTTCCCTTAGCGCGGGGAAGATAACGCTTCATCTTGATGCCATCGGAAGCTTGAATTTCACTTACATAGAGAAGTTCTTCATCAAGACCGAAGTTATTTGTGGCATTGCTTGCCGCACTTTCAATGAGTTTATAAACAGGTAAGGCTGCTGCCTTATTGATGTGTTTGAGAAGGGCAAGAGCGTCTTTGACATTTTTTCCACGGACAACATCAAGGACAAGACGAACCTTTCGTGGAGTAACCCGCACACCAGTAACAAGCGCAGTGGCTTGATGAACAGCAGGACGGCTCTTCTTTTTTGCTTCTTTATGAGCAACTACCCATTCAGCATGAATGTCTGCGTGGGTCTTTTTGCTTTCCTTTTTCCCTTTACGAGAGCGCTTCTTTGGCTCTACAGGAGTTTCTTCTACAACTTCTTCTTTGCTCGTTGCAGCTTTTTTCTTTCTTTCTGCCATACGCCCTCCTTTTATTTCTTCGCGGCTTGATCGCCGGCATTATTTCCGTGGTGTCCAGAATAGGTACGGGTAGGAGCAAATTCTCCTAATTTATGACCGACCATATCTTCTGTGATATACACGGTGACGTGTTCCTTACCATTATGGACAGCAAAGGTATGCTCCACAAAGGCAGGATAAATGGTGGAACGGCGGCTCCAAGTTTTAATAACTTCATGCTTGCCGCTTTTGTCCATAGCCTCCACCTTTTTGAGGAGGTAGCTATCGACGAACGGCCCCTTTTTGCTAGAACGTGACATTTCTTATCCTCCTTATTTCCGACGTCTGACAATAAGACGTGTGGATTCTTTCTTCATTTTGCGGGTCTTCACACCCATTGCTCTCTTACCCCAAGGAGTACGAGGAGCATCGCGGCCAACAGGGCACTTCCCTTCACCACCACCATGAGGGTGATCGTTGGGGTTCATAGCAGAACCACGAACGGTTGGGCGCCAGCCCATGTGACGCATTTTTCCCGCAGTACCAACGTTAACAAGGCTATAGTCCTCGTTACCGACAATACCGATAGTGGCACGGCATGTGCCAAGAACTTTACGAACTTCACCAGAAG
Source organism: uncultured Bacillota bacterium (assembly GCA_949287245.1). Taxonomy (GTDB): domain Bacteria; phylum Bacillota_I; class Bacilli_A; order RFN20; family CAG-826; genus UBA4951. Next base: position 100,333 of record CASEFL010000004.1, read on the forward strand.
CCAAACGAAGCATGACATACTTCCCTTCGCTTCCTAGTACCTGTGCGGAAGTTCCCGCTGCCCGACACATTTGTCCGCCCTTACCAGGCTTTAATTCAATGTTGTGAACAAAGGTACCATCAGGGATGTTGCTTAAGTCACAGCAATTCCCTACTTTAATATCTGTTGCTTCTCCCGAGAGAATTTCATCTCCGACTTTTAAACCTTTGGGAAGAAGGATATAACGCTTTTCTCCGTCGACATAATTGACCAAGGAAATGAAGGCACTACGGTTAGGATCATATTCAATGGTTGCAATCTTACCCGGAATTCCATCTTTTCTCCGTTTGAAGTCGATGATTCGATAACGGTTTTTATTTCCTCCGCCACGATGACGGCAGGTAATCACTCCTTGGTTATTGCGCCCGCCCGTATGTTTTTTGGGAGCGAGTAGCGATTTCTCAGGAGTGGCGGTTGTGACGTCTTGATAGCTAAGCGTCGTCATCGCACGACGGCTTGGCGTATATGGACGATATGTCTTAATTGCCATTTTTCTTTCTCCTATATGGGCACTTCCTCACTAGAACCATATATAAGGATATAGGGGCCTAGCGGTGGGGGTTCCCTCCCTATTCTTTGAATAAGTCGACGGCATTCCCTTCTTTTAAGGTAATGATGGCTTTCTTATAGCCAGAGACGTGGCCTTTATAACGACCACCACGAGACTTACTCTTGCTGATTTGATTCAGCACGTGGACATTTTCAACTTCCACTTGATAAAGACGTTGGAAGCTGTCCTTAATTTCAATCTTGTTCGCACTAGCAAGCACTTTAACGGTTACTTTGTTTGCGTTTTGAAGGAGTGCCATGCTTTTCTCGGTAATGATAGGTTCTAAGATAACCTCATAATCATGTTGAACCGGAGTTGCGAAGACTTTCTTTTCTTCTGCCATTACTTAAGTCCTCCTTCTAATGCGACAAGCGCTTCTTTACTAATCATGAAGTGGTTGGCATTTAATAAGTCATAAACACCGATGTTATCCACACTCACGCATTTGATGCTGGGAAGATTGGTACTTGAGAGTACTAATTTTGGATCCTCCGTATCATCAACAAGGAGAGTTTTTCCTACACATCCTAAGGTTTTTAAGATGAGAGCAAATTTCTTTGTTGATACTTCTTCTAAGGCAAGAGAGTCAACAACAACGATTGTCTTCTCTTTAACCTTATCCGAGAGAACAGTTTTTAAGGCTAACTCATGAGCTTTCTTATTTTGTGAACGCTTATAAGATTGATTCCCATCTGGTCCAAAGACGGTGCCACCGCCAACCCAAATTGGGCTTCTTGTGGATCCTGCTCTTGCTCGGCCGGTCCCTTTTTGGCGCCATGGTTTCTTTCCACCGCCTGAGACCTCATGACGCTTCTTTGTTTTGGCTGTCGCTTGACGGGCATTTGCCATTTCCGTGACAACAGCATCATGGACGACTTGTTCGTTTTCTTCTTTAATTCCGAACACATCCGCGGAGACTTTGATTTCTCCGACTTTTTCCCCGCTAAGGTTGACCACGGGGAGGGTAATCTTTTTCTCGGCCATGGTTATTCTCCTTTCGTTTCAGTGGAGGTTTCCGCTTTAACTTCACGGTCCACTAAAGTTTTAATTGCAGGTTTTTTACGTGGGGCTTTCACTGCGCTACGAATCTTTAAGATTGAACGTTTTGGGCCAGGAAGTCCTCCTTTAATGAGGATATAGCCCTTTTCTGCATTGCTTTCGACTACCGTAACATTTAATAAGGTCGTTTGTTCAGGGCCCCAATGTCCTGACATGGTCTTTCCTGGAATAACGCGGTTATTGCAACGGCCGTTATTGGCAAGAGAACCAATTTGACGGTGATAGCCAGAACCATGTCCTTTGGGACCAATATGATTTCCATATTTCTTAATGGTGCCGCTATAACCATGACCTTTTGTCATACCAATGATGTCAACAACATCACCGGCGGCAAATAAAGAGGCATCTAAGGTTTGCCCAACCTCTTTACCATAAATTTCATCTCCTTTAAGTTCCATCACATGGGCCTTAGGAGACACACCCGCTTTCTTGAAGTGGCCAAGCTCGCAATGATTCGCGCGGGATTCTCTTTTATCTTCATAACCAACTTGAAGGGCTTCATAGCCATCTTTTTCAAGGGTGCGCTTTGCGAGAATGACATTGGGCAGGACTTCAACAACGGTGACAGGATACATAGTGCCATCTTCTGCAAACACTTCTGTCATCCCAATTTTTCTTCCGATTAGGGATTTCACGATTCCTACCTCCTTACTTCGCTGTTAATTGGATTTCAACGCCACTTGGGACGTCAAGACGCTTAATTTCATCAACCGTTTCTTTCTTTGGGTTGACAATGTCAATTAGCCTCTTGTGGGTGCGGATTTCAAATTGTTCACGGGAATCCTTGTATTTGAAGGTTGCCCGGAGAATGGTGTACACCTGCTTTTCGGTGGGGAGAGGAACGGGTCCAATCACACCGGCGCCGGTTTTCTTTGCTACCGTCAGAATTTTCTCAACAGCAGTGTCGAGAGTGGCATGTTCATAAGCCTGAAGTCTGATGCGGAGCACATGCTTCTTCGCCATAGATTTTCCTCCTTGTGTCTCTTGGCTTGCCTTGCTTGCTCAATGCGAGTTTCCTGACTAAGTCCATCGACAACATTGATGGGCGTGTCAGCAACATCGCATATCCCCGTAAGCGCTGGCAGTGCGAAATATACTCTTACGCACGCGAAGATACAAACAAAAAATGCACAATTTCTTTGAAAATATCTCAACTTTTTAAAAAAACCGCACTTTGGCAGGTTTTTTAATGTTTGCAAGCGTTTTCACTTTACATTCTTTATGCACCATGCATAAGGAAAATACAAGAAATTAATCATTTTTCTTGGAATTTAAACTATATTCACAACCACAATAATTTTGTCGATATAAACCTAAATGAGAGGCGATGCGAATCCCTTCTTCCATACCGCCAAGTTTCTTCCAATCCGATAAAACAAAATGTGGACCATTTGGATCTTCTTTATCTAATAAAAGACCAATTTCGTTAATCACTTGTGCACTTTTTTGGCGAGAAGAGGTTAAAGTTGTACACCAATTGGGAATCTTAAGATCTTTTGCTAATTTTCTAGCTTCCTCGAGGCGTTTTTTATAACAAAGATGGCAGCGTTCCCCTCCTTCTTTGCATGTTTTTAAAGGAAGCAATTCTTTCATGTAATTATCGTGATCATAATGGACCGGCAAAAGAGTAATTTGAATTCCATAAACAGAAGAGAATGCTTCAATTGCCTTTTCTAAAGTTTTCTTTCTTTTCTCCCATTCTTCGAAAGGATAAATATTCGAATTGTTGTAACTTACATATAGATTGTAGGACGCCCCTAAAATAAGAAAAGGAAAACAAGAACAAGGGCCGCAACAAGAATGAAGAAGTAGTTTTTCTCTCTTTTTTAAAGAGGCGCGCTTTAGCTCTTCTTCTAAAGCATGCTTTGTATCAAAATTCATTCGCCATCCCCTTGATAGGATCCATAAATAAACATCGCGTCGCCAAAAGAAAAGAAACGATATTGTTTCTCTACCGCATGTTTATAACATTCTAATGTAAACTTTCGTCCCATAAAGGCGGAAACAAGCATGATTAGGGTGCTTTTAGGAAGATGAAAATTGGTAATCAGAGCGTCCACCGCTTGGTAATGATAACCAGGTGAAATAAAAATGGAGGTAGAAGAAGAATCTTCCTCAAAACGCCCAAATTTTTGATACACCGACTCTAAAGTGCGCACTGATGTCGTACCGGTTGCAATAATCCTTCTTCCTTCCTTTTTTGCTAAATTTAAGATATCCGCAACTTCTTTACTCATATGGTAAGTTTCTGCGTGCATAACATGATCTTTTGTATCTTCTACTTGGACAGGACGAAAGGTTCCTAAACCAATATCAAGAGTAATATCTACAATTTGAACGCCGATTTGCTTAATTTTTTCTAAAAGTTCTTCCGTAAAGTGAAAGCCTGCCGTAGGGGCAGCACTGCTCCCAGGAACGGATGCGTATACAGTTTGATAATCACTTTTTTTGCTCGTTCTTTCGTGAATATAAGGTGGAAGAGGCATCTCTCCTAACTCTTCTAGTCTCTCTAGAAAAATCCCTTCATAATGAAATTTCATAAGACGAATGCCTTCAGGAAGAACCTTAATGCATTCCGCGCGAATCTTCCCTTCCCCAAAAGAAGAAAAAGATCCAACTTTTACAGAATGCGCGTTACCAACTAAGCATTCCCAAACATCATCTCCATGATCTTTTAATAAAAGAAGTTCAATTTTTCCTTTTGTATCTTCTTTTATACCGTGTAATCTTGCTGGGATAACTCTTGTGTTATTTCGCACTAAAACATCGCCTTTATGAAAATAGGAAATAATGTCGGAGAAAATTTTATCTTCATACGTTTTTTCTTCACGGTTTACAACAAGTAAACGGCATTTATCTCGCAAATCACTTGGTTTTTGCGCGATTAATTCCTCCGGTAAATCAAAATTAAATAATTCAATATTCACGCTAAAACCCCCTTGGATCTTTATATTTTCGTAAACATTCTTCCTTATATTCTAAAAAGCGATCTTCACGTATTGCCTTTCTTGCTCCTTCCACAAGGCGAATTAAAAAACGAAGATTGTGAAGGGAATTTAAGCGCTTGCCTAATTCTTCCCCGCACATGTGAAGATGATGCAAATATGCTTTTGTAAAATGCGTACACGTATAACAATCACATTCCGGATCTAAAGGAGAAAAATCATCTTTATAGGCTGCCTTATGAATATTAATTCGCCCCTCTGAAGTCATTAATGTTCCATGTCTTGCAAGACGCGTAGGTAAGACACAATCAAACATATCAACCCCACGTTCAATGCCCCCTAAAATATAATCAATTGAGCCAACACCCATTAAATAACGAGGCTTATTGTTTGGTAAATACGAAATAGCGTCTTCAACCATTTGAAAACAAACTTCTTTTGGTTCGCCAATCGATGTCCCACCAATAGAATAACCAGGAAAATCCATGTTCGCTAAAGTTTTTGCGGCAAGCTCACGCAAATCCTTAAAAGCGCCCCCTTGAACAATACCAAAAAGTGCTTGGTCTTTTCTTTTATGGGCTTCTAATCCTCTTTTTGCCCATCTTAATGTACGCAAGGTAGAATTTTTAACATATTCGTAAGAAGCAGGATATGGAATGCATTCATCAAAAGACATAATGATGTCCGCACCAATTTTTTCTTCAATCTCAATCACGGATTCAGGAGTAAAAAGTTCTTCGTTACCATTAAAATCATTATGGAAACGAACACCTTCTTCACTTAATGTCCTTTTTCCTGATAAAGAGAAAACTTGGAATCCTCCTGAATCTGTTAGCATTGGGCCATCATAATTCATAAAAGAATGAACACCTCCGGCCTTCGCGACAATATCTTCTCCTGGACGTAAATGAAGATGATAAGTATTTGCTAATATCACGCCAGAACCAATGGCTTTAATTTCTTCAGGAGATAAACATTTTACCGTCGCCAAAGTACCAACTGGCATAAACATCGGTAAGGGAACATCCCCATGCCAAGTATGCAAGATACCAACTCTTGCCCGCGAATGAGCATCAACATGTTCAATTTCAATTCCAAACTTTTTTTCCATATTTCTATCTTACCAATGAATATTCTCGTGAGCATTGCAATGTAATAAATCCATAAATCCTTTTCGCCTTGTTAGGAAAAGAAAGAGGATATATCCAGCGAAAACAACCACGATTTCCCCTAAAGCAACATAGGCAACGTTAATCCAAAAAGGAAGGTCTAAAATAAAATATAATTCTGCTCCAACAATAAACGAGTTAAAAAGAGCGGGATAAAAAGCGGCAATAATTAATCTGGGGCTTAAATAAGCAATGGCTAATCCACTTAGCAACGTTGCTAATGTTCCAAAAATCAAATCCCAAGGTAAAAGTGAGCTTCCAAGATTTGCTAAAAAGCACCCTATGGTTAATCCAATAACAAAATCTTTACGGTAAAAGCAAAGAAGCATCAAGGCTTCCGCAATCCGAAACTGAATTTGTCCATAGGCAATTGGCGTACTAATAATCGTTAAGACGAAGTAAAGGGCGGCAATAATCGCATTTTCTGCGATTTTTCTTGTTGTATTCATGGTCACAAAGACCTCCTTGTTTTTTAACCGTGGTTCAGAGGATAGAACACGTTATTTATATAAAATCGGCAAAAATATGCCGGAAATGCAGAGATTAATAGAAAGCCATCCAACTATCAGGAACAGACGTCCCCTGTTCAGAAGCAACAATAACTTCCGCAATCATAGGAGCAATAGAAATCATTGAAACCCAAGGAATATCTTTTTCAATCGAATTAGTTAAACAAAGATCTTGGATAAAAGGATGTAAGCGAATTTTCTCTTCGGCATGATTAGAAAGTACCCCGTGTGTACCTCCAACAAATAGTGACGTCGCTCCTTCTTTTTCAAGTAAATCCGCACAAGCAATGGTTGTGCCTGCAGTGTCAATAATGTCATCAATGATTAAACATACTTGCCCTTTAACATCTCCGACCACTTGCGAAACTTCCGCCACATTTGGAGCAGGTCTTCTTTTATCAATAATCGCAAGTTTACTATCGGGGAGTTCGCTTGCTAAATCTCGCGCACGATGAATAGAACCGTGATCAGGAGAAACAACCGTCACTTTGGAAGTAGGAATCGATAATCGATGGAAAAGTTTTCGATAATAATCTCCAAATAAGGAAGTAGGAGATAAATCATCCACGGGACAAGAGAAAAAGCCTTGAGTTTGAGGGGTATGAAGATCCATCGTAATAACACGATTTACCCCAACAGTATTTAATAAATCCGCGACCAATTTTGCGGTGATTGGTTCTCCTCTTCTTGCAACCCGGTCTTGACGAGAAAAACCATAGTAGGGAATCACCAAATTAATTTCTTTTGCCTTTGCGTTTCGTAAACCATCAATAAAAATTAAAAGTTCCATAATTCGTTCGGCAACCGGTGTGGCCGTACTTTGAACAACATATACCGTTTTTCCCCGAACATTAGATAAAGGCCTTGCCATTACTTCCCCGTCAGCAAAATGTCGAACCTCTGCCTCTCCAAGAGGAATAGAAGATAAAGAAGAAATTTCTTCAGCAAGTTTAGGAGAAGAAGTTAGTTTGAAGAGAATGACGTTATCTAAAGATGATTTACTCATGAATTTATTATGAATACATCTCCTTCTACTTTCTATACTTTTGCATTTTGCAATCGCTTTCATTCGCATTTTATGGAAGTAAGAATATGAAATAATTACAATTTAAACATGAGAACGTTAATTCTACTTTCGGCATTACCAGGAAGCGGAAAAAGCACATGGGCGGCAAAATATAAAAAAGCCAATCCAAAAACAAAAATTGTTTCTTCCGATGACATTCGTGAAGAACTTTTTGGTAAAGCGCAAGATTTTCGTGATGAAGGTTTGGTATGGCGTACTTTCTTAGAACGTTTAAATCGATATGGTGAAGAAGATGAAAATGCTACCGTCATTGCCGATGCAACGAATTTGCAAAACCGCTATCGAATGATGTATTGCCTAGAAACGCCAGGTTTTGATCGTCACGTACTTGTTTATTTTGATTTGCCATTTGACGTTTGCTGTAGACAAAACCGGATGCGGGATGAAGGAAGAATTGTCCCTCAAGCGGTTATGGAACGTTTCCAAAAGGAATTCGAACCTATTTCTGATGAAGTAAAAGACCTTTATGATGAAGTTGTTGTGGTTCGTGATTTCTCACCAATTTATTAATAAAAAATAAAAAAAGCCGCGCGTATTTGCGCGGTTTTCTTTTTTATCCGAATAAATTAAGCATTCATATTTTTGTTTTTTGTGCTTGAACGATTACCAGAATGATTGGAAAGAACAATAGCAGTTACTCCACCGCCAATAAGGAAAGCAGAGGCAATAATACACATAATTCCATAACCAAGACCCGGGAAATTGAAATTATTTTCATTAAGAATTCCAATTAAATGATATTTCGAATCTTGCCATAAAAATTCAAAGGTTCCATGGCAAATAAGCGTAACAGAAATAACAATCATGGATACCCCTAAGGCGATTGTGGCAAATGTAACCGATTTGTTCGTTGCATTTTCTTTCTTAAGAAGGATGCCTGTAGCTAAAAGTAAAGCACCCGCAATCAAACTAGGAACAATAATCGCTAAAAGTTGAGCCATGAAAGGATTGGTCGTTGCCGTATATGTACGAGAGAATAATCCAATAAGAGCAAAGATTGTATCAAAAGCAAGAGTAAGAAGAACAATTGCACCACTTAAAGCTAACCCTTTAAGAAGAGGAGAATAATCTTTCCCGTCATACATTTTTACCATTGGGATATTTGTAGCAATAAGTAAAACAATAGAAAGAAGCACACACATCACGATAGGGAAAGTAACATCAGCGGTTTCCGAACCTGTCATGGCATTAAAAAGAACCGAACCATTTAAAAACATCGTGATGGAAGCAATCCATCCTTCACAAATAAAAGCAGTCAATGAATCACGAACATTTTGATCAGAATTTTTTGCATTGCTATAAGAAAGGAAGGCTTTAGCAAATCCATAACTAGAAATGACGGCAAAACTAATTCCAACAACAGCAAGTTCTAAATAAAGATAAAAACTAGCAGCAAATAAGTTGTCACTAAAAGCATAAGGATTAGATGTAAAAGCAAAAGGAACGACAAAGAAAGCAAAATAAATGCCCATTGCCGCAAAACCTAAAGCTAAAATAGCGTGGAAGATCAAACTAAGAACTTTCGATGTGTTGGTGTATCTCATATCAAACCTCTAGAAATATATCCGCAACCCTACCAATGAGTGGAAGCGCTCACGTATTTAATGGCATGAACCGTGAAGTGTCAACGTAAAGATTTTGTAAAAGTGCTCTCTAAGAGAGCATTTTTTCTTCTTGCCTCCTTAAGTCTTTAGCAACTTTTAAGGCACTAGCTAAACAAAAACTTAAATTGTAACCGCCACATAAACCATCAAAATCTAAAATTTCACCTAGGAAATACAGAGATTTTTCTTTTTTTGACTCAAAGGTATCCGTTACTTCGTTAAGAGAAATACCACCTAGAGTAACTGTGCTTTCATCAAAAGATAAGTGATTCTCATAAGTAAAAGGAATTGTCGTTAATAAGGAAGATAACGGTAAGGAATCTTCTCGAGATCGATTTAATAAATAAGAAGCAAGTTGCGGAACAAAAAGAGCTTCTAAATAATGTCCTGGAGCTTCCCTTTTCCAAATAGTTAAAGACTCAACGCGATCCTTTTTAAATCCAGGAAGAGGATGAATAAGTATTTGTGCGTTTTTTAGCCCATGAGTAACAATCACACTTTCCGCATCAAATATAACAATCCCCGATAAACCATCTTTCCGAAAAAGAACTTCTCCTTCCTCTTGAAAATATGTTTTTTCTTTTTCCCTTACTTCCACTTCAGCCTTAATTCGGACACCAGAAATTGATTTCAATCCATTTTTCTCCTGAACCAAAATAGGGGTAAGTCCAGGTTTTAAAGGAGTGACTTCATAACCATGACGTTCTAATAAAGAAAAGAAAGAACCATCACTACCAAATTTAGACGCACTCTTCCCTCCTGTAGCGATAACCAAAATATCAAAAACCTCTTCTTTCCCGTCAAAATAAAGGTGATAGCCATCTTCTTTCTTTTGATAATCCGCAACTTTACTTTCACATAAAATTCTTGCATCCAAAGACGCTTTTAAGTAATTGCCCATCGCAATTGCGCTAAGAGAGGCTGGATAAACAAAATCTCCCAATTCAATTAAAGGAATGTGCCAATCATCCTCAAAGGTTTTTTTAAGCCTCATATAAGGAAATTCCGAAAAAAGATCTTTCGCTAATGAAGGGGAAGAAAATTTATTAGGGTTTAAATTTTTATTTAAACAATTACAACGACCATTCCCTGTGGCCATCAGTTTTTTCCCTAGTTGTTCTCTTTTTTCAAAAATAGTTAAAGAATATGAGGAACCTTTTAAAGCGCGGGCAAGATAGATTCCCGAAGCCCCTCCTCCAATAATGGCAACTTTTTTCATAACCAAAATGTTAAAAAAGGATTTCTCAAGGAAATCCTCATTTCTTAATCATTTTTTCCTTTTTTGACAAAATCAGGATGTTCCTTATCAAAGGCATCTAACTCCTCGTAGACAATTTTCCATCCATTACCAACATCAACACGTTTCTTTCCTGGTCCAAATATGCGATCTAATTCTTCACGGAAAATATTTTGGAAAGATTTTTTTGTTACGAGTGGCTCTAAAGGAGGAAGTTTATCTTCGCTTTCTTCACTAGAAACAGGTTTTGGTGTTTCTTCAACGGGTGTTTCCTCTTTCCCTTCTTTTTCAAGAAGAGAAATATCTACTGTTTGATATTCTTTTTCCTCTTTCTTCGGAGCTTTAAAAATAATAAGTTTTCTAGTCACGTAGTTATAAATAAGAGTAACGAGCGTTTTTAAACAGAAAATAATCAAGAATGCCCAGAAGGCAATGCCAATGCCACCTTCTAAGACATTATCGAAGGCGTGCATGATATCAAGCGACAAATTCTCAATACCAAAATAGGTTTGGGAGAAATACACTCCAAGTTCTTGTAAACCAACACCAATAATCCAACCACCCGCTCCAAGAAGAAGATAAATAAGGAAGGCTTTTGCAGATTTTGTATCGGCGTTTTTATCAACATTTTTGAAAACAATAAAACGAGAACAAAAGAAGTTAACAAGATTTGCAACTAAAAAGGCTACGGTCACCGCAATAGCGAATGCGACATAACTTCCCCATCCTTCATATGTTGAAAGGTTCGATTCAAAGGCCCAAAGAAGAAGAAGTTGAACTCCTAAATCAATGAGTGTGCACAAAACTCCCACAAAAAAGAAACGAACGAGTTCGCGAAAAAGAGACTTCTTTTTCTTTTCTTTTCTTTCTTCTAAAGCATCTTCTGCGACTTTAGCTTCAAAATTCGTTGTTGTTGCTTTCTCATCAGCACTCATATCGAGAGTTTCTTCATCAGAAACGACAACTGGACCTTTCTTATTGTTCATAATGTTTTTCCTTTTCTTTCTTATAGTTTATAACTCTTCAACGATACTAAGAAGGGCTTTTGATGAAACATCACTAGGAAAGTGATATCCGCCAGGACGACTAGATAAAGAATATTTTGTCACTTGGGGTCCTTCAGGCATGCAGTTTCTTTTGAATGCCTGAGAAAGAAAACGCTTCGTAAAAACTCTTAACCACTCTTTTAATTCTGAGGGTTGATACATATTTTTAAAAGTGTCACATGCCTTTTTATAAATAAGAGATAAAGGCGCCCCTTCTATCCAACCATATAAATAAAAATCATGAACTTCATATGGTCCTAGTTTCCCTTCCGTTTTTTGAGATATGTTCCCCAAATCATCTACTGGTAATAATTCAGGGGATACGGGAGTATCAATGATACTTTGAATCGCTTTGCCAACATTTGGATGTAACTTCCCATAACCAAGAGTTAAATAACGCACCATTGTCTTAGGAACACCACCATTAACAGCATACATTGACATATGATCGCCGTTATATGTTGTCCATCCTAAGGCAAGTTCTGACATATCACCTGTTCCTACCATAATTCCGCCAACATCGTTTGCGATATCCATCAATACTTGAGTACGTTCTCTTGCTTGCGCATTTTCATAAGCGACATTTGTATTTAAAGAATCATGATGAATGTCTTTAAAATGTGACATAAGAGTGTCTTTTAGCGAAATCTCTTCTACATGAACACCAAGTGCATCCGCTAAAAGATCAACATTTTCTCTCGTTTTTAAACTTGTGCCAAAAGCAGGAAGGGTATAGACATAAAGTCCCGATAAATCCCAAGACCGCGATAAAAAAGCTTCATAAGCAACAATTAAGGCAAGCGCAGAATCTAAACCACCTGATAAACCAAGAACAGCTTTTCTAACACCAATCGTTTCCATTCTTAAGGCTAAAGCTTCACTTTGAATCTTAAGAGCTTCTTTAACATCTTCTAAATTGATTTGATCATAACTTCCCATATGAGCAAGGAAAGGAAACATAGGAACAAGGGTATCTTCCTTAAAATTTGGGTAAATGGATGGGTTTTTGCGTAGTTTTTCCGATTTTTTACACGCAGTTAAAGGATAGGAGAAACAGAATAGAGGCTCTTTAGAATAATGTTCTACCCCATCAATATAAGAATAGCTTTCCCCAAAAGAAACTCCATCCATTGTGGTCTCTCCCTTTGAAGAAGTTAAAAAACAATAATTTCTTTCTCCATGCGCGTTTTCTAATTCTTCTTTTTGGCCAACATAAGAAGATGTGCCTACAAAATGAATGCACAAACTCCGATAATTACCTTGGAATAAATCATGGCGAAAATGACGAAGATAAATTGTCCCATCATGATAAAAATGAAGGATAACAATACCCTCATGGTCACTCACTTTTCTTGCGCGGTTTACCGCTACTGGGCGACCATTTTTATATAAAGTGACCATGATTCCATGATCCGTTTCGTAAGCCAGTAAAGAATATGCAGATATTGCGGTTAACTGATTCACTGCAGTCTTACTTTGCTCCTTTATATCCCCTTGGTTAGCCAAAGAAGAAAGGGAACCTGTTAAGGAATTCAAAGGATAGACGAGTAACTTTGCGCCCTTCTTTATTGCTTGATCTCTTAAGATAAGATGATTATTTAAAGTCGTAGAAATTTCCCCAAGCGAAATTTCTGGATGAAGAAGAGCAATAATACTTTCGTCCATAGAAATTGCCTCCGCGATAATTCTCTTCCATCTTTTTTATATGACAAGAGAAAAATGCAAAAAGAAAGATGCTTCCTGTTTATAATAAAAACATGACAAAAGCCCTATGTATTTTAAATGCCTATAAAGTCTTACCGGGATTAGCGCACTTTGCCTCAAGGATGAAAGATGAATTAAAAAACTATTCTATTGATTTAGAAATCCGCCAAAATTCTGAGATTTTTACTTACCTTAATGAAAAGGGTAATCGTGTTACCCTTCTTTCTCCCAATGAATATCGTTTTATTCTTTATTTAGATAAAGACCACAATGTTTCTCATGGCTTAGAAAATGCAGGTTTTATTCTTTTTAATTCCGCAACCGCAATTGAGCTTTGTGATGACAAGATGAAAACTTATCTTGCCTTAGAAAATCAAGGAATTCCTATGCCTAAAACGATTAGTGGACCGCTTACCTATAGTGAACAAATTAATGATATTTTCGTAAAAAATGTTGGGGATTTGCTTGGATATCCTCTAATAGCAAAGTTTTCTTTTGGCTCCATGGGGAAAAGTGTTTTTCTCCTTCATAACAAAGAAGAGATGATGAAATTTGAAAAAGACAATCGTTATATGCCGCGTCTATATCAGAAGTGGATTACCAGAGAAATTGGAGTTGATTATCGCTTAATCGTTATTGGTGGAAAATGTGTTGCGGCAATGAAAAGAGAAAATCTTCACGACTTTCGTAGTAACCTTGCCCAAGGGGGAATTCCTACTCCCATTGTTCCTCCCCCTTCCTTTACTTATTTAGCAGAAAAGGTCGCGAGCATCCTTCATCTTGATTATTGTGGAGTAGATTTATTAAAAGGGGGAAACGAGGAGCCTATTGTATGTGAAGTAAATTCAAACGCTTTTCTTCAAGGAATTGAAAAAGCCACGCATATTAACGTGGCGAAAGAATACGCTTCCTATATCGTCTCTAAATTAAATTAATCATTAAGAAGACGATAAATGGGAACAGCCCACTTCACAACATATCGATCACTGTCGTGAGTTAAACAAATTAAGGCATCTTCTGGAGTTAACCAATAAATATCCGATACCTCTTCTTTTTGTACTATTTCTTTTCCTCCTGATTTTTTTGCCAAATAGAAGGTTACTTTTTTTGCTACACCAGGATAAGGAGAATATTCAATAGAGGTAGATTTCGTAGAGGGAAAAGTAACATCAAATCCGGTTTCTTCCTGAATTTCCCGTTTTGCGGTCATAAAAGGTGTAGCGTCAAATGTTTCTACATGGCCTTTTGGTAAGGAAAAATGACCATGCTGCATTCGTTCTACTAATATTTTCCCTTCTTCATCAAAAACTACTGCCCCACAAGATTGTTCTTGTTTCCCTAAACAATTCTTTAAAAGATTAACGTCGTCATCTCCTAAATTTAAAAAGTCAAAATATTCATCAAGACTTCCATATTGTTGAAGGAAACGCGCCCAAACTTCTTCCCAAATTAGAGCGTTAGGATCGAGAATATCTTTAGGAAAATCAGGACTGTTTTTCTTAGTTTCCGCGCGTAGTTTTCTAAGATACGCAGGACTTTGTAAATAATCCGCATTTGCTTCCTCGAAAGGAACTCCATTGGCCATCAAAGTAAGAAAAACAAAAACTCCTGTACGGTCTTTCCCTGCAACGCAGTGAATGATTGCAGGTTTTTCTACATGAGCAATCGCAAGAAAGATTTTTCGTGCTTGATAAGGTTCCTCAAGCATTTCTAGATAACTATCAATCATATCCTCGCGATTTTTCGGAACTCGTCCGTTTCCGTTTACAGAAAATTCATAGTGATGAATCTCAGAAAGGGTTTTTGTACGATCAGGATATTTTTCTTTTGATTCTTCACTTCGAATATCAATAACGGATTTGATTCCTAAAGATTGAATTCTTTTTAAATCGTTAGTTGTCGCATTCGATAAACTACCGGAACGATAAAGGACACCAAAAGAAGTTTCGCCATAGGAGGCGGTATAGCCTCCTACGTCGCGAAAGTTCTCAATTTGTTCAAAGATGATATGACGAGGCAATTTATTTCTCCGAAGGTGAAACTTTACTTGTTACCGCCTGAGGATTCTTTTTTAGTTCGACTAAAATTGCAGCAAGTAATTCCTTTTCTGTTGGTTCAGGTTTTCCTGGTTCAGGAGGAACTGGTCTTTCTTCAGGGTGAGCTTGGTAATAGCGTTCTTTGGCATCCGCGGCAATCTTCTCCCCTTTCGTTTTAAGATAGTTATAAACCTTAACAATAACGAAAAGAGTTAAACCAACAATAAGGAAGGCAATAACAGCATTAATGAAAGCACCCCAATCAATGACTGCAGCACCTTTATAGAAATAAGAATTTCCGTGTTGAACATAGCTATTGATGAATACTGTTGTTACTTCTCCTGCATCATTCATCGTATTAAGAGCATTTTGGAATTCTGCTGCAGTGTATGAATTTTGCCAACCCATCGTGCCGGCATCTTGTGCGGCATTTGCAGGAGGTAAAACGGTTACTAAACCAGCAAGTCCACCAGGGACGCCCCATGTACAAATGGAAAGTAAGATGTTGGTAAGTGCTGTTACTACAGAATTAAAGACACCGCCAATAACAACACCAATTGCAAGATTGAAGGCGTTACCCTTATTAATGAAAGCAACAAATTCGTTCCATAAACCCTTAAAAGCCTTACGAACCTTGCCTTTCTTCTTTGGGGTTTTACCCTCATTTACCTTTGTCTCATTTTCGGCCATAAAAACTCCTTTATGAAAATGCGCGGCTATTATAGAAAGCAAGAAAAAGAAAACAAAGAGGAAAAAAGTTCCTTTTCTCTACGAGAAAGAAACAGAGTTTTTGTTTATGGATATTGTGCCTATTTTTAAGAGAAAAGAAGGAGAAAAAACAAAATTTAGACACCGTAAAAAAAGAGAAAATTAACGGCTTGACGAAATGAGAAAATCGGAAACATAAGAAATAATCGCAATAAATCAAGACGCTTTTTTCATGAAAACTTTATGAAATTTACATGGCGAAAATTTCTTAAGCATTGTGCGTGACAATCTTTCAATCTTGACGGATATTATGCGGGCTTAAAAAGGCAAATTGATAAAGACTCATTCGAGAGTCTTTCTTACCAGCATCTTGGGAGGAGCATATGAGAGTACAAAAAAGAAATGGTTCCATTGTTGAATTTGACATTAAAAAAATTGAGTGGGCGATTGAACGAGCGTTAGTTGCTGAACACATTTCTCCTGATAAAAGCGTTATTTCCCTTATTGCGTTAAGGGCAACTTCTCATTTCGGCAATCGTGTTAAAGATAATGTGATTGCTGTTGAAGATATTCAAGATAGTGTAGAAGTCGCTTTAATTGAAACGGGTTATGTTGATGTTGCTCGTTCCTATATGGGTTATCGAAGAAAACATGAAGAACTTCGGGAAATGAAAAATACGGAACTTAACTATGCTTCCGTTGTTGATAATTACTTAAAAATTAATGACTGGCGGGTAAAAGAGAATAGTACGGTTACTTATTCCGTTGGGGGTTTAATTCTTTCCAATTCTGGTGCAGTAACCGCGAATTATTGGCTTTCTCAAGTTTACGATAAAGAGGTCGCGGAGGCTCATCGTAGTGCCGCAATGCACATTCACGATTTATCGATGCTTACTGGATATTGCGCTGGTTGGAGTTTAAAACAACTCATCCAACAAGGTTTGGGCGGCGTTGCGGGAAAAATCACTTCCTCTCCTGCAAATCACTTAATGACTCTTTGCAACCAAATGGTGAACTTTTTAGGCATTATGCAAAATGAATGGGCGGGCGCACAAGCCTTCTCTTCTTTTGATACTTATCTTGCTCCTTTTGTAAAAGCGGATCATTTGACCTACAAAGAAGTAAAACAATGCATTCAAAGTTTTATTTATGGAGTAAATACTCCTTCTCGTTGGGGAACCCAAGCCCCCTTTACTAACGTCACATTAGACTGGACCGTACCTGATGATATGGCGGAGTTAAACTGCATTGTTGGTGGCAAAGAAATGCCTTTTAAATATAAGGATTGCACCGAAGAAATGGCGATGATTAATCGTGCATTTATCGAAGTAATGATTGAAGGTGATGCCAATGGAAGAGGTTTCCAATATCCAATTCCAACCTATTCCATTACGAAAGATTTTGACTGGTCAGCAACGGAAAACAACAAGCTTTTGTTTACAATGACAGCAAAATACGGAACCCCTTACTTCAGTAACTATATTAATAGCGATATGAAACCAAGTGATGTACGTTCCATGTGTTGTCGTTTACGTCTTGACTTAAGAGAACTTCGGAAAAAATCGGGAGGATATTTTGGTTCAGGAGAATCTACAGGTTCTATTGGTGTTGTCACCTTGAACATGCCTCGCATTGCCTATCTTGCGGAAAATAAAGAAGATTTTTATAACCGCCTTGATCACTTAATGGATGTTGCTGCTCGTTCTTTGCATGCAAAAAGAGAGTTTGTCACAGCTTGTTTAGAGGCTGGTTTGTATCCATACACAAAACATTATCTTGGGAATTTCAATAATCACTTCTCCACAATTGGCTTAGTGGGAATGAATGAAGCCTGTTTAAATGCCCGCTGGATTGCCAAAGATTTAACGAATAAAGAAGCGCAAGATTTCACTGTTGAGGTGTTAAATCATATGCGCGATCGCTTATCTGGTTATCAAGAACTTTATGCCGGTGAACTCTTTAATTTAGAAGCTACACCTGCAGAAAGTACTGCTTATCGTCTTGCCAAACACGATAAAGAACGTTATCCCGATATCATTACGGCCAATGAACATGGTGGAGTTCCTTATTACACGAATAGTTCTCACTTGCCTGTTGGCTTTACAAATGACATCTTTGAAGCCCTTGATATTGAAGATCGTTTCCAAACGTTATACACCAGTGGAACTGTATTCCATGCCTTCTTAGGACAAAAGTTGCCTGATTGGGAATCCTGCATGAAGTTAGTAAGAACGATTGCTCAAAACTATAAACTTCCATATTACACCATGTCTCCCACTTATTCAGTTTGCCAAGACCACGGCTACCTACAAGGTGAAGTTTGGAAATGCCCATATTGTGGGAAAGAAGCGGAAGTTTATAGCCGCATTACTGGTTATTATCGGCCAATTAAAAACTGGAATGCCGGAAAAACACAAGAATTTAAGGATCGTCAAACCTACCAAATCCGCCCAGAACAAAGTGAAGGAAGCGAAATGGCTGAGCATGGAATTAATGCCTGTAGTTTAGAAAAAAATCCTACGAATTCTTTAGCAAGTTTATCTCTTCCTGAAGGTCCCATTCTCTTCACTTCTCCTACTTGTCCAAATTGCGCATTAGCAAAAACAGTTCTCGATAGAAGCGGTCTTTCTTATACTCAAGTGGATGCAGCCACTCACCGTGAATGGGTAGAGGCCATTCATATTAAAAATGCCCCAACCTTATATGTCCCCCATGAAAATGGTTATACCTTATACGATAATGCCAGCAAAATCCGTGGGTACGTGGAAGAAATAAAACATGCAGCCTAAGAAACAAGAAGTTGTTATTGTTGGCGGTGGTCCTGCAGCCTTATCTGCAGCCATCTACTCCCAAAGAGCAGGCCATCCTGCTCTTTTAATTGAAAAAGAGGGCCTTGGTGGACAAATAGCGACCTCCCCTTATGTCGAAAATTACCCCTCCCAAAAAGGGTTGAGCGGGTTAGAACTGGCAAACAAAATGGTTGAACAGGCAACCTCTTTAGGGGCGGAAATCGAGCCTGATGAAGTTTTAGAAATTCAAAGATTAGAAAATAGTCATTTCCTTATCAAAACAACTTACAGCTTATTTGAGGCGAAAGCGGTTCTTCTTGCTACAGGTGTTGAACATAAAAAACTACAAGTTAAAGGGGAGGAAGAATTGCTTGGTAAAGGGATATTTTATTGCGCGGTTTGCGATTCATTCCAAGCTGAAGGGAAAAAGACCGTCGTTATTGGCGATGGAAATAGCGCTCTACAATATGCCCTATATTTAGCAAAATTTGCAAAAGAAGTCGTGATTTGCAGGCTTTTTGATAAATTCTTTGGCGAAGAGTCATTAATTAACAAAGTGGAATCTACTCCGAATATTCATATTCTTTCTTCTCTTAAAACAAAGCAGTTTATCGGACATGAATCTTTAGAAGGAATTGTGTTTGAAGATAAAAATAAACAAGATTTCCTTTTGGATGCGAAAGCATGCTTTATTGCGATTGGCCAGAAAGCAAATAATGATCGTTTTAAAAATCTTGTTGATCTTGATGAACATGGTTATATAAAAACTAATGAAGAGATGGAGACTTCTACCCCGGGAATTTATGCTGCAGGAGATTGCCGAAAAAAGAATGTTCGACAAGTTGTTACTGCTGTTAATGATGGGGCGATTGCCGCCTTATCAATTCATCGCTATCTAGAAAACATCAATTAATCATACCCACGAAGACTCACTTCTCTAATGAAATCTTTTAAAATGCCTTGGTAATGCATGGCCTTTTCTTTACTAACGGGATGAAAACCTCCAACGATACAATTTTCATTATCAATATATCGTTGTAAAAAATAACGAGGTGCCCCATGTATCCATTCGCCAATTTCTCTAATTGCCTCCTCATCATGAAATTCCTCCATAATCGTCGTGCGGAATTCATAATCAATCGGATTTGTTCGTAAAAAAGAAATCGACTCTTGCACGCCAGCAAGAGAAAATTGTTTTATACCTATCGTTTCCTTATAACGCTTTGGACAATTTTTAATATCCATCGCGACATAATCAATTAATTTTTTCTTAACCACTTCTTTTAATATTTTAGGATTCGATCCATTCGTATCGAGCTTAATTTGATAACCAAGTTCTTTTAGAAGAGAAATTTTCTCCATAAGATCAGTCATTAAAGTCGGTTCTCCCCCGCTGATACAAATTCCCTCAATCATTCCTTTTCTTTTTTTAAAGAAGTTATAAATTTCATCCCAAGAGATTATGGGGGCAGAATTTGGATTAATAACTAAAGTTTTGTTATGACAATAAGGACAACGAAAATTACATCCTGCAACAAATAAAGAACTGGCTACATGGTGGTCATAATCAAGAAGCGAAAGTTTTTCCCATCCAGAAAAATCCATGCTGCTATCCTATCTCTTTTTCTTATTGAGAAAAAGAAAAGAGAAAGGATTTTCTTATATAGAGTTTTTCTTTTTCTTGATTTCATTATAAAAATCTAAATAAATACATTAATTTTGCAGTGTTTTTAAAATAAAAATGCCCGTTTCCGGGCATTGAAGTTGTAAAAGTTACTTATCTTCCGAATGTTGTTTCGTTATATAAGGTTGTTGTTCCATCACTTGCCATAATACAAGCAAAGGTATAGTAGTTTTTCGTATTCCAATTGATGGGTACTAAATGAAGAGTCACCGGTTTTCCTGCAAGAGGTTCTAACCATCCATAATTTGCTTCCCCATTATTCGTATAAAGACGAATAGAAGATTCGCCATCCTCACTTTCAATTCCGATGTTTACGTAATAAGGTTGACGGTCAAATTTAATAACAGCAGTTGTCTCATATAACTCAAAAGAATGGTCTTCCGTAATCGGCAAATTATAAAGTTCTTCCACTGTAGCAGTCTTTAAAGAGGCAGTACTATATTCATGTTCCCCGTATAAGTTATGAACAAGTTCAGCGTTTCTTAAACAAATCGTACCTTTTGTCTCTCCTTCTTCACCAAAGGCGTATTTTTCTCCACGAAGGATAACTTCGTTCCCTTGTGCTAAAGAGGCCATTACAGTATCGGTAGTAATAATCGCAAGAACACCCGTTTCATCCACGAGCATAAAACCCTTGTTATTAGAGTGAGGATAACTTCCTGCAGCAATGCCTCGTACGGTATATGTTTCCCCATAATCTCCAGCAATAACTTCTGCGATTGTTTGAGTTTCGATATCATCGGGAGATTGGCCCTTTATTTTCATTGTTTTGCTTACTTCATACTCTTTATAAGTAACCTTGATAGTAAGAGTAACTTCCCCTGTTTTTTCTTCCCAGTGAAGGATTGTTTTTCCCTCTTCTTCTTTAATAGAAAAGATAGTGTTATCCGACGAAGAATATGAAATTGTTGCGCCTTTAAAATTAAGAACATCATTGTCTACTGAAGTAACGAGCTCTAAAGCAGGATCGCTTGCGTAAACTTCATCGAATTGATCAGCGACATAATGAGAATACACAAATTCAGGAATTTCCTTATCTGGCATGGTGTAGGCATCATCTAAAATATCTACAAGCATGAAACGATATAAGGTACCAGAGGTATCACATTTGGCATTTAACGGTGTGACATAAAGTGTGCAAAGTTTTCCATCATAAGCAAGCAAGTCATCTTCTAAATCGTTGCCGTTATTGTTGGTATAAATATAGGAACCAGTTCCGTCAAAATCATCAATAAAGTAGTTAATAAAACCTGTTCCTTCTACGCGATTAATTTGAGCATTAACTTTATAAACTAAGCTTGTGATGTCTTCTGTAACAGGAGTAGCAAGCAAGTCTTTAACGGAAATTTCTTCCACCCAGTCCATGGGTAATTCATGGATAACGTTATCGTTTTTTGTAACCGTTGCATCACCAATTTGATTCGCGCCTTTATAGTCATATTTCTCTGCAGAACTGACCTCATCTTCTAAAATCCAATAATCTTTCACCCCTTGGATGGTTACTTTATTCCCCACTTTCACATTAGCAGCATCGCTTGTGAAAACATAAATAGATGATTGCTCATCAACCAAAATAAATCCTGCAGGAGAATAGCCTCCGCCAAGACGAATAGCGGCAACATATCCTTCTAAAATTACCCCTTCTCCGTCTTCAAGAGCACGCGCTTCTTTAATGGAATATTTTTCATATGTTGGCGCAGGAACTTCTTCTTCCTTATGTTCCATAAGCCAAGCATCTTTCATCTCTGCTTTCCCGTTAAAGTTCATAAGCGAACCATATAAGACAACTTCGTCACCTACTTGTGGTTTAACGCTCATGGCATCATATCGAGTACTTCCATCTTCGCTATAAAGTCCGTAAATGTATAGACTTCCTGTATCATCTTTGATGGTTAAGTTCCCATACTTTGTGTTATCAATACTTTCGATAACCCCATAAACATAGTATTTTTCGACGGTGCCGCTTTCTCCTGCTTCTAATGCAATCGAAGTCGCCTCATTTAGAGGAGTAATTGTATAACCATCATAAATATGGCTTTCGCTTGAACTTTCTGTTGAAGTGTTGCTTGTTCCATCAGGAAGTGAGCTAGACGAAGTAGGATCACAGGATGCTAAAAGAAGGCCACAAGAAATGGCTAGTAATAACACCCCCCCCGAGAAGATTTTTTTCAT
Source organism: uncultured Bacillota bacterium (assembly GCA_949287245.1). Classification (GTDB taxonomy): domain Bacteria; phylum Bacillota_I; class Bacilli_A; order RFN20; family CAG-826; genus UBA4951. The sequence continues at coordinate 122,671 of CASEFL010000004.1, forward strand.
AAGTATTCCTCTTCTAATGTTAGCAAATAAGAAGGAGGGATGTTACATAATTTTCCTTAAATCTATTTGGTGTAGGGAGAGCGAAAATTCGAATCTTTACGATTCCGATAAATTCTTTCGACAACGTCTTTGTTTGTCGTTATATCAAATTTTCGTGCATAAAAAACAGGCACTTTATGAGAATAAATTCTTTGATAATCTTTCATGGTTAAAGATTTTGGAGCGTTTATTACATACCAATCGCAATAGAGAAGTGCACCTCCTCTTTTCCCAGGACGGAATAGTTTTTGATAAAAAGGCGAATGATAAATGACTTCTGCAAAAATATGTTCATCCGCAATTAAAGTGTTTTTATATTTTTCCCAAAGATTATCTTTTTCTATCGTGTGAACTAAGTAAGAGGCTAACTCTTTGCTAATCGTAAACCATAAAAGAGTCGTAGGCACTTTAAAGGATTTAAATTGAGGATTCCTCTTTACTAAGTAAGGAAATAAAGTATCAATAACTACATCACGAAAAGCAAGAATATTACGATGTTTTCTTTGTTTTTTTGTATATGGTTTCTCATGAAGTAAGTGTAGACGACTTCTTTTTGTCCAATCAAAACGGACATCAATAAATTCTTTTCCTTTGTTTTGTTCTAAGAAAAGTTTAATCTCTTCATCCGGATATAAAGGAAGGCAAGATTCCGAAACCATCGTAAAGTAATCGTAATCATAATTTAAAGTATGTTTCATTAAAGATACGGTCGCTTTAGAGGTTGTAATATCCCCCCAGCCAACATCAAAACGATCTTCAATAAAATGAATATGTTCGTCTTGATGATATTTGTTATAAAGAAGTTCAAATAAGGGCTGACTTTTTAAATCTACTAAAATAAAGAGTTCATTCCCGTTCACATTTAATAAATCAATTAAGTTTTGACTTTGTTCTGGTTTGCTTGAAAGCATCATTCCATAGGCAATTTTCATAATTTTTCCTCTTTATATTTTAACCTCTTGTAACATGAGTACGGATGGCGGCAGCAAAAACGGCTTTGGCAACAGCCTTATATACCTTTTTATCTAAAGGGGAAGGCAAAAGATATTCTGGAGTTAAATCCTTCTCTTTGATATAGGAACTAAGGGCATAAGCGGCAGCAAGTTTCATTTCCTTATTTATCTTTTTCGCTTGCGCCTGAAGTGCGCCTTTAAATAAACCCGGAAATACTAATGCATTATTAATTTGATTTGGATATAAAGAGGAACCAGTGCCAATAATAAAGGCTCCTGCTTGTTTAGCCTCAAAAGGATCTATTTCTGGTGTTGGATTCGCCAAAGCAAAAATCACTGGGCGTTCCTTCATACCCTTAATCATTTCTTTTTTTAAGCATCCACCAACGGAAACACCAATAAAGACATCTTTCCCTACTAAAGCTTTTTCTAAATTCCCTTTGATTAACTTTTTGTTTGTTAAAAGCGCTAATTCTTTTTGAGAAGGAGCAAGATTTTCATCTGGAGATAAAATCCCGTTAATTCCGCATACAAGAATATCTTTTACCCCTAAATCAAGCAAAAATTTTGTAATCGCGGTGCCTGCCGCCCCAGGCCCATTGATAACAACACCAATATCTTCAATGTTTTTCTTTAAGATTTTTAATGCATTTAATAAGGCTGCACCGACCACAATCGCCGTTCCGTGCTGATCATCATGAAAAACCGGAATATCTAACTCTTCTGCTAAACGTTTTTCAATTTCAAAACAACGGGGAGAAGAAATATCTTCTAAATTAATTCCCCCAAAAGAACCACTTAACATTTTTATAATATGAATAATCTCTTCAGTATCTTTTGTTTTTAGACAAAGAGGAATGGCGTCTACATCACCAAATTTTTTAAAAAGAGCGCACTTTCCTTCCATAACGGGCATACCTGCTTCTGGTCCAATATCCCCAAGTCCTAAAATTGCCGTGCCATCGGTGATTACCGCTACGGTGTTTCCTCTTCTTGTTAAAGAAAAACTTAACTCTGGATTTTCCTTTATCGCAAGAGAGGAAGAGGCCACGCCTGGAGTATAAGCAAGGGATAAATCTTCTTTATTCTTTAAAGGGACGCGGACTTTTGTTTCTATTTTCCCACCCCAAATTTGATGTTTCTTTAATGACTCTTTTTGATAATCCATAAGTTCTTTTTCATTATTCTAAAGAATTTTTCTTAAAAAAAGAAATCTGATTTCTTTAGGAAATTACTCTTTTCTTAAAAATCTTAAAATTCAAATAATTTTCTTTTTAAACAAATACAAACAATTTATCAATATTGGTTTTTATAAACGTTAGTTAAAAGATAACGTGCATAATTCTATTCATTCCTTTGCAGTCTAAGCACCTTTTCTAATGTTTTAATGTATGTACTGAAATGTTAACTATATCAATCTCAAAACCATCCTAGCCGTTATAAAAAAGAAATTACCATTATTTCATTTTTAAGTTTTTAATTATTAAAATCCTACTAAGAGAAGCTTTTTCAATATGAAGTTGAGACTATATATAAATTTTGCTTATTGAAGAAACGAAGTGATTTGATTCTTATCAATCATTTAAGAACTTTCATTTCGACAGAGTATAAACCTTTGAGGTAGAAAACCCACTCGAAGAAGATGAACAAATTCCCATTTGATGCACCTGTCTTTGTGCTATCGCTTTGATACAAAACGACACCCCCCACTAGCAAAACGAAACCCTTACTAGATAAACGAAACCGATATAAAATACTGATTTTTTCAATATTTTCAATAATATTCTTCTTCGCCGTCTTTTCTTGCAGTCCGGCACGACCCCTAGGGGTCTGAGCGGAGAATGACTCCTCCGTCGTCATTTACACAAGATTATGGTTACTCCCTCGACAACTACTGTGTGGAGCTGAAATTCACAGGCGGTAGCATGATCGCGATTGATACCATCGCCGTTCAGAATGAAGTTGCCCGTAATATGTACGAACGTTCAGAACTTGACTATCTTATCTACAATGCGCCTTTGGAGTATGCAGACTTTATCTTGAACGGTGATCCCGAAACCTATTTGAAAACCGTAAC
>CASEFL010000005.1 GCA_949287245.1 uncultured Bacillota bacterium
AATTTAACGAGGAATAACTTCTCCTCGAGTGTTCTTTTCATAGAAAAAATCCTCCATTCATCTTACCCTACTTGGGCAAAATTATGGGGGATATTTCATATAAGATGGAGCGGGCGACGGGAATCGAACCCGCATGGCCACCTTGGAAGGGTGGTGTTCTTCCACTGAACTACGCCCGCGCGCTTGTGGCGGACCATACGGGATTCGAACCCGTGGTCTCCTCCGTGACAGGGAGGCATGTTAGGCCGCTACACCAATGGTCCAGCGCAGGCGCTATTTAATCACAAATTCTAATAATTACAAAAGAAATTTTGTGAAAATAGCGCTTTTATTATTTTTTTACTTATAAATGACAGAAATGTTTTAAAGAATCATATGGACGATAACCAGCTGCCTGATCAATCTTTTTTCCGTTTTCAAGATAGACCAATGTAGGAATACTATAAACGTTATATTCAGCAGCGGCACCAGGTACCTCATCTGTATCAATTTTAAGGATGGTTAATTCTGGATATTCCTCGGCTAATTGTTCAATTAAAGGGGATAACATCCGGCAAGGTCCGCACCATGTAGCATAAAAATCAACAAGTACGCGTGACGCTTTCATTTCTTCATGAAATTCTTCTAAGGTTTTAATGTGTTTAAGCATAATTTCCTCCTATAGCACCATGATAAGCCAAAAGATAAGGGCAAGAAAAACAATATGCACTGGATAATAGAAATAATTGAAGTAGCGCCACCATTTTTTATCATATCCGCGACTTCCGTTATAAAAGTAAAGAGGAAGAAAAGAGAAAAGCGCATAAGTTTGCCGGCTCATGTTTAAAGGGTCAGGAAGAGAAGAAAGGTTGACGATTCCCCAAAGCAAGATAGTAATAAGGACAAAAATGACAGAACCAATTAAATTTACGAGCCACTGATAATTCGTTGTTTTTTGATATTCTTCAATACTTGTTTCGGATAGAAGTTGGGATTTGTTAAGAAAGATTCTTGCTAAATAAGGGGCATAATAAAAACCAAGAAAAATTAAGAAACCAAATAGGGAATAACCCGTCCAGCAAAATTCGGGAAAATAGGCGGTCCAAGTAACTTCATATCCTGGCATATTGTTGGCAACCCCAGCAGCATAACTAAGAATAATCCAAGTAAGAGGAAGAAGAGCAAGGAACTTTAACGCACCTTTCTTTTCCAAAAAATAAATAAAGAGAGCACAAGCCAGCAAATCACTAAAGGGTTGGGCAAAAGAATACATCGAAGTTTGAGGAATGAAAAATAAGACAAGTTCTGCTACAAAAATAATCGCCCATAATACGGCAATTCTTAAAATATAGTTTCCTCGGTCATGGCTTTTATGGAGACCTTCTGCAAGCATAAACAAAAATAGAGGCATTGCTATCCGGCCAATTGAACGAAAAATGATAGAAAAGGTATCGCCTAGACTACCCGACACATTGGCAGGATTCATGTCTAAAAAAAGTCCAATATGATCAATGGTCATAAAAACTAAGGCAAGGATTTTTAGCCAAAATTCTGATAAATATAATTTTTTCTCTTTCATAATCATAGGGCAAACATCGTAATTAGATTAAAAATGCAGGCAATAAGATTGTAGGTTCCATGGGCTAAATAAGAAGCACCAAAACCAAAACGGTCATAAATAAAGCCAAAGCATAAACCTCCTAAGGCATAAACGGGGAAGTTCAGCCATTCATTCAACGATCCAAAATCATGGATATGAATGAGACCAAAAATAATCATCGACCCAAGATAGGCGACAAGGGGATGAATTCTTTTTAAGAAAGTAAATAACCCTAAGCGATATGTTGCCTCTTCAAAAAAGGGAATAAAGATGACACTCATAATCGTAACTAAGACCGGATAAGAGGCCATCATAGCATTTGAAGTTTCTTGATTCTCACTTGTTTCTGCCCAAATAGAAAGAAATAAGGTAAGAAGATAAGAGATAACAAAAATAATTAGTCCACCTAAAAATCCCCACAAAATAGACTTCTTTTTAAAGGTTTTTAATAATCTAAAGCAATCTTTCCATAAGAAAAGAAGGAGAATGAGTAGGGCGATGATGTAGGTTCCATAATTTAGTAATGTTAAACAATCAACGCTTTGAAAATAACGGTTCATAGCCTCAAGAAGAGAAGCGCCGGTCAATCCTCCGTTCCATAAAATGGACTGGGTAAGCGAAACTAATAATGCTTGAAAAATAAGACTAAGAATTTGAAGTCCCAAAAAGCCAAAAAGAAAAACGCTAATTTCTTTTATTGGACCCAAAGGTGTCAAATTTTTAAATTGCTCTTGAATAGCGTCTAAGGAAAAATCTTCATGACAATTTGGGCACTTTGGGAATACTTTGTCTACTGTTTGGTGGCAGTTAGGACATTCTTTTTTTTCGAATCCAGAGAAGAAAGAGTAAAAATTTTTCATTTTCATGCGCTTTATTGTGCACCAGAGCGACTTATCCTGCTAGGATAAGTGTTATCTATGCCAGAAATTAGTGTTGAACAAATTACTTCTATCCTCTCCATTGGCCTTATTGTTCTTTTTGCTTGGACAATAGTGGTTGTTCTATATAGCGCTTTGCGCGGCTTTTTCCGTGGGTGGCGATATGGAACCTACCACTTAGTTATGACTTTGATATTTATCCTTGCGGCTGTTTTTACTTTACGCCCTTTGTTAGATTTTGCTGCAGCATTTGATTTATCAAGTTATGGCCTACCGGCTATTAATTTAGTGGTTAATGAAGTAAATATTTCTGTTTCTTGGACAACTCCTTTAGAAACTTTAGAAAATCTACTTTCTTCTGCGCTTATGGCGATGGATGTTGCTTTAGCTCCTGCTGAGATTCTTGAGGTAGTAACGCCCTTTGCTTTCTCTTTAATTGCGTTAATTCTTCTCTTTTTGGAATCAATTCTTCTTGTTACGGTTTGGGCATTCCTATCTTGGATTCTTTGGCATTTAATTTTCAAAAGATTTATTCGGAAGAAAAAGCATTTGACTGCCGAACAATTTGAGAAGAAAAGTTCCTATTATCGAAAAAGAAAATTTGTCCGAAAACAAGAGGATGGCTCTTACATCGTTTTGCATCGAAAAACGACTTACCGTAAAGGACGGTTGCTTTCCTCTTTCGAAGGACTGGTAACCGGTGTTCTTGCTTTAGCTTTATTTCTTTTCCCGTTGACCTCTATTGTCAATTCCGTTTCCTCTGGCTGGAACGATTTAACCAAAGAAGAAGAAACGAATTTAAACCTAGCAAATGATGAAACTTATCAAACCATTAACACTTTCCTTGAGGCTTATGACAATAGTTTATTTGCTCAAGCTTTCTTTTCCTGGAGCAAAGATGAAAATGGGATCACTGCCGATGCAAAGTTAATGGATTACATTACTTCTTTAGGAAATAAAGAAGGCGAAACAAGTTTCTTAAAAGAACTACCGAATCTTGTAAAAATTGGCTCCTACCTTATCGAGGGAGGATTACTTTCTGGAGAGAATGGTGCTTTAAACTATGTTGCTGCTTTTACTTCTTCTTTAGCACCAAATATTCTTCGTGCTTTAGGTGACTCAGGTTTAGTTACTGGTTTAATGCCGGTTGCTTTAAATTTAGCAACAAATATTGAAACGGTTGCTACTTATTTAAAAACGGATGCCAATATCGATTTTCATACTTTTGATTATGAGGTAACTTTGGATACTGCCGCAGATATTTATTCTTCCTTGCTTGAAAGCGGTGTGCTCGACGATGTGAATTTTAATGATGAAAAAGGAACCTCTGTTATTGTTGATCGACTTTTAGAGGGTCAAGGGGATGAAAGTTTTAATCTTCTTTTCTCTTCTTTATCGAAAGACCAATTAGCGCTTGTTAATGATTTAATTGCTACTGTTTGCTACGTCCAAGCCGTTAAAGAATATGAAGAAAGACAATCTTTTGATGATATCTCGACCATTGGAGTAATGGATTTCATGCCGGAATTTTCTGATCCTGATATTAACGGGAACGGAATTCCTGATGCAGTTCCGGAATCTTTCTTTGCTATTGATTGGGGACATGAACTTTCGCTTGTTTATACCAATCTTATAAAAGTTAGTGCTCTTGAACCTGGTTTAATTGTAGATTTACTTTTCCCTAATGCTAATGAAGAACCAGAGAACGAAGGGAATTCTTCTTTGCATGATTCAAGCGAAAATAGCTTCGCAAATAGTAAGGATATGACGGACACTATATTATCGCTAGTTGCTGATCATACCGAAGAAATACAAGAGATTGTTGCTGGCAAAAATGAAGAAAGTGCAAAGAGTTCATTACTTGGTTCAGAACTTCTTTGTCGAGGGATGCCTCGTATCTTACAAATAATGGAGGTAACTTTAGAAAGTAGTGAGACACCTGTTGATGTTGATTTATCTCCCGTTATTGATTATTTAAAGCCTCAAGAAGGAGAAACCTCACTTACGCCTTCTATGATAAGAACACAAGATGAGTTCCGTTCTATTCTTGGAGTTTTAATGGAGTTTACTTCTACGGAAGAAGGAAAGATGTTCCTTAAAAATAGTAAAGATATGCCTGGCATTTATCTTGATCCTGAAGGAATGCTTCTGGGAATAGAAGATGGCCTTCTTTCTTCCTTTAAGAAAGCATTAATTTCAATGGATACTTCTTTTACTGTTCGTGAGGTTCTTCCTAATGCTATTGAGTCTTTCTTAGAAGGAGAAGATAGTCCATTAGAGTCGCTTGGTTTTACTGCTGGGTTTGATTTCCAAGTCGAAAACCTTGGGGCTGAACTTGCGCACATTCTTGATTCTTATGCTTCTAGCCAAAGCTTAATAACTCTTATTTTGAGTTTAAGTAATATTAATCTTAGTCACCAAAGCGAGTTAGACCGTGTATTTAATCAACTTGCGTTACATAGCGATGAATTGGTTTCTTTATTAACCACAATTGCTACATCTCCTATCTTTAATCCTGTGGTTGTGGGAGAAAACGGTGAGTCGATTTATAACGCGAACATTGCCGGTCTTTTGGAAATTGTCCTTTCTCCGATTTTTGGGGAAGAAGTAACGAAAGATGCTTTAGATATTGTGAAACAAGAGCATTTTGATTTAGAAAATGAATTTAGCGCCATCGGAGATGTATTAACGGAACTTGCTAGTCAACACATCTTCCTTATTCTTAATAGTGATGTTGATATTTCTAACTTTGCAGCAATTTCTTTTGAGAATATTTTTGGTGCCATAGGGGAGAGCCAAATTATGCGAGAAATCCTCCCTGAGTTCTTGGACGAAAATATTTTGCGGGACAATTTCCTTTCCGAGAGCGCCTCTTTTAAAAACATCAAAGATTGGGCATCAGAAGGAAAAGCACTTGATATCGTCATTGATAGTATCAGCATTGTTGGAACCAACATTACTTCTTTGGATTATTTCCAAAGTGATGCCTACGCCATTACTCAGTTAATTTACGGTTTAAGCCAAACTTCGTTATTTGATGATGCGGAAGGAAATTATGGTTTCTCTTCCTTTATTGCGGATGAATTTATTGAAAGCGTAATTGGTCAAAATGATGAAGGGTTATTTGCTAGTTTATTTGCCGACCCTACAGTAGATGAAAATGGCAATATGACCTTTGAAAGATTACGTGCCGCCGTTTCTTCCATTACAAAAGAAGGTTGGGTAAAGGAATGTAACGTCTTGGAACGTTTAATTTATAACATGCAACGGGCTAGTGAAATGACCTTCTTTGGCCAAGGTGTTAATTTAAGCGAAGTGGATTTACGGTTTGTTTCCAATACGATTGATGATTTGCTAGATAGCGCTGTTTTTGGTCCGATCATGATTCCTAACTTCTATAAGCAATTCGTACAGGCCATGGTTGATGGCGGCTTTGAAGAATTTGCTAATGCGGATATTACTTATTTATGGGAAACGGATTTAGATGGGTTAAAAGCGGAAATGAATATCCTTATTAACATTCTATATTGCGTTACTGACCCTGTTTATGGTTTCCTAGGAGAAGATGGAACGTTACTTAATGTATTAACTTCTGATTACTTCCAAGAGCATCCTGAACTTGTCCCAGGAATTATTCGTTATAACGTGAACCCTCTTCTTACTTATATGGAGGGGAGTAATGTTTTAAATAGCACAAGAGAAGGTGCTATTCATCCAACACCTTACGAATCAATCCTTATTTCTTTAGAAGAGGCTCTCCGTTCTATGGTTCCAGAAGTTCCCTCTGATCCTGATTTGCCTTTTGATCCAGAGGACCCAGAAATTGGCGGTATCCTTGATGAACTTCCCCCTGATGTTGAAGATCTTTTAGGGGATTTATTTCCTGATTTATTCCCTAAGCAAGCTTAATTTATGGCTTATTCCTTAATTAAACCGGTTTCTGCAGAGATTTCTGTTTTAAAATCTCGTTTTATTGGTTACGCTTTCCCTTTAAAGAAGAAAGAAGACCTTCAAGAAATACTTTCTTCGATGCGTATTCAATATAAGGATGCGCGGCACATTTGTTTTGCTTATCGTTTTCTAGGAAATGAAGGGGCAAGTGATGATGGAGAACCAGCAAAGACGGCAGGGATGCCGCTTTTAAATTTGTTAAGAGGGAAAGATCTCGACAAAACTCTGTTACTCGTTGTTCGTTACTTTGGTGGAACTCTTCTTGGTGCCGGTCGCTTAATGCACACGTATCAAGAAACAGGAAAACTAGTTCTTAACAAAGCAAAATTAGGAAAATTTGTTGAAGGCCTGCGTTTGTCGTTTATTGTCTCGTATCGTGATTATGAACATTTGAAGCGTTTTGGGGAAAAACTAGGAATTTCTCTTAAAGAATCAAAATTTAATATTAATGATGTATCCTTTTTTATTGAAAAGGAGATTAAAATGGCATCGAGGTTTCTCGAAGAAGCTTCATCTTATGGCTATTCTCCTTTCGCATCGGAAAAAATAATGTTTTTGGAGGAAAATATATGATTAAAGATACTGAATATTGTGCGCGTAGAGAAAAACTTTCCTCTTTATTAGAAGAAGATAGTGCACTTCTTCTTTTTTGTGGAGTGGCAAAAAATGCGACTGCTGATGAAACTTATCCTTTTGAGCCTAATCGAAATTTTTATTACTGCACAGGGATTAATCAAGAGGATGCTGCCTTGCTGATTGTTAAAGATGGGGGGATAACCCAAGAATATTTATTTTTACCTCCGGATGATCCAAAAAAGGTTAAATGGTATGGGAAGCGCGTTTCCTACGAAGAAGGAAGAATTCTTTCAGGAATTCAAAATGTTCTTCCGCGCTCTTCCTTAGATGCACAACTTAACGCTTTACTCCAAGGAAAGATTGATACGGTTGGCTATTCTTCCGTTTTATATTTAGATTTGGAAGAGGAACTAAAAATTGGCCCTTCTTTATCGACAAGAGATTTTGCAAGCGATTTACAAGCCTCTTATCCTGATACACGCATTCTTGATGTTTTTCCTTTAATGACGGAATTGCGGCTCCGTAAATCTAATAAGGAAATTAATGAATTAAAAGAAGCAATTCGCATTACAAATAGTGGTATTTTATCTACAATTATGAAAATGCGACCGGGGGTAAAAGAGTACGAATTAGCCGATACTTTTTTACACACAATTAATGATTTATCTGGTTATCAGGGATTGAGTTTTAACACAATTATGGCTTCAGGAGAAAATGCCACAATTCTCCATTATCCTAATCCTCAAGGGTGCTTATCTGAAGGAGATTTACTCCTTATGGATTTAGGAGCACGATATCATTTTTATAACGGAGATATTTCTCGTACTTTCCCTGTAAGTGGAAAGTTTGAAGGCAAAGCCAAAGAACTTTATGAAATTGTTTTAGAAGCCAATAAAAAAGTTATTGCTATGGCTCGGCCAGGAGTGACGATTCAAGATTTACAAAATATGGTTGTGGATTTTTATGGCGATGTTTTAGTAAAAAAAGGCTATATTGCTTCAAAAGACCATGTGATTGATGTTTACTTCCACAATGTTTCTCATTTTATTGGATTAAATACGCATGATCCCTATGTTCCTCTTAAGAAAGAAATTTCTTATAAACAAATACCTTTAGAACCGGGAATGGTTATCAGTAACGAACCGGGTTTATATTTTGCCGATCTCGGCATTGGCATTCGTATTGAAGATGATTTACTAATTACCGATGAAGGGTGTGAAAACTTATCCGCTTCAATTGTAAAAGAAGTGGAAGATATTGAGCGGCTTCTTGCTTCTAGAATATAACTTCTCTCTTTCTTTTCTTTATTGCATGTTATGATTTCTTCATGAAAAGGAAGTTTTCTCATTTTACGGAGTTGTATTGTCTTCTTTCTAGAGGAGAAACTTGCTTTCTTTTCTCATGCATAAAAGGATGATTATGCGCGATAGAAAAAGCGATTTTGATTTTGTCTTTCCCGGCCTTCTTCCAGGTCAAAAGGGCGTGCTTGTTTGTCCGAAAGAAGAACATGATTTTTGGCTTACTTATAAGCGTTATCACCCCGAATATCATTTTCTTTTAAAATCAATTGAGGATGTAGAAAAAGATTATTCATATATCCCTTCTAGAGATTTAGTCCCCCTTCTTCTTAAAAAATCTAGGGATTACGAATCTTCATCAAAAGAAAAGGGAAAATCCTGTCTTCACCTTCATTATTTGGATGCTAAAACAATCGCGTCCATCCTTCTTTCTCCTTTATTGAAAAAGGAACCGGAAATATTTTCTCAATTTGGCTTAAAAAATATTCGTTCAATATTAGAAAATGAAGGTTGGATAACTCCTCCTCTTTATCCTGATGTTGATTATCAAGACGCTACAATTCTTGTTGATCGCTCCTCTTTAAAAAGAATTGCTGCAATTTTTGAGCATTCCAAAATAAAAAATTTAGCCATTCTTCCTTTTGATTCTCCTATTCAAAAACCGAAAAACGATGATTTTTCCTCTTCTCCTTTTGTAGAAAAGTATCCAAATCGTTTTGAAGAAATTCATGCTTTACTTAATCATCTTGCCTATGTTTTAGAACATGATGATATTTCTCCTAGCTCTATTTATATTTATGGCCTAGATGAAGAAGCCAAAGCAATGCTTAGAGATTTAGGCGAAAATTATGGCATTCCTTTTGATAAAAGCATTCGTTATCCGTTGTCTTCAACTCCTATTTTTAAAAGTTTTATTGGGTTTTTGCAGGAATTTTCTTATAAAGATGCGTATTTGAAAGTGAAAGATATGCATCAAGAAATAAAGGATGATCTGGCAATAAAATGTATTCGTAATTTATGTCGTGAATATGGGGAGTTTGCGGATTTGTCTTTATGGAAGGAGATTGCCTCTTCCACAATGCTATCAACGCCCTCTTGTTATGAAGAGTATGTTCGTTTCACAAATAATCTTTTTATCCCTCCATTTTCTTATGTTTATTTGTTTTCTTTTGATACGGAAAATTATCCTTTCTTTCATCCTATAGGTGGCTTATTTTCGGAGGAGGAAAAGGGGGAATTAGGGATAAATACCGCGAAAGAAGAGGACCGCATTTGGAAAACCTTTTATAACCGTCTTTGGTCAGAAAGGAAAGTACTTGGCATCTCTTATTCTGAGCAGGTAAGCAATACCCGTTTTATTTCCTCTCTTGTCAATGGTGTTGATGGGAAATATGTTTTAAAAGAAAGAGCTTCACCTAAATTACCCTTTGAATATGCAAAGGATAAAGGTCTTTTCTACTTCTCTTCGCTTATTGATGATCGGGTGCGTTTTGGTTATACCTCAGAGGTATATAACCTCTATTTAAAAGAGTGGCAGAATGAACCTTCAGAAGTTGGGGCTTTTATAAAAAGTGTCCATGAACAAAAAGAAGGTCATTTATCAATGGATAAAAAAGACTTTCGAAAGATTGAATTATCCGCTACAAGTCTTCGGAATTTTTATCAATGTCCCTTTGCCTATTATTGTTCTGATGTTTTGCACTTAGATCCGTTTGTTACAAATTTCCCTCTTTCTTTGGGAAATGTAATCCACCAAGTGTTGATGGATTTAGGAAAGAAGCGGGAGTTATTTCATTTTTCAAATAGTTATAAAAATGCATTGGAATTTGAAGAGAAGAAGCGAGAAGAAAACAACACACCTCTTACCTCCCTGGAAAAGGTTTTATTTTTCATTGAAGAAGAGCACGTTTATTACATTGCAAATTCTTATACTCTTTATTTTAAGGAAGTGGAAAGAGGGGGAGAAAACTTAACGATTTTTGCGGAAGAATCCTTTTCTTTTCCTTTAGAGGCATTTGATACAAACACCTTATTAAAGGGCAGATTTGATGCCATTTATTGTTTAAGAAACGGGGAATACGTCATTGTTGATTATAAAACTGGACAAGAAACGTTCTCTATTGAAGGATATCGATATGGAATCAAACCTCAATTACCTTTATATGCCTTTTGGGCGGATAAAAGTGGGGTTATTCACGGGAAAAAGGAACCTTTAATTCATAAGAATTGGAATCTTTTAGGCTTATTTATCGCGAAAGCATATGGGAATAGTTATCCCGTATTTTCTTTAGCTTCTATCAACGAAAAAGAAGAGGATTGGAAAATTGATGAAGATGCGATTGCAAGTGACTTAGGTTACCGTGGTATTTTTTCTAAAGCAATTGAGACATCGAATTTTGTTGTGAAAAAGAACTTAAATAGCCGTTCGAAATCAACGTGGATTAACGGGATAGCGTGCGCTAAAAAAGATGAACAGGCTAAGGGGAAAATTTATAGTACAAAAAATGAGTCTCTTCTAATTTTAGATCAAGAAACAAAAAACATTCTTCTTGCTGACCATGGAGATTTTTTTGATGAAATTTATTTCCCCAGTATTTATGAAGAGATTGCCCTTGCAACCTCTTATATTTCATCCTTTTGTTTTCCTATTGCTCCTTTAGTGGTGAATTTAGATGCCCTTGATGAAGAGGAGGAACCTAGAGAAGAAGAGAACGAAGAAGAGACTTCAAGTCATCTTTCGCAAAAATCTTTTAAATTTTTTGCCTGTTCAAACTGTTCTTATCATGACGTTTGTTATGCCACACGAGAAAATTACCGTCGGAATGAACCAGATTATCAAAATTATTCCCTCTTTTTAAAAAGAAAGGAGAATGCGAATGGATAACACATTAAATAAAGAACAAAGACTTGCCGTATATTCTAACGCTCGTTTTATTCTTCTTTCTGCAGGAGCGGGATCTGGGAAAACTTTTGTTTTAAAAAATCGTGTTGCGCGTCTTGCTGATGAAGGTCTTGCCCTTTCTCAATTGCTTGTTTTAACTTTTACGAATGAAGCTGCCGCATCAATGAAAAATAAAATTCGTGAAAATTTTGTCGAACTAAGTTTAAAGCATCCAGAAAAATCAGAATTTTATCTTTCTTTAAGTAAGGATGTTGACCAAGCCGATATTACTACTTTTGATTCCTTTGCTTTAAAACTTGTAAAAAAATATCGCACCGAACTTGGGCTTGGTCCTACGATTCAAATCGGAGATGCTGCCGTTTTGTCTTTAGAAAAAAACCAACGTTTAAATATTTTACTTGAGGAAGAATATAAAAAATTAGAAGAGACTCTTGTCGAAGATAGAAAGAAAGGAACTACAGAACCGCTATATCGTTTCTTAAAAGAATATGCTCATCGTAACGATTCCTTTTTAAAAAGAGCAATTTTCTCTCTTATGGATGAAGCCGAACGCCAATCAAATCCTCTTGAATTTTTGCAGCAATTCCAAGGTAAATTTTCTGATATTTCAATTTTAAACGAACAAATTCTTGCGCTTGGCAAAAATTATCTTTCTTCCTTAAATACCGCAAAAGAATTAGTAAACTTTTATGATCATGGAAGTGAAGAAGATGGAACAAATCTAGCAAGTCTTGATGCCTTACTAATTGAAGAACGGATTTCGCGTCTAAAAGGAGCTTTAAATAGAAGAGACGTTGAAGAAATTCTTTTATTACTTACAGAAAAATATGGTTTTAAAAAAATAACGAAAGAGAATTTTCCTAAAGAGGACACCGAGGGAAAAGAGTGGCGAAATTTGTTAAAAGAAATTTTGAGTTCTCCACTCAAAGATTGGACAAAGCTAAAAGAAAATAACCCGAATCTTTATCTTCTTATCAAAAAATTAGGCTTTGAGCACTTTTTACCATACCTATCTTTCATTTCAGACTTTGCCATCAAACTATATACGCAAATGGAACAATTCAAAAAACAATATGGGATATTTTCGTTTTCGGATATTTTCCATTTTGCTTTAAAAGCTTTAAAGTCAGAAAGAGCTAAAAAAGAATTGGCGTCTACATATTCCCATATTTTAGTCGATGAATGTCAGGACAATAATGACTTGCAAAATGAACTATTGAATCGTCTTGTTCAATTAAAAGAGGATATGTCTTTGTTTATGGTTGGTGATGTGAAGCAATCGATTTATCGGTTTCGACACGCAAACCCCATGCTTTTTGCACAACGAGAAGAGCAATATGGCAAAGAAATGAAAAAAGGAAATTCAAATTATCTTGTGATACACATGCCCACAAATTATCGCTCTGCAGAAGAGGTTGTGAATGGCGTAAATAGTTTATTTTCCAATTTAATGAGTAAGGATTGCGGTGGCGTTACTTACGATGAATCGCAAGCAATGATCGCAGGGCGGAAAATGTTAGATAAGGAAGATAGAAACCATGTTGGTTTTCACTCCTTGCTTATTCCCAAAAGGCCAACTTATCAAGAAGCAAAAAAGAACTCACAATTATGGGAAGATTTCTCGTTAAGTAATGCGGAACGTCGGGCTAAATATGTTGCAGGAGAAATTGCCAAACGATTAGAAAAAAACCCATCCTCAAGCCGCGAAAATTCGCCTAAAGATTTTGCCATTCTTTTGCGGAAAAAAAGCAATTTTATGTTGTATGCAAAAGCGTTAGCGGATTTATCTATACCGGTCAAAGTTATTAATGAAGTGGATTTAAATGATGAACCAGTCGTGATGACTCTTCTTTCTTCTTTTCGCTTTTTAAATTACTATCACCAATATATTCAATCAAAAACTGATGAAGAAAAGGAACGGAATTTAACTCTTTTAAAACACCCTTTTGCCTCTTTATATCGGAGTTATCTTACGGATAATTTCATGAATAATGATTTACTAAAATTAGAAGAACTTTTCGATACCAATAAATGGTTACATGATGATTTATTTTTAAAATTAGAAAAAATATATGAGGATTGCAAAGATAAATCACCAGTCGTTGGTCTAGAGGTACTGATCTCTTCATTCAATGTTATTTTAAGATTGCCTTATCTAGGAGAAATCCAAGAGAACTATCAGCAAATCAACGCGATGCGAGGGTATGCAAAGACATACGAACAATTAGGCAATACTTTTTTAGAATTTGTTGCTTTTTTAAGTGAGGGAGTAGAGGATGAACAACTGACTTTTACTCCTTCAAAAAGTGAAAAAGACGCTGTCAAAATCATGACAATTCACGCTTCGAAAGGTCTTGATTTTTCCTATGTTTATTTGCCTGAACTTTCTTGGTCAATGTTAAAACGAGAGGATAAGGCGTTCTCTTCTACCTATGGACCCCTTCTTTCTAATTCTTCTTTTGGATTTTCCTTACAACCGCTCGGGGCAATCCTTTCTAGGAAGGAAGAAAGAGAGGAAACAATATCCGAACTTGTCCGTTTATTGTATGTTGCTACAACTCGTGCCATTGAAGAATGCATTTTTGTTTATGATGAGAAAGAAGAAGCAAATCCTTCATCGCGATATGGAAAATATGTTTCTTACGTTAAAAAAGAAAAGGATTTGAGCTGTTCCTACTCAATTGCATCAATTGTATCTTTTGAAGACATGATTCTTGCTTCTACTCTTGGCAACAATCCTTATCAAGTACCTAGAAAAGAAAAGGCAAGATTAGGGAAAACATATACTAGAACTAAGAGCGAGATAGGCGATAGCAGCCTTTCGTTGTGTTTTCCTTCTTTAAAGAAAAATTATTTAACGTTAAGGAAAGATTCTTTAACAACACACCGGCCATCTAAGGAACTTGGAGATGAAGTAAATCCTAAAGATCTGCTTTTTGGGAACATGCTTCATCGGGCAATGGAAATTTCTGATACAAAAAATGGTCATCCTTATGAGAATCTACCTCAAAATCTAAAAAAATATGTAGAACAGGCTTTTAATACACCCTTAATGAAAGAAATTCGAAGTGCCAAAGAACATTTTAAAGAGTATACGTATTTGGACGAAAGTGGGGTTGAAGGGCAAATTGATCTTCTTTGTCTTTGGGAAGATAAAGCATATATCATTGATTATAAAGCCTCTTCGATTGTTGACCCTGATTACGATTTACAACTTCTTTCTTATAAACATTATGTTGAAAAGACATTTCCTATGCTCAAAGAGGTTCGTTGTTTTTTACTAAGTTTGTTACATCCTGAGAAAACTAGAGAGGTCGTTGAAGAATTGAGGTAATATAGGGCATGCCATTAAGTGGAATAACATACGACAAATTTGCTGCATTTGCTTCTAAACTTAGTATTGCGCGAGACAAAAATTTACCCTTTCTTTACCAGTGTTTACTTTCCTCTTGCGAAGCAGCGCAAAACATGAACGAAAAAACTGGGGCGTTAGGAAGTGCGATTATTAACCCTCTATTACTTTCTTTATATTTAATTAACGAACACGACTTTTATTTAAAAATTCATCAAGACAAAAAAGAGGAACAATTAATCGAAGATGAAAATTATCAAACATTTTTGATTTCTTTATCCCTAGATAAATATTTAACCATCGAACATATTGCTCCCAAGGAAAAAACATTTAGTTCTTGGTTTCGTCCGGATATTAGTACCTTAAATCTTTATTGTTCCTTTCTTTTAGGGATGCTTTCTCATTACAAGCAAGGCGAACCTTCGCAGACGCTTCTTGTTGATATCTTAAATAAAGCTTTTTCCATGGCTCGTTGCATTCTTTATTTATTAACTTCAGGCTTTGAGACAGAGGCTTTTTCTACATGGCGCACACTTCATGAAAATGAATGCATATTGGAAATCTTATTAAAGGGCGGAAAAGAGGCCACTTCTGCCTATTTAAAGCACATGCGTTATGCTTTAGCTTTTCGTGGACAAATCGCTTCAAAAGAAGAAACAGATGCGATTTTTGAACAACTAAAAAAAGAAATGCGTGAACATGATTTAAAAAGCAAAGACATGAAGCGTTATATTGAATATGGTTGGATGATGGACCTTTCCTTTGTAAAAAACGACCCTTCTTTTAAATTAAATTTTAGAGATGGTGTAGAAAGAGTAGCGGGTTTATCTTCTTATCGAAAAGAATATGAAACAAGTTCGGAAATTGCCCATAGTTCGCCCTTACTTCTTTATTCCCGAAAAAGTTATTTTTATTACAAAACTTTAATTAATCTATATGAGTCCTTTTTCCGATTAGAGAAAGCTTTTAGTTTCTTATATCTCCCTTCGATTTCTGAAGAAGAAAAGACCCGATATTTAAATATGCAGAAGTTATATTTTGGAGAGCTTCGAAGTTGCTATCAGTATATTTGTTTTGTTTTTCATGACTTAAAAAGAAGAGATTTAAAAGAAAATAACAAAAATATTTAAGTTTTGCAGAGATTTATTTCTTATGGGCTTTTCGGGCAAGTAGATAGGAAGAATAGGATGAGCGATGACGCCAATCTTGTGATTCTTCATGTTTTGTTTCTTCAATTTTTGTTTCCTCTACTAAAGGCAACATGTAAATCACTGCTGGCAGTTGTTTATCACTTTCATCAATTTTCTTAATTTCTTTTTTCGATAAAGTTATGGCACCGCTTTTAAATAACGCCAACTTTGCAAGGGCGGGGCCAGCCATTTCGTATAAAACGGAAGAAGTTAAAATAATCGAAAGAAATGTGCCTCCCATAGAAGCAGGGAGTATTCTTTCTCCCAAGAAAGCTAAGCCTATGGCAACACCGGCTTGCGGAGCCAAAGCAAGACCAAGATAGTTGCGTGTACTTTTTTCTCCTTTCACCATTAAGACACCTAAATATGCACCAAAATATTTTCCTAAAAGACGAATAACAAAGTAAAGAACACCAACAATGCCGATTGTCATAAAGGAAGAAAAATCCATGTTCATGCCACTTAAAACAAAGAAAAGAAGCATTAATGGTGGAGTAAAGTGATCGACATATTTAAAGAGTTTTTCATCATGGCTTACATTACAGTAAATTGCCCCAAAAACCATGCAGGCAAGTAGGGGGGAGACATCAAGCAAAATACCGATTCCTGCAAGCAAGGCAATTAAAGCTACAGCAAAAATCAGTTTCGAATTCGATGAACGATGACGAATAAATAATGAAAGAAGAAAACCAAAAATAAATCCTAAGAAAATAAGAAGGAGGTTGTAGGCTATTGGAAGAAGAATTGTTTCGACTTGAACGCCATTTTGGGATGTTCCTTCGACAATGGCTGATATTAAAGTAAAGCATAAAAGGCAAACAACATCATCAAGGGCTACTACTTGAAGAAGAACATCGACAAGTTCTCCTTTCGCATCATATTGTTTAATTGTCATCAACGTTGATGCAGGAGCAGTTGCAGTTGCAATCGCCCCTAGTAATAAAGCAAAATTCCATCCTAAATCAGGAAAAATGAGGCCAACAAAAATCGTAACTAACGCTCCTGCTAATAAAGACTCCATTAAAGTAATGATTAAAACCTTTTTTCCACTTCTTTTTAAAACGTCTTTTTTAAAAAACTTTCCGACGCTAAAAGCAATAAAACCCAGGGCTAAATCGCTTAAAAAGGACATATTGTCAATTATCGTATGGGGGATAAGGTCGAGAAGAAAAGGTCCAATAAGTATGCCTGCAAGAATATAGCCTGTTACATTTGGAAGACGGCACAATTTTGTAATACGTGAAAGAAGAAAACCTGCCACAAACATGATTGCTAAGGCAATTAAGATATTGGCACCAGAATATTCCTCATAAAATCGATAGAGAGCTAAATTCATCTTTTATTCTCCTTTCCTTTTTGTTTTTGCCTCGCTATGATAAGCAAAAGAAAAATAAGTAAATCTAATAATTAAATATGGAACTATAAAATTTACTTATAGGAGGCAGAAGTATGATTGATCCAAAATTACAAACTCTTCTTATGGTAATAGAAAAGGGTAGTTATAGCGATGCGGCAGATGCTTTATCGTTGACTCAACCTGCGGTAAGTCAACACATCCATCAACTGGAAAAAGAGTTGAATATCAAAATATTTCATCGTTCTTCAAGAAAGATAAATCTAACAAAAGAAGGGGAAATTGCGGTGAAATTTGCAAAAAGAGTGTCCTCCTTATACCGAGAATTGGAACGAAAAATTAAAGATGAAGCCTTAGGAAGACATAGTTATGTCATCGGGATTACTCATACTGCTGAGGCAAGTGTTATTGCGGATGTGCTTGCTCTTTATGCAGTAAGTCATCAAGGAGTAAAGATAAAAATAAAAAGTGATTCTATAAAAAATCTTTATGAAAAACTTTCTACCTATGAAATCGATTTAGCCATTGTTGATGGTAAGCCTTTAAAAAAATATTCGTCCATTCTCTTAGATACCGACTCTTTAATGGTTGTTATGGGCAAACACCATCCTTTGGCAAAAAAACAAATTGTTACTTTGGAAGATTTAAAAAAAGAGCGTTTGGTCTTACGCTCTAAATCAAGTGAAACTCGAGCAATCTTTGATCGTGTCTTATCTTCTTTTAATTATTCTTTAGATGAGTTTGATGTACTTTTAGAAATTGATAACATCATGACGATTAAAGAACTTGTGAGTAAAGAGGAAGTAGTTTCAATCTTGCCTCGTAGTGCTTGTCACTCCTATGGAGATAAAGATATGCTTTCTTTAAGACCGATTGAAAACTGCGATATGATGCGCGAGATTAATCTTGTTTTCCCTAAAGATTTTTCTCATCGAGCATTTTTAGATGAACTTCTTCATCTTTATCGGAAACATTTTTTGGTTAATTTTTATACGTCTTTATAACAAGAACCACCAATGAATTCTCTCATTAAAGAGTTGCTTGGTACCCAAGTATCATCTAATTCGACAAAGAATTTAAGCATTCTGATAAGGCGCTGCGCAGTTAAGAAATAAGGGCTATCTTTATCTACGGCAGTTAAAAGTTCCATAGCGTACTTTTTAATAATGGGAAGTTCATAAGGCAAATAGGAGTTAAAGACATAATCCGCGCCTTCTTGATGGGCATAAATCCATTTAAATTCTCCCGCCCGAACACTTGGCCACATAGATAAGGTTTCCTCGGCTGGTGCGCCGCGAAATTTTTTATCTCGTACCAATCGCCTTAATAGACGTAAATCGGTTAAGGAAACAGGGTTATGGTCATCTAAATTGATTTGTGCTTGAGGCGAGATAAAAATCTTAAATTTGTCACTTTTTGGAATTGAAGGTGTTAAAGAATCATTTAACGCATGAATTCCTTCCACGATGATGGGTTGATTTTTTCCCAGCCGAACTTTTCTGCCAAATACCTGATGGCCAATGTTAAAGTCAAAACGTGGAAGATTTACCTCTTCTCCAGAAATGAGAGCGACCATATCTTCATTAAATTCAGCAATATCTAAGGCGGCGATATTTTCTAAATCAGGAGCACCATCTTCTCCTAAAGGAACTTTACTTTTCTCTAAATAGTAGTCGTCAATCGATATTCTAATGGGAGAAATACCTCTGGAAAGTAGTTCAATTCTTAAACGATTCGCAAAAGTTGTTTTCCCTGAAGAAGAAGGACCGGCAATAAAGATAATCCGAACATCATCAATATCATCTTCAATAAGTTGACCTAGTTCGCAAAGCATACGATTATGTCTTGCTTCACAAAGGTTAATAAATTCCACAGGATCGGCTTGTTGGATTTTTTCATTAATTTTGCTCACTGTATCAGCGGAAATAATTTTTGCCCAATCATGACTTTCTTTTAAAGTACGCATGAAGGTTGGAGCGTCTTCAAATTCCGGAATTTCTCCTTTGCACTCCGCACGGGGATACTGGAGCATAAATCCAGGAGCATATAAAAGGAGTTTCCATTTTGTTAAATAACCCGTAGAAGGAACAAGATGGCTATACATATAGTTCATATAATCACCGCAGCGATAAAAGTGAACCGTTTTTTCAGGTCGATACTTCAAGATCGCCATCTTATCTTGATAATCTCTCTCCTGATATATTTTTTCTGCTTCTTCATTAGGGACGACCATCCGTACTAAAGGTAAATCTTCATCAATTAAGCGTTGAATTTCATGACGGATTTGAATAAGCATGTTGGTATTTGCGCTTGCTTTTGGATTCAAAAGGTGAATGGAAATGCTACGACTGACGTTATAGGCAAAACGAATCTTTAAGTCAGGATATAAATTATGGAAAGCCATGGCTACTACATAACGCAAAGACGCTTCATAAATTTTCATGGCTTCAATAGAAGAACAGTCTAAAAATTCAATCTCAGCATCGTAATAAACTTCATATTCTAATTCGCGCACACGGTTGTTCACTTTTGCCGCGATATATCTTTTTTCTTTTCGTTCTTCCTCATTTAAAAGAGACAAAAGAGATGCCTTTTTCTCTTTTGTTTCCGTTTTTCCGTTTATTGTTATTTGGTAGCTCATCGAAGTTTTTCCTTTCTATATGAAACGCAAAAGAGTATAGCAAACTTAGAAATAATGCAAGCGCTTACAAAATGTTTGTTTCTATTCTTTACCGAAGAGTGGCAAACGAGTAGACTAAGAAAATGCTAGTTCAGAAGTGGAAAAACTGGGATGAAAATCAAAAATCACTTTGTATTCTTGTTACGTTAGGAATTTTTGGTTTTCTTGTGCAAATTCCTTTATTTCTTCTCCATGATGGAGATGGTTTTTCTTATGGGGCATATCCTCTTGGATGGCTTTTGGGTTCTTTTGCAGAGATTCTCGCTTTTCTTTCGATGACATATATGGTGAAAACTTTAAGCAAAGGGGGAGAGAAAAGTTCGGTCGCCTTGCTCATTATGGGATCCTTCTTTCTTCGTTTTCTTCTTTATATTGGCGTCTTAATTGTAAGCGCAATCTGTACATTTAAACCGGATTTATTTGGTGGTTTTTCTGGCTTTAATTTTTATACATGTTTTGCTGCCTTGCTTCCTCTTCCTGTTGTGACTTGGATTTTTCACTTTTTGGAAAATAAAAAATCTCCCGAACCAAAAAAGGAAGAAACAAAGACTAGCGAAATTCATCTTGAGGAGAATAACGAATGAGTTTTGAAGAACGTTTATCCTCCATGTTAGATTGGAATCTTGACGCCAATTTGTATAGTTCCCTTCTTTGCATGCTTGTGATTTTACTTGTCGCGATTATTGTCGGTATAAAGGCACGTAAAGCACTAAAAAAGGAAGATTATGATAGCGCGAATAAAGGTTTGCTATTTTATGCTACTTGGCTCATTGAAGGGATGGAGCGTTTTGCTTCTGAACGAATGGGAAAAGAGTATGGAAGAAAATGGGAACCTTATTTGTTTGGTTTAACTTGCTATTTATTTGTTGCTTTTAATTGGGGCTTACTTGGTTTACCAACAATTGTTGACTGGATTGCCGCCCCTTTGTCGATGGCTCTTATTATGTTTGTTCTTATTCAATATCAAGGAATTAAAACAAACCATTGGGGTTATTTTCACCGTTATGTAGAACCGATTAAAATTTGGTTCCCAATTAATTTAATTACGTGTTGGACTCCAATTATTTCTACAACGATGCGTTTGCTTGGAAACTGTTTGGCAGGGACAGTGATTATTTCTTTAGTTCAGTGGGCATTAGGAGCCGCTTCTGGGGCAATTTTTGAACTTTTTGGTGGTTTAACAAGTTTGGCGCAAGCAAGTTATGTGCCAAGCTGGGATGTGAATCATAGTTATGTATGGACAGAAATCTTTTTCGCCCCTTTTGTTATGGGTGTTTTTAATTTATATTTCAGTTTGTTTAGTAGTTACGTACAAACATTAGTCTTCGTGAACTTAAATGCCCTTTGGATTGGGGCAGAAGTTCCTTCAAAAGAGGAGGAAGAACTTTCTCCTCTTGCTACCCGTTCTTCCTTAGGAACGGTTTCCTAATTTGGCTTTTCTTAATTCCATAGGAGGTTCAACATGGATATTAATTTAGGACTCATTGCCATTGCCTGCTCCATCTGTGTGGGTCTAGGCTGCCTTTCCGCTATTGGGGAAGGAATCATTTGCGCCCACGCCATAGATGGGATGTCTCGCAATCCTGACATGCAAAAGAAACTTCAATCAACAATGATGATTGCTGTTGCCTTAGACGAATCAACCGCAATTTATTGTTTAATTATGGCCATTCTTATCCTCTTTGTTTTAGGGGGTAGAGCCTAAGCGAGGCGCGAGGATGCCTTTATTTGTTAATGACACACCTTTTTCTCCAGAAGATTTTTTAAATAAGCTCATTCCTAATTTTTGGAGTCTTTTAATCAATCTTCTTGCGTTGATTGTTTTTTTCATTGTCTTGTATTTCATTGCCTATAAGCCATTAAGGAAACTAGTTGATGAACGAAGAAAAAAGATGGAAGAGGAAAAGAACCATGCGCATGAACTTGAGAAAATTGCGCAAAATCGTGAACTGGAGACAAGAGGCATTGTAGAAGAAGCAAAAGCTGTTGCTTCTACGCTTCGTCAGCAAGGGGAAGAAGAGGGCCTTCGTTTAAAAGAAGAGATCTTACTTTCTGCAGAAGAGGATTTAAAAAAGAAAACGGCAGAAGCCGAAGAAGAATTAAAGCAAAAAGAACTCGCAATGCGGGCTTCTTTAAAAGAAGATACGGTTCATCTTGCCTTACAAATGGCAGAAAAACTTGTTGATCAAAAAATGAATGAAGATTTAGATGCCAAACTTCTAGATTCTTTTCAAAATGAGTTAGAGGGAGAAAAGAATGAATAAAGAGTTAGCGCATCATTATGCGGTCGCTTTGCTTGATTTAGCAAAAAGCGATTTCTCTTCCTTACGTCACGATTTAGAAAAAGCAGAAAAAATACTTGAGAATGAAAAGGTTTTTTCTTATTTATCCTCCCCGCGTCTTGGAAGAAATGGACGACTCGATTTATCAAAAATTGTGTTTTCTTCTTTTTCTTCTCCTTTAAAAGGGTTACTCCTTTCTTTATCGATGCATCGTCATATTTCTTATTTCAAAGACATTAAAAAGGCGACAATTGAATTAATGGATGATAAAGAGGGAATTGAGCGGGGAATTATTTGGAGTGTCCGTCCTTTGAAAAAAGAAGAAATAAAAGGGATGGAGGAAACTTTGACAAGAAAAGAAGGGCATCAAGTTGTCCTTGAAAACCGTCTTGATCCTTCTTTAAAGGGAGGAGTTTGTATCACTTTACATGAGAAACGTTACGATGGTTCGGTAAAAGAGAAAATGCGTCAATTGGAGCATTTTCTTTTAAATGGAGGTAAGTATGGCCAATGAGAATTTGAGCATTCTTTTAGCAAAAGAGATTGAAAAATTTGAAGGAAAAATAGAAAACGCTGAAGAGGGAACAATTCTTTCTATTGGAGATGGAATTGCGCACGTTTATGGCTTATCTGACGCCATGATGGGCGAACTTTTAGAATTCCCTCATGGGGCTTATGGCTTAGTGATGAATCTTGAAGAAGAAGAGATTGGTGTGGCTTTACTTTCTTCTAGTGAACTTTTAAAAGAAGGCGATTATGCAAGGAGAACAAAAAGAGTATTAGAAACGAAAGTTGGGGACGCTTTATTAGGAAGAGTCGTTTCTCCTCTTGGGGAACCGCTTGATGGAAAAGGCCCCATTCAAACAAAAGAAAAAATGCCCATTGAACGCATTGCACCTGGGGTTATGACACGAAAATCTGTAGATCACCCTTTGCATACAGGCATTAAAACAATTGATTCCATGATTCCGATTGGACGAGGGCAAAGAGAACTTATTATTGGCGATCGTCAAACAGGAAAAACATCCATTGCCATTGATACAATCATTCGCCAAAAAGGGGAAGGGGTAAAATGTATTTACGTGGCAATTGGCCAAAAAAATAGTTCTGTTGCTGATTTTGTTGATTTACTAAGAAAGAAAGGGGCGATGGATTATACCTTAGTTGTAAATGCCTCGGCTTCTGAAGCTGCCCCTATCCTTTATATCGCGCCTTTTGCTGGTATGGCAATGGCGGAATATTGGTTAAATAAAGGGGAAGATGTGCTTATCGTTTTTGACGATTTAAGTAAGCATGCGGTTAGTTATCGAACTTTATCTTTACTTTTAAGAAGATCACCGGGACGTGAAGCTTATCCTGGCGATATTTTCTACCTCCATTCCCGTTTATTAGAACGAGCTTGCCGATTAAATGAGAATTATGGTGGTGGTTCGATTACCGCTCTTCCCATTGTTGAGACGCAAGCTGGAGATATAAGTGCTTATATTCCCACAAATATCATTTCAATAACGGATGGACAAATTTTCCTTGATCGTTCTGCTTTTGCTTCGGGACAGCGGCCCGCTATTGACATTGGTTTATCTGTATCGCGGGTTGGATCAAGTGCACAAACAAAGGCTATGAAACAAGTATCGCGTTCTTTAAAGATGAGTATTGCTAATTACCAAGAGAATCTTAGTTTTGCGCAATTTGGTTCCGATTTGGATGAATCCACCAAAAAGATTTTGCATCATGGCGATCGCGCTATGGAGACATTAAAACAAGGAAATGGTTCTCCTTTAAGTGAAGAAGAGGAAATTCTTTCCTTATTTGCCTTAGATCAGGGATACTTAGAGCGCTTGGAGAAACATCAAGTCAAGCCATTTTTGTCCTTTATGATTCAAGAAATCAAAAGATCGAATGGGGAATTGCTAGGAAAATTGAAAAATACTCATGAACTTAGCCCGGAAATGGTGGAGGAATTAAAGACGAACATGGAAGAGTGTTTGTCTTTATTTAGAAAATCAATATGAGTTCTTCACTTCCAAAAATAAGAAGGCGTATTCGCTCCATAGAAAATACGGGCAAATTAACAAAAGCGATGGAGTTAATCGCTGGTTCGCGTTCACGAAAGTTAGAACGTCTTGTGCATTTTGAAGAAGAAAGCACAGCCTTGCTTTTTCATGTTCTTTCTTTAATAAGAACGCGACTATATAAAGAGGAAGAAAATCCTTTTTTTGATGAATCCAATGAAGGGAGAAAAGCGGTTGTTGTTTTTGGACCTTCCTTAGGGTTATCAGGAGGATATTTAGGAAAAATAGAAGAGCAAATTTCTTCTTATGATGACTCTACGTATTTTTATGTGAATGGTTCTCGATTACTCCCATTTTATAAAGAACATAGTTATTCTTATGAGATGATTTCTTCCTTAGAAGGAGAAGAGCTTCTACTCTTTGCTAAGAAACTTTGTTCTCTTTTTGAAGCAAAAAAATTCACTTCTATTGAATTACTTTATGGAAAAGCCATGAATTCTTTGTTATATGAAATGATTCACGTTCCTCTTTTTCCTTTAAAAGGAGAGGAAGATGTTTCTTTAAGTTGGAGCAAGAATCGTCCTCCTTTACTTGATGAAAGCCCTAATTCTTTATTTCTTTCCTATTTGCCTTTAGCCATTTCTAGCGCCATTCACCTTGGCTATACCTCTTCCTCATATGCTGAAAATATTGCGCGAAGAATGGCCATGGAAGAGGCGAATAATAACGTGGATGAATTATTAAAAGACTTAACGATTGAATATAACAAAGAACGGCAAAATTCCATTACGCAAGAAATTACGGAAGTTGTTGCTGGTTCACAAGAAGGAGGTTCCTTATGAGCAAAAAAGAACAAATGAAAGGCGTCATTACTCGTGTTGCCGGTCCAGTTGTGGATGTTACTTTTTCTTTAAAACATCTCCCGAGTATTTTAACGGAACTTCTCGTACCTCTTTCAAAAAAAGAAACTTTAGCTTTAGAAGTCATGCAGCATATTGGAGACGACACGGTACGGACCGTTTCTATGGGCCCTACGGAAGGTTTGAAAAGAGGCATGGAAGTTATTGATACCGGTTCTCCTATTTCTGTTCCTGTAGGAAGAAATACTTTAGGAAGGATGTTTGATGTTTTAGGAAATCCAATTGATGGTTTAGGACCTATCGATGCCCCAAAACACCCAATTCATCGAAAGGCTCCTGCTTTTATGGATCAAGTTGTTGGTAAAGAACTTTTAGAAACTGGAATTAAAGTAATTGATTTATTGTGTCCTTATAAAAAAGGCGGGAAAGTTGGTTTATTTGGTGGCGCCGGTGTAGGAAAAACTGTGCTTATCCAAGAGTTAATTTCTAACATTGCCTCTGAGCATCACGGCATTTCTGTTTTTGCTGGTGTCGGGGAACGGTCCCGTGAAGGCAACGATTTATATGAAGAAATGAAATCCTCTGGTGTTTTGGCAAATACTTCTTTAGTTTTTGGCCAAATGAATGAACCTCCTGGAGCGAGAATGCGGGCGGCTTTATCGGCTTTAACGATGGCTGAATATTTCCGCGATGAAGAACATTTAGATGTTTTGCTTTTTATTGATAATATCTATCGTTTTACTCAGGCAGGTAGTGAAGTTTCTGCTCTACTTGGAAGAATGCCTTCCGCTGTTGGCTATCAACCGACGTTAGCGACAGAAATGGGGCAGCTTCAAGAAAGAATTACTTCTACAAAAGATGGCTCTATTACCTCCATTCAAGCCATTTATGTTCCTGCAGATGATTTTACAGATCCTGCTCCAGCAACCACTTTCTCACACTTAGATTCTCGGACCCTTCTTGATCGAAATACTGCCTCTTTAGGGATTTATCCTGCAGTGGATCCCTTAGAATCTTCTTCAAGCGTTTTAGAGCCATCAATCGTTGGCGAGGAGCATTATCAAGTAGCTAGAGAAACACAGCGTATTTTGGAACGTTTTAAAGAACTCCAAGACATTATTGCTATTTTAGGATTAGATGAATTATCTCCAGAAGACAAAACAATTGTTGCCCGTGCAAGAAGAATTCGTAACTTCTTATCCCAACCCTTCCATGTCGCGGAAAGCTTTAATGGAATCAAAGGAATTTATGTATCAAGAGAAGATACTGTTCGTTCTTTTAAAGCGATTTTATCGGGAAAATACGACCATTATCCTGAAAGTGCCTTCTTATATTGTGGAACAATCGAAGATGTAGAAAAGAAGGCAAAGGAGATGGAAAAATGAAAGAGAAGGTTCATTACCTTTTCTTAACCCCGAAAGGAGTTTTTCAAGAGGGGGAGTGTCAAGAACTTCTTGTGGACACAAAAGAAGGACCAAGAGGAATTTCACCAAATCATGATACTTTTCTTGCCTCTATTCCGAAAAATGGCGTGATTGAGATAAGAAAAAAAGAAAGAGAAACAATCGTTTCTGAGGATGGTTTGTTGCTTGTTGAGCCAGAACGAGTTCTCATTTGGAGTGTTTCTTTTATAAAAAGACAATAATTTTCTTCGGAAAGAGTTTTTCAATCGTTATAATTTTTAAGGGAATTATATGAATTTTATTTTTATCTCGGCGAACTTCCCCATCCGTAATTTTAAATGGGTGGAGGCTTTAAAAGGGCATGGCATTCGTGTTTTTGTCATTGGGGATAGTCCACATTGGGACTTACATCCACGTTTGAGAAATGCCTGTGTTGAATATTATTTTGTTCCTGATTTAAGTAATTTTGATGATGTTTTGGCGGGTTGCCGATATTTTGAAAGAAAATACGGAAAAATTGACTATATTGAAAGCAATAATGAATGGTGGCTAATGCAAGATGCAAAATTGCGCGAGGCAATGAACATTACTACCGGTTTTTGGCCACAAGATATGCTAAAAATTAAGGCAAAAAGTGCGATGAAGGAATGCTTTCGTAAAGGGGGTGCGAAGACGATGCGTTACCTTCTTGTGAATGGTCCAGAGGATTTAGAGAACGCTTTCTCCTTTGCAAAAGAAGTAGGTTATCCTGTGTTTGTTAAACCTGATGTAGGCGTAGGTGCGTCGGATTCTTTTTCTCTTGCTTCTGAAACGGATATTCGTAATTTTCTAAAAAGTCCTCTTAGCGAAACCTATATTATGGAAGAATATATTGAAGGTTCGATTGTTTCTTATGATGGATTTTGTGATTCCCATAGCAATGTCGTTTTTTCTACTTCGGATCATTTTCCCGTTGCGGTTGCTACTGTTGTGAACGATAACGTGGATGATATGTACTATACAAACCCCTTTTCTTTGCCCTTTTACGATTTAAATGCCGAAGAATTTGACCGGGTGGGAAGAAATGTTGTAAAAGCTTTTGGTATTCGTCAACGGCCGTTCCATATTGAATTTTTCCTTTTATCGAAAGATCGTCCAGGCTTTGCCAATAAGGGCGAATTTGTTGCCTTAGAGTGCAACATGCGTACTCCTGGTGGATATACCCCTGATTTGATGGACTATGCGAATAGTGTTTCTTGTTATGAAATTTATGCGGACATCATTGCTTATGATGAAAACCGGCAAGATATGAACAAGGAAAAATATTATGCTTTTGCCTCCTCAAGAAAAGACGTTATTTCTTATCAACATACCCAACAAGACATTATGGAAAGATACCATCCTTACATTTGCATGATGGGACGTTATCCTGAACATCTTGCTTTATGTATGGGGGATGAGTACTATTACGCAAAATTTAAAAATTTCGAAGACGGGATTGCTTTTGATCAATTTGTCCGAGAACGAGCAAAATAAGTTTTAATCCATCTTCTCTTCGCCTAAAACATACGCTTTTAAATATCTTATGATTTCTTCAAAGTCTTGGATTATTTTTCCTTGTTCCGTTTTTAAAAATCCATCGACTTCAGTTACTTTATAAATGGTAGAAAAATGTTCAAAATTTAGGGAAAAATAAAGCGGTTTTGAACTTTTTATAATGGTGCTTTCTGGATAAAAAGATAAGGCATTATGTATTGTTTTCCCAACAATGAAGCAGGAATTTTCGATTTTTTCTTCAAGAAGCGAATATTCATTTAATGAAGAAAGAAAGACAGTATTTTTCTCTACTTCAATAAGCGATTGAAAGGTACTTTTAAACTGTTCATAACTCATCTCACCATAACTAATTGTTATACATTCTCCTATATTTTTAACTAGATAACTTACAGGGGTTGCTCCAAAAGGATGATCCATGTCCGGAAAGGTAGAGTTTAGTAATTCCATAATATCTTGAAATTCAAAGTAATTGTCTTCTTTTAATTCAATACGAAAACAAAGGGCCTCTTCTTCTTTTATTACTCTTGCGAAATTTTCTTCAAAATAATCACAATGAGAACAATTATCGCTTGTGATAATAAAGTAAAAGGGCAAGCCTTGATTAAGCATGAAAGATAAATTTTCTTGATCTAATTCCGTGGTGGTTTCTTGATAAGTTAACGATGTTGATTCATGAAAAGACCTACTCATGATTTTTGTTTTTTCTAAGAATAAATCGCAAGAAACAAGGGAGAGAGGAATGAGAAGAGAAAGAAAAAATAAGATAATTTTTTTCATAGAAATATTTTAGCTATCTTTCCCAATAGGGAAGAGCTCATTTTTCGTTCATCGACTTAGGAATCCAACGTTTTGCCTCCCTAAAAGCACTTAGTGCTTCAGAAGAAATCTTTTTTATGTGAATCGTTTTAAATTCCTTTACTTTAACTTGTCCTGGATTTGTCCCTTTATTTACCATTTTCCGATAGGTATACATGATGTCGCCATCTTCCTTATTGGAAGCAAGAAGAGTTAATTCTGCTGCAAAATGAATTTCGCTTTCTTCTACATTGTCTTTGCGAATTATTAAGTGTGCTCCAGAATCTCCCATGACATGAAACCATAAATGATTCCTAGCTGTGCAATATAAAAAAGTTAGGCAATCATTTTGTTTCGCGTTTTTCCCAAAAAGATAATGCGTGTTATTATATTCAACAAAGTAAGGAAGAGTAGAAGAGGTTAAGGCTAAGTTATCTCTTCCTTTTCTTCCCGATTGCGGAGTTACTCCTAATTCTTGAGCAAGTAGTTCTAATCCTGATTCATCAGAAGCGATTAACTGCGCAAAACTAAGCTCTAATTCTTCTTTTTCTTTTTTTGAACGTTGAAGGAATTCTTCGCAGTACCGAATTGTTTCTTTCGCTTTCTTCGCGCGTTTAAAGTACATTTGGGCATTTTCAATGAGAGAATAGCGATGATCTAAAATTATTTTCTGCCCTTCTATTTCAAAGGAAGAGGAGTTTGCAGGGATTTCTTCCATATATGTATAAATAAGATTTCCCAACTCCGCATCTTCGATATGCCCTTTTGCCTGTGTAATTTGTTCATGTAACCGCTCAATTTTTCTCTCCAATTGTTTGATTCTTTTTTCTACGCTTTTAATTAATGGACCAAAAAGATTTTTCTTTCTTTTTTCCTGGATTTCTTTTTCTTTTTCTAAACATTCTTCTTGATAAGAAGAGAAAGAAAAGGGACGAATATCGCCTCCTGCTTTTCTTAAAGGCTTATTCGGTAACGTATAGGGAAGATTGCGAATTAAAGGTCGAACATCATGAATGGTTCCTGGGCGGTAGGAAGAGATAATTTTTCGTTCTCCATCAACAACGATAAGATTAGTATGTAAAGGAATAAGTTCAACAACTAGATAACGAATTTCCTCTTTATAAACATTGTTAATAATTCGCAATTTCAGTTCCAAAATTCGGTCTTCCGATAGTTGTTGCACTTCAAGAATAAGGCTGGAATCAACTTCTTTTTTTAATTGTTGAAAAAACTTACTTTCTAAACTTTTAAAACGAGGGACCCGTTCTCCAAAATAAAC
This sequence comes from uncultured Bacillota bacterium, assembly GCA_949287245.1. Taxonomy (GTDB): domain Bacteria; phylum Bacillota_I; class Bacilli_A; order RFN20; family CAG-826; genus UBA4951. The sequence goes on from CASEFL010000005.1 coordinate 29,928, forward strand.
ACGAGGATTCCGTTCATCAAGAATAATAGCGAAACGATTATTCTCCGTGCCTTGAATGTCAAAATAAAAGGCACGATCCTCATACATATTTACTTTAAGAATTCTTCGCCCTTCTAAATATTTTTTTAAGTAGGGAACATACTGTTTTATTTGTTCTTCTTGTAAAGGCATGAAATTAATATACTTGTTTTTAGGAAATTAGGAGATAACTTTCTTCGTTTTCTTCCATATGAGACGATTTTCCTCTAGTTGAATGATGATTTTTTGGGTTTTATAATCTCAAAAAATATGAATAAAAAAGGTTTACTAATTATTCTTTCCGGCCCTTCTGGTGTAGGAAAAGGAACAATTCGGGAAAAAGTTATGGCCGATTCTTCCTTAAACCTTTCTTATTCTGTTTCTTTAACAACGAGAAAACCTCGGGATGGGGAAAAAGACGGGGTTGATTATTTTTTTGTATCGAACGAGGAATTTGAAAAACGGATTCAAGAAGGTCTTCTTTTGGAGTACACACGTTTTGTAAAACATAGTTACGGGACTCCTAAAGATTATGTAGAAAAACTTCGGAACGAAGGGAAAAACGTTCTTTTAGAGATTGAAGTGAATGGGGCTAGACAAGTCATGAGGGCTATGCGGAAAGATAAACCTGTGTCCATTTTTATCTTGCCTCCTTCCTTTGATGAGTTAGAACGGAGAATTCGCGGTCGTTGCACGGAATGTGAAGCGGCAATTCAAGAACGGCTTAAGCAAGCTCGGGCAGAGTGTAAACTTGCAGATCAATATGAATATCGTGTGATTAATGACACGATTGAAGATTGTGCAGCACAAATTATACGAATCATTAAGACAGAGATTGCTCGTCATAATTAATTTCTTTTATACTTTATAAATGCAAATCCTTTCGGTTTTAATGGAACAAGGGGCAAGGGCTCTTGCCGAGAGTTTTACGTATTTATATGAAGGGGAAGAGACTTTAGAGCCTTATATTCGCCTTCGTGTTTTGTTTGCCGGCAAAATGCGCATTGGATTCTTAGAAAAATCAGAAAAAACAACCGAGAAACGTGGGGATATTGAAAAAAGACTTGGCTTTTCGCCTCATGTAGTGAATAAGGAAGACATTATTGATGAGGCTCCAATCCTTGATGAAAATTTAGTTTCTTTAGCAAAAAAAGTATCTGAATATTACATGGCGCCACTAATTACGGTTTTTCAAGCCATGCTCCCTCCTTCTTTAACCCCGCGTACAGCATCCTTAAAAAAACCACAAATTTCTTATGAAAAAATTGTTGTTCCTCTCTCTTTTGATGAAACCAATTTAACTCCCAAACAAATTGAGTTAATGCGGAGTTTAGCACACGGTCCAATTTTAAAAAAAGACGTTTCCTCTACTTCTGCTTTAGAAGGCTGTCTTAAAAAAGGACGTTGTAAGATTGTTTTACAAGAAAGAAAAAAACGCAAAGCTTATTTTGGCGAAAAAGAGGAAGCACACTCTCTTCTTCCTATGCAAAAGCAAGCAATGGAAGACATTCTTTCTTCTTCCCAGAATGTTGTTCTTCTTCAAGGGGTTACGGGTTCAGGAAAAACGGAGGTTTACCTTCATTTATCGGAAAAGATTTTATCTAGTGGCGGTAATGTTTTGATGCTTGTTCCTGAAATTAATTTAACTCCGCGTATGGTGGAATATTTTCAACGACGTTTTGGGGATCAAGTTGCCGTTCTTCATAGTGAATTATCCGACGGCGAACGGTATGAAGAATATCGAAGAATAAAAAGAGGAGAGGCTTCAATTGTGATTGGGGCAAGAAGTGCAGTTTTTGCTCCTCTTCCTCATATCGCTCTTATTATTTTAGATGAAGAACATGTTGACAGTTATAAGCAAGAAAATATGCCTCATTATCATGCTCGAGAAGTCGCAATTTGGCGGGGAGAACAAGAAGGCGCGAAAGTCGTCTTAGGTTCAGCAACTCCCAGTTTAGAAAGCAAAGCACGGGCAAATAAGGGTGTATATGGCTATACAGAAATGAAAGAACGGGTTTCTGGAAAGCCTTTGCCGCAAGCGACAATTATTGATATGCGAAAAAAAGAAAATCGCTTTAAAGATAGTCAAAAAATTTCGCTTCCTTTGGCAAAAAAAATGAAAGAAAAACTTTCCTCTCATGAGCAATGTCTTCTCTTGCTAAATAGGCGTGGGTATTGGGTTGGCGTAGAATGTGCTTCCTGTGGTCATTTATTTTTATGTCCCGTTTGCGGTTCATCTTTAACTTATCACTTTGAAGATTCTTTATTAAAGTGCCACCACTGTGGGCATGTGGAACTTTATCCTAAGTATTGCCCGATATGTGGGAAAGTTAATTTTCGCCGTGTAGGGTATGGAACAGAGCGCCTAACCGAAGAAATAAAGCGTTTATTTCCAGAAGCTACAGTTGAACGTCTTGATTCCGATGTTGCTTCTTCCAAAAAGAGAATGGAAGGAATTCTTCAAGATTTTCGTAACCATAAAATTGATATTTTGGTAGGAACGCAGATGATTGCGAAAGGACATGATTTTCCTGATGTTGGTTTATCTGCCCTAGTGGATGCAGACATTGGACTTAGTATTCCCGGTTATCGAAGTTCTGAACGAGTTTTCAATTTAGTTTGTCAAATGATTGGACGTGCTGGGCGAAGCAAAATTGCTGGGGAAGCGTTAGTTCAAACATACAACCCTCAATTTTCCGCCATTGCTTTAGGGGCAAAACAAGATTACGAAACTTTCTATCAAAAAGAAATGAAAGTTCGCAAAGAAGGAGGCAATCCTCCTTATCGATATTTGCTTTTATTGTCTTATTTGAGTCACAAAGTGGAACGGGCAGAAGAAGCCGTATTTGAAACAAAGGAAGCTTTGATGAAAGAAGATTTTCCATCTTTCCGTGCTTTAGGGCCTATTGATCCCTATTATAAAGAAATCGATGGACGCTTCCGTAAATCTCTTCTTTTAACCGCAAAAGATATGAATCCTATAAAAATAAAAGTAAAAGAACTGGCGGAAAAGTATTTAAAAATGGGAATTTCTTACGATATTGATGTGGATCCGCTCGATTCTTAGAAAAAGTCTCACCCTTCGCACGCGTGAGCGTGATATGATATCTTCCGTTTTGAGAGGACTTTGATGATTCTAATTACGTTTGAAGGTCTTGATCCCTTTGTGACAGGACGCTATAGCCGAGAACATCTAAAAAACCTTGCATCTCTTTTTGAGACGAAAGAAGAGGAAATTTCTTTCTTCGTTCCGAATGGGACAATCGTTCATGAAGGGATTGAACAAACAAGTTGGAACATTGTTGTGAAAGTAGAATGTTCCATGAAGTATCAAGGTTTAGAAAAGAATGTTGCGGCTTATTTATTAAAAACTTTAAAGGACTTTGCCATTCACTGTACGGTTCTTTTTAGTTACCATGATGAAAGACATTTGCATTCTTTCGTTAATGAAAAATATCCGCTTTATTTATCTCATGACGAGATTCAAGAAGCTGAGGAAGCTTTGGAAGAAGCAGAAGAGGAAGTGTATACCGGTGATATTTTTGCCGAACATAAAGAAGAACTTGAAGAATTAGAAAAAACGCTTGAAGGAAAAGCGAAAGGGTCGAAAGAGGATTAATTATGAAACAATTAGAAATTGCGAATAAAATTTTGCAAGACATTGAAGAGAACGGAACTTCTTTCCGTGATGCCATTGGAACTTATTTCCGTGAAAATAAAGGGGATGAACTCTATCGTTCGGTAGTAACCAATCTTGTTGGTACTTCTTTGCGTCATAAGATGCTTTTTGAACATGTTTTGCAATATTTCAGCACCTTAAGTGCGGAAGATAAGCGCCTCATTTATCTTGTGATGGCAAATGCTCATTACGCAAAAGTTCTTGGGAATGAGCAAGATGTTTTAGCCTATTTAACCTCGGTAATGGGGGATGAAAAAGCGATTTTGGTTCGTGACAATTTCTTAGCCAAAAGACCACAAGAAATTTTGCAAAGCGACAACAAGCCTTTTGAAGAAAAATACCTTCTTCTTTCTTGCAATTGCCCCCTTTGGGTATATCGCACCATTCGTAATACTGTAAATACTTCAAAAGCCTATAACTCGATTCGTGAATTAACTCATCCTTCCAAACCAACGGTGCGGTTAAGAAGAACTCATTTATCTGAACGGGTGTTTTTAGAAATGCTTGAAAGTAAGGATTATCGTCCCACCGCGGTAGAAGATATTTATTCTTATGTTGGTAAAGCTCCCTTACGAACAAGGAATGAATGGAAATCAAATGATATTTTCTTAGAAAAACTGGGAACAAAATATGTTTTAGATCAAATTTCGTTAAAGGAAAATGATCATGCGTTAATGTATTGTGAGAACGAAGATTGTTCTCCTTTAAGAGAGCTTATTGAACGCTATATGAATCATGTTGAGAAAATTTCTTTAGGCGTTCATCACGTGGAAAATCACGGGGAAGTTCGACGGATGATTAACCGTGATAAACTTAGTAAAAACTTTAATTTCTTTAGTGCAGAATATAAAGATGTTCCTACTTGTTTAGAAGGTGAAAAACAAAACGTTATTTATTTACTTCCTTTCAGCAGCGGCTTTGATCTTATTCCTACCGCTCCTGATTATCTTTTGCGTTTAAAAGAAAGCCAGGTCCGTGAATATATTGCCTCCCAAAAAGAGATGCTTGATACTTTTGCGCCTCTTTTGGAAGAAAACGGACAACTCGTCTATATGGTTTATACCATCAACGAAAAAGAAGGGAAACGACAAATTTCTTCTTTCTTAGAACGCCACCCCGACTTTTATTTAGAAAAGGAAGAACAACTGCTTCCTTGCGATAAAAAGTACGGCACGGCTCTTTATTACGCTATTGTTCGCAAAGGGAAAAAACCTGAAGCTGGAGAAGAGAAAGTAGAGGTTTCTTCTACTGAGGAAAATCGTAACGAATAATGGAAACTACACCAGAGATTAAAAGTATTTATAGTTTTCCTCTTCAAGAACTTACGCTTGAATTAGAAAAAAGAGGAGAAAAGTCCTATCGCGCGAACCAGATTTTTGAATGGCTATATGTTAAAAAAGCCAAGTCTTGGGAGGAGATGACGAATCTTTCGAAAGAACTTCGTTCCGAATTATCTGCTCATTTTTTTCTTTCTCTTCCTAAGATTTTTCATAAAGAGGAAAGTAAGGATGGGACAATAAAGCTTCTTTTAGAAATGGAAGATGGCGCGAAAGTTGAAACGGTGTTGATGCGTTATGATTATGGGAACGCGATATGTGTTTCTTCCGAAGTTGGCTGTTCCATGGGTTGTGCTTTTTGTGCTTCTGGCTTGTTAAAGAAAGAACGAGGACTTACCGCTGGGGAAATGGTAGGACAAGTTCTTCTTATGGATGAAATACTTGAAAGTGAACTGGAAAGAGTCTCGCATGTTGTCGTAATGGGCACGGGTGAACCTTTTGATAATTATGATGAAGTAATGAAATTTATTTCCATCATTAATGAGAACAAAGGTCTTGCGATCGGTGCGCGCCATATTACTGTCTCTACTTGTGGGCTACCAGATGGGATTCGTAAGTATGCTCATAGTGGTTTACAAATTAATCTTGCCATTTCTCTTCACGCCCCAAATGACGAAATCCGTGCAAAACTCATGCCAATTGCAAGAAAATACCCGTTAAGTGAACTCATGGATGCAATACGTGAATATCTTGAGGTATCTGGACGCCGGGTGACCTATGAATACATTATGTTAAAGGGAATAAATGATTCCTTAGACTGCGCCCATGAACTTGTTTCTTTAATCAAAGGCACTTTTGGTTATGTAAATTTAATTCCCTTTAATCCCGTTAAGGAGAAGCCTTTTGTTCGTGCAGAACGAAAAAATGTAGAAAAATTTCGCGATTATTTAAATGATCATGGCGTGAAATGCACGATTCGGAAAGAATTTGGAACGGATATTGACGCCGCTTGTGGTCAGCTCCGTGTTAAAGTAGAAAGAGGAGCAAAAAAATGAGTCAAAAGGTTTATCGTGGAGTATATGCTTCGAAAACTGACCGTGGTCGAGTGCGAAAAACAAACGAGGATCAAGCTCATGTTGCCATTAGTGCGAATGATGAAGTTTTCTTAATTGTTTGTGATGGTGTTGGTGGGGCAGCACGGGGTGAACTTGCTTCAAAAATGGCGGTTGACTCACTTTTAGCTAGTTTTCAAAAGAAAAAATCCCATCGTTTTGCTTTTTTTGACCGGATATTTTTCCATCGGGCTTTAAAGGAAGCGAATTCTTTAATTTACGAAACTGCCAGAAAAAACGAATCCAATTGTGGAAATATGAGTACCACTCTTGTTTGCGCGCTTATTTCTCGTAATCGTTTGTTAATTGCTTCTTTAGGAGATTCTCGTGCGTATTGGGTAAAAGAGGGAAAACTTTTGCAGTTAACGGAAGATGAAACTTATGTTCATGCCTTAGTAAAAGCAGGAAAAATTAGTGAACAAGAAGCGGCTGTCCATCCAGACCGTCACGTCATTATGAATGCTTTAGGAATTTATCCTTCTATCTCTTTCTCATTTTTAAAAAGAAAATACTCAGGTGAACCAATTCTTTTATGTAGTGATGGGCTTTATACTCAAGTTAGCGAAGAAACGATTGAAGCCATTCTTTTAACCAATCAACGCGTCGATCAAAAAGTCGGTTCCCTGATTATGGAAGCAAATAGTGCTGGGGGGAGTGACAATTGCGCAATTGCCTATTGGGAGGCTTTCCCTCATGATTGAAATTGGTTCAAAAGTGGAAGGGAGATACCGTATTGTTGGGCGCATTGCCCATGGCGGTATGGCCGATATTTATGAAGCCTATGATGTAGTTACTCATCATGCCGTGGCGTTAAAACTTTTACGCGCGGACATGATGGATAAAAAAGAAAATGTGGAACGTTTTCATCGTGAATGCATTGCGGCTGCCTCTTTAAATAATCCCAATATCGTAAAGGTTTATGGTTCAGGAGAAATTGATGGGCGGCCTTATATGGCGAATGAATATGTAGATGGCCGTACTTTACGCGATAAATTAAATATGACCGCAGGTCATACTTTAGGACCACTTGAGGCTTGCGAAATTATGCTTCAACTTTGTGATGGGGTTGCCTATATTCATGCACATGGACTCATTCATCGTGATTTAAAACCAGATAATTTATTTTATCTTCCTGATGGTTCCATCAAAATTAGCGATTTTGGGATTGCATGCCGTTTAGGGGAGGATTCAAAAGGGGACGCCATCCCTGGTACGATTTTTTATACCGCACCTGAAATTTTATTGTCGGGAAATGCATGTATTCAAAGTGATATTTATTCGATGGGAATTCTCTTTTTTGAGATTTTAACAGGACGTGTTCCTTTTGATGCCAGTAGAAGCGAGGAAATCGCAATGGCCCATATTAAGAAAAAGATGCCAGATCCTTCTTCTTTTGTGCCAAGTATTCCCAAATCTTTAGACCGAATTATTCTGAAAGCAACAAGGAAAAGGCCCCAAGACCGCTTCCATAGCGCAGAAGAAATGAAGGCTTCTATTGAAAGTGCTTTAAAGAATGGAAATGATTTTCATGAAAGAAGGGGCTTCCTTTCTCGTTTATTTGGGTTTAAATAAGGAATGGAACTTTTTGACTTAATTTATCCAACAATCTCTCCCTCCTTATTAGCAAAAAAAGGAAAGGATTTATTGATTGAAGCAAAAAAATGCGAGGAAATAGGAATCTCTCTTCTTCATTTTGACTTTATGCGTCCTCCATTTGTTGAGGGAACGGGTTTATCTTATGAAGACTTTTTAACCATTCATAATCAAACTTCCTGTTTAGAAGACGTCCATGTTATGAGTGATGATGTTCGTAATGATGGTCTTTTCTTTCTTAATCATGGTGCGGATATTTTAACTTTTCACGGAACCGTTAGTGATAAAAGCGCACTTCTTGAAATGTACCGTTTAATCCATTTACGAGGGAAAAAAGCAGGGATTGCCATTAACCCAAACGATTCTTTAGAAGTCATCTCTCCTTTCCTTGACCTCATTGATCTTGTTTTAGTGATGGGAGTAATCCCAGGAGCATGCGGGAAAGCCTCGGATCCTCGAGGAGAAGAACATCTTATTGCATTAAGCAAAATGAAAGAGGAACGAAGTAAAGAGGGAAAGAAAAGTTTTCTCCTTTCCTTTGATGGTGCGGTTAATGGAGAAAACGGGAAACGGCTCATTGAAGAAGGGGCAAATATTCTTGTCTCTGGTTCGTATTTTTTTAAAGGAGATAAAGAAGAAAAGAGGAGGATTTTGCTTGGATTATGAAAGAAATTCTTTATTCTTTTATCCCTTACATCGTGAGTTTTGTCGGTTTTTTGTTGATTATCTTTGCAAAACCTCGTGATTTTTCTCGCTTTTCATTAAAAAATCATTACCCTTATGAAATTTTAAAAGAAGAAAAATCGGTGCTTCGTTATTGTGGTTTCGCTTTCCTTCTTCTTGGTTTTGGTGGACTTAGTTATGCACCCATCCATTTACTTACAAATACTTATGGTGAGACCAATTCTTTTCTCTTCTTATTTATTGTTCTTATTGCCTTATTCGTTTCTTCTCTTTTGGGTTATTTTGTTTACTCTTTCCATACAGAAAAATTTCATTTTGCTTCCTTTGGGGTTGCCTTACTTTCACAAAGCGTTTTATCCCTTATGGAGGGTCTTTATCTTCTTGGAGGACGCTTTCAAAATGATGCTATTTGGCCTTCTATCCTTTGTTCGGTTCTCCTTTTTGTTTTTGCTCTTCTTCCATTCTTTCCTTTTCTTTTTAAAAAGACTTATCACTGGAATCAAATGGATAAAGTTATTGAAAAAGATGGAACCTCTTCCTATCAACGACCGAAAATTATTTCTTTATGTTTGTGGGAATGGGGCATTATTGTTCTCCATTTCTTCAGTGAACTCATTTGGATTTTAGGAGTATCGCTTCTATAAAAAGAAAACCTCTAGTTTCCTAGAGGCTTTTTCATCATTGATAAACGTACAATTAAGCAGCTTTTGTTGATTTCTTTAATGTACGATAAGCACGGGCAGACATCCGTAATTCCACAAGTTGTCCATCAATCATTACCTTGTGCTTTTGAAGATTTACATTCCAAACACGACGGGTAGCACGGACGGAGTGGGAGCGGTTATTACCACTCATTGGGCCTTTTCCAGTATAGAAGCATTTTCTCGCCATATTTTTACCTCTCTTATATTTCACATTCAAAACGAATTGCAGGCAGGATATTACTCTTTTCTTTTCCGAGGTTCAACAAGAACTTATGAGTTTATTTGCCTTAGCGTTCTTCTTTCTTTGTAGCATTCAATAGGAGCACTTATCGTACGAATCAAAGCACTGCCAATAGGAATAATCTCAAGTCGACCTAAAAGCATTGCTAAAGATACAATCCATAGCAACAAATCGTAGGTATAGGAAAATTCTGCACGATACTCAAAGAAGTTAATAATGGATAATCCGGTACCCGATAATGCGGAAGCGCTAGTAAATAGCCCTTCTTGTACACGGATGCCTGGCAGCATCATAATCGCCAAAGCAAATAAAGAAAGGACAATTAAGTATAAAAGAGCGAAATTTGTTGTATCGCGCAAATCTTTTGCCCCAATCTCTCTTGTTTTTCCAAGACGATAAACCGGATGCGGGTGAATATAGTGAGAGGAAACAAGATTATCTCTAAACCACCAATATAGTTCTTTAACAAGAATAACAACACGGTATTGTTTAATTGCTCCGCCTGTTGAGCCGACCCCGCCACCAATAATCATTAAAATAATCATGACAAAATAGGCTACTTCTCCAAGCTGCATTAAGTTAGCGCAATTTGTAAACCCGGTTGTAGTCATTGAAGAGACAGTCGTGAATATGGCATAACGGAAAGAATCTCCCCAATTGAGTCCAATCATTGTTTCTAAATCTGTGTCTGTATATAGATACGTTAAAGAGAACATCATTAATAAGGCAAAAACCACGATAAAGATTGCCATTGATTGGAATTCGCAATCTTTTAAAAACTGTTTAATTTTTCCGCGGAATAAATAAGTATGCAAAATAAAGTTTGTTGCCCCTAAAAACATTAATACCATCGCAATCACTTCAAAGGCAATTGGACTGCACCACGGGGTGACTCCAAAACCTGTGTAGGTGCCTAAAGCTGCATTTTCTGCATACCAGAAAAAACCTGTACTACGAGTAGAAAAACCACCGGTAGCAAGGGCAGCCGTTGATTGGCAAAATCCTTCAAAAGGATCCATTCCTGCTAAGAAAAAGGCGAAAGTTCCAAGAGCGATATAAGCAAAATAAATGGCAAAAGTTAGCTTTGCGGAACGTCGCATATTTGGTAAGAGCCGATCATTATGTCCTTCGGCAAAATAAAGTTGAAGATTATAGCGATCACTAATGGCGCTAGTGATGACAAGAACTAAACCAATTCCTCCAAAGAAATGAGTAACTGCACGGTGAAATAAATAAAGGTGAGAACAATAGCCTGTTACATCAGGTCCATCAAGAAATGCTTCGTTTGGGAACACCGTAAAACCTGTTGCAGAGTACCCGGACATTGATTCAAAAAAGGCTTCCGAGAAGCTCATCTTTGCTTGGCCAAAAAATCCTCCTAGAAAGAAGGGAAAAGCTCCACACAAAACAGCAGTTAGCCAAACAAGAGTTAAAAGCAAAGCATCTTCTCTTTTTTTGAAACGACTACGGGGGCGGTTATGGATTAAAGGAAAATATAACCCTAAACCAATCGCTAAAGCGATGAGGCCAGGAATTAAAAAAGAAGGGAAAGCCCGCCATTCTTGGCCATAGAAAATAAGCATCGTAATGGGCAAAAGTGTGACAATTCCTTCAAAAATAAGGAATACACCGAGATAGCCAAAAATGAGTCGTGCTCCACTAGCGGGCGTCTTCTCCATGTTTTTTCTCCTCTTTTAAGAATGACATTAAGGCTTCTTGATTTTCGTATCCAGCAACAACATATAACTTATCGCCTGGATAAAGAATGACTGAGCCATTAGGAACAATCATTTTATGTTGGCGAACAATTGCGGCAATGGAAGCATAACTAGGGAACTGCATATCCATAATTTTCATATTCGCAATTCGGTCTTCCTCGCTAACGGTAGATTCTACCATTGCAAAAGTTTCATCCTCCATCGCTAATGTTTTAATCATTTTCTTTAAAGTGGCTTCTCCAAGAATAGAATTCGCCAAAAGATAAGTAGAACAGATGACTGAATCAATTCCTAATTTCTTAAAGAGTTCAACATTAGCAGGGTTATCAACTAAACAAATAACCTTTTTAACTCCAAAAACATTTTTGGCCATTAAACAGGAGGCAAAATTATTCATATCATTGGAAGAAAGAGCAATAAACAAATCCGCATCTTTGGCGCCGGACTCTTCTAATGCAAATCTTCTCCAAGGATGACCAACATATACGGGCACATGGTGGTTTGTCGCTAATTCTTCGGCAACCTCATGAGAACTATTGATCACAACAAGTTCATGACCATGTTCTTTAAAAGAGTCGACAACATAAGCCGCTTGTGAGCTGCCCTCGGCAATTACAACTTTCATTAGTCTTCCTCCTTTTCTAGTGAGGTTAATTTTTCTAAAGTTAGTTCAAAAGGTGAAATGGCAATGACGTGAGGTAAATCTTTTACTAATTCACTGCGATCAGGATCATCAAATCGCACATAAATCCTTGCAATTCCGAACTCTTTTGCGCAAATATGCGCTAAAAAAAGGTTCGCATTATCATTTCCTGTTACTAAGAAAACCGTTGTCGCATTTTCAATTCGACAGGAATTTTTTAAAAAATTAATATTCGTGGCGTCTCCCACTTGGCGGTCACCAGCAAAAAGTTGATCAAGACGATCAAAAGCATTTTCATTCTCGTCAACAACAACGACATTGATGCCAGACTCACTATAACGATTGGCAATAGAGGCTCCTAAACGCCCACAGCCAAGGATGAGAACGTTATTTGCAGAAGTAAATTTGCTCATAATTGCTCCTTACGGGTGAGGATTATAGCCGAGCATAAATATAAAGTTACTTATTTTTCATTTTTTGTGTATGAAAGGCTTTTCTTTTCAACGACTTTTCTTTATTTCTTCTCTTCTTTGGAAGCGCTTACGCGTTATAATGAATTAGAAACTTTGGGGCAGAAAGGAGAGGAGAATGTCGACAAAACTTGCAGCGATGATTCTCGCTGGCGGCAAGGGCACTAGACTACAGGCCTTGACAAAAAAAGTGGCGAAGCCTGCAGTAAGTTATGGAGGAAAATACCGCATTATTGATTTTCCTTTAAGTAACTGCGCCAACAGCGGAATTACTAGTGTTGGTGTTTTAACTCAATACGAATCAAGCGAACTCAATAGTTATGTAGGAAACGGGGAAAAATGGGGGTTAAATGGTGTTCGTTCTTTAACTTCTGTTTTAACACCAAAGCAAACCGAGGAGGGAAGCGCTTGGTATCTTGGTACAGCCGATGCAATCACGCAAAATATTGATTGGCTGGACCGTGTTGATCCTGAATACGTGCTTATTTTATCTGGCGACCATATTTATTCTTGCTCTTATGAAGAAATGTTAAAAACCCACATTGCCAAAAAAGCGGATTGTACGATTAGTGCATATCCTGTGGCAATGGAAGAAGCCTCACGTTTTGGAATTTTAGTTGCCGATAACGAAGGAAATATTGTCGATTTTGTCGAAAAACCGAAAAAACCTGTATCCAATCTCGCCTCGATGGGAATTTATATTTTCACTTACAAAGTTTTAAGGGCAGCTTTGTTACAAGATGCAAAAGACGAAGAAAGTGATCATGATTTTGGAAAAAATATTATTCCAAAAATGCTTCACGATAAAAAACGACTTGTGGTTTATCGCTATACGGGCTATTGGCGCGATGTAGGAACTGTCTCCTCTTTGCATCAAGCCAATATGGATTTATTAATGTCTGGAACGGATAAAACGAATTTATATACTGTTCAAGGAAATAATCGTATTTATAGCGAAGACCCCTTTTCTATTCCTCAATACATCGGAAAGAAAGCAACAGTGCGTGATAGCTTGATTAACCAAGGAGCGATTATTGAAGGCGAAGTTGACCACTGTGTCATTTCCGGTGGAGCTTTTGTTGAAGAAGGGGCCATTTGTCGAAATGCGGTTATCATGAATGGGGCTTGGATTCGTAAAGGTTCCCATATTGAAAATTGTATTGTCGCCCCACACTCTGGAACAGAGGAAGGGGAGGAAATGAATATCAACGGAGAAACCATTGTTTTAATTGCGAATAGTAAAGGGAGGAAAGAGGAATGAAAGATGTTATTGGTTTAGTGGATTGCCATACTTCCCCTGCTTTAGGAGAATTGACAGCCCATCGTACTTTAGCCTCCACAAGTTTCTTAGGGCGATATGCCTTTATTGACTTCACCTTATCTAATTTTTGTAATTCAGAAATTCCTACAGTAGGAGTTTTAGTCAAAAATCACCAACGTTCTATTTTAAAGCACATGGGGAATATGCTTTCTTGGGTGAACAATACGAAGACTGGCCATGTTCATATTTTCTATAACGAAAAAGGACTTTTAAATCCTGCATATAATTCGGATATTGCTAACATCTTAGAAAATGATTGGGTGCTTTATGATTCGGAAGCAAATTACATCGTCTTTGCCTCTCCTCACATTCTTCTGAACATCGATTTACGGCCTATTTTGGAAGAACATATTGCTCGCAAAGAAGAATGCACTTTGGTCTATCAAGAACGCGAAGATTGTAATGTCTCTTTTCTTGGGGAAGATTTGGTTACTTTGGATGAAAATCAATATGTTACCAATTTAACAAGAAATGATGGATTAAAGAAAAAAGGAAAGGTATCTCTAGAGATTTTTATTGTTAATCGTACTCTTCTTGCTGAACTTACTCGTCGTCATCAAATGGTGGATGCTTCTTGGGGAGTACGAGAACTTCTTCCTTATTGTTTAAAGAACAATCTTTTCAAAATTCATGCAAAAGAGTTTAAAGGCTATGCCCGCTGTTTTGATTCTTTAAAACATTATGTTGAATATAGTTTTGAACTTTTGGATCGAAATATTGCTTCTTCTTTATTCTTAGATGAACGGCCAATTTATACTCTTACTCATGACACACCGCCTGCCTTATATGGAGAAAATTCTTCGATTTCTAATTCTTTTATTTCCAATGGTTGTGTCATTGAGGGCGAAGTCAAAGATAGCATTATTTGCCGAAATGTTCGCGTTGGTAAAAATGCGAAAGTAAGGCGTTCAATTATTTTGTCTAACGTCGCGATTGGGGATCGTTGTTCTCTTCAAGATGTTGTTGTTGATAAATATGCGATTGTTACAGCACGTCATGAATTAAAGGGCGACCCAACCAATATTATTTATTTTCCACAAGGAGCTATTTTATGAACATTGTCATGGTTGCCAGTGAATCACTACCTTTTGCTAAATCGGGCGGACTTGCGGATGTTGTTTATTCTCTTTCTTCCGCTTTGGTTTCAAAGGGCGAGAAGGTAAGTATTATTCTTCCTTATTATCAACAAATTGCAAAAAAAGGAATTGAGCTTGAATATGTTGCGCAATATGACATTCGTATGTCTTGGCGTGATCAAGCCGTGACGCTTTATAAAAAAGAGGAAGAGGGAATTGATTATTACTTTATTGCAAACGACTACTATTTCCGTCGAGAAAAGATGTATGACTACATGGACGATGGTGAACGTTTTGCCTTCTTTGCCTTAGCTTCCACGGAAGCGATTCGTTATCTTAAAGAGAAAGTGGATATTGTTCATGTTCACGATTGGCAGGCTGCCATTATTCCCACTCTTGTTGCGGAAAATTATTATAAAGACCCAACTTTTGCAGGGATAAAGTTTGTTTTAACCATTCATAACCCTGCTTTTAAAGGAATGCTTGATCGTTATTTTGTTTCTGATTTTTTCAACCTTTCTGATTACTTATTTGACATTGGAAAAATCCGTTTTGAAGGAATGTTTTCCACTTTAAAGTCAGGTATTATTTATAGCGATGTTATTACCACTGTTTCTCCTACGCATCGCGAAGAACTTCTTACGCGTGAAGGAGGGCAAGGTTTGGATACGGTTTTAGAGTATCGACGAGATGATTTTTATGGCATTTTGAATGGGATTGATTATGAAGAATGGTCTCCTCATAAAGATCCCTTTATTGCAAAAAAATATAACAAGACAAGTTTAGAAATTGGGAAACATCTTAATCAAGCCGACTTATTAAGAAGTTATAACCTTCATTGGTATGGAGGTCCCGTATATGGAATGGTATCGCGTTTAACTTGGCAAAAGGGTGTTGATTTGGTGCTTGAAGAAGCACGAAGCATATTGTCCAAAGGAGGAAACTTCGTCCTTCTTGGCTCTGGAGAATATGAAGTTGAACAAAAGTTTGAGGCATTAAGAACACAATATCCTGATACCTGTGGGATTTATATTGGTTATAACAACGCTCTTGCTCATAAAATTTACGCTGGTTGTGATTTCTTCCTTATGCCCTCTTTATTTGAACCTTGTGGGCTTAGCCAAATGATTGCTCAGCGCTATGGAACCTTGCCTATTTGTCGAAAAACAGGCGGGTTAGCCGATAGTGTTCATCCCTATGATGGAGTCATTTCAGGAAAAGAAGATGGTCTTTTATTTGAAGACTATAATATCCAAGGCCTCGATTACGCAATTTATCGCGCCGAAGAGTTATATCGCAATCAAGAAGGTTATTACAAAGTAGCCCGTGTTGCCATGAATCAAGATCATTCTTGGGCTACTTCTGCAAAAAATTATTTAACTCTCTATCGCAAAGTGCTTAAGAAAAAATAAAATACGGGGCGTCCTTGAAAGGAGTCCTTATGTACGACCATAAACGTATCGAATCAAAGTGGAAGAAATATTGGGAAGAGAATAACACGTTTTATTGTGACACCCACGATTTTTCAAAACCAAAATATTATGCCTTAGATATGTTTCCTTTTCCTTCTGGGCAAGGGCTTCATGTTGGTCATCCAGAAGGATATACCGCGACCGATATTGTCTCGCGAATGAAAAGGATGCAAGGGTATAACGTTTTACATCCTATGGGCTGGGATGCTTTTGGTTTGCCTGCGGAACAATATGCCATTGAACATAATGAACATCCGGAAATTTCTACAAGAAAAAACATTGCCCATTTTAAAGAACAAATTAAAGCTTTAGGAATGTCGATTGACTGGAGCAAAGAAATCTCAACCATTGACAAAGGTTACTATAAATGGACCCAGTGGATTTTCTGTCGCTTATTTGAACATGATTTAGCTTATGTAGCGGATGTTCCCGTTAATTTTTGTCCGGAACTTGGGACGGTTTTGGCAAATGAAGAAGTCATTGATGGAAAATCGGAACGGGGTGGTTATCCCGTTATCCGTATGCCCATGCGTCAATGGATGTTAAAAATTACCGCTTATGCGGATCGTCTTGAAAAAGATTTATCTCTCCTTAATTGGCCAAAATCCACGATGGAAATGCAAAAAAATTGGATTGGGCGCTCGGAAGGAGTAGAAATTACCTTTAAAGTGAAAAATAGCGAAGAAACGTTTAAAGTTTTTACTACAAGAGTCGATACTTTGTATGGCTGTACTTATTGTTGCCTTGCTCCGGAACACCCTTTAGTGAAAAAACTCGTGGGAAAAAAGGAGGCAAAAGAGGTTTTTGCTTATGTTGAGGAAAGCGCAAGAAAAAGCGATTTAACGCGCACCTCCTTAAATAAAGAAAAGACAGGGGTGCCTCTTGGAGCGATGGCTATTAACCCAATTAATCAAAAAGAGATTCCTATTTATGTAGCCGATTACGTATTAGGAAGCTACGGAACAGGGGCGGTTATGGCAGTTCCTGCTCACGATGAACGCGACTATGATTTTGCAAAAGCGCATCATCTTCCCATGATTCAAGTCTTAGAAGGAGATATCTCTAAAAAAGCGATGATTGATGATGCTCCGCATATGAATTCTGGGGATGCGGATGGCAAAAATATTGCGGAAGCAAAAAAGATTATTACTGAGAAATTGGTTACCTTAGGCGCAGGAAAAAAAGTCATTAATTATAAACTTCGTGATTGGCTTTTTAGTCGTCAACGTTATTGGGGGGAACCTATGCCTGTTGTGATTACAGATGATGGCGTCCCTCACATTCTTCCTGATGAAGAACTCCCGTTAACTTTACCTGAACTTGATAATTACACACCAACAAAGGATGGAAAACCTCCTTTAGCAAAAGCCCCCTCTTCTTGGTTAAATGTTTCCTATCAAGGGAAACATGCCGTAAGAGAAACAAATACAATGCCGCAATGGGCGGGATCTTGTTGGTATTATATTCGCTATATTGATCCTCATAATAGTGAGGCTCTTGGCGATAAAAAGTTACTCGACCATTGGCTTCCAGTTGATTTATATATCGGCGGACAAGAGCATGCTGTATTGCATCTTCTTTATGCACGCTTTTGGCATAAATTCTTATACGATATTGGGGTTTTATCTTCTAAGGAACCTTTCACGCGTTTATTCCATCAAGGCATGATTCTTGGTGCGAATAATGAAAAGATGAGTAAATCACGAGGAAATGTGGTAAATCCAGATGAGATTGTGGAAACTTCTGGTGCCGATTCCTTGCGCTTATTTGAAATGTTTGCGGGCCCCTTATCCGATAGCAAACCTTGGTCAACTTCTGGGCTAAATGGGGCAAGACGGTTTATTGAACGTGCTTATCGATTAGTGGATGGTGAGGAAGAAAAGAAACGCCATTCTCTTGAGAATTCCCATGAACTTGATTTTGTTTATCATTCAATGGTCAAAAAATGTACGGAAGATTTTGAAACTTTAGATTTTAATACTGCCATTTCTTCGATGATGGTCTTTGTTAATGAGTGTTATAAGGTAAAATCTCTTTATGTTCCTTACTTAGAAGGATTTACGAAGATTTTCTCTTGTATTTGTCCTTT
Source organism: uncultured Bacillota bacterium (assembly GCA_949287245.1). Classification (GTDB taxonomy): domain Bacteria; phylum Bacillota_I; class Bacilli_A; order RFN20; family CAG-826; genus UBA4951. The sequence continues at coordinate 48,025 of CASEFL010000005.1, forward strand.
CGCTGGAGAAGAAATGTGGTCGCTTCTTCATCATGAAGGGACAATTGCCTATGAGTCTTGGCCAAAATACGAAGAAAGTTATTTGGTCCAAAAAAAGGTAAAAGTCGCCTTACAAATAAACGGAAAAGTGCGAGACGTTTTTGAAGTTTCACCAAGTGCGAACGAAGAGGAAATAAAAAAACTAGCCTTAGAAAGTAAAAAGGTCGCTTCATATTTAGAAAATAAAACCATTCGTAAAATCATTTACATTCCTGGGAAAATTATGAATATTGTTGTTGGTTAGTTGCCCTTCTCATCTCCTTATTTTTATAGAAATACAGGCTTTTTTGATGCATCTTTTTTAATTGAGGAGTAGGATGCTTTTGGCAGGATATCTTAAAGAAAGAATCCTAGCTAAGGAGATGCCTTATTTATGAATATTGCTGTTGATGTAGGGAATACGTTAACAAAATTTGGTTTAGAAGAAAGAGGAGTTGTTCTTTCTTCCTTTGAATGGTCGACAAATAGCAATCAGCGAAAAGATGAATTGCTTCGAGAATTAAAACGCTTCTTATCGCCTTTTTTGTCTAAGGATATAGATTTCCAAGCGATATTATCTTCTGTTGTGCCTTCTTTAAGCAAGGAATACGTGAAGGCTTTAGAAGAAATAACACATAAAAAAGTAACAATTGTGGGGCCTGGACTTAAAACAGGATTAGCTTTATATGTTGATCATCCAAAGGAAGTGGGTGCGGATCTAATTGCGGCAAGTATTGGTGCTTTAAAATATGGAAAGGGAAATCTTTTTATCGCAGATTTAGGAACCGCATCAAAATATATTTATCTAGATAAAGAGGGGAGATTTGCAGGGCTTTCGATTGCCCCTGGTCTTGATATTTCAGCAAAAGTCCTTTCCGAAAAGGGTGCCGCTTTGCCTTCCTTTGCTTATGAAATTCCTCCTTCTCCTTTAGGAAAAAATACTTTAGATTGTCTAAAAAGCGGGCTTATTTATGGAACTTATTTTGAAATCAATGGTTTTAAAAACGCCTTTGAAAAGATTGCCAATCATTCTTTGACTTGTTTTTTAACAGGAGGAAATGCTTCCTTTCTTGCCCCGTTATTTCCCGATTATTTTTATAAGGAAAATCTTGTTTTAGAAGGTCTTTTTTCGATATTAAAAAGGAGAGAAATTCATGATTAGAACCATTTTATTTTGGATTTTCCTTCTCCTTTTTCTTCTTATGTTTTTATTTCTTTTTCAAAAAAGTTATAAGAAACATTCAATTACGGCAAGAAGTGTTGCGATTGATGGTATTTTTGCCGCCATCATTTTCCTTCTTGGTTTTATTCCTCAACTTGGCTATATCCAGATTTTTCCTGGGATCTCATTAACGTTAAATCATATCCCTGTTTTAATTGGAGCTTGTTTATTTGGGGCTAAAAAAGGAACACTTTATGGTTTTCTTTTTGGGATTACTTCCATGATTCAAGGTGCGATTAATGGGACGGGTTTAAATGTTTTATTTATTTATCCTTGGATTGCCTTACCTCCTCGTATTCTTTTTGGATTATTTGCTGGTCTTTTCTTTTCTCTTCGAAAAAGAACTTCTAAGATATGGGGAAGTACTTTATTTGAAAGCATAGGCGCTTTCTTCCTTACAGTACTTCATACTGCTCTTGTTTTTGGGGATTTATTTCTCTTTTACTATGAAGAAACTCTATCCTTCTTTATTAGTGATAGCCCTATAATTCAAGGCGTTGGTTTTACTTTCTTAGGGGCCTTGCTTATTGGGGCCTTAGGAGAGGCAATTCTTGCTGCAATGGTTGTTCCTGCAACATGTGGCGGGGTAAGAAAAGCATTAGGAAATCGAAATGAATAAAGGAGAATTATGAATACAAAAAAGATTGCCAAAAGATATCAAAAAGAAGCATTACTCGCCTTACAAAAGTGGATACAAATTCCTTCCACTTATGATGAAAGTACAATTACGGAGGGTGCACCATTTGGTAAAGGAGTGCAGAAGGCTCTTAAGTTCTTTGGAACTTTAGGAGAAAAAAATGGCTTCCATGTTGAAAATATTGATGGTTACGCAACCGAATTATCTTATGGAGAGGAAGGTCCTTTAATTGGTATTTATGGACATGCAGATGTTGTTCCTCCTGGAGATAAATGGAAGCATGCTCCTTTTGGCGGCGTTTATGAGAATGGCGTTATTTATGGACGTGGAGCCACAGATGATAAAGGGCCTATGATTGCTGCTTTTTTTGCTACCAAAGCTTTAAAGGATTTAGGACTTATTCAAGGGTTCCGTGTCAAACTTGTTGCCGGTGGAGATGAAGAAAGAGGAAGTAGTTGTCTCCGTTATTATTTTGAAAAAGGGCATGGAGAAAAGCCTACTTTTGGCTTTACTCCTGATAGTGATTGGCCACTTATTTATGGAGAAAAAGGAATGCGCGGCTACTCCTTAACAAGAGTATGCGATTTATCACCGATTGTTGCTATGGATGGAGGAAGCGTTTCTAACGCTGTCTGTGATTCTCTTTTGGTGACAATGAAGAAGAATATAGAAATTGAAAAAGCAGTAAAAAGAGAGGGGATTGACGCCGATTTATTAGGTAATGAAGCCTTAACGATGATTCGTTTTAAAGGAAAAGCGGCGCATGGTTCTACTCCTGAACTTGGTAAAAATGCAGCGGGTAGTGCCTTCTCTTTCCTTGGGAAAGAATGCAAAAATATTTGGTTAGAAAAATTAGGAAATATTCTTCTTTCTGGAGATGGTTCTTTCTGGGGCGGAAGAGATGAAAGCAAAGAATTAGGCAAAGCTAGTTATAATTATGGTGTGATTAATTATGACGGAAAAAGATTAAAGATTTCTTTAGATTTCCGTTTTGGTGAAACTGCAGATCCAGATTGTTTAATGAAAAAATTAGGTGAGGAATCAAAAATGAATCTTGTTTTGCTTAATGAGCATAAGCATCTTCTTTTTGATAAAAAGAGTCCCTTGGTCAAAACCTTACTTACTTCCTATCGTTTTGTAAGCGGTGATCTTTTTGCTAAGCCATTTACCATTGGGGGAGGAACTTACGCAAAAGAAGCACCGAATACGGTTGCCTTTGGTGCTTGTTTTAAAGGAAGAGATGGGAATATGCATGCTCCAGAAGAATATTTATTAGAGAAAGACTTCATGCTGGATATTGCTATTTATATGAAAGCGATTTTATCTTTGGGGAAGAAAGCAAAGTGAGAGGAAGATACAAGGCTTGGGCACCAAGTTTATTAAAGGAACATCCTGAATATGTTTTTCAAGGGGAAAAGGATCCTTTTCTTGATGAAGCAAAAGAACTAGAAATTGGTGCAGGGAAAGGGTCTTTTGCTGTCCAAATGGCAAAAAAGGGCCATGTTTTGCTTGCTTTAGAGCGGGATATTTCTTGTGCCGGTTTATTTTTAAAAAAACTTCTTCTTGAAGAAGAAAGTCTTCCTTTACGGATTTTTCCTGTTGATTTCGACGATGCTTTGCCTATTTTGGGCAAGAAAAAATTTACGAAGATTTATCTTAATTTTTCTGATCCCTGGCCCAAGAAAAAGCATGAAAAACGAAGACTATTTTATCCTCCGCGCTTTTCCCAAATTGGTAATCTTTTAGATCGTGGGGGAGAGATTTATATCAAAACGGATAATGATGACTTATATTCTTATGCGTTAAAGTGTGTGGAACCTTCGGGATTTTTTATGAAAAAAAGACAAGATATTTATGAAAACGTTGAACAGATGGACGCGATGAGTGAATATGAAGCGAATTTTCGTAAGGAAGGGAAAAATATCCATCGTTTAATCTTAGGGAAGGAGAATTAACTGCATGTATCGTTTATTTTATAACCATGAAGTAACAGGAGATGTTTTGTTCTTGTTATTAAAACCAGAACTCATACCAAATAAAGTTATCGAAAAAGAAAATGCGGCACTTCTTTACTTGAATGATGAACTTATTGGTGTGAACTTTTTTCATGTTTCGCGAATTATTCGTTTATATAGTCACGGGATGATTGCTACTCCAGGAGAAGAACTTTTAACAATTGTAAATTCTTTATTAAAAGAAGTGGGGCTTCCTGCTTTACCTCCAACACTTGACTCTGGTTATCATGTTTTCCGCCTTATGAAAAGAGAAGAACATCCTCTTTCTGATCAATTGTCTATCCTTACTTTAAAAGACAAAGAGAGAGAATATTCTACTGTTACCTCTTTAAAAGAACTAAAAGAAGGTGCTTATGTTGTTGCTGCAACCGCAAACTGTATCCTGCGTGATGGAAGCTTATTTACGCCTCATGAGGATCATCATATTCCTGTCGATTTATATCTTTGTTCACCATATGCCTTGCGTTTAGGGGAAAGAAAAGATATTCCCTTTTATCCAGAAGGATATGAAGAGGGAGAAGATTTTTATCTTCCTAAGGAGGAAAAATAATGGAAGAGTTAGAGATTCATTTAAAAGAACAAGGGAAGATTTCTCGTTTAACAAATAAAACATTCCAATTTGACTCGCGGATTGGCGAAGGTTTTTGGAGTGCAAATTATTTTTTAAAAACTCGAGAGATTGTTCGAAAATGCGCTCCAGGACACATCGTGGAAGAACAATTCTTTCAAAGAAAAGATAACGTTATGGTGTGTGGTATTGATGAATGCATTGCTCTTCTTCACCAATTTGCCGCGCATCCTGAGGACCTAGAAATTTGGGCATTAAACGATGGAGACATCGTAAGTGCTGGTGAACCTGTAATAAAAATATTCGGACGATATGAGGATTTTGGCTATTTAGAATCGATTTTAGATGGGATATTAGCTAGAAGAAGTTCGGTGACAACAAACGTAAAAGAAGTGGTTACTGCTTTGCGTGGAACCGACGCTTTTTCCATGGCAGACCGCCAAGATGATTATCAAACCCAAGCAGGAGATGGCTATAGTACTTATGTTGCCGGTATTAAGAAATTTTCTACCGATGCTCAAGGTTCATGGGTGGGAGTTAAAGGAATGGGTACAATGCCGCATGCTTTAATTGAGATTGCAAATGGTGATATCGTGAAAGCAGCCAAGATGTATAAATCCACCTATCCTGAGGAACAAGTGACTTGTTTAATTGATTATCATAACAATGTTGTTCGTGATACGTTAACCGTTGCTAAAGAGTTAGGCCATGATTTAAGAGGAGTGCGCGTTGATACCTCAAAAGCCTTAATCGATCATTATTTTGATGACAAAGATACCAGCGGTTTTGATCCCCATGGTGTATGCAAAGAACTGATTTATGCTTTAAAGAAAGCATTAATTCAAAACGGTTATGATTGGGTAAAAATCACAGTTTCTAGTGGTTTTACGGCAAAGAAAATTGAAGAATGGACACGGCTTGGTGTGCCTGTTGATTGTTATGGTGTAGGAAGCTCTCTTATTGTGAATGATACCGTTGGTTTTACAGGCGACTTAGTAAAAATTGATGGGAAAGATGAGGCAAAAGAAGGAAGAAAAGATATTCCTTCTACGCGTCTTCTTCGTGTTCCTTATTTTTCGCATTGAAACAAAAAGAAAAGAAAAACATCCTTTTTCGAGGGATGTTTTTTCTTATATAACATGAAAACGCTTACAAGATAATTTATTCGATAAATCCCTATGATTTATGAAAGTTTACATTCGAAATATATGTAACTTTCACATCTCTTTCATGAAAATAAATAAAAATATATTGGAAAACTAGTTTTTGAGTTGTCATAATTTAATTGGCAATTTGCCGAAAGGGGATAAGAATGCGAAATACGAAAGATCGAGTGACGATATATCAAGTTGCACAAAAAGCTCATGTTTCTTTAGCAACCGTAAGCCGTGTTATTAATAAAAAAGGAAATGTTACGGAAGAAACAAGAGAACGGGTCGAGAATGCAATTAAGGATTTAGGTTATAAGCCGAGCGGTTTGGCTCAAGCCTTAGCAACAAATAAAACAACCAATATTGGTTTGATTATTCCTAGTGCGAATTATGTTTATATCTCGAATATCCTAAATGGCATTACGGAAGTAACAAAAGAAAAAGGATTTACCTTAACGGTTTTTACTACTTCTCATAGTCGTGAGGAAGCTTTACAAACTTTAGAAAAAGTCATTGTTACGCATGTGGATGGTGCGATAGTTTTTGATGATGAACTTTCAGAAGAAGATGTTATCAATTTAAATTCTTATAGTGTGCCTACAATTGTTATTAATAAGAATTTGCAAGGAGAAAAGACTGCTTCCATTTCTTTATCCTATGGGCGTTTGCTTGCTAGTTTAATTGAAGAACATTATCAACGGAATGACCGCCCAATGACCTTCCTTCATGTGCATGATGGTGGGCGTTTATTAGCGCACTGCGAACATATTTTCTGTGAAACACATGCTCGTTTGAATCGTCCTTATCAAATTGTAAATGTTGACGATTCTTATAAACGAACTTATTACGATTTCTTAGAGCGTTTTAAAGAAACAAAAGATGGCTATTTCATTGCGTATCGTGATTCTATTGCCGCGGCGGTAGAAAACGCCGCCACCGATAGTGGACTTGAAGTTCCTAATTCTGTTGAAGTCCTTTCTTTAGTAGGAACAAAATATGCAAATATTGTTCGTCCCATGCTTACTTCTTTTGAAATTGACTTACAAGAAGTAGGAAGACGTGCAATGTATATGTTAATTGATCTTATTAACGAAACTTTATACGACAAGAGTTACAGTTTTGAGGCGCGATTAATTACCAGAGATTCGACCTTACATTAAAAGGGGCAGGAGGGGGAACCCTCCTTTTTTTGAAACAAAAATGCATGTCATTTCGTCTAATAAGTATGAGAAAAAAGAGTCTAATTTTTGGTTTTGAACATTTCTTGGTCGATTATTTATCTTTATTTCCTTTTGTCTTTTTAGGAAAAGGAGGAAATTCTCTTCTTTATGAAGATGATGGTTTTGCCTTATTTTCTCTTGCTTCCTATGTTGTTTTTGCTTTTCTTCTTCAAGGCCCAATTGGGCTTCTTCTTGATGATAAAAAAGGAAAATGGGATAACCTTTTTCTTTCTCTCTCACTCCCTTTCATTTTATCAGGAGGAATTTTAGGAATACTTGTTTCTTCTGTTTTGCCTTTCTCTTCCTTCCAGCCTCTTTTTGTTTTCCTTTTTATCCCTCTTTTTGGTCTAGGGAATGCTTTCTTTCACGTTGCTTCAGGGAAGAAGTTACTGGATAACGGGGCAAAAAGTTGTGATTTAGGAATTTTTATTTCTTTTGGTTCTCTTGCGGTAGCCTTAACTTCTCCTGATTTTGCTGCATTAAAAAGTTCTAGTTTTTCTCCTTTCTTATTGTTAAGTATTCTTTATGGATTCTCGCTTTTTATCGGGTTCCTTCTCTTGCCTTATCTTTTAAAAACTTCAGTAAATATCGAAGAAAATAGTTCACATCCTTCTTTTTCTTACTCCTTTATTGAAGGCGCGATTTTCTTATTGCTTATTGGTATTTCTGTATTTTTGCGAGGCTTTATTGGAAGTTATCACGCCTCCTCTTCTCCTACTTACGCTTTCTTAATTGTTTCCCTTGCTATTTTCTTTGGAAAGTTTCTAGGGGGATTTATTGTTGATTATTTAGGAACAGGATTTTTGCTTATCCTTTCTATCCTTTTTACGGTTGTTGGTTATTCTTTAAAGATGTTCGATAATCCGATACCCATGAACTTCTTTATGGCTTTCTCCATTAATCTCTTTATGGGTTTGACTTTGTCTTTAAGTGGGGAAGTTTCTTTCAAAAGCAAAGGTTTTGCCTTTGGAATTCTTTCAACATTCCTAGGTTTTGCCTCTTTTGCTGGAAGTTATGTTTCAAGCTTAATTTCATTGCCATATTTAAATTTAATTTTAAGTGTCCCGAATTTCCTTCTTATATTTTTTGTTTTATTTTTTCTTGGAAGAAAAAAGAAAAAGAAATATAAGGAAATTTTCTTCGGAGGTAGTTTAATGAATATTAGGAGGAGTATTCATGATGAATCTCTTTGATGTTGCCATTATTGAGCCTTTTTTCTATTTTGGAGGATGGGTTCTTTTGGCGTTAGGAATTATTTTTGTTGTAGTTTTATTGATTTGTTTCATCGTGAAAGCCGTGCGAAGAAAAAATGAAAAAGAGTTTTCGATTCTCGATGAGCATGAAAACGATAAAAAATGAGTTCACCTCTTTCTTCCCTTCTCTTTCTTCTTTTCGCTTTATTTCTCACGCTTATTTTTGAAATTCCCTATCTTGCGATTTGGGGAAAAGCGTTTTGTAACAAGAATTTTTTAAAGACAGCCATATTCGTCAATGTCATATCGAATTTGACTTTAAACCTCCTTTTAAAAGGATTTGCCTCTCTTCTTTCTCCTCTTACTTACTTTCTTCTTTTTGTGGGGCTTGAAATTTTTGTTGTTCTTTTTGAATTTTGGATTTACCAAAAAATCATTAAGAATTGCAAAGTTTTTCTTTTTCTTCTTACGTTAAGTGCGAATCTTTTAAGTTTATTTTTTGGTAGTCTCATTCTTTTCTTTCTTTTTTGAAAAAATCAGAGGAAATAATGGGAGAATGCAAGGTTATTAAGCTTTTGACTTTTTAAATCAGAGATTTTTATCTTATTGATAACCCTAGAAACTATCATTTCTCTCTTGCGCGTAGCGCGCGAAATTATTAATCTTTCTTTTAGAAAGTGAAGTTTAAACAGCATGATAGCGAAAGCACGTCACATTGAACTGCCCAATTATCTTCTCTCTCATCAAGAATTAGAGGTGGCTCCACTTCCAAAGTATGCCTACATTGCAGGGACAAATGGAAGATGCGCTTCTTATTCTTTGACTGTGAAAGAAGGCGATCATGTATGCATTGGAGATACTCTTGGTATCCGGAAAGGTCCCTTTTTTGAGCAACCCATTATTGCCACCGTCTCTGGGACTTATCTTGGGATTGAGAATCATCTTCATCATACGGGCAAAAGTTGCGAGTTCTTGAAAATTGAAAATGATTTCAAGGACGAGTATGGCTCTTCTTGTAAAGAGCGTTCCGAAGAAGAAATTGCTTCTTTAAGTAAAGAAGATCTTCTCTCCATCATGAAAGACATGGCTTTAGTGGGTCTTGGAGGTTCCTCCTTCCCAAGTTATGTCAAGTTACAAGGCGACCACAAGATCAATACGATTGTGATTAATGGCGTGGAATGTGAGCCTTCCTTAGCAAGCGACCATCGTTTGATGCTTGAACATCCTCATGAGATCATTGAGGGAGTCAAGATTTTAATGAAGGCCGTTGGGGCAAAAGAAGGCATGATTTGCGCGAAATGGATTTATAAAGATTTAGCTGAATCTTGGAGTAGCGCTTTAGCGGGTCAAGAAGGAACGGGGGTTTCTTTCACTCCTGTTTACAATTTCTATCCCCAAGGATGGGAAGTGGCTTGTATTAAAACAGCAACAGGCATTGATATTCCTAGCGGTCATCTTCCAGCAGAGTTTGGTATTTTAGAGTATAACGTGGCGACAATTTATTCTCTTTACCTTGCAGTGAAGTATCGTCGTCCTTTATTAACCCGTTATGTTCAAATCCACGGGAATGGGGTAAAGGAACAAAAATTCTTAGCCGTCCGTATTGGGACTCCTTTTAGCGATTTGCTTCCTTTAGCAAATGGTTATGCTGATTCTCCTAACAAAAAAAGAATGATTTTAGGTGGCCCAATGATGGGGAACACCGTGAATGGCGATGATATTATTTGTACGCCTACGGTTACCTCTTATCTCATCTTAGATGAAGAAGCTTGGCACGTGGATCCTTGTGTCCGCTGCGGCTCTTGTATTTATAGTTGTCCCACGCATTTGCTCCCGGCTTTAATTAGCCAGGCGGTAAAATCTGGCAACAAGGACAAAGTAAAAGCACTTCATCCTGAACGTTGTATCGAATGTGGTCTTTGTGCTTATAGCTGCACAAGCCATATTAATGTGACGGAATTTGTAAGGAGGGCTAAACGGATAGCAAGATTACCATGAGTGAAATGAATCAGGTGCGATTTTTGCAAGAACCAAGTCCGCATGTGCGTCGTCATGATAGTGCGACCCGCATGATGCTTGATGTTCTTATTGCCTTACTCCCTCTTCTTCTATTTTCCTTTATTATTTATCGCCTTGACGCGCTAAAAGTATTTGGAATTGCTATTCCTACGATGCTTTTAGCCGAATGGGTGTTTGTCATGATTAAAGGAAAAATGCCTTATGACGGCATGAAACACTCTTTTAAAGAGAAGTTTTTACACGCCATTAAAACTTACACTCCTTTGAATGCTGTGGCTCCTTTGGTAAGCGCAGTGATTTATGGAATGTGTTTACCTCCAACAACCAGTTGGTATGGTGTATTTGTTGGGGCACTTGTGGGCATTGTTCTTGCAAAACTTGTCTTTGGCGGTACAGGACATAACATATTTAATCCTGCCGCTGTAGGGATGATTGCTGCTCGGTTATCTTTTGGCAGCAGCATGAGTTATCCGGAAATTACGTGGACAAATGGGGGAACAATTATTGAAGAAATCACCACAGGTGGTTCTCTTTTATCCCAAGTTTCGCAAACAGGATATGGTTCCCTTACAGATATTAGTCTTCTTGATCTTTTCTTAGGAAAGATGCAAGGAGCGATGGGCGAGGTTTGCAAAGTCCTTATTCTTGTTGGTTTGCTTTATCTTCTTCTCCGTCAAACCATTGATTGGCGGATTACCTTTACTTATATTGGTGCCTTTACTGCTTTAGTTGCCATTGTTGGCATTTGTATTGGAGCAGGAAACTTCTACAAAGATTTTGATATTTGGCACTTTATTGGTTTTGAATTCTTAACAGGAGGAATGCTTTTTGGGGCTGTGTTTATGTTGACAGATCCTGTCACCTCTCCGATTACAAAACCCGGCCGTTATCTTTATGCTTTAATTGCTGCTTCTCTTACTGTGATTATTCGTTTCTTGGCAAGTGCGCCTGAAGGAGTTGGATATTCCATCCTTTTATCAAATCTCCTTGTCCCAGTTATTGATTATCCAAAATGGGCAAGTGCGCGTTGGACTTGGAAAAAAGCGCTTATTGTAGTTGTAATTATTTTTGTTGATATTTTGATCCTTTGCTTAGGGGTCTTCTTTGGAGGAAAAATCAAATGAAAATCAAACTTGATGCTCGACATGTTTTATCCGTCGTTGGCGTTCTTGCCTTAATTGGTGGGGGTGCTGGTGCTTTAGTAGGAACTGTTAATTACTTTACCGATCCCATTATCAGTGAAAATAACGACCGTAAAGAATTAGAAGCTTATTACGATTGTTTTCCAGATGCTGCTTCGATTGGGGAAGAAGTTGCTGTTAGTGGGGCAAAGTACGTTAAGGCTTATCGCGCGGCTTTGGATGCAAGCAATAAGGAAATTGGTCGTGCTTATATCGTTAATGGAAAATCAAGCTACAATGCTGACATTAATTTAATTGTTGGGGTGAATGATTCTGGTTTAGTCCACATTTCTCTTGTGAATTATGGTCCAGATAATACTGGTGGTTCAGCAACCGTTATTCCTGCTTGGATTGACTCTATTAATGAAGATACAAGTAATTTAGAAAACGGGGTTACAACCGGTGGTACGGCGACGGCAAATACGATTCGTGAGATGGTCGCAGAAGCTATTTCCCTATACGAAGGGGCAGAACCTGGTCCAGGACCAGTGGATCCTTCTTTAGAAAAGTACATCAATCTTTTTGAAGGAGCTGCTTCTGTTGAGGATGAAGTTAGTGTTTCTGGAACCTATGTGAAGTCTTATCGTGAGGTTAAGGATGCCTCAGGAAATGTGTTAGGAAGAGCATATCTTGTTTCAGGTGAAAATAGTTTTACCGCCACAATTGAATTCTTAGTCGGAATTACCGCTGAAGGCGAAATTTCTGGTTTATATTTGGAAAAATATGAAGGAAATATTGGCGGAACTCAAGCAACGATTGAAAATTGGTTTGACTCGGTAAATAGCAATCCCTCCAATTTTGAAACAGGGCCTTCTGCAAGTGCGACTTATACCACAATTAAAGATGCGGTTAATGAAGCAAGAGAACATTATGGAAATGCTCCAGTTACTTCCGATGAGGAGAAATATCTTGCCTTATTTGATGGCGCAGCATCTGTTGGTGAAGAGGTTGCTGCTTCTGGAACTTATATTACTTCTTATCGCGAGGTGAAAGATGCAAGTGGCAATCTTTTAGGAAGAGCTTATCGCGGAGAGGGGTATAACAGTTATGATGTTCATATTGAAATTCTTGTTGGATTAACTCCTGAATTCTCGGTTAGTGGGTTAAGTCTTGAAGACCATTCTGGTGGTATGCCAATGGGTGAAGAAGGCATTCGCGACTGGTTTGACGATGTAAACGAAGATCCTTCCAATCTTATTAATACGATGCCAAGTGCAAGTTTCTCTTATGAAACGATTATGAGCATTATCAAAGAAGCTCAAAAGCACTACGAAGAAGGACCTACCATTAATCTTGATGAATATTACTTATCTTTATTTACAGGCGCTTCAACTTTAGGCGAGGAAGTAGAAGTAGAAGGGACTTATATTTCTTCTTACCGTGAAGTGAAAGATAGTCATGGCGAGGTACTTGGAGTTGGTTATCTTGCTAATGGGGAAGTGGAAAAGTATAACACTAATGTTTCCTTAATCATTGGTGTGAATGAGAATGGTTTAGCTCGTTTAGCCTTAGTTGATTATGGTTCTAGTGGAAAACCTGGTCCTACAACCGATACGGTGAACAACTGGATTGATTCTGTCAATGAAGATCCTTCTCATTTAGATGATGTGGACACTGGTGCTTCTTATACCTTGTCTTTAATTAATGACATGATTGACGAAGCGGTTTCTCATCATTTAGATGCGGATTATGATGCTTTAGTTTCTAATGTTTCTTCTTGGGGAAGAGTTATTGCTTTAGGCGATACCGACTTTGTTACTTCCTATCGTACCGCCTATGATGAGAATCAAGAACGGCTCGCGCGTGTTTATAGGGGAAGTTATACTCAAAATGATGGTTCGACGGTAAGTGTTCTTGTTGCGCTTGATAAAGATGGAAAGCTTACTGTTGGGAATCTAGAAATGTCTGGTGTGGACTCTGCTTATGAAGAAGGAGTAAAAAACTGGATTAGTAAAATTAATGCAGGAACTGTGGATTATCGCGAAGATATTTCTACTTCTGGCGTTGAACTTGCCGCCTATTCTCTTGCCGCTATTCTTGATGAGGCAAAAGAAAGCGAAACTCTTTTACTAGAAGAAGAAGGAATTATCACTCCTACCGATCCTGATACCCCTGTTTCAGCAAATGGGGAAGTGATGGCGATGTTCCCAGAAGCCACTTCTTGGGGCAATCAAGTCACAATTAGTAATGTATGGATGGCCACCGATTACTGGGTTGCCTATGATGAAGAGGAAGCAGAAATCGGCCGTGTTTATACCATTCGCTTAACAACAGAAGCAAAAGATACTTTATATATTGCGCTTAACGCCGATGGTACTTTTGAAGAGATGAAGATGATTAAGAACTCTTTATCCTTAGAAGCCTTAACCGAAGTCGAAAGTTGGATTACGACTTCAAATGCAAGTGACAATATGCCTACTCCAACAGGCGATCCTACAAGCAGTTCTTTAAGTGATGTTGAAAAAGAAGTTGCAAGTTACACCACAAATGTTGTTTTAGGAATCGAGGATTGCCAAAGAGAATATAACTTAGCAACCGCTGCTACGATGGATGAAGCCATTAAAGCTGCGGTGAGCAAAAACTTTGGTGAAAATGCACAATATGACCTTCTTGGGAACGGTTCCTTCACCGTAGATGGCTGTCCTGAAATTGACGGAAACTATTACTCTGTTCGTATTCCAGCAAGCAATCCGATGGGTGGAACACCAACTTACCCAGGAAATGTTTATGTTGCTCATATTGACGAGGCCGATTATCAAGCAACCTTAATTATCTCGGTTGGCGAATTAACCGATGAGGCTACTGGGGTAACAGCTATTGTTGATGTTTATGGGGAAGAAACAGGAACTCGGAATCAAGATACGATTGATCGCATTACTGCGGCGTTAATTGAACTGAATAGCGGAAGTGATGCCGCTTAAGGAGGGAGTATGGCGGAAGCAACTCTAAACTTAAAAGGAGAAAGAAAGGAAGCCTTCCTTTCCGGAATTTGGAAGGCGAATCCTTTATTTGTCTCCTTACTTGGAATGTGTCCTGCACTTGCCGTAACAACAAATTTTGAATCGGCTATTGGCATGGGTATTCTCTTTACTTTTGTTCTTCTTGGTTCCAATGTCTTTGTTTCTCTTTTACGGAAGATTATTCCTGAAGAAGTAACAACTCCCTGTTACATTGTCATCATCGCTACTTTTGTTACGATTGTGAAAATGCTTTGCGAAGCATTCCTCCCGGAACTATATACTTCTTTAGGCGTTTTCCTTTCTTTGCTTGTCGTGAACTGCATTGTTTTAGGAAGAAGCGAAGCTTATGCTTCTAAAAATACGGTCTTAAATAGCACTTTAGACGCTTTAGGAAATGGAATTGGATTTACTTGGGCGATTTGTGCAATTGCCTTAGTAAGAGAAATTTTAGGAACAGGAATGATTACTTTTGGAAAAGTGTTTACTTTTATTCCTGAATATTCTCTCCCTATTTTAAAAGTGGAAGGTGTCTATGATCTTTCGATTGAATTCTTCCAACGTTCTCTTGGTGGTTTCCTTGTTCTTGGTATTGCTTTAGCGATTATTGCTGCATCTTCTAACTACAAGAAAAACAAAAAGCGTGTGGATGAAGCATTAGCGAAAAACGCTGCAAGCGTGGAAGGAGGGAATTAACAATGGATTTATTTGTTGCCTTTCTTTTAGCGATTGTTTCTAGTGCCTTAATCGATAATGTTGTCTTAAGTCGTTTTTATGGCATTTGTTCTTTTGTTGGCACAGGGAATAAGATAAAACCCGCTTTCTGCATGGGTTTAGCGGTCACCTTTGTTATTGTTTTAGCCGCTATTGTTTGTTGGCCTTTATATACCTATGTTTTAGTGCCCGCAAACATGGCCTTCTTAGACACGATTGTTTATATCTTAGTCATTGCTTGTCTTGTGCAATTAGTAGGAATCTTTATCAAAAAAACTTCTCCTACTTTATATAAAACATTAGGCATTTATCTTCCTTTAATTACCACAAACTGTGCGGTGCTTGGTGTCGCGCAAGGCAATACGGATCAAAGCTTAGATTTCCTTTCTTCTTTAGGAAATGCATTAGGAACTTCTCTTGGCTATTTAATTGTCATTGTTCTTTTTGCTACCATTCGGGAACGGCTTGAAAGTGCTGATACTCCCAAAGCCTTTAAAGGAATTCCTCTTGCTTTAGTCACGGCTGGCTTAATGGCTTTAGCCTTCATGGGCTTACAAGGGATTGTTTAATATGTCAAGTGAAGTGGCAACCATTCTTGCCATTCTCATTGTTGTATTGCTGGTTATCCTTTTTGTTGTTTCCTTTGTTATCTATGTGAAAACGCCTCCTCCGAAAGGATGTGAACGTCTTCCTAAAGATAAGGAAGCTTGTATGCACTGCGATAATGAAGGATGTAAGTTATATGTTCCAAAGGGAGCATTAAAACCTCAAGAAGAGGAGAATAAGGAGGATGTAGGACATGATTAATTTACTCTTTGATCAAAATCTTGATAATGGACTTGCGATTTTATATAGCATCCTTGTTTTAGTTGCTTTAGGCGCTATTTTTGCTTTTCTTCTTTGCTTATTTTTTCAAATCTTCAAAGTAAAAGAAGACTTAAGAGTTCGTGAAGTGGAAAAGAAATTACCCGGATATAACTGTGGGGCATGTGGGAATCCTGGCTGTCATGATATGGCAGAGAAACTTGTTTCTGGTGAAATTAAAGATCCAAGTTTGTGTAAGCCAGGGAAAAAAGAAACAAATTTTGATCCGATTGTTGCCTATTTGGCGGCAAATCCTGCACCAATTTACGAAGAAGAAACAAAAAAAGAAAAGGAAAATTAATTTCTTAAAGGAGGCTTTCTTGAAGAGCCTCCTTTTTCTTATTAGAATGGCATGCCATGAAAAAAAGAATTGTTTTTCTATTTCCCCTTCTCCTACTTAGCTCCTGTCATATGGAGGGGGCAAGCTCGTCTTATAGCAATGGATCAAGCACGATAACTGAATGGGAAGTAACAACTTTCCGTGATCTTTTTTCTTATGCGGTATCTACAAGCTTTCAGTTCCTTAATCCAAAAGGAAGCAGTATTCCGGAAGATTTTTATACGTCTCTTGGTGATTTTTATACCCATTTTTCTCATTATTGCGACGCGACTTTAACTTATGAAGATGCGCCCGTAAATGCGTACCGCTTATCTTATGAAGAAGGAACCTTCTCAATTGATAAAGATTTTTATGATTTCTTGCTTTTTGCCGAAGAGATGAAGAGTTTAACTGATGGTTATATCAATATTTTATCTGGGAATTTGAATTGGCTTTGGAAAGAATCTTTTCCTAAAAAAGAAAACACTGTATTTGAACGCCCAACTTCCTATGAAATTTCTTCAAAAATAGAAGAAATGAATGAAAGTTCTCTTAGCCTAGAGCAAGTTGGTTCCACTTATCAAGTGAACAAAAAAGGGACTGCGATGCTTGATTTTGGCGCGATGGCAAAAGGGTATGCCGTTTCCAAAATTGTTGAAAAGTTAAAAGAACATAACGAGAAATATTATATTCTTAATGCGGGAAGTAGCTCGATTGCCCTTGGAGAAAATCCAAGAAGCGAAGATGGAACATTCTCCATTGGGATTTCCGATATTCAAGGAGCTTCTTTTCATGTCAAAAATTGTGCGATTGGGACCTCTAGTACATCGAATCAACACTATTTTGATGAAAAGACAAATACGCTTTATAGTCATGTCATTAACCCAAAAACAGGTTCAGCGGTTCCTAGTGCAACAACGGTTATTGTCTTAGGGGATGATGCTGGGTTATGCGATGTTCTTTCTACCTATACTTTAATGCTTGGAGAAGAGATTGATTTTTCTTTCTTTGAAGAAAAAGGTTATCGCTTTTTAGTTTACGATTACCGAGAATCTTCACCTTATTTATATCAAAGCGAGGATTTTCCTTTAGAGTTAGCATAAGATGAAAGAGAAGGCGAAACAATTTTTCCAAAAACATTGGGCTGATTCTCTGCTTTTTTTGCTTCTTCTTTTTTCAACAACAATTGGGACAATTTTTGCTTTATTAGGGCCAAATACCGCGCTAAAAATGGCGATGGTGTATCGTGAAGATGAATGCATTTTAACGTTAAATTTAGAAATTCCTAATGCTTCAAAAATTGAAAATCCAACGTACGCAAAAGCGTTAAATTTAGAAGATTTTGGAGAAGAAGTAGAAGCGGTTTATCAAATTGAAGGCGTTTTAACTCCGATGGTCGTTGCTATAAGTGAGGAAGGGGTTGCCATTTTATCTTCAGGTTGTCCTTCCCAATATTGTGTATCTTTAGGCTACACCTTAGATCCAAGACGACCGATTGTCTGTGCATATAACCATGTTTATATCGAATTTTCTTCGGAGGGGGAGGATCAAACTACTTCCAGTAGTGGTCCTGATATTATTGTATGAAAAATAGTGTCCGAAGAATTGCTCTTGACGCGACAATGTTGGCTTTAGCTTTAGCCTTATCGATTGCTGAAAGTTTTATTCCTATTTCTACTCTTCCCGGATTTAAGCCTGGCTTAGCAAACATCATCATCCTTGTCTTAATTTATCGCTTTTCTGCCTTAGAAGCTTTTACGATTGACTTAGGAAGAATATTTCTTGCTTCTTTAATGACGGGAAAAATCTTCTCTTTACCTTTTTATATGTCTTTAGTAGGTGGTCTTCTTTCTTATTTTGGGATGCTTTTGATTGCAAAACTGGGAAAGAAGATTTTTACCATTTATGGTGCTTCTCTTTTTGGAAGTATATTACACTGCTTCGGCCAAATTCTCATTGCCTCAATTATTCTTTCAACATGGGGTGTATTTTGGTATTTTCCTCTCATGTCCTTTATTGGTTGCTTTACGGGTTTAGCGGTTGGCTTTTTCGCGGACCGTATTATCGCAAGCGGTGTTTTTGAGCGTCTTCGTCTTTAAAAACGTTTCATTTAGTTGACAAAACTAGATATCATGAGAAACTATCTACGAAGGAGAAATTCATATGGGAAAAATTATTATCTCTTTGGAAAGTACTGCCGACTTGCCTGCTAAAGAATTAAAACATTTCAATTTTGAATGTCTTCCTTTTCACGTCACGATGGGCGAAGAAACATTTTGGGATGGTGAAAAAAGTAATGAAGACATTTTTGCATTTAGTGAGACACACTCTACTCTTGCGAAAACAAGCGCGCCCAATGTGAAGGAATATGAGGATCATTTTCAAAAATGCCTGCAAAAAGGCGATAAAATTATCCATTTTTGTATTTCATCTTCTTTATCTGGTGGTTATAAAAATGCTTGTCTTGCCAAAGGAGATAATCCAAATATTCTTGTTGTTGACTCTGAAGAATTCTCTTTAGGAATTGCCATGGAAGCTTTTAAAGCAAAAGAACTTATCGAAAAAGGGGAAGAAGATTTTTGCCTCATTGCTAAAAAAGCGAAGGAATTTCGTAATACTATTGATGCCTCTTTAATGATTAGTGATTTAAAGTTTATGGCGAAAGGAGGACGTTGCCCTTCGTTAGTGGCTAAACTTCTTTCTCCTTTACCTTTACGCGTAAGTGTGTATGTAAAAGAAGGGAAACTTTCTTTAGCCAAAACGCTTCTTCTTGGGAAAATTGAAAAATGTGTAAAAACTTACATCGATTCCCGTTTAAAACTTTACGAAGGTAAGATTGATTATTCCTTTGTTGCTTTAGGATATACAAGTGCTTCCAGAAAAGGGGTGGAAGAGGCAGTAAATTATTTAAAGCAAAAAGGTTTTCAAGAAGTGCTTTCTGTACCAACGAATGCCACCGATGCATGCCACGGGGGACCGGATGTTATTGGCTTTACTTTTGCCTTTCATGAATAAAGTTTATTTTTAATAAAAAATAAAGTGGTTTTTGAAGGGTTTTTAATCGTTTATTCGGTAAAACGATATTTTTCTACTTTATTAGTTGCATTTTTTTTCTATCTTAGTCAATAATCTAGCCGAAATATTGGGAGGGAATTTTAAGTTTTATGAAAAAACAATATTTCTTACTTAGCCTCTTAGCGGCAGGCACTTTACTTGCTTCTTGCGGAGGAGGCGATACCACTTGCTCGAGTTGCCCAAGTGCAACAACGCCAGAACCAGAGGTTGTCGTTGTAACTAACTTTGCCGAACAACTCAAAGCAGCCGGAATCACTGGATACACGTATGAGGATCCAAATGCTGCCTATTACACCTATGAAGAACTTCCAACGGATGGCGATTATGATCTTGAAGTTGGTGCTTCTAGCGGACACGAAAGTGCCAGTACTACATCTCATAGTTATTACACTTTTGACTTTGCAATGTCTCGTATCAATACTTACTGGCAAAACTACAACTGGAAAGAAGCTGAAGACGAGGAAGTTGGAACTGGTGCAAAAACATTAGCGGAAGCAGCGAAACTCACCAATGCCAAATATGTTTCCGAAATTTTCCCAAATGATGGTAAAGAGTATGTCATCGAAAATACTCGCGGCTGGTGCTATGCCTCCACTAGCTTTGCTACCGTTGATGCGGATGGTTCTCCTCGTATAAGTGAAGCCATTCCAAGTGCTTCTAAAGGCGAAGATGGAACTTGGAATATTAACCTTTTTTCTGCTCCAAAAACTCTTAACGAAAATTTAGTTCGTACAGGTGAGTGTATGCTTCTTCTTTATGAGTACCATCAAGATGAAGGATACTGCAACGGTGGACGTATTGTTTGTGAAGTGGATTTTGAAGCGACCACGCTTTCTGCCGGTGGCGAGAGTACCAAACTTAACAAGGGTGATACTCTTCCTGAGAGTTATTCCTATGTTAAATTTGTCTTAAAAGCGACAAACCTTTACAGCATGGGTTATGTTGATCCTTCGCTCGTTAATGAATAAGGAAAATATATAATAAATATGCCTCCTTCCTTATGGTAGGAGGCTTTTCTTTTAGAATCATGTAATTTTATTTACAAATATGTTTGAGAAGAGATTTCTTTCTTTTTTGTTGCATCTATAGGGGGTGTAGTCCTATAATCGCGCATGCCGCAAGGTATTTGGGGCATTAGCTCAGCGGTAGAGCACCTGCTTTGCAAGCAGGGGGTCGGGGGTTCGAGACCCCTATGCTCCACCAAATTGATTATTCCTAAGTTCGGCTATTTGGCTGAGTAGCCCAGCTGGTTAGAGCGATCGGTTCATACCCGACAGGTCGGGGGTTCGAGTCCCTCCTCAGCCACCAATTAACGTTAATCCGGTGAGGTTCTCATCGGATTTTTCATATTCGTTCTTGCATTTTTCTCTTATAAGAGGTTGAATGCTAGGCACTGGACCATTAGCGCAGTGGTTAGCGCGGGCCCCTTATAAGAGCTAGGTCACAGGTTCAAATCCTGTATGGTCCACCATAGAAATATATTGTCTGACATATTCTTAGAAATCTTTCTAAGGTGGCAGACTTTTTTTGTGTATATAAATGAAAACTTTTCTAACAATCTTTTTATAGGGAGAAAGAAGAAAAAAAGGTAAAATAAAGCCATGGATGCCACTCTCTTATTTGTATTACTTATCTTTGGTGTTGTAATTGGGCTTTCTGTTTTTGTTTCACGCTTTTTCACCCGTTTAAAAGTCCCTTCAATTGTTTTATTTATTGGTTTAGGACTTTTATTTGGGCTGTTATTTCGCGCAACACCCATTGGAAATTTTACCGATTATGATTTTGGGAATGTTGTTTCTTCGATTGCCTTACTTTTTATTATCTTTTATGGCGGCTTTGGGACTCGTTTTAAAGAGGCGAAGCCAGTTTTAGGCAAGGCTTTCGTTCTTTCTTTTTTAGGAACTTTGTTAACGGCTTTAATTCTTGGTTCCTTGCTTTACGCTATTTTGCTTCCTTTTCCTCTTTCTTTTCTTGGGAATTCCATCGGTCTTAGCGAATGCATGCTGTTAGGTTCTGTGATTGCTTCTACCGATGCGGCTAGTGTTTTTGATATTTTAAGGACAAGAAAATTAGGCTTAAGAGAAAACACCGCATCCTTATTAGAAATGGAATCTGGTTCTAATGACCCCATGGCGTATGTGTTAACGACCCTTTTAATTGCCATTGTTGGCGGAGCAGGAGATGCCTATCAGATAGCCGCTGAAGTCTCGATTAGTTTCTTTTGCCAAATCGGAATTGGCGCAGTTCTTGGAGTAGGACTTGGAATTTTTGGTATTTTCTTTTTGAAAAAATGGGGATTCCGTTTAGGACAAGGGGCAGCAATTTTTGTTTTAGCGATTGCCATTTTATCATATGTTCTTCCTTCCTTACCGCCTGCTCCTTATTCTGGAAATGGATATTTATCTTGCTATATTGCAGGGATTTTAATAGGAAATGCCAAAATTCCTGAAAAGAAAAATACCGTTTCTTTTATGGGTTCGATTAGTGATATTTGTCAAATGGTTGTTTTCTTTTTAATGGGACTTCTAGCAACTCCTGAAAATTTAATTGAACCGTCTACTTTGGTTATTGCCTTACTCACTTTCTTAATTATTACTTTTATTGCCCGTCCTATTTCGGTTTTCTCTCTTCTTTTCCCTTTTAGAAGTTCTTTAGGACAAATGGGACTTGTTAGCGCCGCTGGCTTACGAGGTGTCGCATCTATGGTTTTTGCTATTTTCGCACTTACTAGTCTTGGGGAAACGACTCTTCCTTTCGATATTTTCTCCATTGTTTTCTTAATTATGCTTTTAAGTTTGCTTTTGGAAGGTTCTTCTTTGCCTTACTTAGCCGCTCGCTTTAAGATGGTGGATAAAAATAGTGATGTTATGCGCACCTTTAACGATTATCTTGAAGAAGAGGAGGTCAGTTTTCTTCGTTTATCGATTGGAAAAAAGCATCCTTGGAGAGGGAAAGCTTTAAGAGAATGCACGACTCCCGATGGTTTTCTCTTTTTGCTTGTGATGCGCGGAGGACTTTCTTTTGTTCCTAATGGATCAACGATATTTGAAGCGGGCGATGTTTTAATTGCTTCTGGCCCTTCATTTGAAGGGAGTGATGCTGCCGATGTTGATGAAGAAGTCGTTGGCTTTTCTCTTCCCTATGACGGGAAAAGGGTGCGTGATATTGAATTTAAAAAGGGAACGATTCTTGCCTTGGTAAAAAGAGCGGGTGAGGTTATTGTCCCAGATGGCAATACCAAACTCAGAAATGGGGATATTTTAGTTAAACTTACCTTAGAAGCTCCTTCAGAAGGGGAGATAACCGAGGTGAGAGAGGACAGTCTTCACTCCAATGAGGATCAAAACAATTCCCCCAACGATAGCAGCAATCTCAATATGCCCACGGAAGAGACGACTAATAAAGGAACCGAGGAATCCTCCCATTAAACAAAAAAGGAAGGTAATTAACGCAATAATTGCCACTCCAAGATACACATTTAAGGGATGAATAGAACTTTGTAAGGAGATGCCAACGGCAAAAGCATCAATCGCGGTCGCAATCCCTTGAAGAAGAATTAAACGATAAGTAAATTCTTTTTCTTCTACCACTTTTCCTTCTTTTTTCTCCTTCATTTCACAAAAGGCATCAAAAATCATCTTTCCCCCAATTAAAAGAAGCAAAGCAAAAGCAATCCAATGGTCATAATCTTCAATATAACCCATAAAAGTCGAACCAATTAGGTGACCAATTAAGGGGAGAAGGCCTTGAAAAAAGCCAAAACATAAAGCGATAAGAAGAACCCGCTTCTTATTTAAATTTTTTAAAGTAAGGCCATCTACAATCGAAACGGCAAAGGCGTCCATTGTTAAAGATAGACCAATAAGAAGAAGAGTAATCACTGCTGTAACCATGAAAAAAATAATACCATAGGAAAATTGTAGGAAAAGAAGGTATAATCTCGCCTTGGGAAAATTCCCACGAAATGGAAGGTTGGCCGAGTGGTCGATGGCACCAGTCTTGAAAACTGGAGATGCGCAAGCATCCGGGGGTTCGAATCCCTCACCTTCCGCCAAAAACGAATATTTGCTCGAGAAATCGAGCGTTTTTTATTTTTGTGGTTTACTAGTCGATAAAAATTCGTTCGAAACGACAGATTTTTAGAATTATTTCACGGGAAAATCGATTAATTTATCTTCCATTTTTTATCTTTTATCCTTAAATTGTCTTTAAAAGAACTACTTTTTCTCAAGCTTTGTTCAATAAAAAAGAAGAAAGAGTTTGTTATCAAATCTAAATCATATGAAAATGAATGACAATAAACTTCGGCAAAACGGTACTTTATATGATTTTCTATTTGCAAAAAATATTTTATTGATCCTTGATAGGTCATACAAAAGTAAGGAAAAATCGAACACTTTAGAAATGAAAGTGAAATTTAAAAAAGGGGAAATTCTTAACATTTTTCGATAATACGGTATTTATTTACTGATACTATGACATTTTTTTAAAATATCGATAATCCACCCGAAATATTGGGAGGATATATTGATCAACATGAAAAAACAATATTTCTTACTGACTCTGCTTGCTGCAGGAACTTTGCTTGCTGCTTGTGGAGAAACTACGACGAGCAGTTCGACTTTACCTAGTCAAACGGACACTTCACAAGTTGAGGTTGATGACATTCCTGAAGAAGTTTTAACCCTTTTAAAAGCGGCAACCGGCAATTTAGAAGGGGAATATAAGAAAGATACCTTTACACCCACGAAGACTTTACTTGAAAAATACTCTTTGACCATTGATGGCACGCTTAAGGCAGTCATTTATAAAGGGAGTGTGAAGGCAACAGGATACGGAATTCCTGTTGATCAAGTATGCGTCGCCTATGTTGGGGTGGATGCGACAACTTTTCAGATTTTAGGTTATGAAATTGATGGGGAACCCGTAACAAGTTGGCAACACGCGGAAGATTTTGATGCATTTGCCGATTCTTTTGTTGGCACAACAGGAACGGTTTCTGGTGTTACGGGTGCTAGTGCTTCTTCCGATGCTTATATCGCTATTGCAAAGGCTGCCGTTGCCCAAGCAAGAGTTGATGCTGGACAAACGGCGATTGAACCTTTAGAGATTCATATTGATGACACTTTTACATCGGTTGCAAGTAAGGCCTATCAAAATCGTACGGATATTACAAAAGTTTATATCCCTGCTTCGATTACTTCTATTGGAACAAACGCTTTTGATGGATGTACCAATTTAGAGGAAGTTGTTTATGAGGATGCTTCACAAACAAATGTAATTAAAATTGGGAACAATGCCTTTAAGAATTGTTCCTCTTTAACCACTATTGGTATTGAAATGGGCAGCGTAGGTATGCGTTCCTTCTCCGGTTGCTCCTCTTTAACTTCTATTGCCTTTAATGGAACCTCTTCTTCCTATGCTTTTGAAAATTGTTCCTCTTTACAGACTGTTTCCTTTGGAGTGAAAGGAAAATACGGCGCAAACATGTTTGCTGGCTGTAAAGCTTTAAAAACAATCAATGCCGAAAAAGACAAGAACGGACACACAGATATAGTTACCGATCATAGCGATGATGGTTATGACATTATCTTTGGCACAGGGAAAATTGGTTATATTTATAATGTAACAGCGACTGAACCAGTTGTCTTTACTTTCGATGCTTACTGCACAAACTCCGTATCTTTATATGAAGATTATGCCTTTGAAAATCTTCAAGTTAGCAAATACGCCCTTATGGAAGAGGGAACTTATAAAGCGGATGCGCAAGGTTTACTCATTAAAAACGGAACGAGAATTGCCGGTATTCCTAATGCCTATGAAGGAGTGCTCCATATTGATTCAGATATTGTGGGAATTGATGATGATTTTGTAAGTCCCTATCTAGAAGAAGTTACTGTCCAAGGACGGGAATATAACGAGGATGGAGAAATAACAAAAAACGAGAACAAGTTCTATGCCTCTGAAAGAGGTTTCCTCTATGCCAGTTATGAATATGAATCGGGTCCGGTTACCGATCGTTCAGAAATTTTCTTTGTGAACCGTGACACGGCAGGCGCAGTAATGATTAATGAAGAAACAATTCGTCTTGCTCCATATGCCTTTGCTTACACCGATGTAGATAGCATTTATATTCCTCGTGAGGCAGGAGTGAAGTTTGAAGTAGATCCGACTACCTTCCTTGGAGTTAAGAGTAATTTTAAGATTTATTTCTCTTCTGAAACGTATATTAAAGATTACCAAAATAAATGTAATAACAGCGAAGATGGTTGGACACCAGATATGCTTAGCTATATCAGCACAACCCCCTACGTTGCTGCTTAACCAATGATTGCCCTCCCGGAGCACCGAGTCATCGGTGCTCTTTTTATAGAGAAAAACGCAAAAAATAGTTCATTTTTGCAGCGAAATTAAGTTTTTATAAAACTTAGTTTTATTCTAATACTGTAGAAATAGATAAACTTAAAATATAGGCTGCACGTGCGTTTTCTATATCGTTATTTTCAATTCGAAATATAGAAGTTCCTGCTTCGACTTTATACGTTTCTTTAAAGGTAGAATCCTTATTATCGATGACTTCAGGAATTAATTCGGTTCCTTCTATGTCATAAATATGAAGATGCGCGCGATAGGGATTATATTCTCCAACATTAGCGTATAGCGTCATCGTTAAAACTTTATAAAGAGTGTCTTCTCCTTCTAAGGTAATTTTTCCTGACTCCTTTTTTACCTGTATCGCGTCATGTCCATCTTGGTTATGATTCATAACGTCAACGTAAGAAACTTTTACTTCTTCTTTAATAAAACTAGAAGGATCAGGATAACCACTACTAGAAGTAGGGAAATCGTTAGGATCTATAGACCAAGTCTTCACTACTTCAATAGGAGTAGTGTCGCTTGTTAAATCACTACTATTAGAAGGTGTGGATTGAGTATTGCTTGAACTAATTTCCTCCTCCGAACTAACAAGGCTAGAGGAAGAAAGGGGATTACATGCTCCAAAAAGGAGAATAAGAGGGAAAAGATAAACATATTTTTTCATAAGGCTAGTTTACCTTCTTTTCTTAAGAGGAGATAGATGAATTTCAATTGAAAGGTTAGCTCTTATTTTTAGCAATAAGCGATTTTAAAGAAATAGCCAAAGCTTCTAAATTTGTTAAACCAGGAGAAACCTGACTCCCTAATTGAATTGCAGCCTCATGGAATAAATTATCTCCTTCCATAATTAAGGAGGAATAGGGAATTTTCTTTTCTCCATAGGCAAGAAGTCCTGCTAAAAAGCCTGCTAAAGCATCACCAGAGCCTGCCTTTGCTAAGCTAGCGTTTGGAGAATAAGAAGAAAGAAAATACTCGCCTTCTTTTGTAACAAGAAGAGATTCGTAACTTTTTAAAAGAATATCGAGATGATATTTTTTGGCATAGTTTATTGCTTCTTCTTTATAATCCATAACGTCGCGACTTGTTTGATTACTTTTCAGTAACGATTTAACTTCTCCTAAATGGGGAAGCAAAAGGAGATGCTTGGCTTTTCTCTTTTTAAGCAAGATGCGTTCATCAAGAGTTGAAAGCAAGCGTAAACCTGTTGCATCTATAATCAAAGTTCCTTCGTATTTGCTTAGCAATGTTTCCAAAAATATTGCATTATCTTTGCAATACTTCGCTCCATTTCCAAATAATAAGACATCTGTAGTTAATAAATCGTCATGAAATTGAAGAAAATCATCAAAAGAAGATGGTTTGTTTGTTCCTAAATGAACCACTTCTAAAGGGACAAGCATCAAGGAGGCTTGATAAATACTCATTGGGGTCATAAGTTCTACATAACCTGCCCCCGCAAGAGAAGCAAAGTTTGTCGAGATACCTATGGCTCCAGGATAGGCAAGAGAGCCACCAACGATAGCAACTTTGCCGTAATCGGTTTTAATCGACTTTGGATCTCTATTCCAAAAAAGGTCATGGATTTTCATTCTCATATCATAACGCACTTTCTTCGTTTAAAATGATAAAGGAGGAGCAATATGGATTTTAATGACCGCTTTGTTATTTTTGAAAACGGAGAAAATGTTGCAGAGTTTAGTTCTTATGAACAGGCTTTAGAATATGCGATTAATTCGGTAACTTCCTATACGTCTTTTCATCGTAACTTTTTTGGGACTTCTTCTCTTCCTTTAGAGTTAGAAGAAGATATTTATGATGGTGACTCCCTTATGGATAGTGAACGCTATGCGGCAATTGGTCTTCTTACCGTTTTTGAAAATATGAAGATTCTTAATGTAGAAGAACTGACTTATCGTTCCTGTTATCTTTTATCTCCTTCTTTAAGCATGGAAATTGGAGATTATTTCATTAAAGCGGAAAGAATTTTAAAATCACAACAATTTGTTATTAGCCTTTCCTCAGATGAAAATGAATTGGAAACGAATTTTTTCTCTTCTTTAAATTATCAAGGAGAACGATATTTCAAGATTCGTTTTATTGAGAGAAATACCATTCAACAATATGTAATTTATCTTCGAAAAAAAGAAGATCTGAGTGCCTAATAAAAAGCCACCCTTTTGGGTGACTAGTGCGCAGAGCTTCCTCTTACCTCTATTAAGTCCTAGGTTTATTAACTGAATCAGCGGCGAATGACTGAGGGCGCGGTGGCGACCCGCGACCGACATCCGTCATGTTGAGCACCCTGTGGGCTGATAAGTGGGCATTGCCACTTAATTTTCAGGAAACGCCAGTTCAAGAAACTGTTCTCCCAATGAGATTTCCCTACCGATACCTCAATAACGCATTATAGGTAACTTTCATTACCATCAACTCAGAGGGCTTGTTTTGAGAATACCAAGCATAGCTCCGCAGTTTCTCACACTGTTGGTACTTGGCGCCTTGCGGTCTTACGCCCCTACATCATTGAGTAGTCTAACCATCGACTCTAGACGCAACACATCCAAGGAGACAGTTTCACCCATCTCCCCATAACCTTGAAGTCATGGACATTTGCTACCAAAGAAGGTATCCCTCCCTTGACGCTCATCTCAGATGCGTCCCAGCGGTCAGTAAGACCAACTTCACTGGGTTGCGCAACATAATATTAGTCTTTTTAAAATAGAAAAAAAGTTTCAAATTTATAAATAGAATATACCCTATAAAATAAAAAAATATGTGATATTATCTGATGTATATTTAATAAAGTGTTCCATAAGGAGGAACTAATTAAGGGAAAATGGAAGAAAAAATTAAAATCAATTTATCGTATCGGACTTATTCCATACTCTTAGAAGATATGGAGACTTTTCATTTTACTCGGAAAGAGAAAGTAAACCGCAATGCTTTTTTAAATACCTTAATTACGAATTATTATCCTTATGAGAAGAAAGCACTTTCTCATTATTCTTTAAAGATGGAGGAAGTTTTTTCTTCTTGTTCTTTAAGTGGACAAAAAAGCTCTTTTATTAAGGAAAATTTACTTTCTTCTTTTCCGAAAAGAGGAATATCTTATTTTCATCATAAAAAAGATTATTCCTTATCGTTTCGACCAAATAAAAAGTGTTCTTATGTGCTTTCTGAGATTGAAGAAAAATATTTAGAGTACCGTTCTTTATCTGATTTTCTCCGTACATTACTTGAGGATTATGTTTCTTTCTCTCCTGCGGAACGGGAAATCATTCTTTTTCATGATGAAGTTGAAATCATTGAAGAAGCGTTAAAAAAGAAAACATGTTTATATTTAAAACTAAATGCAAAGAAGGTTCTTTTTCGTCCTTTTGCCTTTGTTACAACGAAAGAAGAATATTTTTCTTATCTTGTAGGTATGGTAGATAAAAGTTTTTATTCTCTTCATCTTTATAAACTATCTTCTTTATGTCCTTCATCTTATTCTGCTAATTTTTCTTCTGCGGAAAAAGAAAAACTAGATCAGATTGTTGAACAAGGCGCGGATTACTTTCTTCGCGAAAAAATCAAAATTAAAATTATCCTAACCAAACAAGGAAAAAAGATGTTTCGTACCTTTTGGCATAATCGGCCGGAAATGATTGAAAGTAGTAAGGACTATGATGTGGTGGAAGACCCTTATGATCGTTTGTTTAATTATTTTTTGCGTTTTGGAAAAGAAGTTAAGATTCTTGAACCCCTCTCCTTTCAAGAAGCTTTATTTCGTTTTTATAAGACATCTATTTCTACTTTAAAGGAGGAAAATGAAACACTTTAACGTTTATTTTTCACCCATTGGTTCTTTATTTCTTGTTGAAGAAGATGGGAACTTAATATCCATTTCCTATGAAGGAATCGAACAACGCGATACCATACCGTTTTTTGAACCAATTTTTGCGTATTTGGATCAATATTTTGACGGAAAAATTATCGATTCTTTTTCTTTTCCTGTTCTTTTAAAAGGTACCTCTTTCCAAAAAGAAGTATGGGAAGAACTTTTAAATATTCCTTATGGGTCTACTATTTCCTATGGAGAAATCGCAAAAAGAATAGGGAATAAGAGAAAGAAAAAAATATCAGGTCAGGCAGTTGGCCAAGCCTTAAAAAGAAATCCTCTTGTTATTTTATATCCTTGTCACCGCGTCATCGGCAAAAAAGGAGAACTTACCGGGTATCGCGGAGGCTTAAAAAGAAAAGAATATCTTCTAACATTAGAAAAGAAAGCGCAGGCAAACATTTCTTCTTCGTTTCTTTTTTGATAGCATAACGTTATGAATTTAATCCATGCAGTACCTTATTCTTATCAAACACCGGAGCATTTTTATGCCGTAATTGAAATTAGTGCCGGTAGTTCATCAAAATATGAGGTTGATCATGAAATTGGAGCATTGATTCTTGATCGCTTTTTAAGCACTTCTACTCATTACCCTCATAACTATGGATTTATTCCACGTACATGGGCGGATGATGACGATCCTTTAGATGTACTTGTGATTGCTTCCGGCGCGATTGTCCCTATGGCGCTAGTAAAATGCCATCCCATTGGCATGTTAGAAATGAAAGATGGAGGGAAGATTGACGAGAAAATTTTAGCTGTCCCTGATAATGACCCTTTATATGGAGACATTCATTCCTTAGAAGAACTTCCCCATCATGTTGAAGAAGAACTTCGTCATTTCTTTCAAGTTTATAAGGAACTCGAGCACGGAAAGAAGACTTTAGTCGAAGGCTATTTAGACGCGGATAAAGCAAAAGAGTCTATCAAAAAAGCATTAGATTTTTATCGCACTACTTTTCCTAAAAAAGAAAAAAGAGAATTTTAATCCTTGTTTTGCCTAGTTTTTTTTCAAAAAGGGCTTTCGATGTTTTACATAAAAAAATAGATATAGTTTTGAAATTATGGAGAGACGAGGAAGAAATTCATAAAAAGAGTTTTATAAAAGAGAAAATAGATTGAAGTGGACGCTTCTATTAAATATACCCCATTGTTATTTTCTTAAAAATTGAAACGAATTTCATGATTGTCTCGTCATAATTAGCGAAGGATCCTTCTTCCATGGAGCAAAAGCAACTACAAAAAATCCTTCAGTCCGGAAATAACGACAAGATTGAGCGTGCCTTTTCTTCTCTTTATGAAGAATATAAAGGTCTTTTAATCTTTATTTTGTCTCATTATTTATCAAGGAAAGAAGACATCGAAGATTGTTATAACGAAACATTTCTTGATTTTTTTCGTCATGCTTCCTCTATTAACAGTAATCTTAAATCTTATTTAACCACAAGCGCGAAAAATAAAGCCTTGGACTTATTAAGAAAAAGAAAGAAAGAACAATTTATCGAACAAGAAGAAGATATCAAAGAGGAAGAACATTTTTCTGCCTTAATCGAATTTGAAGCGTGGGCTAAAACTTTGATTGATAAAGAGGATTATCAAATTATTCTTCTTCATTTAAAAGATGGCTTTAGCTTTGAAGAAATTGGGGCGAAATATAAGGAAAATCCAAGTAGCATTAAAACTCGTTATTATCGAGCATTAAAAAAGTTAAATAAGGGGGAATAGTATGAAGAAAGAAGAACAGCAGTTTTTGAAAAAATATCTGCAAAAGTCAAATATTTCACCAAATTTTTCTGATATCCAGGAAAAAATTTCTTATCCCGAAAAAGCGAAGAAAAAGCGGAATAAATACTTAGTGCCCGTTCTTTCTTTCGCCTCTTTTGCCGTATTAATTCTCGGGCTTTCTATTGGCTTATCCTTTCTTCCTTCTAGTGTTTCAAAAGGGAATAGTACTCCTAATCAAAGTTTAGCTTTATATGAGGATGTTTATCTTGATAATGAACGAGAAATTCAAACGATTTATGAACGTAATCTTTCTTTTGTTGAGGATGGTTTCTCTTTCGCAAAAGAAGAAAACAATGGAAGAATCACTCTATTAGAAAGCGAAATTGATTCTTCTTCTTTCCAAGAAGGGATTCCAGGAGAATATCCGATCCATCTTTCCTTAAAAGAAGAAAATATCCAAGAAACCTTGCTTGTGGAAGTAATCGAAGAGGAAGTGGAAACAATTGATGTTCATTTTGATAAAGGATTTTATTATCTGGGAGAAACTCCACTTCCTAGTGATTTCTCTTTAAAGAAATTAAGAAGCGATGGGAGTAGCATTGCTGCAAAAGAATCCGAATATGCTTTAGAGTATGATGAAGAATCTTTTTCTTCTCTAGGAAAGAAAAATATTCGTGTTTATTTAAAGGGGAATGCATCAATTTATGTCGATATGGTCTGCGAAGTAAAACCGTTAGAAGAAATTTCTTTTGCCGGTAATTATGGCTGGGTAGCGGATGATTATCCTTATGGGGCTCCTTTAATAAAAATGTTCCATATATCAGAAAATAACGAAATTTCCTCTGACTATAGCGAAATTTGGATGGAAGGAGAGCTAACCATTGAAAAGAAAGGCGATATCCTTCATTTATCCACGCCCTCAACTTCTACTCAACTTGCAACTTATAATCCCAATACCCGTATTTTTGAAGTTGAAGGGGTAGCAGGAGACCCTCCTTATCCTTGCTTTTTGCTTCCTTCGATGACTCATGAAATTCACGTTTTATATCCTCTTGATATCAATAGAGAAGATGTTTTTTGCGCAAAAAATGGTTATCTTGATCAAAGTACGTTAAACACCATTATTTATTTTGGTGGAGGAGTGTATCTTGATTCGGAGTTTAAAAACGAAGTAACCCGAAATACGTATTTAGAAGATGGGTGCACCATATATGGAGGAACCATATATGAACATGAATATGACGGAGTCCTTTCTGGTATTTGGGTGGATGAGGAAAGAGACCCTCTTCCTGAAGTTAGTTATGTATTTAAAGAGGATAAAGTTTCTTATCAATTTTTAGATTTTTTAAAAGATTATAGTGTTTCAAGACACGGAAACGGTTTATTTATTCGCTTTGCTAATCAAGTACTTCGTTATGATATTCGAACCGATCAAATAGAGATTTTTGGCTATCAAGGGAAGGTGGCCTCCTCTTATCGTCGCTTTGATGATGAGGAGGAAATCATTGTCCGTTTTGCATATTTAACTTCTAGTGAGCATGCTTTTGTCTTAAAAAAAGGGGAGAAGATGAGTTCTTACATGATTTCTAAAAATGGAGAGGATATATATTTTTATGATTTTGATGATTATGAAGGACAACCTTTATACGAAAATACCAAGTTAACAGGAACCTTAGGAAATATAGGTTTACGAGACTTTTTAGGAACCTATGGAACCTATAAAGACTACTGGCAAACAGACAATCTTGCTTCCTTTGAAGAAGGAGTTTCTTATTCTTCCTACGCTTTTGTGCATTATCAAAATCTTGAGTTAGTCGATTATGGAAAGCTATCCATTGTTGGCTATAAAGAGGATACGCATGAAGTCCTCATTTCCTGTTCTTTAAAAAGTGGGACTACCCTTAATTTAATCGGAAAAAGTTTCTCTTTCTTTTTCCCAGATGAAAATGACCATAGCCGCTATAACAAAAATGAACACCTTTACGCGGATTTGCCCTTTTTAGGAACGTATGTCTCGGAAAGCGGGAAAACCTTTCTTATTAAAGATAACGAAACCTTCCAAACACGAGAAATCGACTCCACAGGTTATGAATGGGACAATATTGTTGGTTATCGCTTAACAAAAGAAGAGGAAAACAGTTTCCTTCTTACTTATCAAGAGGTCACTGGTTATGGGCCGGAAGATTATGAAAACCGTACACTTACCATATCTTTTGTTGATGGATTTTATGAGTTAACTTATCGGGATATAACCTATCGAAAGAGCATATAAAAAAGACCCAGTTTTGAAACTGGGTCACTTTTATCACTGACTAATAGGGGAGATAGAAGGTAAGAATGGTTGCATTTAATTCGGCATCATATTCAAACATTAATACGACCGAGTAGTCATCTTCTGTACCATATAGAAGCGAACCATCCTCACTTGTAGAATCCACGACCCAACCATTGGCGGTTAATTCTTCCGTGATTGCCTCTTGGTAATTACCTCCTGCGCAGATGACACCAACTAGTCCCATATAGCTATATAGATTTAAATCCACATAGCACCAAACATTGGCAAGAGTTTCATCAGGAAGGGATACACCCGTTCCATAAAGATCAAGATAATACTCAATGTATTCGGAATCGTAACCAAGATTATAGGCAAGATCGCAAACACTTATTGCTAAAGTGCTATCTTCTTCATAATAGGTTAACTCAAGAAGCAAGTTATTTTCTTCATGAATGTAAACAGTGAATGGTTGATAATTTAAGTTTGTAAGTTCTATAGCCTCATAACCATTTGCTAATAAAGTGTCGATATAAGCATTCACTTCTTCACCGGTTATAGAAGAAGCGACAATGTCTAAATAACCATAATCTGTATCAATATTGACGCTAATTTCATTAAGATTTTCTGCTTCTAAAGTCGGAAGGGAACCACTTAAACCAATTGCTGTTAATTCCTCGCGATAACCATTGGCATCCCAACTTGTGGCCGGGGGTTCTCCGGCTAATTCGCCCATAAGAATCGTGATTGATTCATATAAGTTTACCGAATAATAAACAACATAGACGATGACTTGGCCAGTAGGATCAAGATAGCCGTCTCTTGTTGGGGAATATTCCCAACCAGCAGCTTCTAAAATAGCAATTAAATCTTCCGTTAAATTACCATCAAGCGAATCCCACTCCACTTGGAAAAAGGCGCTTTCTTCGGCAGTTTCTTCTTGGGTATATAAATACATAGTTCCCGTAATGCTGCTGCAATCAGGGAAAGTAACATCGTTTACACCAAGTACTTCTTTAATTGCCTCATTTACTTCTTCTGTGGGGAAGGTTTCATAAGTTTTAATATAGGCATTAAATTGCACATTAATTGTGTTATTTTCGCTATCAAGTTGTAAAAGAACTTCCGCGGTTTCTGTTGCATCGTGGCAAGCGTATCCTTTATAGTCTTCGCTTGTACTTTCTTCAACAATCCATCCTTCTTCTTGGAAAACTGCTGTCCATGCTTCTAAACTTGCTGTCGCTTCTGGATATACCACTAAATAGGCAAAAGGTAGACCAATCACGCTATAGTCAACAAATTCATATTCTGCTGCAGTGGGGTAATCAGGAATTTCTACATAAGGAATGCCCATTCGAGTTAAGGCTGCCTTAATATCTTCATGAGGGACACTTGTGATAGGGGGAATATAGGGAAGAATCGTAATGAAGGGGATGTCATAAGTAGCATCAATTGCTAAATAGGCAATTACTTGTTCTGTAGGATCTAAATAGCCATCTTCTTCTACCTCAGTCCAATTCGCTGCTTCAAAAATCGCTGCCATTTGCTCAAGGGTTACTTCATCATTTGGACCAGTCCATTGAATTTGGAAATATCCATCAGCGGCATCGGTAACGTAATAATCTTCACTGGGAAGAGAAGATAAGTCAGGAATCGTAACGCCTGTGATGCCAAGAGAAGATAAGGCAGCGGCCACTGTTTCCGCAGGATATTGTGTAACCGCTACACGAGAGGTAACGTCCACACACATCGTTCCTGTACCTTCGGTGATGGGATAATATTCTTCATCGGCTAAATACACTTGGAAGGTAATATGAAGGCCATCTTCAAATAAATCATAGGCGACAATATTTTCATCACCGCTAGGGGTTTCAATTATTCCTGGAACCTCTTCTAAAATGGCAAGATATTCTTCTACTAGTGCATAAGTAGCATCTTGCACTTCTAGGCTTAGCATCCCTTGATAAGGAATAAAGGAATAAATATAGTCGCTTAGGTCAATATAAGGAATGTCGTACCCATTTAAGTAAAGATGTTGGGTGCTTAATTCCATCTCGTCCCAAGTTTCGACTGGTGTTGGAGGAAGTGTGCTACTTGTGCTGCTTGTTTCACTTGATGTATTTCCGCTACTGTCACTACTACTAATAGAGGTTCCGCTACTGTCACTACTACTAATAGAGGAAGAAGTTGTATCACCACAAGAAGCAAGGACCAAAGTTAAGGCAAGTAATGCCACCGGCCATAGTTTCTTTTTCATCGAAAAACTCCTTTCTTTTGAATGACAATAGTTAAGAAGTAATCCGAAAAATATCAAGAAAAATATTGAAAACTTTCCACTTATTTTCGATAAAGAACTTTTTCTGATTGAAATAACCGATTGGCAACAAAAACTAAGAAAAAGGCAAAAACGGTCGTTAAAATCGTTGTAATGGCAAAATATAGCCAAGGGAAAGTACTTGCTTTAAGAATAAGAGACATGCAAGAAGGAATGTTTAAGATAGGAATAAAGGCAAAACCTATGGAACTTAAATCGAGGATTCCTCCTAAAAGAGCAATGACCATCATAATGGTTAATAACGAACCAAGATAAGCATTCGCCTCTTTTATACTCTTGGAAAAAGAAGATATTGCAACACCAATTCCATCAAAAAGAATGATGCTAACAAAAAATAGGAAGAGTATGGCAAAAGCGTTTCCTAAGGAAAGATGCAACCCTGGTAACAAAGAAGGAAGAGAAAAGAATACGCCACAAAAACTAACAAGCGCGCTAGCAAGAGAAGCAAGAGAAATGGCTAAAATCTTGCCCCAAGAAATTGCACTACGGGGGATAGGAGTAAGAAGAAGCAACCCTAAAGTACCTCGTTCTTTTTCTCCTGCGATAGATTCAGGAGCCAAAGACATAATTGGTGAAAATAAGAAAGTAATGGTTAAAAAAGGAATTAAGAAAGAAGCAATTTGATCAATGCGGAAAGAGGAATCGGAAACATTAGGAGAAATAGGCACCCCGTTTTCTTGATTTAAAAGGTAACCATTATAAGTATAAGAGATAAGACTACTTGCTAATTCATAAAGATATGTCGCTTTTTCGGAAGATCCATTGTAATAAACATTTAATGTGGGAAGATTTTCACTTGAAATTTCCTCTTCAAAATTCGGACTGTAATCTAAATATACATCATATTTTCCCTCTTTTAATTGTTCTAAAACCTCACAATTTTCTGAAGAAATTGGAAATTTAATTAGGGTATTGCCGCGATTTTCAATATTGAGAGCAGCTTCTACTTGTGTAACGAGTAAAGGCTCTTCTCCCTCTCCAAAATCTTCGTTATAGGCAAGAGAAAAGGTTTCGTTTTCAAAAGTGGTCGTCGAAGTAAGAGAAGGCATTATTTTGCCTAAAGCGCCATATAAGATAAAAATTAAAATTCCTGGTAAGAATAAGGCAACAAGCATTCGCGAATCACAAAAATACCGCCGCAATTCTTTTCTTAAAATACTCCACAATGCTTTCACGATTCATCCTCCTGATAAAGAGAAAAGAACACTTTCTCTAATCCACCTTCTTCTTGATATGTTTTCTTCTCTCCTTCCTTTACTAAGTTTCCTTTTAATAAAATGCCAATACAATCACATAGTTTTTCTGCTAATGAGAAGATATGGGTAGATAAGATTACGGATTTTCCTTGTTTCCTTAATTCACATAAATATTCTTCCACTTCTTTAGAAGCAACAAGATCAAGACCATTTGTCGGTTCGTCAAAAAGAATAATCTTTGGGTTATGGGCAAGAGATAAGGCAAGTGAGCATTTTTGCTTCATTCCAGTGGATAAATTTTCAATCTTTTTATCTTTATATTCTTCAATATGAAAACGGTGAAAAAGAAGTTGTTTCTCTCTTTTTGCTTCTTCTTCCTTTAGTGAGTAAAGGTTAGCAAAAAAATCAAAGGTTTGGTTTGGGGTGAAAAAACCATCAAGACGGAGTTCTGAGGTAAGAAAACCAATATTTCTTCGATAATTTGATAAATCTTTGCGAATATCTTCACCTTGAAAAAATATTGTCCCGGATTCTTGCTTGATTAAAGAGGAAATGATTCTTAAGGCTGTTGTTTTCCCTGCGCCATTTGGACCAAGAAGCCCATAAATTTCCCCTTCTTTTAAGGAAAAAGATAAATCATTAAGGGCAACTAAGTGTTCTCTTTTTCCCAATAAAGAATCGCCTCTTTTTCTTTTTAAGGGGAAAGTCTTTTTAATATTTTCAATCCGTAAAACTTTCATCGTAAATATTTTACCAAAACTCTTTTCCTTTAAAGAGACATCTTCTTATAGCAGGATGAAAAGAAAAGAGGTAATCTATCGAAGAATGAAAATAAAGGTGAAAAACGCTTTTCTTGATATCCTCCATGTTCTTTTTTTAGGGGTATTTATTGGTCTTGTCATCGCCTTATTTAGTTTTGTTTTTGAACTTTTAGCAGAAATTTCTTTACAAATGCATGCTTCAAGAGAACCTTACGTGATTGTTGCCCAAGTATTTATTACTGTTGTTGCCGCTCTTTTAGCCTATCGCTTAATCCGAGAAGAACCCATTGTGGAAGGGATTGCCATTCCTCATGCTTTAATGGCCATAAGAGGAGAAGAAAATATTGGTGGATTACACCGGATTGCTGCTTTAACGGCCTCAAGTCTTCTTACTTCCGTTACGGCGATTCCTTTAGGACCTGAAGGAGTCGGGGGACTACTTTCAGCGCAAGTAGTTGTCCTTGGACAAAAAATAACCAAGCGCAACATTGGCAATCGAGGAGAAATTGCCATGGGTTTATCCGCTGGTTTTGGCGCGGCATTTTTATCTCCTCTTGCCGGACTTTTTTATGGCTTTGAGGAAGGTTGGCATCATTTTTCTTGGAAATTATTAGGAAAAGGGATTCTTATGTGTCTTTCTTCTTATGTGGTTGCTTATGCCATTGAAACTGCCGCGGGAATGAAACGGATTTTTGCTTTAGAGGGATTAATCTTTCCCGAATGGTCAAGCTTTCTTATCCTCCCTATTTTATTTGCCGCTATTCCTCTTGTTGTTTATTTATTTTCCTATTTATTTATTGTTTTAAATCGATATGTTCGTTTAAGAAGAGATGGCAAATATGCTCGTTATCGTATGCTTCTTTTCTTTGTTGTTGTCATGATTATGGGTTTTTTCTTCCCTTATGATTCGGTCATTGGAAGTGGCCATTCTCTGATTGAACATACTTTAGAAGAAAGCTTATGGTACATTGTTCTTCTTTATCTTTTCATTCGTTTCTTTATTACCTTAATTGGTGGAAATAGCGGTGCTAGCGGAGGAATTGTCATTCCGTCTTTAGCAATGGGAGCCCTCATAGGTCGCCTTTTTACTTTAATTATGGAAAATTATCTTCACATGGATCCTTCTTCTTCGCCTTTTTGGATTGTTTTTTCTAGTTGTTTCTTTTTAGCGGTATTAAATAAAGTTCCCCTTACTGCTTCTACTCTTTTAGCCTCTTCGTTATTTTTTGTTACTTCCAACGGGGTGGATGCGCTTCTTGCTTTCCTTATTTCTCTTCCTCTTTACGCAATTGCTTGCTTGCCTTTATATCTTCATAAAATTGAAGATTTATATGATGGTGTGATTGAGGTTGAAGAAGAGGCTCAGCATTTACCTCATCTTCATGGTGTGCCTTTAGAAAAATAACGTTAAAGAAAAAAGCATTTCTCTTTTCATATACCCCCATAGGGTATATTTTATACGTATGGAAACAAGAAGAAGGACAATACGCAAGGAAGAAGAAAAAAAGAAAATTCTTCAACGTTTAGCCCGTATTGAAGGGCAAATTAGAGGAATAACAAAAATGGTAAATGAGGATGCTTATTGTGGAGATTTAGTAACTCAATTAACCGCGATTGAAAAGGCGATTCACTCTTTAAGCGGACATTTACTTGAAAAGCATTTACGAACCTGTGTTGTAAAAGAAGTAGAAGAAGAGGGGAGTGATGCCATGGAAGAAGCTTATGAACTGATTCGGAGGTGGGCAAAATGAAAAGTCGTTTTGATGTAACGGGAATGACTTGCGCTAGTTGCCAGGCACATGTTGAAAGAGCCGTTTCAAAATTAAAAGGAGTAAGAAACTGTTCTGTATCTTTGCTAACGAATACCTTAGATGTGGAATATGATGAAAATATTCTACCCGTAGAAGAAATTATTTCCTCAGTAGAAAAGGGGGGATATCACGCATTTTTACAAGATAAAAATCCAAATAACCCTGCAAAAAGGCAATCAAAAAGTAAAAAACAACAACAAATTGATCGTGATTTACTCTCGTTAATTGTTGCCCTGATTTTTCTTTTTCTCCTCATGTATGTCTCTATGGGACATATGATTTCTCTCCCTTTGCCTTCCTTTTTACAAGGAAAAGAAAATGCTTTAGTAAATGCCTTAACCCAACTTCTTTTTACGCTTCCTTCTTTATTTTTATTTCGACATTATTTTCTTAATGGTTTTAAAAGACTTCTGCATTTAGAACCAAATATGGATTCATTGGTCGCGATTGGTTCTTTTGCCTCTTTGATTTATGGAATTGTTGCGATTTTTCTTATGGCGTATGGTCTTGGACATGGGGACTTTTCTCTTATCGAAAAATATCAGCATTCTTTCTATTTTGACTCTGCGGCAATGATTTTAACTTTTGTCTCTTTAGGAAAATATTTAGAAAAGTGTTCCAAGAAAAAGACAACAAAAGCCATTGAAGAACTAATGGATCTTGCGCCCAAAAAAGCCCTTTTATGGAAAGAAAATAAGGAAATAGAAGTGAGTTTAGAGGAAGTAAAAGTAGGTGATATTTTTATCTTAAAAAAAGGAGATATCGTGCCTGTTGATGGGACGATTCTTGAAGGAAAAGGATCCTTTATGGAGGCAAATATTACAGGTGAATCCTTCCCTTCTTATAAAGAAAAAGACCAAGAAATTTTTAGCTCCACTATATTACAAAGTGGATACATTAAAGCTCGCGCGGATAAAGTAGGAGAAGACACTTCGATTCAAACAATTATTCGTTTGGTTAAAGAGGCTGCGGATAGCAAAGCCCCTATTTCAAAACTTGTGGATAAAATTTCTCTTTATTTTGTTCCTGCGATTTTGCTCATTTCTCTTGCAACTTTTATTGGTTGGATTTCTTCTGGTGTTGGTTTTGAATCTTCTTTCAATTTTGCGATTTCTGTGCTTGTGATTGCTTGCCCTTGCGCTTTAGGTTTAGCTACTCCTTTAGCCATTATGGTTTCAAGTGGAAAAGGCGCACAATCTGGCTTATTAATTCGTAACGCAGAAATTTTAGAGCGCGTTCACTTAGTGAAAAAAATTGTTTTTGATAAGACAGGAACCATTACAAAAGGGGAAATTGTTCTAACCGATTATGTCAATTTAACCTCAGAAGATACCTATCCTTATGTCCAAGCCATCGAAAATGAATCTGAGCATCCTTTGGCTAAAGCGATTACTTCTTATAAAAAAGGCGAGAATCCTTTCCTTGTTCATGAATTTCGCTCTCTTGATGGAGTTGGTCTTGAAGGAATAATTGAGGAAGATCTTTATCAAATTGGAAATCGTCGTAGTTTATCCTCCGCTTTAACAGAGGAAATAAAAAAGAAAGTTGACTTCTTTGAAGAAGAAGGAAAAACCGTTCTTTTTGTAAGTAAAAACCACGAAATCGTTGCCATTTGCGCCTTAAAAGATGAAGTGAAAGAAGAAGCGAAAGAGGCAATATATCGATTAAAAAAGATGGGAATTGCAGCGATAATGCTGACGGGAGATAATGAAAAAACGGCAAAATCCATCGCCAAAGAAGTGGGGATTGATGAGGTTTATGCGGAAGTTTATCCAGAAGAGAAAGGAAAAATTATTTCCTCCCTTAAAAAGAAGGAAAAAGAACTTGTCGCCATGGTAGGAGATGGGGTAAATGACGCAATTGCCTTAACTGCGAGTGATTTAGGTATTGCGATTGGTGCAGGAAGCGATATTGCTAAAGAATCCGCGGATATCATCCTTCTAAGGAATAGTCTTTTGGATGTTATAAATGTAGTTTCCTTAAGCAAAAGAACTTTACTAACGATCAAAACTGGGCTTTTTTGGGCTCTATTTTATAACTGTATAGGGATCCTTTTTGCGATGGGTGTTTTCTATTACCCTTTCTCTATCGTCTTATCACCAATGATTGCTTCTATTGCAATGTCTTGTTCTTCTCTTTTTGTTGTTTTTAATGCATTAACCATTAATCTTTGGAAACCCTTAAACAAAGAAACAAAAGAGGAGAATTGTCCTCTTGTGCTTGAATATAAGGAAGAAAGGAAAGAGAAAGGAGGTGAAGAAAAAATGGAAATTATAGTAAAAGGGATGATGTGCCAAATGTGTGTAAAACACGTTAAAACTGCTTTAGAACAGGTGAGCGGCGTTACTCATGTTGATGTTTCTTTAGAAAAAGGAATAGCAACAATTGACGGAACAAATCTTGATAAAGAAGCTCTTTTAAAGGCGATTAAAGAAGCAGGATATGAAGGTGAATAACGAATCCCTTCTCTTCTTTTTCTTAAAGTGAGGTAAACGATATATGTGGCAAGTAGCAATTGTTATTTTGGTCCCCTTTCTTGGAACAATTCTTGGTTCTGGGGGAGCATTGATTAGCAAAAAATCCCTTTCTCCTTTATGGGAAAATATTCTTACGGGATTTGCCGGAGGTGTGATGGTTGCCGCCTCTTTCTTTTCTCTTCTTGCCCCTGCAATTACTAGTGGCGAAGAAAGTCTTCCAGGTTTTGCCTGGGTTCCGCTTCTTGTTGGTTTTCTTTTAGGAGTGCTTCTTTTATTTGGGATTGATAAAGCAGTTCCTCATCTTCATGTTAATGAAAATGCTCCGGAAGGTCATAAAGCAAAAATTTCCCGCGAATGGATGCTTTTCTTAGCCTTAACAATTCATAATATCCCGGAAGGATTAGCGGTAGGCGTTGGACTTGCCCCTTACTTATATGAACCGAATATTGGTGTCATGTCTTCCTTGATTTTAGCAATCGGGATTGCTGTGCAAAATTTACCAGAAGGTTTAATTGCTTCTCTTCCTTTAAAAGAGAAAGAAGGGAAGGTGAAAGCTTTTCTTTTAGGGATATTCTCGGG
Organism: uncultured Bacillota bacterium; assembly: GCA_949287245.1. Lineage (GTDB taxonomy): Bacteria > Bacillota_I > Bacilli_A > RFN20 > CAG-826 > UBA4951. The sequence continues at coordinate 90,592 of CASEFL010000005.1, forward strand.
AATTGTAGAACCGATTGCGGCCTTAATTGCCTTACTTATCGCACCTTATGTTAAACCGATTTTACCGTATGCTTTATCTTTTGCAGCCGGGGCAATGATCTATGCGGTTGTCGAAGATCTTTTACCCACAAAAGAGAAAGAAAATAAGCATAGTGACGCCCTCGTTTTGGCCTTCGCTTTCGGCTTTGCCTTAATGATGGTGCTGGATGTTGCCTTAGGGTAATATATAAGGAAAGTTTTACCGAATACGAAGAATAACTTACCGAATCTCAAAAAATAGGGGGTTTTACCCCTTATTTTTGTATCGTTATATCGGTAAAAATAAACTGACTTCTTGATTATTCTTTTTTCACTGCTATATTTTGTGCGGAGATAAGTATGAAAGAAGGCAAATTCTCAAAAAATCAACTTCGCCGCTACCCCATCTATCTTAAGTTCTTATCCAATTTAAAAGAACAAGGTGTGGAGTATGTTTCTTCTCCTTTAATTGGGGAAGAACTTGGTTATAGCCAAGAACAAGTACGGAAAGATTTACAAGCGATTTCTGATGAGGAAGGACGTCCAAAAAAAGGTCGTTCTGTTTCTCAGCTCATTGATAGCCTAGAATCTTTTCTTGGTTATAGGGAAAATAATCCTGCTATCTTAATTGGTGCTGGACATTTAGGTTCTGCTTTGCTTCGTTATCCTGCTTTTAGTTCTATGGGTTTAATGATTAAAGCGGCTTTTGATGTTGATCCAAATAAGATTGGCGAAATGATTGGCGAGACTCATGTTTATCCCTTAGACGATATGGAACGTCTTGTTCCTGGCTTATGTGCAAAAATTGCTATAATTTGTACACCTGCTTCTGTTGCTCAAGAGGTTGCTAATCTTGCGGTAAAAGCAGGATGCCGGGCAATATGGAGTTTTGCTCCGATTCATCTTTCTTTACCGGATTCGGTAATTTTAGAAGAGGTAAATTTAGCAAGTTCTTTAGCCGTTTTATCTCATCGTCTAGATTCATTACTTGATTAATTAAGGAGACTTTATGGCAGAAAAAAAGGGAAATAAACCAGTAGACCCCGAGACTACAAAAAAAGAAGCACAAGAAGAAGTGAACGCTTTGGTAAAAAAAGCACAAAAAGCGTTAGATGAATTCTCAAAAAACCCAATCTATACCCAAGAAAAAATCGATTACATTGTTGCAAAAATGTCGGTTGCGGGTTTAGATCATCACGGCTCTTTGGCACGTCTTGCTATTGAAGAAACTCATCGTGGAGTTTTTGAAGATAAGGCAACAAAAAATTTATTTGCGTGTGAATATGTCGTCAATCACATGCGCCATATGAAATCGGTTGGCGTTATTTCCGAAAATCCTGTCACGGGGATTACGGAAATTGCCGAACCTGTTGGGGTTGTATGTGGCGTAACTCCCGTTACGAATCCTACTTCTACTGTTATTTTTAAATCTTTAATTTGCATGAAAACGCGAAATCCGATTATTTTCGCTTTCCATCCTAGTGCCCAACAATGTTCAAAACAAGCGGCGATTGTGATGCGTGATGCTGCCGTTGCCGCGGGGGCTCCTGCTAACTGCATTCAATGGATTGAACATCCTTCCATGGATGCGACAAGTGCTTTAATGCAACATCCTGGGGTGGCGACAATTTTGGCAACCGGAGGCAATAGCATGGTAAAAGCTGCTTATTCCTGTGGGAAACCCGCTTTAGGTGTGGGAGCAGGAAATGTTCCTTGCTATGTTGATTCTTCTGCGGATTTAGAACAAACCGTGAATGATGTTGTTTTATCCAAAAACTTTGATAACGGCATGATTTGTGCTTCCGAATCTGCGATTTTTGTTGATGAACCAGTTTATGAAAAAGTAAAAGAATTATTAAAGCGATATCGTGCTTATTTCCCTACTGCTGAAGAAACAAGAAAACTCGAACAATACATGTTTGGCGTTCAAAAAGGACAACCAGGAGTGGAAAATGCTCGCTTAAATTCTGCTATCGCAGGGATGAAATCTTATACTCTTGCGAAAAATGCGGGAGTGGATATTCCTGAAGATACATCCATTATTTGTGTAGAACTTGATACCGTTGGTGTAGAAGAACCTCTTTCAAGAGAAAAACTTTCACCTGTTCTTGGTGTTTATAAAGTCAAAGGTTTTGAAGAAGGAACAAAACTTTGTCAAGAAATGCTGGAATTTGGCGGTCTTGGACATTCTGCGGCTATCCACTGCAAAAGCCAAGAGATGGCTGACACTTTCGGTGATCGCGTCTTAGCAATTCGTGTCATTTGGAATTCTCCATCCACTTTTGGAGGTATCGGGAATGTATATAACTCCTTTATTCCTTCTTTGACGTTAGGCTGTGGCTCTTATGGCCATAACTCTGTCGCAGGGAACGTTTCTGCGGTGAATTTACTTAACATCAAACAAGTGGGAAAAAGGAGAAACACCATGCAATGGTTTAAAGTGCCGCAAAAAATTTATTTTGAACGTAACAGCATCCAATACTTAAAGTCTTGTAAAGACATGAATAAGGTATTCATCGTCACCGACCGTTCGATGGTTGAACTTGGTTTCTTAAATAAAATTATTGAACAAATTAATTTACGAAGAAATAAAGTAACTTATCAACTCTTTAGCGAGGTGGAACCCGATCCTGATATTTCCACGATTCGTCGTGGGGTAGCCTTAATGAAGGAATTTGAACCCGATACGATTATTGCGTTAGGCGGTGGTTCACCAATGGATGCTGCGAAAGGAATGTGGATTTTCTATGAACATCCTGAAGTGAATTTTGATGATTTAAAACAAAAATTCATGGACATTCGTAAAAGAGCTTTTAAGTATCCAGAACTAGGAAGAAAGAGCAAACTCGTTTGCATTCCTACTACCTCAGGAACTGGCTCTGAAGTCACTCCTTTTGCGGTCATTTCGGATAAAGCAAATTTAAAGAAATATCCATTAACGGATTACTCTTTAACGCCAACTATCGCTATTGTTGATCCAGAATTTACCACGAATTTACCAGCCAAAGCTACTGCCGAAACAGGGATGGATGTCTTAACTCACGCGATTGAAGCATATACTTCGGTTATGGCAAGTGACTTTACCGACGGCTTAGCCTTAAATGCCATTCGTTTGGTCTTTGATTATTTACCTCGTGCAGTAAAAGATGGAAAACATGACTTAGAGGCAAGAGAGAAAATGCATAATGCCGCTACCATCGCAGGTATGGCCTTTGCCAATGCTTTCTTAGGAATTACCCATAGTTTGGCTCATAAGATTGGTGCGGAATATCATTTAGTCCACGGACGCACTTGTGGCATTCTTCTTCCACACGTTATTCGCTATAATGGCACTATGCCCACAAAACTCTCGGTGTGGCCAAAATACGAGGAATATCAATGCGACAAGAAATATCAAAACATTTGTAAGATTCTTGATATTCCTTGTGCCTCTGCTAGCGAAGCAAGCGAGAAACTATCTCAAGCTGTGTTAAATTTAGGAAAGGAAATTGGTATTGATATGAACTTCCAATCTCTTGTCCCTGATGAAGAAACTTGGGAAAAGAACTTAGAAAGCATTGCTTATCTTGCTTATGAAGATCAATGCACTCCTTGTAATCCTCGTATGCCTTTAGTCACCGAGATGATGGACATTATGAGAAAGGCTTATAAAGGAAATTAATTACCTATGGTTTCATTAAGTATTTGTGTGGGGAGTTCCTGCCATTTAAAAGGTTCTTACGAGGTGATTCAAGCTTGTCGCGATGAAATCAAGGCGCGTAATCTTGAAGGGAAAGTAGAATTAAAAGCGGCTTTCTGTTTAGGAGAATGCGGACATGATGGAGTTGCCGTGAAAGTTGCCGAGGAAGTAATTCCTGGTGTAAGAAAGGAAAACGTATCCGCCTTATTTGATGAAAAAGTGATGCCTCTTCTTTAAGGGGCATCCTTTTCTTTTTTAAGGAGAAAGATATGCATGCATTAGTCAGTAAGGAAAACGATTGTCGTTCTTGTTATAAATGTATTCGAAGTTGTCCAACGAAAAGCATTTCTTTTCAAAATGGGCAAGCGAAAATCATTCCCGAAGAATGTGTTTTATGTGGACAATGCTATTTAGTATGTCCTCAAGAATGTAAAATCATTCGTAACGATGAAGAAAAAGCACGAAAACTCTTGCAATCTGGCGCGAAGGTAGTTGCCTCTTTGGCCCCTTCTTTTTATGCCTATTATGAAGGTTCTTCTTTCGCGGATTTATCTAGTGCTTTAAAGAGCCTTGGTTTTATCAAAGTAGAGGAAACCGCTCTTGGAGCAACAAGAGTGAAAAAGGAATACGAAAAGTTAATTCATGAGAATAAGCAAGAGGTGATTTTATCGACTTGTTGCCATAGCGTGAACTTATTAGTGGAACGTTATTATCCGGATTTAGTGCCTCTTTTAGCCCCAATCATGAGCCCCATGATGGCGCACGCCGAGGCCATAAAAAAGCAAGATCCTGAGGCGAAAGTTATTTTCATTGGGCCTTGTATTTCGAAAAAAGATGAAGTGGATAAAAATCCTGGATTAATCGATGTTGCCTTAACTTTTGATGAACTTGATCATCTTCTTTTAAGCGCGAATATTGTGTTAGAAAAAACGCGAAATAATAGCGAAAGGAAAGAAGAAAGTCGTGCCCGTTTATTCCCTATTGAAGGAGGGATCTTAAAAACAATGGATAAACCTTCTTCTTGGTCTTATCTTGCGGTTGGTGGGATGGAGGAGTGCATGGCGGCTTTAGAAGAAATTCGCGAAGGAAGATTCCATCATACATTTTTAGAAATGTCTGCCTGCCCTGGTTCCTGTATTAATGGTCCAATTCCTCGAAAAAAACATAATGCGCCTTATAGCGGCCTCCTTTCGATTGAAAAGGTGGCAGGAGAGAAAGATTTTTCTTTAAAAGAAATTACCCCTTCTTCTTTAACAAAATTTTTCCACGCGCAGGAAAAGAAAACTTTTTCTTTCTCAGAAGAAGAAATTAAGAGTGTTTTAGGAGAAATGGGGAAACGTTCAAAAAAAGATGAACTGAATTGTTCTTCTTGTGGTTACCCCACTTGTCGCGCGAAAGCTGCTGCGGTTTTAGAAGGAAAAGCATCGCTAGAAATGTGTCTTCCTTTCCTTATGGCGAAAGCACAAAACTTCTCCGATACGATTGTAGAAGAATCGGAAAACGCCATTCTTGTATTAAATGAATCTTTTGGCATTGAATTAGCAAATCCCGCGATGGCGCGTTTAGTAGGCGCCTTATCTCCCTTGGATTTAAAAGGAAAAATGATTAACGCAATTATGGACCCTGAGCCCTTTGCCTTAGCCTTAGGGGGAGAAATACTAAAAGACCGGAAACTATATTTAGCAGAATACGGAAAATACTTAATTTCTACGATTACTTACGAAGAACGCTTCCATGTTTTAATTGGCGTGTTCCGCGATATCTCACGCGAAGAAAAAAGACGCAACGAAAACGAAGAAAGAGCAAGAAAAACCGCAGAAACCGTCAACGAAGTAATTGAAAAAAACATGCGTGCTGTGCAAGAAATTGCTAGTTTATTAGGCGAAAGTACTGCGGAAACCAAATTAGCCTTAACTCGTTTAAAGGAGGTTATTCCTAGTGGCGATGATGAGTAGGGATACGGAACTGGAATGGGGAACTTTATCGCTAAATAAAAAAGGCGAGGAACTTTGTGGAGATTCCGTACGGGTTGTTCAAAAAAAGGCTGGCGAAGCAACGTTAGTCCTTGCCGATGGTTTAGGATCTGGCGTCCAAGCCAACATTCTTTCTACCTTAACCGCAGAAATGCTTTCAAAAATGGTTGAAGGAGGTTTGGAAGTACGCGAAGCGGTTGATGCCTTAATTCGGACTTTACCGGTCGCGAAAAACCGCGGAAATGTCGCCTATAGCACTTTTACGATTGCCAAAATTAAACCCGATTGGTCGTTTACGATTTATAACTACGATAATCCGGAACCTTTATATCTTCATCAAGGGAAAGAAACTCCTCTTTTTTATGATGAATTAGAAGTAGGAGGGAAAACCATTTATCGCGCACGTGGGAAACTTGCGCCAGAAGATGTCATTATCTTAGTATCGGATGGGGCAATATATGCTGGAGTAGGGGAAACGTTAAACTTTGGTTGGACAAGAAAAGAGATGGGAGAATATATGTCTGCTTTATATGACCCCTCAATTTCTGCTAAAAATTTAGCCACACTTCTTGTTGATCATTGTCGCGTTTTATATAACAACCGTCCAGGAGACGACACGAGCGCTTTGGTTTTAAAAAGAAGAAAAAGAGTAAATGTGAATTTGCTTGTAGGACCAGCTACTAATCCAGATGATGATCAAAAAATGATGTCTTTATTTTTCTCAAAAGAAGGGAAACATGTAGTTTCTGGAGGGACAAGCGCCAAAGTTTGTGCGCGTTATTTAGGGGAAAAAATCGAAACTTCTTTGGATTATGTAGCCCCTAATATTCCCCCAATTTCTCGTATCGAAGGGGTGGATTTAGTTACTGAAGGGGTCATTACCTTAAATGCTCTTGTTGATTTAGCCAAAGATTACCTAGAAAAAAATGAACGATATTTTGATTGGTCTTACCAACAAGACGGGGCTTCTTTGCTGGCGAAAATCTTATTTGAAGAGGCAAGCGATATTAGTTTCTTTGTCGGTTGTGCGGTGAATCCTGCCCATCAAGATCCGCGACTAGGAATTACAATCTCTACAAAGCTTCAACTAGTGGAAGCCTTAACTGAATGTTTAAAAAAGATGGGCAAACACATCAGGGTAGCGTATTTTTAATAAGGAGATTTTATGGCGAAATTTGATACTCAAGTTCAAGAATTAAAATATCGCGTCTTAAAAGAAGTCGCAATTTCTTATAAAAAAGGAACCTTAGAAGAAGACATTCCTGATATTCCTAAAAAAATAGTTCCTGGTCCAAAACCCACGATGCGTTGTTGTATTTATAAAGAGCGGGCGATTGCAAGTGAACGTGTAAAACTTGCCATTGGTGGGCATAAAGATAATCCCAATATTTTAGAAGTGATTGAAGCTGCCTGTGACCAATGCCCGATTGGGGGAATGACGGTAACGGATGCTTGTCGCGGATGTTTGGCACATCGCTGCGCTTCTGCTTGTCGTTTAAACTGCATTTCTTTTGGACCCGATTTACGGGCAAGAATTGATAAAAGCCGCTGTGTCAACTGTGGGCTTTGTATGAAAGCTTGTCCTTTTGGCGCCATTTTGAATCATAAACGTCCTTGTGAAGCGGCTTGTAAATGCGGAGCCATTAAGATGAGAGAAGATGGTATTACCTCAATTATTGAGGAAAAATGCACTCGCTGTGGAGCCTGCTCTTATATGTGTCCTTTTGGGGCCATTATGGATAAAAGTTACATCCTTCAATGTATCGATATCTTAAAAGAAGCTAAAGAGGGAAGCAGTCACGCCTATATGATTGTTGCTCCTTCTATTTCCTCGCAGTTCCATTATGCAAAACTTGGACAAGTCATTAAAGGTATTGAATGCTTAGGTTTTAATAATGTTATTGAAGCGGCTTTAGGCGCGGATATGGTCGCGTATAGTGAGGCGAAAGAATTAGAAGAAAAAGGCGTTCTTACTTCTTCTTGTTGTCCTGCCTTTGTTGAGTTTATTAAACGGAGTTTCCCTGAATTAAAAGATAAAATTTCTCATAATTTATCCCCAATGGCGATGATTGCCCGTTATGTGAAAAAGACGGATCCGCAAGCCAAAATTGTCTTCTGTGGACCCTGCATTGCCAAAAAAATGGAAATGTTTAACGAAAATAGCCGTCCTTATGTCGATTGCGTCATTACTTTTGAAGAACTTCAAGCGCTTATTGATTCAGAAGATATTGATTTAAAGACGCTAGAAGAACGTCCTTTGGATAATGCTTCCTTCTTTGGAAGAATCTTTGCCCGTTCTGGAGGCTTAACAGAAGCCGTAAAAGAGGCCTTAACTGAGCAAGGTAGTACTTTTGAAGTCAAGCCACAAATATGCTCTGGAATTGAACAATGCAAAGCAGCCTTAAATCAATTAAAACGAGGAAATGCTTCCTTTAACTTTATTGAAGGTATGGCGTGCGTAAATGGTTGCATTGGGGGACCATGTTGTCTAACTCACGAAATTCGTGATGCCGCGGATGTGGATCGTTATGGTCATCAATCCAAAGAAAAAACCATTCAAGGCGCGATTGCCTCGGTCATGGCGTTAGAAGAGTAATTTTTCATTCTTAAACTTTAAAATTTTTCATTTTCTTTGTACCTTATTGTTCTTTACATTTTTCTTGTTTCTTCTATAAACATCCCTTATAAATAAAAAATAGGGAGTGAAAAATGAAGAGATTTTTAAAGTTTTTATTTCTTTTAGGAAGTACTTTTCTTTTAGCAGGATGTGACTTTTCTCTTTTTGGAAGAGGAAGTTCTTTCCTTTCTTCTTCTGAAACCCCAACATATCATTTATTTACAGAAGAACCGATTGTTGATTTAGAAAAAGAAACTAGTTATCAGTTAAAAATTGAAAGCGACGCCCCTTATGAACTTCCTCTTACTTATCAAACAAGTGACCATCTTCTTTCACTTACGGAAGATGGTGTGATATCTGCTTATGATCCGGGTGTTTATCATGTTTTTGTGAGTTCAAAAGAAGCCATAAATACTTTAGACATTCAAGTAAATGTGATTAATCCTTCTCTTGCTTATGATGGCGAGGGATCGATTGAACTTCATGTTGGTGAGACTTATGACTTAAGCTACATGATTGAGTATATCGGGGCCGCTCCTTCAAAAGAAGGATGGTTTGATGAATCACGTGTGAAAGTGAATTTAAGTGCAAAGGAAGCGGAAAAAATATCCGTTGATGAGAATTTTCGACTCACTGCTTTAAAAGCAGGATTCGTTTCTTTAGAACTGGAGATTGATGGTGCTCATAGTATGCCTTTGCGTTTTGATATCACCATATTAAATCAACCTTACTTTCATAATATCAAAGAAGAAAGAGGGATTTTTATTGGTGAATCTTTGATTTTTTCTTTTAATTCATATCCAGTAGAAGATAAGCCGCTTCCTTTTAGTGAGGATGAAGAAATTGTCTCAATTGTCACTTTAACGGACGGAAATGGCGTTTCTTTTGAAGGAAAAAAAGAGGGGAGTACGACGATTGGTTATCTTCACCAAGGAAGAAAAGTAGCCTATAAAGTTTATGTTTATCATCCGGAACGTTTTCAAATAGAAAATGGAATTCTGAAAAAAGCAATAAACTTAGAAGGCATTGAGTATCTTTATCTTCCTTCTACCTATCAAGAAAAAAGCATAACCACAATTGCCGCGAATGCTTTTGTTGATACTTTAGGTGATCTTACAACAATGGTTTTTTCTTCTACTGTTGTTAAGATTGAAAAGAATGCCTTTGTTTCGATTAATGATAATGTAGAAGGAGATCGACATACGGATTTTATTCTCCCCTCCTTATCTTGCTTTGAAGAGGGTTCTTTTGATGCTTGTTGGGGGATTAAACTTTACGTTTATGGAAAAGAGAATAACGATGATTTTGATGAACAAATAGGAGATGTATATTACGATTTCCATGGTGAAATAGGGCAAGACGAACATGGTTTTGTTTACTACACTTATAACAGTAACCATAACGCACGAATCGTTACTTGCCTCTCAAGCAAAAAAGAAATTATTGTTCCTGAAACGCTTCCTGGCTCGTCCTACCCTTTAGAAGTAAAACAATTAGCCCCTTATTTTGGTAGCAATTTATATGAAGCAAAGGTGAGTTTACCTTCCTCTTTAGAAACCATTGGGGAATGCGCTTTTTATGGCACGGGAGCAAAAACAATCCTTATTTCTGAAGGAACAAAAACTATTGGATCTCGCGCTTTTTGCTCTAGTTCTTTAGAAAGTTTATTTCTTCCTTCTTCGCTAGAAAAAATAGTAGGCAATCCCTTTTTAGAGTCAGAAAAACTCAAAGTTTATTATCCTAAGTCAAAAGAACAGTTTTATTCCTTATTTGAAAGTCTCTTTGAGGTTTTGCCTTTATCGGTACCCTTAATTTATAACTATGGTGGGGAAAAGGTGATAGAAGAAGCTGGCTTTTCTTATGCTTTATGTAGGAAAGATGGTGAGAGCTATCTTACTTTGATTGATTTTATTCTCGATGAGTCCTATATAAATCATTCTCAATTAGTTGTTCCATCTAAGGCCATGCTAAATGGAGTCACTTATCCTGTTTATGCGATAGGTGAGTACGCGTTTCAATCGATAAGAAAATTTGATACTTTAGTGATTTCTGAAGGCATAAAAGAGATTCAATCGTATGCTTTTTGGAATAGCAAATGGAAAGAAATCCAACTACCAAGAACACTAGAAACGATAGAAGACCATGCTTTTACGGACATTCAGTTTGAAGAAGATTCTTCTCTTATTATTCCGCGCGAGGTAACCAATATCGATGATCGTGCTTTTGAAAGCATGTCTTATTTTATGGATAATTTTGCTTTATTCTTTGAAGAGGAGAATATTTCTTCTTCCTTAGTAGTTAACTGGAATATTGCTTATGGAGCAGGATATAAGGATCACGGGGTGACGGAGGATGGTCTTTTTTATGGCATTTTAGAAAAAGAGGGGAAAGAAAGTGCTCTTATCTATGGGGTAAAAAACGACACAACTCTTTCAAACGAGCTTTCTTTAAATACCATTTCTTACCAAGGAAGAGAAGTTCCTGTTCGAGAAATTGGTCCAGCGACGTTTGAAGGAAGAGACGAACTAGAAAACGTTATCCTTAACGACGACATTCAAAAAATGGGTGGTGGCGTTTTTGATTCTTGTGAGAATCTTATATCCATCCGTCTTTCAAGGGCTTTTATAAGCATTCCTCATAATACTTTCAGTGGATGTATTTCATTAACCACGATGACAAACATGGATAATATTCAACAGATTGATGCTTATGCCTTTAGTCGTTGTCATTCTCTTCTTCACTTTACGGTTCCTAGTGCGGTTATAGAAATCGGAGATTATGCTTTCTCTTCTTGTGAGTCTTTAAAATCGATTTACTTTACCGTGGCGGTTACAAAAATTGGCTTTGGTTTTTTAAGCGATTCTTATCAAGTGGAAGCTTATACTGATCATTCTCTTCCAGGTCCAAATTGGGACAATCAATGGGATGCAGGATTTGACCAATCAAGAATGCATTACTCTACCTCTTATAACACGTATTTAAAGCTGACTGGACAAGCCTAAAAGTTCCTGTTTTCTTTTCATTTTTCTATTTCTTTTCTTTGAATAAGCGCATAATAATTGTAGATTTATACGGAGGACATCTTATGTTTGGAAGAAAAACTGCTCCCAAAACTTCTTCTCTTACAGAGAAAGAGGTTCAAGATCATCTAGTCGCACTTTGTGAAGAAATTGGCCTAAAGTATGAATGCGATGAAGATGGTGATGTTGTTTTAGCCTTTGATGGGGATGATGAAGGATTTTTTGAAAAGATTCGGGTGTCCGTGTGGGTTGATAAGACGAAAAGCGGGGTTATTCGTGTTCATTTCTATAGTCGTTCGACTCTTTCAGAAGAGGATTCTCCCGTTAATTATCCTTTATTCTTAGAATGTTTAAATAAAACCCAATCCCTTATTTTTGCCGGTTCGATTTATATTGATGAACGGGAAGATGGGGATACTTTAGCCTATGAATTTTGTACAAAATATTTTGAGGATGTCTTTACAACAACCTGGTTTGATCGGGTTTTAAATGCTGCTGTTAACTCGGTGATTAGTTATTTTGTTCCTTTATTCCACGTCATGCGCGGAGATATTCATTCTTACCGTGAATTTGTTTCAACAATTGAAGAGTAAGGAGAAGTTATGTTTGGCAGAAATAAAACAAAACCATCTTATGAACAAAATTCCTTAATGGGACAAGTACGTAAAGCGCTTGATAATGCGGGTATTCATTATAAAGAAGGTACCGATTATAACGAGGTTATCATTCCTTATAATGGTGATTCTTTTGAAACGGTGAATGTTCTTTTATATGTGAATGAAGAAAACGAACGTTTCCTTGCAAGTAGTGGGACCACCGTATCGACAGTTATGAATCGAAATTTATTTTTAGAAGCCTTAGGTTTTTCTAATGACCGTACTTCGCATGGCGGACGTTTCTTTTTTGACGATAATACTAACCGTGTTGTCTTTGAAGCGGGATGCTTTTTAGAAGAGGATGGTTCGATGGAGGCTCTGCTTGATTTCGTGAACCTTGTTGCGGCCTGGGGAGATGAAGAACTTTTTGTCTTAAAAAAATGCGCGGAAGGCGAATATAACGATTTTGCCGAATTTAAAGACGCTTATTTAAATTGTTAAAGATAAGAAAAAGAAGAGGCTCCATCGCCTCTTTTTTCTTATTCTTTCACTTTCTTCTTTCTTTTTTGCCATTTTCTTTGAAAATACAAGAGGGAGAATAACAATGCAAGAATCTCCTTTTACTACCTATGAAGGAAAAAAACTTCTTACTGCTTTAAAAAAGGCAAACCTTTCCTATCAAGTTTTAGGAAAGAAGGATCTTCTTTTAAAAGAGAAAAATATAAGGATTCCTTTGCATATTTATGAAGCAGGAAATTTCCTTTCCTTTTCTTTTCGTCCTTCTTTTTTATTAAAACATTCTCCTTCCTATTCTTTTTTAAAAATGATGAATACATTAAATTCTTCAATTGGCTGGGGGAGATTTCGTCTTTTGTCTATGGAAAAGAAAGTATTTTTTCTTTTCGAAGTTCCTCACTTTACCTATCAAGAAGAAGATTTTCCTTATTTCACTTTTAAAAGAGGATATTTCACGGCAAAGGATGTTGCGCTTCATCTGTTGCCGCTTCTTTTAGAAAAAGAAGAACGGAATGAAGATTTTTCTCCTTCTTTTTTAGAAGAACTCCTTCATAAACACGAAGAAAGCGAAGAAAAATATCCTCTTTCTCCTCTTTTTTCTTGGGAAGAAGAACGAAGAAAAATCGAAGGATATTTTTCTTCTTTTTCTTTAAGCTTTCTATCTTCGGATTTTGGTTATCAAATAAAGAGAAATATTGGACGGGGGACGTATTTTCTTTCTTTAGCCATCTATGAAGAAAAAGGAAGAAGGGGACTTGCTTTTTATACTTATTTTCCGGTTGCTTCTTTTCTTTCTCCCTTTTCTTATACCCTTCTTAGTTACTTTAACCAAAAGATTCAATTAGGAAAGCTCACCTATGAAGAGGGAAGTTTTTCTTATCGGATTATTTTGCCTTTATGGAAAGAAGAAGATTTTAGTCATAAAAAACTCCGTTATGTTTTTGCCTTATTTGATGAAGTTACTTTCTCTTTCTTTCCCTTATTAAAAGATAGTGCGGAAGGGAAATTTAAAAACATTGAAGAAGTTTATGAGGCTTTAAAAAGAGCGCATCTTATTTAAATTTTCTTTGTAAATATAACGTGTATAAGGCGATGGAGGCGGCATTATCGAGATTCAGACTATCGACACTTTCTTCCATAGGGATACGAATGCTTTTTCCTACCTTGAGAAAAGAAGAGGGAAGTCCTGTGGCTTCGTTTCCAAAAATTAAGGTAGTTAAGGGGGCAAAAGATAGTTTATCTAAGGAAGAAGAGGCATTTAACATAAAAGGATAAAAAGAATGATTCGGATATTCTTTTTGATAAAGTTCAAAAGAAGAATATGTTTTTACTCGTAAAGAGAAAAAGGCACCCATCGAACTACGGATGGTTTTGGGGGCAAAAGGATCCGCATTCGGAGAGATAATCCCTAAGTCATAACAAGAAAAGGAGGCCATCGCGCGCATAATCGTCCCTAAATTTCCTTGATTCGAAGGGTTTACAAGAAGAACGTGATCACAATCTTCTTTTAAAGACTCTTCTTCTTTTTGAAATTCTCCTATGGCATAACAAGATTCTTTCTCGCTTAAAGAAAAGATTTTTTGATTGTTTTGAATGATGGGAATATGAGCTTCTTTTGCCAGATGAATGAGTTGTTCTTTGCTTTCTCCTTCCTTGAAAAGGGGAGAGAAATATAGCTTTCTTGCCAGTTTCTTCTTTTTCTTAAGTAATTCAAAAACTAAAGTCACTCCTAAGGCGTAAGAAGTTTGTTGATTTTTCTCGTAAAGTTTCATAGATACACTATAAAAGAGAGAAAAGAAAACTCTATACTATTTTTATGAAGTTTTATGAAACCAAGCGGTTGCTTCTTATCTCTTCCCCTAAACTAGGAGAATCTTTTTTTAAGCCGTCCTCCTTTCTTCAAAAAGAGAAGGCATGCAAATTCTCTCTTCGTTTAAAAGATAAGAAAGAAGAGATTGGTTTTCTTGAAGTCATTCCTTCTTCTTTTGGTTCGAAAATCGTTTCTTCTTTTCTTAAAGAGGATTCCAAGAAAGGGTACAAAGAAGAAGCATTAACGCGCCTCTTGTTCATTTTATTTCTTGAATACGATGATTCGTATGTTTTCTTAAAAACAAACAAAAACGATGTTGATTTTGTTTCTTTTTTAAATAAGCAAGGTTTCTACGAAGAACGAAAATATCCTCTTTTAGAAAAAGATTCTTCTTTAGGAACAATTTATTGTTTAAAAAAAGAGACTTTTCTTTCTTCTTATGAAGAGAAGATTTCTTATTCTTTTCTTGATGAAGAATATCCTTTACCAAAAGAAGGTTTTAAAAAGAAACCACGAATTGCAGCAAGAGGAATCATCATGAATGAAGAAGGAAAAATCGCGCTTCATCAAATCTCGCGTGAGGATATCTTTGGAAAAGATACGTATTTAGAAACGCCAGGTGGAGGAATTCATCAAGGAGAAACCTTAGAAGAAGCCTTAATAAGAGAAGGGAGAGAAGAGTTAGGAATGAATCTTACTCCTTATGCCTATTTAGGATACGTCGAAGATGAATATCGCCTAATTGGACAAAAAAATATTTCTCATTTCTTTTTTGCGAAAGGCAAAAAATCTTCCCTTCCTCATTTTGTATCCAAAGGGGACTCCTTAATTGAAAAAACCTGCTGGTTTTCTCCTCTTCTTGCTTATCAAAAAATGAAGGAAAATGGAGAGAAACGCGTTCCCTATTTAGTAAAAAGAAGAGAACTGCCTTTTTTAGAAATAACAAAAGAGGTAAAAATCTTTTAAAACTCTACTCTTCTTATCTTGATGCCTCTTTGTAAAGATACTAGAATGTGCGTGTGAAGAGATTTAGTAAAAATAGACCTTAAATCTAGGGGCTTTTTACCCTTTTTTCTCTTCTATCTCCCTTCCTCCTTTGTCAAAAGACAAAAATGATTAATTGAGGTAATGAATGATATGAGTATTTGGAGTAAAGCAAAAACATTCTTCCTTGGGGCACTTCTTACTTTAGTCGGAGTTGGTGCAGCAGGCCCTGTTGATATGGATCCAGTGGTTGCGGAGGCTGCTGAAGGACCTACGACGATTACCCTTGTTGGAATGAGTGGATCATCGGATGAAGTGACAACCTTTAAACAAGGGACTGATGGTAAGTGGGATAACGATTATGTTACGGCTTCAGTGTTGAATAACAGTGGGAATCAAGATAGCACAAAGGTCGCCTACATACGGCAAGAACAATTGTATACTTTTTCTATTCAAGCAAAAACCAATTATACGATTGATAGTATTTTGCTGGTAGAGGCGTCTGGCAATAAAGGTAATTTTGGTGGATTAACATTTAAGAATGCTACAGGTTCTTATTCTGGTGATAATTATTTAGTCACTCCAACGGATGGTGGTGCTGAAATTACTTCTTACTATGAAAAAGGCTCTATGCTTCGCTACACCGCGGAAATTACTTTAACTTATGAAGAAGTAGAAATGGGACCAATTGTTGACGTAGAAGTTACCACCCCCCCAACAAAGGTAGATTATTATGTCGGTGATACTTTCTCTTTAGATGGGTTAGTTCTTACTGGATATGATGCTGCTGGCAATTCAAAAATTATTCCTCTTGATGATGAAAAATTAACGCTTGAATATGATGAGGGTCATGTTTTCACCGCAGACGAGAAAACCGAAGGAAAAGATTTCCTTGTTTACTATTATGCTGAGTCTTTAATTACGGTAACTCCAACATGGACGATTACGGTAAGTGATAGACCTGAAGCTGTTGAATATTCTTATATCAATAAGGAATCAATGTATATTGGCACAACAGTTACATTGGGTGTAGTTGATGGTAATGCTGAGTACTATCTTTCTGAGATAGATGGTTCTACCGCAGTTATGTCGCAAGAAACACTGACAGTAGATTCGAGCGACGGTAAGTTAGTTTTAGATCCAAGTGCCACTTTAGCAGTTGACTTTACAATAAGAATGACTGATTTTGGAGATAGCGACACATTGGTAATTGCCCTATATAACGAAGAAACAGGATATGTAGGGTACGGCTCAAGCGGAACTAGTTTAAAATTTAATGATACTTTGAGTGCCAATTATGCGTGGACTGTCGTTGATTCTGGAGATAGTTATTATTTAAGAAACTATGGTGCAACTAGTCGTTATCTTGGCTTAAATGATGGAGACGATGAGATTAAGGCGTATTCAACATCAAATTTAAATCAATATCCGCACGCTCATCTTTATGCCTTTGATTATGACGATCCAAGTGAAGCAGCAATGAATGAAGCCATTGAACTTTCTCGCTATGTGATGGAAAGCGATACAGATTGGCAATGTAAGACAAAGTTCTATGTTGCGCGTGATGCCTATATTAATCGTATGACTGATGAAGGAAGAGAATGGTTCCAAATTGAAACGGATGCTTGGGCACGTTATCTTGCTTGGGCTACTTATTTAGGAGAAAACATCGATACTCCTACAAAAGTAGAAGCCTATCGTCCATTTACAAGCAATAACGAAGATTTGAGTTGGATTATTGCTGTTTCTCTTCTTGGAGTTGCTTCTGTAGCAGGACTTACTTATTACTTCATTAGAAGAAAGAAAAGAGCCTAATTTCGAAAATAAATAAGTAGGGGGGAAGAGGATATCCTCTTCCTCTTTTCTTTAGAAATTATCTCTTGCTCTTGATTATCATTTCTTCTATACTTTTCCCCGCTGGCGGATGTGGTGAAGGGGTTAACACAACCGGCTGTGAACCGGTCATTCGCGGGTTCAACTCCCGTCATCCGCCCCACACACGTTGAAATATCCCCCATAATTTTGCCCAAGTAGGGTAAGATGAATGGAGGATTTTTTCTATGAAAAGAACACTCGAGGAGAAGTTATTCCTCGTTAAATT
>CASEFL010000006.1 GCA_949287245.1 uncultured Bacillota bacterium
AATTTAACGAGGAATAACTTCTCCTCGAGTGTTCTTTTCATAGAAAAAATCCTCCATTCATCTTACCCTACTTGGGCAAAATTATGGGGGATATTTCAAAACGTTTGGTCGGGATGGTGGGATTCGAACCCGCGATCTTCTGCTCCCAAAGCAGACGCGTTAACCAAGCTGCGCTACATCCCGGCAGGCATGAAGTATAAAGAGAATGAAGGATTGGTGCAAGTTTTTTCCTGCGATTCTTTCTTTGCTAGTTAAAAAAGAAAAAACAAGCTTTAGGACTTGTTCATTAAAGGGATGAAAAAATAAGAATTAAGAAGACAATAGTTAAAATAATTGCCACAGTGACAATAAGAAAACTAAACAAGTTCGCCCCACGTTCGTCTTTTTTAAAGGAACCAATCAAAGTGACAATGAATAACATTCCTGAGGCAATCAAAACAGGTAAAGTAACAAGAATTAAGGTAAGAACACAGAAAAAAGTTCCGATAACAAAAAGAATAAAGTCCTCATTTATTGTATAGTTGAACATGACTTTTAATCCGTAAACCGCAAGCAAGGAAATGCCTAACATGACCAATGTTTGGAAAGCATAAAATATTCTTCTTTTCCCTGGAGCGGCAACAATATCTAGAACCATGCCGATTGGACTAAATTTGCTTCGAAATAAGTTCTTCATTTTTATATTCTATTGGAAGGTCTTTTTTCAAACAATGTAAAGAATACCAAAATATCCAAACTCTCTTTAAAGTGTAGCTTGTAGTAACCACTATAATTTTAATTGTTTAGACCATTAACTCTTGATTTACCATTTTTATATGAAAGATTCAGGTTTTTTACATCGTGCATTGGGAGCTTGACCATATAAAGATCATCATTATAAATATTGATAGTTCATTCCCGTTCGCGCCTCCGTATGTCTTTTTCTTGTTAGAAAATTGGTAAAATCAAACACGGTATTTACCTCTCAAAGTATCTTTTCCTTAATCTATCAGTCTGCTCTTTTGAAATAAGGCATTCAATTTCGTCAACATTAATAGAACTGTTTAATTGGTCACTATAACAATCGATTAAAGAACTATTCTCACGTATAGATTTTCTATATTCTGAAATTGCATCATTTAAGAATGGAAGTAATAAAGTTTTAGATTCTTCTTTTTCTAGAGAAAGCAGTTTTTCATATGGATATATGTAAACCTTTTGATATTTCTAATAATGTTTTACCAGAGCATTCTAAAATGTCTATTTTCCCCGAGGCAATATCAATTAAAGTAGTTTTCGGAATCCCGCTTTTTTGGATAACGCATAAACGGTTGTTCTTTTAATGGCTAATAAATCAAAAATGTCATACAAAACTATATCGGTATACCGACCTAAAAAATGGATTTAAGTTATTCATAGGCATTATGTTACCAACTAATTAAAATAAAATTGTTGATTCATAAGAATATCTTTTTTAGAAGAAAAACATTTATCTAGTAGACTTCCTTTTTTCTAGTAGAACCAAATTCTAAAATCCGTCAGTTTAAACTAATTTTTATCCACTATTGAAATGTCAAAAAATTAAAAAATGCTCGATTACTCGAACAAGTATTTGTTTCTTTGTCTTTATGATTTCTTTTGATTTAAAAAGACACTCTTATAAAAGATTGTTTTTATCAATAATTTTTAGAAAATAACTTGTCGATTATTCGAGGTGATGATTGGCCAGTAGGATTTTGCTTTGAAAATATTTTTCTTGAAAATTAACCGCTTTTTCAATTTCTTCCTTAGAGTAGTCTTCGTTTTGACCACAAACGACCAATTTATCTTCGATGTCGTTCTTTCTATTTATTATTGCTAAAACTTTTCCCTCAAACGTTTTAATTGGTTTATCTATTCCTAGAATATAAGCGTCTTGATATTCTCCATCAAGTGCTTTAATTTCTTTAATATATCCATAATTTAATGAATATATAATTCCATCATGATTGTACCCAATTTGTCGATCAATAAATACTTTTACTTTTTGGCCAATTAAGGTTTTGAGTTTTTCAGTGTAGAACAAACGCTTAGCAACTTTATAAGCTTTCTCGTTATTAGGGGAATTATCGTAATTAATGTTTTCTATCATTCTTTCGGCCGCATCAACTATGTCGAAAGTATGATAAATATTGTAGTATTTGATAATTTCCTTTGCGTTGAAAAGCTTATAGACGCTTTTGCTTGACAAGTTATATTTTAAGCAAAGACATCTATAAATATAACCTATCCAAAACATTTGGTCAGGACTATATTTTATTTCGCCATAATTACTTTTACCAAATTCTTTATCGATGATATCAAAAACTTCTTCCATGGCATCAAAACGATATAAATAAACTTTGTCATCAAATGATGTAGCAATAGAAGAATAGACAAAACGCCTTATAAAAATTGGGGAGCTGTAAGTTGTTTTAATAACCGATGCTTCAAATATTTTAGCTTGTGCTTGGCATAATTTTAATTCAATATAATTAAGTGGTGTCATTTAAGTATTTCCTCAATATATCGGCCTTTATTCTTATATTGAATGCGGGCAATTTTAACTTTTTGAGATCCGTTATTTGTTAGTGTGGTTCTATTATCAAGATAATGAGTTTTTTCTTTCTGACAAACAAACATTTCTTTTAGGAAGTTAATCTTCTTTAAAGCTTTGTTTGTCTTTAGGACATATTGAAAGCCTAAATTCGTTGCTGCTAGTGCGTGTCGACATTGCTCGTCAGTAATCTCGTTTCCTACAAATTCAGCGATGATATCAAACATTCGATTGTCGGCAATTGGAGCAACAATGACATCGTAGTTAGACAATTTGTCAATAAGGCTTTTGATTAAAGGACTATTTTTGTAATCAGCAAGCCAGCCTCGAAAATATGCAATGGCAATCATCCATTCAGTATTCACGTTAAATTTATATGTATTTAATCCACTTAAGTTTAAGCAAAAACAATATACAATATTCTGATTTATAACTGAAATGTAGTTTGCACCTTGCTCAAATGTCTCTCCTAAATAAAAACCAATTCCAAAATCATTTGTTGGTTTAGAATTTGTAGCAAAATCTATTGGCATAGCGAATGGCCTTTTGGCTCCATGAAATAAAACAATGGTTTTCTTATTTTCATATTCTTCTTTTAAAAGTTGTTCGTATATTTTGTTTAAATATATGCCATTATCGTAAGCATAAGAATATACTTTCTCAAGATTTGTGGATCCAATGCCTTTTCGCCCAAATTTCCAATTGTTTATCGTTTCTGACGAAACATTTAGTTTTTTTGAAAGATCGGACTCATTTATTTGCAAGACCTCGCTGATGATTGTAATTTCATTAGTCAAATTCATAAGATACCACCATTCCTAACTTGATTTTACAAAAGTTTAAAAACAAGTTCAACAATTTAAAAACTTGTTAATACAAAAGTTTAAAAACAAGTAAGTAATTAAAAGATAATTCACATTTTTCTCGTTCGAAATAAAATTATGTTTTAATGTAAAACAAAATCTTTGAATTTCCCATGAGAGTGGTTAATGAGTATTTCAACCTTTATCAAAGCCTCTCATCTTTCCTGCCAAACGAATATCAGTGCAAGGAAATGAATAGATCCATAAATCCGCTTTTGACCATCTATCTATATTTTTGATGTCACCTAAGTTATTAGTTAATCCGTGAAGTAACTCATATGCTTTGCTCGCGAATTTACCGTTTTCACTGACGTCTAAATTTTCCTACTCAATACTAGCTTCAACGCTTCTTTTTGACTTCCGATACCTGCAAAAAGTTCTATCACCTTTATCCTTTATAAACACCTCTCAAAGTCTTAAGAACTTCAAAAGGCATTTATTTCGCTAAAGCTAAGATTTTGTGCGGGGTATCATTTCTCTAGTAGGGTATCGTTTTTCTAGTAGAGAAACATTTATCTAGTAGACTTCCATTTTTCTAGTAGAACCAAATTCTAAAATCCGTCAGTTTAAACTAATTTTCATCCACTATTGAAATGTCAAAAAATTAAAAAATGCTCGATTACTCGAGCAAATATGAGTTTCTTTGGCGCGCCAGGCAGGATTCGAACCCGCGACCCTCAGATTCGTAGTCTGATACTCTATCCAGCTGAGCTACTGGCGCATTCCTATTTCTTAAAAATAGGCAAGCGCGATATTACCGCTTCCCTATCCTTGATGCAAGAAAAATCGTTGAAATCTTCTTATTTGACTTTATCACACCTAAAAGTAAATGAATTTTCTCATTTTCCTTCTTTCTTTTTTCTCTGAGTTTCTGGTTGTTCTTTCTCTTTTTTCTCGATAATTTCAGCAAGAATAAGCCCGCCAAAAAAGAAAGAAGAAAGCAAGAGAAACTCCTAAAATCCCATAGGGAGAATGAAGATAAAGGGTTAGTGCTCCAATTTGAGGAATGACCCCAACAACCTTTCCTTTTACATCATGAAAATCGACTACCCCATCAAGAATGTTATTCGCATCGCCTCTTGTCCATATTTTTTCCTCACTAACATCAATACGAACAATGCGGTGACACATTAAACCATAGTCATCATCAACAAAAAGAATCACATCGTAAATACCTAAATCCTCGATTGAATCTACCTCCAAAGCAAAGATTAAATCATTTTTGTAATAACGATCTTCATGTCCTTTTAAGAATTCAACATTCTCTTGATGAACACTAGCCATCGATGAACTCGAAATTACGGATAAACGCAATCCAAATAAGGAGGCGTTATAACTTGTGTTAACCATAAGGAAAAAGCAAGAAAAAAGACCACAATAAAACCAAGAATACTAGAACAAACTTTTAATAATATTGTTCTTATTCTCTTTTCCTTTGCATCTTTCTTTTCTTTTTCCATACAACAAAAGACGTAGAGAGGAAAGCCTCTCCACGTCTTAATTTTATTTATTTTTAATTATTTACGTTACTTGTGGTGATTTGATCAGAGCCAGTCCCTTTCCAGTAAACACCATTTAAACCAGCAGGAACCGTAAGGTTATCACCACTAGACCAAATGTCATTATTCTCGTGATGCGCTTTAATCTCTGCTCCTTCAGGGAGTTCTCCAAGCCACATCCATTCACAATCACCGCTTTCAATGTTCAGGACCATTTCGTAGTTATCATCGGCAGTATTCCAACCATTCATAGAACCTGTAACATAAGCGACTTGATAAGTAGGATCATCCGTTAAGGAAATATCCACGGAATAGGTGGCTTCAGCGTAATTTGTTACATAATCCGCACCAGTTAAGGATTCATCAAGAGTCACCGTTAAAGAAACAGGATTATAGTTTGCCCCCTCATTTCCTGGCGCAACAGTAAAATCATCTCCTACATAAATATAAGTGGAAAGAGTGCCGGTAATTGTACCAGTTTCAGCATTCGCTTCCCCAAACTCCAAAGTGTTAAGGGTAGCGGTATTTGCAAAATGAGTCCCTTCCTTATAAGTAATAGAACAGGTGGGAGTTAGATAATTGACCAAACCTTTCAAGTTTGTAAGCCCTTACATGTGCATTGTTATAGAAATTGTGAAGATTTTTACAAGTGAAAATGAAAACGCTTATAAAAAATGAGAAAATTATTCTTATTTTTAAATTTCATTGTTAATTTAATGATTAAGATAAAGGCGCGCGAACACTTTCAACATAAGGAGTAGGATGGCATAAAGAAGGATTTTTACTTGAAATTACTCCACCTCCAGTGATATTACCAAACATCTCTCCCCAACCATTTTCATAGTTTAAATATTCTTGAAAATCGTTGTAATGATTATAAGTATAGAAAACATAACGATCCTCAGGACGAACTTCTTCTCCCGTATCTAGATAATAACGAGAATAGACGATTCTTGCCGCACCACGAGAAATTTCGTAACCATCGTTATAAATCTTATTAGGATAATTCGGATCGCAATCTGTCCCTGTCGTGCCTATATCTACTTCATAATAAAGCAAATTCCCTCCGCATCCTGCAATATGAGGAAGTTCCGGTTCATAAGGATAACTTTCCACGTCTCCATAAAACTCACTATGATTCAGCCTTAAATATTCACCCCAAGGAGAAGAGAAAGGATTCGCACTTTTGCTTATAGAGTAATTAATCGGCACATCACCCCAAGCATAAATATAGGCGGATACTTCCTCTAGTGAGGTATAAGCAGCACCATAATAAACCGTAAAAGCATTATCGCCATTTTCGTCCATAACCGTATAGGCTTTTCCTTGTTCGGAATAGTTCATCACGGTGTTATGAATGTATTTTCCATCTTTTACTGGTCGATTTGCAGAGATTTCCGGTTCTTGAGAAGGCACTTCCAGTGTACCGGACATCAGATAACATTCGCTTCGATAACAAGCATCTTGATAGGAAAAAGCAGGCTCATAAGAAGAGTAAAATTCCTCTTTTTTTATAGAAATATAAGGGTTTTCTTTCACTTCTTCGATTATTTTTATTTTTAAAGAGTTCGACATTTCTCCATACATATCGTATAGATAAAATTCCACTTCTCCTAAAGCCTCACTTTGAAAAAATAAATCGCCCATCCCGTTTAAAACCAAGGTAAATAAAGAACTTTCAACACTTGAATATAAGTGATTGATATTCCCTTGATAATTTCTTATATCAATTTTTTCATAATCACCAAGAACAATCGTTTGTTCTTTCATTTCAATTTTGAAACTATAAATACGAATCGTTATGGTATTTGAAAAAATGCCATCATACTCCGCGCGCACTTTCATAATGCCGGGCGAAGAAACGTATAAATCAGACCCTTCAAAGGAACCAAGTTCTTCTCCTTCTAAAATCAAAAAATGCACTTTTTCCAAAGGGATAGAAGGATCAACAGATGAAACGAAGTTAACAAAAGAACCAGCTTGCACTTCTTGGTCTTCTCCTATGGAAAAAGAAGTTATGCGAGATAAAACTTCAACATTTAATTTTGCTGTAATCCGTCCTTCATTCTTTGACAAGAAGGATAATGTTATGACTGTGTTTCCTTCTTTTTTGCCAAAGAGAGTTAAAGAAGATGAGGTACTTTCCTTAACATCACAAATACGGGAATCGCTTATGGTTAATTCATAATCCGAAGCGTTGGTTTTAAAAGAAACTATGACTTCTTCCCCTACTCTTAAAGAGCAAGAGGGAGATTCAAAAAAGAGGTATGGTTCCTCTTTTGTCGGGCAAACAATAACGTCTAAAGTATCCTCTAGATTCGAGGTAAATGCCTTTATCTTTGCATTTCCGACCTTTTTTGCGTGAAGATAACCATTCTCATCGACAAAAACAAGGGAGGGATTTGAGGATTCATACGTTATCTTTTCTTCAATAAGGGCGCTTTCAATTTCTAAAGGACAACTTTCGCCCGGTACTAAAGTAAGTGGATCTTTATTTAAAATTTGAAGATAAGGAATAGGTTCTGGTGGAATATAGGATGTTGTTGCTTGAATCTTACAAGAAGATAAGCCTAATGGCATAAAAAGAAAACCGAATAATCCGATGAATAAGAAAGTTAATTTATTTCTCATTAACATTTCCTCCTAAGATAGATGACGTCTATCGAAAGAAAAAAGTTTTAAAAAACCGATTCAAAGAATCGGGAGAAACGCGCGCCAGGCAGGACTCGAACCCGCGGCCCTCAGGTTCGAAGCCTGATGCTCTATCCATCTGAGCTACTGGCGCAAGCGCATGTATTATACGCATTTTTAAAAGGATATATACGATAAATACGCATAAAACTTTTTTATCGATTGTTTTATTTTTCTTCTTTTTTAAACAGACTCTTAAGTAATTTCTATAAAAAAAGATAGTGTATTAAAACAGAAAAAACCTCCTAGATAACAATCTAAGAGGTAACTTTATTATGGAGCTTCCGAGCGGAATCGAACCGCTGGTGAGTGAGTTGCAGTCACTTGCCTTACCGCTTGGCTACGGAAGCAGTGCGCGAAGTATATAACAAAGTACGTCTTTTAGAAAGTAGAAAGCGTAAATCCTAGTTTTTTTCTTCTAGAATTTTAGTTAAGAAATCAGAAATTTCTTCAAGCGTATATCCTTCTTTGCATAAAGAAGAAAATGTTTCTTCTAATTTTTTATAGCGAGAAGAGTATTCTCCTTCGCTTCTTTTCACAAGATAACCTTTCCGGTCAATCGCATCAATATAACCTTCCTTTACAAGGATGCGATAAGCGCGAGTTACGGTATTTGGATTTAAGGAAAAAGTTTCAGCAGTTTCTCTTGCCGTAGGCAAAAAGTCCCCCTCTTTAAAAGCCCCTAATAAAATAAGAGTCTTCATATATTCTGCTAAACGAAGATATGGCGCGCCTTTTCCTGGTAAATTCATTTCCCTCTCCCTTTCTTATTTTAAAACGTTTTATACTCAATCGACTATGAATGATTTTCTCTTCTCTCTTCTTACTTGGTACGAACAAGAAAATAGAACTCTTCCTTGGAGAAAAAAGGATGTAACTTTTTATGAAGTTCTTGTAAGCGAAACGATGCTTCAACAAACAAGAATTGAAACGGTAAAGCTATATTACGATCGTTTTCTTAAAAAATACCCTACGATTGAAAGTTTAGCAAAGGCCAAGGAAGAGGACGTTTACCATATTTGGCAAGGACTGGGTTACTATAATCGCGCAAAAAATCTTTTAAAAACGGCAAAAATACTAGTAAATTGCAAGGATTTTCCAAAAACAAAAGAAGATTTGCTTCTTTTACCAGGAATTGGTGATTACACAAGTTCTGCGATTAGAGCGATATTTTTTCACCAAAAAGAGGTTGCCTTTGATGGAAATTTATATCGCCTAGGTGCAAGATTATTTTTAACTGATGACAAAGAAGAGATAAAAAGAAAGTTTCTTCTTTCTTTAAAAGAAAGCGATCCTGCAATTTTTAACCAAGTATTAATGGATATTGGTCAATTAATTTGTATCCCCAAGGGAAATCCTCTTTGTGAACAATGTCCTCTTAAGTGTTTTTGTCTTGCTTATCAAGAAAAGAAAACACAAGAATATCCACAAAAGAAAAAGAAAAAAGAAAAAGCACTTGAGATAAGAAAGGTTTTTCTTCTTATTCAAAAAGATAAAATTTTGCTTCATAAACGAAAAAGCACTGGACTTCTTTCATCTTTTGATGAATTTCCCAATATTTTAGCGTCAGAAAATTTCGAATCTTTAAAAATTAATGCCCATTCTCTTCGTAAAATTAGTTTCACCCATCACTTCTTCTCTCATAAAGTATGGGAAATGCATTATTTTCTCGGAGAGTTAGAAGAGTATCCAAAAGGCGAGGATTATTTTCTTCAAGGGATTACTTCTTTTGATGAGGTCACTCTCCCGTCCGCTTTTTCTTATGGCGTTGCTTATTTAAAATCGCTAGAAAAAAACCGGAGTATTTAAGACTCCGGCAATTTTCTATTTCACTTTCTCTAAGCGTAATTTTGCACTGGCGAAGATGCCATTTTCATTAATTACTTGTACACTGCGTGAAATTAATGGGGCAAGATACGCTCGAAAGGATTCCGAGAGTTCTTTTTCCGATAAAATCCATGATTTTGGGAACTTTCTTTCCCGATTGGCAATGTCTTTTACTGGCGCTAAAAACCATTCAACTTCATAACGGTCGCTAGGAACTCTACGCATCGCAACCATTTGTCCACTATGCCCCTCTAAAGCCATTCTTACTGCGTACTTTCCTGCGGCAATAGCCTCTTCACGGTCACTTCTGGAAACAAGATATGGGTCGGCTCTTTGTGCCAAAGATAAATCCATGACCCTCGTCCCTAGTTTTAATCGCTCATGGATAAGTTCAGATAAATGGAAAGAAACTCCTTCTAAAGCCACATGACCAAAAGAGTCCACGCCACCTGTATTCCGACGTGGTAAATCTAGTCCTTCTGACATACAGACGACACAATAGCCTTTCTTTCGATAAATTTCCCGAACCTCATAAAGGAAGCGTTCTTGATCAAATTCCATTTCCGGTAAATAAATTAAATCCGGCCGTTCTTCTTCAGGAAGTAAATCAACAGAGGCTGTAAGCCAACCGGCATTTCTTCCCATGATCTCAATAAGAATGACTTTCCCAGCAGAATAAGCTTTCGCATCCAAAACCGCCATTTTCACGAGGTTCATGACGTGTCTTGCCGCAGAGGGATAACCAAGGCAATGGTCGGTCACAACTAAATCATTATCAATGGTTTTCGGAATACCTAAAACTTTGACATCTTTATGATTTTTTTCGAAAAATTCATGAAGTCTTAGGCAAGTATCCATAGAATCATTCCCACCATTTACAAGAACGTACCCAATATTGTGTTTTTCAATGGTTTGAATAATTTTTCCAAAAAGAGGGTCTTCCTCGCCTGGTAATTTTTTACGTGAGGAAAGCAAAGCGGCACCAGGAGTTTGTTTTAGTAACTCTAACTGTTCTAAATCTTCTCTTCTTAAATCAGCAAGATTGTCCTCAATTAAACCTTCTACTCCGTGGATAGCGCCATAAACTCCATCAATTTCGCTATTTTTAAAAGCTTCGGCAATCACTCCATATAAAGAGCAATTAATAACGGCCGTTGGCCCCCCTGATTGAAAATAAACTAACGAGCGCATAGCACCCCTCCTCTAAAACTTCCTTATTATCGACAAGAAAGCGGTTTCAGAAAAGAGGTAAGTGAATTTTTTCTTACTTTGTTTTCATTTGCGCTAAGCGTTCTTCTTTGCGAGTTTTCCTTAAAGAGCGCGAATGATGCTTCTTAAGAAAATAAGCACCAATCCCTCCACCAATAAGAGCAATCTCTATAACAAGCATGATAATAACCCACATTTCTAAAGAATCGCTTTTGACGGCTTCCCAAATTCTTAAAACAGAGGCGTTATTATCCCCATAATCTTCCATAACCGCTAACGAAGAAAGCATTTCAGGTAAGGGATATTGAGCATAAAATCCTCGACCAACAATAACCGTTTCTTCCCTACCATAAATATTTGGTGCGGTAATTTCTTCTAATTCATCAGAATAAATAATGGCATCCCCTTCGACGGTTCCTTCAAAGAAATATGAAAGATCAACGGGAGTTACTTCCCACTCGTTAGAAGCAAAATAAGTGTCCCAAGAAACCTCTTCTCCATTCACAAGAGCGGAATCTAAGGTTGAACCTTCCATATTATCCGCGCCAAAATCAACGTCATGATAAAGGATTCCGTCTACTTCAACATCTTGTAGGCCGCCACCATTTTGAAAGACGGGATTTCCTTCCTCATCGTAAAGGAAATCATGATATCCATTATCATAATCTCCTTCATCAATATAAACATACATCGCGTAACTTCTAGCATCATACCAAGCGCGAACTAAATCCAGAATTTCCTCTCCTGCAATAAAAGGAGTATAGCCAATATAATCCATGTTTAAGGAAGCAATATCCGGACGCGAAAGGAAATCAACAAACTTTTGCGCGTATTCTTGATTTAATCCTGGATAATCTTGCATTACCCAACCATCAAACCAAATATTTCCTCCTGTTTTCGGAACAGAATAATAAAGTTCGACCCCTTCTTCAATTTCGCCTAATTCAATGGAATAAACAGCATCTCCACTCCAAGCAATTCCAATTCCGCTTCGACCAACGGTAATGTCTTGTTTGCCGCTATCCACCTCAAGACCATAAGAATGATCAAAAAGGATTCGTAAGGAACTTTCTGCTTTTTCTAAAATAGAATCCACAGTTTCTTCTACCGCCTCTTCCCCATATAAACGAGTAAGTAAGGCATTAAACTCATCCACTCTTGTTACATTATTAAAGATGGTATTCACGTCTTTTGCGTACTCTTGCTCAGTATAAGGGGTGCCATCAAGCCACGTTTCTTTTTCAAAACAATCTTTTAATGTTTGTAGTTCGGCATCATAACTTTGCATCAAGGCAACAGAATACGTATCTCTCATCGAGTCTTTGATTTGGTAAGTTCCTTGGTAATGGTCATCTAGTAAAGTGACCCATTCACTCATTTGGACTTTTACTTCATCACTTGTTAAGCCGCGATTTTCAAAATCAACAAAGGTAGGATTATAAGTAAAACCTAACGTCCCCCACATGTATCCTTGGGCGTAATTCCCAATCGGAGAAGAAGTGCCATCAGGCAAAAAGCCTTCAATTTTCGAAAACCACTCATCCAAATAAGGAGAGGCATAATCTTCATAAGAATTTGGCCAATCCTCTAAGGAATC
Source organism: uncultured Bacillota bacterium (assembly GCA_949287245.1). Taxonomy (GTDB): domain Bacteria; phylum Bacillota_I; class Bacilli_A; order RFN20; family CAG-826; genus UBA4951. The sequence goes on from CASEFL010000006.1 coordinate 12,241, forward strand.
ATTATGCGTGTAAAGATTTCTTTTTTCTTCCTCAAAGGCAAAAGGGTGAAGCATACCGTTTCGCATCATTCTTTGAATCATATAGTCGCTTGGACAAATCAAATCATAGGTAGCAGAGCCGGTTTCCACACGCGATAACATGGTTTCATTTGTATCAAAAGTTTCGTAAATCACCTCTAATTCGACGTTATCTTTTTCTAAGACATAGTCTTCAAACATTTGAATAATGTCGGGATCTTCAGAAATATAATCCGCAGAGTTATAAACGCGAAGCGTCATATATTCGCGAGGAGCTTCTTTTTTCTTAGGAACAAAAAGAGGCGAATAAGTAATTTCTTCCTTTTCTTCCATTTGAGGAATAGAAGTAGAAAAAGAAGCAAAACTGAAAATGAATAAAGGAAGGAGAAATAACAATTTCATTATACATCCCTCCTTATAAGATGATGACGACTTTTCTTTTTCTTTTTCAGCATTAATACCGTTACAAGAATAACAACAAGAAGGACAAAAAGGAAAATCAAGGTGGTCAATGCCCGCATTTGTGGGGGTAAGGGACCTTTTTTAATACGCGCTTGCACCAAAGTAGAAATAGTTTCAATCATTTGGGCACCGGAAAGTAAACCTGAACCCCGCGTAAAGGAAGTAACAATAAAATCATCCAAAGACAAGGTCAAAGCAAGCAAAAAGCCCGATAATATACCAGGAAGTATGGCCGGCAAAGTCACTTGGTATAAAGCTTTTCGTGGAGTGGAACCAAGATCTAAAGCCGCTTCATATAAGGCAGGATCCATTTGTAATAATTTTGGTTTAACGGATAAATACACAAAAGGCAAAGAAAGGCAAATATGACCGATTAAAAGTGTCCAAAAGGATAAGCCAAAGCCCTTATAGACATAATTGCCTAAGAAGACAAACATAATGACTAAAGAAAGAGCAAGAACAATCTCAGGAGTTACTACCGGGATTTGCGTTAACGACTCAGCAAAAGCCTTGCCTTTCCTTTTCCATTCATGAACACCTACTGCCCCAAGAGTCCCTAAAACTACCGAACAAAAGGAAGAAAGTAAGGCGAGAATTACCGTATTTCCTAAAGCCCTCATGATTTCTTCATCTTGGAATAAGGTCACATAAAGTTCAAAAGAAAACCCAGACCATGTTCCGAAGTTAACAGAACCCGTGAAAGAGAAAATAACTAAGGCTAAAACTGGGACATACATTAAAAATAGAAGAAGATAAATGTAAAAATTCGCGCCAACCTTGATGGCTAAATCTCTTTTTTCTTTTAAAGAACGAACATGTTTTACCATAATCCCCCTCCTCGAGATGTAGTCGGATCTTTTTCAAATTTCCGCGTGAAGAGCATCGATAAGCCAATCAAAATGAGAAAAATTAAAGCCATAAAGCTTCCTGCATTCCATTGAGAATTGCTGAAATTCAAATAAATACTATTGCCAAATAAGGTAATCTTTCCTTCGGATAAAGTATCAGAAATAACATAACTGCTCATAACTGGCATAAAAACCATTTCTGAGGCAGAAATAATTCCTGGAAGCGATTGCGGCAAAATATTTTTGAAAAATACACCCATAGGAGAGCAACCTAAATCCGCAGCTGCTTCCATTTGACTGCGGTCAAGTTTAAGCATCGTGGTATATAAGGGAAGAATCGTAAAGGGAAGGTAATTTTGAACCATCCCAATTAAGGTAGCCTCCCAAGGATGTGCCCCACCATCAAGCCCAATCGCCGAGAGCAAATCTCTTGTCGCACCCGTTCGAATAACAAAGTTAATCCACATGGGCATGATAAATAAAACAACTAAAACAGCGTTTTTATTAATCTTTTTATCCGCAAGAAAATAGGCTGCAGGATAACCAAGAAGAAGACAAATAATCGTAGTTTGTAAACCAACAAAAAGAGAAACAACAAGTACAGAAAGTTTAGAAGGAGTCGAGAAAAATTCTATCATTGCATCTGCACTTAAATTCCCATTAGCATCACTAAAAGCGTAGTAAATAATAAGAAGTGTGGGGATTAAAATGAACAAAATAAGGAAGAGGATGTAGGGGAAGGCAAGATATTTTCTTTTTAAAGAGAAGAAGCGTAAAGCTTTCTTATTCTTCCAAGACATAGTTGCTCAGTTCCTTTCGTAAACGGATATGAAGATGTTGAGGATCAACGTGAATTGCAACCTCATCACCAACATTCCATTGATATGGGGTATCGGCAACAAAATCTTCTTCCTCTTCCGTACGTACTAAATATTGATAATGGTCCCCAAGCCATACCGCAGAAATGATTCTTCCCCGGCACTCCCCTTTGGATAAGTCATCTTCAAGCTCAATCTTATCAAGAGGAATCGTTAAACGAACATCCGCATCCTTTAAGTCATAACGAAGACCGCTTTTCTTGTCTACTAAATAGCCGTCTTCATCAACTTCACTTCCTTTTAGTAATTGAGTAACATCCACCGGGAAAGAAATATCTTCTTCCCCAATATAAACTTTTCCTTTTCCATCAAGCCAAGCATCTAAATACTCATTTTCTGTTAATTCTTTATGCATGACTTGAATATTTTTAGGCAAAACAGAAATCGAAACTTTCTCTCCTACCTCATAAGACTCTGTAGAACGGCATAAAACTTCGGCTTTCCCAACAAGAAGAACGTATTGATACATTTCTCCTTTAAAAACTTTTGTCGCGACTTTTGCCTCAACTTTCCCTTTTCCCGGTTCAAAAATTTGTACATCCTCAGGGCGGACAACAACGTCTACCTTCTCATTTAAAGGGAAATCGTCTACACAGGCAAAAACGCCTCCTAAGAAACGGACCGATTTATCTCCTACCATGGTCGCGTTATAAATATTACTTTCACCAATAAAGTCCGCGACATAAGCATTCACCGGTTCGTTATAAATTTTTTCAGGACTTCCAACTTGTTCAATAGCCCCATCTTTCATGACCACGATGGTATCGGACATCGACAATGCTTCTTCTTGATCGTGAGTAACATAGATAAAGGTAATGCCCAACTTCCGATGCATTTCTTTAAGTTCAAGTTGCATATCTTTTCGCATCTTACGGTCTAAAGCACTTAAAGGTTCATCAAGAAGCAAAACTTGCGGTTCATTGACGATTGCTCTGGCAATCGCGACCCGTTGTTGTTGACCACCAGATAAAGAAGAAACATCGCGGTCTTCCATATCTTCTAAATCAACAATTTTTAACGCTTTTGCAACTTTTTCATCAATGACTTCAGGAGATAGTTTCCGATATTTTGTTTTACTTCTTCCCCGCCAATCTTTTCCTTCATAAGGAATGCGTTTATTTTTTAAGCCGAAAGCAACATTTTCATAAACATCCAAATTCGGAAACAAAGCGTAATGTTGGAAAACCGTATTTACCGGCCTTTTATAGGGAGGAAGATTTGTAATATCTTCTCCATTAAGAAGAATGCGACCAGAACTAGGAATACTAAAACCTGCAATCATCCGCAGTGTTGTTGTTTTCCCACAGCCTGATGGCCCAAGAAGGGTGACGAATTCTCCGCGCTTAATGCCAAGGTGAAAATCTTCGACGGCAACAAAGCCATCGTCGAACTCCTTACGCACATGCTCGAGAGAGATAATAAGGGAATCAGCGTCCATAACCATGACCTCCAGTGTCCCAGAAATTAGGGTGACAGATTTCGCCAATCGCCGCTCCATACGAGCCGGTCTTTGACGGGGCAATAATAGGGGTAAAAAATCAAAATGCAAAACAATTTTTTTAAGAATTTTTATTTTTAAAAAAGGAAAGTGAAAAATATGTTTTCTCTTTTTTGATTTCTTTCCTTTATTTTTCTATTTTAAAATTTTAAAAATTAAAAAAATTAGTCTAGTTTTTCATGGATTTTTAAATTTTCGTCTAATGAAAGACAACGTTTTTCATTCTTAAGCTTTGAACAAAAGTCGAGAATTTTTTCTATTACTGAGTATAATTTTTTTATGAAAAAATTTTGCTTTCCTTTTCTCCTTTTCTTCCCATTACTTGCTCTCGCCTCTTGTGATGAAGGAAAAATTGACCCCTTAACTTTACCTATACGAAAAATGTATGAGGAAAATTCAACTTATGTTGAACGTTATCACGCGATTACGCACGCGGAATTTTTATCCTTTTGCGAAAGAAAAATGGACTTTTTATTGCTCGTTGTGGATCATGATTCCACCTGCACTTGCTATTTTTCATTCCAAGAAGCCCTTGAACCTTATCTTCAAAAGTATGACGCTTTAATTTATTCCATCGACCCAAAAGAATTTTCTGGTGGAGAGAAAAAGGGTTTAAATATTATTTCAGGCAATGAAACTCTTGCAATTTTTAAAGCAGGAGAACTCTTAGAACAAAAAGTCACCGATTCGACTTCGGATCCTTTTACTTCGGATAGTAATGTTGTGAAAAACTGGTTAGAAGAACGCGTTTCCTGGGGTTCAGGGATGGAAATAACCCTTCCGCAGCTGAATAAGTTATATGAAGGCGACATCCCCTTTTCCCTTGCTTATCTTCGCTCTTCTTGTCCTGACTGTTTGACGTTAGAAGAAGAAATTCTTTATCCTCTTTTAAAAGAAAAACGCGGTACTCTTTATATGGTAGATACTGACGTTCCTGGAATTCGCTTTGATGAAGAGGGAAATTTTGATGAAACACAATGGAAAGCCTTTAAGGAAGAAGTCGGCCTAAGCGCAAAGGAAGATAATTGTCCAAGCGCTTATCAAGAAGGCTATGTCCCTTCCATCTTGTATATTGATCCAAATTTAGGTACAACCAAACGCGATAAAGTTGTCGCGGGAATGACCTATTTAAATGATCAAATTCAAAAAGACGAAGAAGGGTACTTTATTGCATCTTCCTTTTATAATGATGCAAGAATTCCTAACAATGAATGGTTAAGTAACAAAGAAGAAAAAATGCTTGAAGGGAAAAGATTAAAGGAAGAAGAAGTTCTAGTCTTAAACGATTCTTACTCTTGGAAAGTGGATTATGCCAAAGAATTTCATAATCCTCTTGCAGAAGAATTTCTAGATTTTTATTGTCCTGTTATGGGGTAAATCTTTGCAAATTTAAACTTTTTATATAGATTTTACAAAAAAGAGGTTATCTTTTGATAACCTCCTTTCTTTTTAGAAAGATTTTTAGTTTGTAAAGGTTCCTTTTGTAAGATCAAATACGTAGACATAGAAAGTTGCCGTAGATTTTTGGGCAATCTCTAATACAACTTCCCCGTCCGTAGACTTATATTGTTCATAAGTTTGACTATACGCGCTTGTGCTAGTGGAAGTAATTCGATAGTCATAAATAATTTCATCGGCATCTTCCACTTTATCAAGATGACGATAACCCATCGCGGTTACTTTCGCCATATATGCTTCCATAAATTCTTCGCGATACGTTGAAGTAATACTAAAACTAATGGATAAATAGAATCTTTTGTTTACTGCATCATCTTCGGTAGCATTTTGGGAACCAGTATAGGCGCTTGCCCCGGTTAAATGTTCATCATAAACAAAGGGTACATATTCATCTAATCTTGCTTCTCCTTCTTCTTGAGTTAATCCACTTGGGGTTTTATCAGGATACTTGCTGTCGTTATAAAGGAAGTAATCCACCATATTTTGATAATTATTCGTCCCTGTAACTGAAGCCCACCACGCTTTCCAAGTTGAAGGTTCTACAAAAGCAGTTAAAAGATTAATCGTATCCGTATAAGTTTGAGGGAAATTGGCCGCTTCATCATAGGCAAACATATAGTGGTAATACTGTGTGCTTAAACTGGTGTAAGTGTAATCAACATACGCCAAAGTGTTATCTTGATTTAAGACAAAGATGAGATTTTCACCCATGGATACACCACTAAAGGGGAGATAAGTTCCTAAGGTGTTTACATCAATTTCTGGACGTAATACCAAATCTCCATCTTCATTTTCCATGAAGGCTTCCGCGGCAATATGAATATTTAATAGATCTTCATAAGTACCTGGTTCGGAAGGTTTTGTCGCACTTGCTACATCATTACGAATAGTAAAAGGAATAAGTCCTAAATCACCATCTTCTTTATAGCCATTAATGGAATTAATGGTTCCATTATAGCTATTTAATGTTTCTTCGACTAAAGAACGAGTATTAGGATCAATATACGTACGTTTAGAAATTTGATAAGCACCTGTAGAGATATTTTGGGTACTTGTCTCCATTTTTACTAAATGTGTGCCATCAAACATGGAAACAGCAACTTCTGCACGTTCAGTAACTCCTTCAATCGCCTCTAATGGAGTAGGAATAGTAAGGGTAGGAACCTCTTCTTCCAAAGTAATATGAATTTCATAATGATAATCAGGGAGCATATCTCCTGATCCTCCATCAGGGAAAATCGCAACAATTTCGTCAATAACGCCCTCATGAGCAATAAACTTTACCTGTTCTAAATATCCATAAAACATTCCAAAAGCCATATTGGCGCTAAATAAAGAGATAACGTCAATTAAAGCTGCAGCATCGGCCCCAATATAGTTCCATTCATTTGGATTAGTAGGATTCACAACAAGGTCATCACCACCAATATAACGAGAAATGTCAGTTTTCACTTCCACCCAATCATAGGGAAGATCATTATCATCGGTTACTGGTGTTTTAATAACTTCGTTTGCTGCCGTTAAGGTCACACGATTCGCTTTTCCATCGATATCAAAATATTCTTGTTTGGTTTTTAAAGCACCTGTTTTTGGGTCTAATGTTTGATAGCTTTCTCCATTTTCAGCAAAAACAACACGACTCATACCTTCAATCGTAGGATCTTCCGCCCCACTTTTTGAAACAACCTCTAACGTGGCTAAAAAAGAAACATTTTTGGCATAAAGTTTGCTAAAAAGTTGATGATTTATGGTGGGCGCTTCCCCATTTGGGAACCGTTGTTCAATTTGTGTATCCTTTGCTTCACCAATTTGATCAATAACAAAGGTTTCTACAATTTCAAAAAGAGGATTTCCTTCTTCATCCGTTTCTGGATATCCCATTTCATCTAACACATAACTTAATACGTCAAATTCTAAGGAATTATCATCATATAGACGTATCTCGCAGTTATGAGCAGATTGCAAATCCGTTAAAGTTAGAAGACTGCTAGCAACATAACTCACTCCTGAGTTACTTGTATCAAAAAGTAAAGAATCTCCCTTGATGACAAACACATCTTCCGTCCAATATGCTTGATAATCTTCCACGGTTTTCATGGGGTTGAAATAATCAAGGTTATTAAGATACGTAGTATAAAACATTGCATCGTATAAATAGGGCACCCCAAGAGAAATAGAGCCATCTGTCTGATAATAGAAAGTATGAGCAACCTTGCTATAGCCAGTTACCAATGGATCAGATTCAATTAACACATAACCTTTATCGTATTCTTTTCTTGTAATGTAGTTTTCCGTATAAATATCGTCAATCTTTGACCCTTCTTTTAAACTAGTAACGTGGAAAGAAGTATTTGCTAAAGAAAGTAGTTTTTCTCTTGCTAAAGCAGGAGTTAAAGCCACTTGTTTTTTTGTCGGTTCCGGTTCTGGCTCTGGTTCCGGTTCTGGCTCTGGTTCCGGGTCTGGTTCTGGCTCTGGGTCAGGATCAGGTTCAGGAATAGAGGAAGTTAATTCTCCTAGTGTTGTGCTTGTTGTTCCCTTAGAACTGGTGATTATTTCACTACTACTTTCCTGTTCACTTAAACTCGAAGTGGCAGTTGGACCACAAGCAGCTAAAGTGAGAAGAGAAAGGCAAATCAGTAAAGGCGTTTTCTTATTCATATTTTTTCTCCTTTTTACATTCGTCTAATACGAATTCCTTCGCTTAAAGTTTCCCCTACTTCAATCGAAACGATGCCGTTTTGATAAGTACCATCTTCTCCTAAAAGGTAACCCTTACTAAGAAGAAGAGCGGTGTAAGAAGAAAGGAAAGTCGAACTTTCTTCGGTGTTATATAAAGTGACGACTCCTCCGGCTGTTTTCCCTTTCCATGAGCCTTCTAGTGAAGCGTCATATAAGTAAGGAATTTCTACTTCATGGAAAAGAGTAGTAAGTAAAGTTCCAATACTAGAAGATTCTTCTTTCCAAGAGGTAGGCGCGTGATAAGGTTCAATAGAAGATAAGTCATAATCTTCAGAAATTCCTTGCTTATTCCAATTAATTTCCGCGTGAATATATCTTTCTCCGTACGCTCCTTTCATAAAGGCATAAGTAAACCCTGTTAAGGTGGCATCTTCCCCATCACCTGTAATTTTTAAGGTTAAAGAGCCCGTTAAATAGTAGTCAACAGAACTCTTAAGTCCTAAATAACCAGCCCCTTCTAAGGAAGTAATTCCGTCTTTTACCTCGATTTGATAATTTTTTGTTTGAAACATAGAAGGATTAAGATTTAAAAGGAAATCGGTAATCGATCCTTCATAAGGAAGAGAAGTAGCTACTAGAAGACCATCTACTTCTTCAAAAGGAGTAATCATTCCTTCACTTGCTTCCCTATAGCCATATCTTTTCGCTAAAAAGCCATGTTGATATTCTTCAATGAGTACAGCTTTTTGCGCACCATCATAAGTAAAATCAGTGAATTCGCTGGAAGTGGTCAAGTAAGGAGAATTCCCTTCGCTAAAACGAATCGCATAGCAAGAATTTTCGTCCCACTTACTCAAAGCCGCTTCAATTTCATCTTCTGGTTCGGTAAGTGTTAAAGGTTCACGATCAGGAATTTCAATTTTATCCCTTAGTTTTGCAGAGATTTCTAGATAATAATAGGTTTGCCCGTTTGTATAAACAACCGAACGAATGCGCATCTCATCAATCACTCCACTATGTTCGATAAGAGTAATCGATTCAAGAGTCTCACTCATTCCAGCAGGATAAACGCTATAAATAAGACTACTATAATCGCTGCCATAATAGCGATATCCTCCATCACTTTCTTTGCGATAAGCTTCTGGAGTCATGATGTTTTTAAGGCGATAGAAACTATCATTAGTGTAAGAAGAGATTTTATTTGTGATTTCATTATTAAGCGCTAAACCACGTTCATAGAAAACGCCGTCCATCGTCAAGAAATCGTTTCTAGAAATAAGGTTTTCTTCTGCATCATAAATTAATGCCGTATAATCGCCTTTTCCATAAGAAACAATCGCACTTCCTTCTTCTACTGAAGTCCAACTTTTTAAATCTAAGGAAGTATAACGAGTTACTGTAGTTTCAATTCGCAATTCCTCTTTGAGAATTTTTGATAAAGAAGCATCCGTAGGCGTCTCTTCTGGAAGAGAAAAATCTTTAAAATGCGCTTCAAGAGCAGGATCTTTTGCAGTACCAACTTCACTAAAGATTCCTTCTACAAGTGGAAGATAACTCCCCTCTTGTAAAATTCCCTCGACGTTAACTTTAAAAGTGCCATCGCTTAAAAAAGCAAAAACAATGCGCGCAACATATCCATAATAAGCATACATGCCTGCCCCTAAAGCATAACTATAAGCCATTCGAGCGTAGTAATTTGTTGTCGCATAAGTTCCATCTTCAATAGCGATAAGGTTATTCGCGCTAAAACCCCACCCTTCCTCGGTAATTAATAAGGCTAAATTACTCACATCAAGGACACTTGTTGCGGGAATAGGAAATCCTTCCGAAGAGTTTGTTGTAACGCTCGCACCTAAATGATATCCATCCTCATAACGACTATAAGAATAAAGATATCTACCCTCTTTTTTATCCCAAGCATCAAGAGCAACATAGCCAGAATTTCCGTAACTAACGTATCGATCATTCCAAACTTGTTCATTTGTTACTTCTGGAGAGGTAGATTCCCAAGTGATAAGCCGATATTCGGACTTTGCCAGTTCAAGACTCATATCAATGACTTCTTGAGGACTATGACCTTTTTCTATTTCCACACTTGGGGGTAAAGATGAGGTTCCTGTGAAAGAACTCGTAGTTGAACTTGTTTCGATACTGGATGAACCATTTGATGATTTGCTTTCGCTTCCTTTTAAAGAATCACAGGAAGCAAGAAGAAAACTCAAAACCAATAACGGAACAATGATTTTTATTTTCCCCATTCTTCTCCTCCTTTCTTCGTTTGAATGGTGGCCCTAATTTCGAAGTTACACGAAAAAGAAGAAAAGGAAAGAAAAATCTTATAAATTTTACTCAAAATTATTCGATAAAACCTATATTTTTTATGGTTCTTTAACGTCCCAACTCTTTACTTTATATCAATAGAGATAAACGTCAAGAAAGAAAAGATAATCTTTACAAAAAAGAAAAGTCTCTCGCGAAGAGAGACTTCCTTTATTCGTTAATATCGTTTCCGTCATCATCAACGGGTACGAGCATTTCAAATGGTGCTCCACAAATTGGGCACGACCCATCTTCGTTAGGAATCACAATTTGACCACACGCTAAGCAACGATACTTTTGACCAGGTTTTAATTCCATAGGTTCCTCCTTTCCTTATTTTGCCTTTCTTTTTCCTTCTTACAAGAAAAATGCTTATTCCACAGATTTTAATGACTCTACCATAGGAACTTTGTTTGTTCTTAAGGCTAGCAAAAGATTAATTACAAAAGATAAAAAGAATGTAATAAGAAAGGCTATGAGATAAGTCCAAGGGTAAATCATGTAAATATATTCCACAAGCGCAACTTTATTCGCCATTAAGACGGCAATTAAAAAAGGATAACCAAGAAGCATGCCAAAAAGAACGCCAACTGAGGTGAGAGATAACGATTCAAAAAGTAAGGAAGAGGCAATTTCTCTACGAGAAAAGCCTAGAACACGGAGAGTTGCAATATCACGTATTCTTTCCTTAAAAGACAAAAGAGCGAGATTGTATAAACTTGTAACAGCAAGAATAATGGCAAAAACTTTTACTGCGTTTGTCATAACGTAAACAGAAGACATAATATCTTCTATTGTTTGACGATAGGTACTCCGGGACTGGAGAGTGATCAAAGGCGCAATTTGTTTATTGTTTTGGAAACTTTCTTCAATTTGAATTTCCATTGTTTCTTCAGATAAAGATTCCTCTAAATATACCCAAAAATTTCCATAAGTTAATGGTTTATCTTTTAAGGAAGGATGAGTATCAGGAAGAATTAGCCCATGAAAAACAAAAGATTCATAAATATCCGTAACGGGAGCTTCAAAGGATATACCCTCAAAAGAAAAAGAAACAATATCGCCAATTCCTACACCCAGTTCTTTTGCTGATTTTTGTGAAATATATAAACTATCTTCTTTAAAAGGAAGATGAATCGTGCTTTCTTTCCATAAACTAATCACCCGGACATCTAGTTCCTGTGAAATTCCGCCCTCCTTTTCTACAGGAAGACTCATCGAAAGATAAGGTTCACACTTTTTAATGCCATCAATGCTTTCTACAAAGGAAATTAATTGTTCTTTTTTCTCTCCTCGAGATAATACCCCACTAAAATCTGCATCATAAAAAGAAGACATATCGTAGTCGACTCCATAATGAATCGTATCTTCAATGCCAAATCCCGTGACCAGAAGCATTGTGCAGCCCATAACCCCAACAATAAGCATAAAAGAACGGACCCATCCCACACGAATATTTCGCAAGGCCATCCTTAAAGAGAGAAAATAAGTCCCCTTCTTTCCCTTATTCAAAAAGGAAAAGTTTTTCTTTTTTGTTTTTAACTTTGGAGGTTTTGGACGCATACTTTCCGCAGGAGAAAGTTTTATCTCTCTTCGCGCCATAAAGTAGGTAAAGGCAAGCGAACATAAAAGAAATACAAAAGAAGCAAGCAAAGCCTCCCACCAAGGAAAAATAAGGATTCTTGAAGGTAAAGTATAAAGTAAATCGTATTTAAAACCAAGAATAGAAGGGACAATGATAGGGCCTAAAATATTACCAAAAAGCGTTCCTAAAAAGGTAACAAGGAGCACAAATGAGAGAAAATACAAATAAATCTCCTTTTTTGATATTCCCATCGCTTTAAATGTTCCTATTTGTGTGCGGTTACGAATTAAAAGTTGCCCTGTTGTAGTTAAAACAATAAGCAAAGCCACCGCGAAAAAGACAAAAGGAAAAACAAAAGTAAATTGCCTTGCTTGTTGAGCATCATTTTCGATTGTCAAAGCAAAAGCCATCTCACTTCTTTTATTTAAGGAGACAAAATTATCGGGATGCTGAGAAAAATAACTCTGCAATTCTCCGCTAAAATTATCAATTTCTGCTGAATCCTCAAACGTAAATAAATATTGATTTGGGTGAATAAAACTTTGGTCTTCTCGAAAAAATGCTAAAGGATTTGCGTCGAGTAAAAGAGAAAATCCGATTTTAAGAAGAGGAGAAATATTCTCTTGAAAGTTCGTATCAATAAGCGCCTGAAATTGATCTTTAAAATACGAATCACTAATAAGAATGTTCGTCATTTGATAGGCACTCATTTGAACATTTTCGGAAAACTTCATGCTTCCTGTGATGGTAAAGGGCAATACTAGACTATCTTCTTTAAGAATGTTTTCTCCCCCATCTTTAACATAAGGGTCAAGAAGAGAAAAAAGTTCCTCAAAATTGACATTCTCTTGACTAAGCGATTCGAATAATTCATCAACATCTTCTTTACTCAAACCCCATTCTGAAAAAAGAATCGATAAAAGAGGATATTGTTCCCAAAGCTCATTCCAAGAATTGGTTATCGAAGAAAAATCAAGAGAATTTAAAGCAACAGAAAGATAGGTTTGAAGAGGAATTTCAAAATCTAGACGACCTCCAAGAAGCAAGTTCCCAAGACCATTTTCTCCTTCAAGTAATGAAGGATCCACAAAGCAAAAATTGGTGGCATCTTCGTAGCCATCGGCATAATTAACATCATAAGGAATACCAATGGTGGGCAAGCCATCATGGACTAAAAGATACGCATTTTTTCCTGAGGCTACTCCCAGCATTTGATAACGAAAATCCATTGTTCCCTTGCTAGATAAAAGACTCTGAATTTCTTTTTCCTCTTCTTCTTGATAACGTGAAACTTTTAAAAAAAGGTCAGCACAATTCCCATACTCATAAGCACGTTGGATTTGATTTTCAAAGGTAGCAGCATTTGATAAAAGACCAACAAAAAGGGTAACTGCCGTACAAGAGATAAGAAAAAGCGCGACAAACTGTAGCCATGCTGCTTTAAATTCTCGCCATCCCATCTTTATAAAAAGGGATAAAGTCTTTATTTTTTTCACCAAGAAATATCCTCCGGCTTTTTTGGATGTTCTTGATAAATATCTTCTTCAAGTTCACCATCTCTTAGACGAATTAAATGTTCCGCACACTCCCCAATTAAAGAATTATGCGTCACTACGACAACGGTTTTCTTCTCTTCGTGAGCAATAGAAAGAAGCAAAGAAACAATTTGACCACCGGTTTTTGAATCCAAAGCCCCGGTTGGTTCATCACAAAGCAGAAATTCAGGATTTTTTACAATCGCCCGCGCAATAGCGACGCGTTGTTGTTCACCACCGGATAAATTACTTGGAAAATGATGCATTCGATGAGCAAGAGAAACAAGTTCTAATACTTCTTTAGGATCACGAGGGTTTTTCGAAATAGAAGAGGCCAAAGCAACATTTTCTAAAGCGGTTAATTTTTCCATCAAATTATAAAATTGAAAAACATAACCCACTTCCTCTCGTCGATACATCGCAAGTTCTTTTTCATTAAAAGAAGTAACATCCTTATCCCCAACATATAAATGCCCAGAAGTGGCGCTATCCATACCGCCAAGAATGTTTAGCAACGTGCTTTTCCCAGCCCCACTTGCACCTAAAATCACCGTAAAACTTCCCTCTTTTAATGAAAACGAGACATCTTTTAGGGCAATCGTTTCGTTTTCTTGATGGGCGTTGTAAATTTTCGATAAATGGTCAGCAACAAGGAAGGACATACTATTTTGCTAAGGTTCCCATAGGATCCCAAGGCGGGAAATGAAGAGGTTCTTTCTTAATTATTTCTCTTTCCTTTTCATTTAATAAAGAACAATCAATAACGGCTTGATAAACAAATTTTGAAAACCACGATTCGCTCATCACATAATAACCACTAAGACCATTATTCTCGCCCCAAGAATTCTCAATTTTCCACTTCAGTGGTCGCTCGTTTTCATCAAGATCCACTCCCACGATAAGCATGGCGTGATTCATAGCACTTGCCCCATAAATGAGCATTTCACCTTTATTAAAATCAATAGGAAAACCTAAAGTAGAGGCATAATCAAAAGACTTATCATCCCATGCATAGGAATCATGATCGCGATAAAAAGAGACATCAGATCCAAACCACACAGGGATGCCCTTTTTTAATTGGGCAATGATAAGTTCTTCCATTCTTTCCATCGGAACATTTAAGTGATTAATCTTCTTTCCTTCCCAAACATTTCCTAAAGCATCAATCGTGTAGTTTTGATAGAAAGGCTTATCGTAAGTAGGACTATTAATTAAAGATTGGAAGGAAAGTAAAAAATCTTTTCCTACATATTTTTCAAAAAAGGATTGCGGAGTTAAATCTTTATCCACAATTACTTCATGGTCTTTGGTGTCATATTGAAAGGAAAAGGTTTTAGGAGGAAGTCCATTGGCGTTAAAAAATAACGTCGCAATTTCTTCCATTGTTTTATCTTTTAGCTTTCGTGCCTCTTCCTCTTTCCCTTCTTTAATAAGAGATAAGGCAATAGAAGCGAAATGTTGGATTGCATGAGTGACTGCAAAATCCAAATCTTTTGTATTTGAAGAATGAAAAGTTTCTAAAAAATTCTCTTTCGGCATCAAACCATACTTCAATACAAGATTCGTGAACATATCCCATTGTCCCCCATCATTAATTGGGGAGGAAAGAATAAAACGATAAAGACGATCATTCATCGGATCCGTATCTTTGTTACTTAAGGAAAGTAAAGTTTCTAAGGCAAAATTACTTTTTTCAATTTTGTCATATAAAGCAATGTAACTTTGTGAAAGTTCAAAACGGGCCATATTGCACTTTTTTGCAATGACTTCACGAAGTAAATTTAATCCGGCAAAAATCCAGCAACGGCCACTTGCCTTTTGATTACAAACAGGCATTGTTTCAATGGAAATTGAAAAATGTGGAGGGAGTTGACTTAAAGCTTGTGGTTCATAAGTCGCGTGATTTAAGGGAATACGCGATAAAGAATGGCGAATTACTTTATTTAACGGATTATTTTCATAGTTTTGTTTAATTTTTTCCCAAGTTCCTTGATCAAGAGCACCATTTTGTGTTTTCTTCATAAAAAACTCCTAAAATACTATATGCATTCTAGGCAAAAGTTTGTTGCCTTCAATAGAACAAATGAAAAAAGGAGAGAAAATGAATATTTGGACGGAAAATGCTCTAAATAAATTTCTTACTTACGTAAAAATTGATACTCAAAGTGATGAAGAAAGTTCAACTTCCCCTTCGAGTATGAAGCAATATGATTTGCTCAATCTTTTGCAAAAAGAACTCAATGCTTTAGGAATTCCATCGGAATTGGATGAATATGGAAGACTTTATGCCAAGATACCCGGAAAAGATGGTCTACCGACGATTGGGTTAAATAGTCATGTTGATACGGCTTTAGAGTGTAGTGGTTTTAACGTACGCCCAAAAATCATTAAAAATTATCAAGGGGAGGTTATCCAACTTAACAAGAATTACAGCATGTCTCCTAAGGAATTTCCCATTTTAATGGAACATATTGGCGACACTTTAGTTACCACTAGCGGAGATACTTTATTAGGAGGAGACGATAAAGCAGGGGTAGCTTTAATCATGAATCTAGCGGAATTTTTAGTCAAAAACCCAACGATCTCTCATTATCCTATCGCGATTCTTTTTACTCCTGATGAAGAAATAGGACGCGGACCAGAACATTTTAATAAAGAAAAGTTTGGCGCGGATTTTGCTTATACGGTCGATGGAGACTATCCTTTAGCCATTGATTACGAAAACTTTAATGCCGCAAAGGGTGACATCACCATTGAGGGAGTTGCCATTCATCCTGGTGAAGCAAAAGGAAAATTGATTAATGCTTTAACTCTTGCTGAAGAAATCGATGCCTCTTTGCCAAAAAATGAACGACCAGAAAATACCTCCCTTCGCGAAGGGTTTTTCCACTTAACCGAAATCAAAGGTACTTCCTCTTCTTGTTTTATGAATTACATTATTCGGGAGCACAACAAGGAAAAATTTATTCAAAGAAAAGAACTTTTGGAAAAGATTGTTAAGAAAATACAAAGAAAATATCCAAAAGCAAAAATATCTCTTTCGATAAACGATCAATATCGAAATATGGAAGAAGTGATTTTAAAAGACCCACGGGTCATTGAACACGCAAAAGAGGCATTTAAAAAACTTAATTTAATTCCCAGCCATAACCCTGTTCGTGGAGGTACTGATGGGGCAACCTTTAGCTTTTTGGGTGTACCATGCCCCAACTTAGGAACAGGAAGTTATAACCATCATGGGCGTTATGAATTTTTATCTTTAAGAGATTTTGATTTAATGCGTCAAATCTTAGAAGCATTAATTTGTCTCTAAAATAGATAAAAATATATAGTTTTTGCGTTGATTTATCGATATTTCATAATCAGTTCTTTTTTATTGATTATGAAACTTATGAAGAACAAAGTGGGATAAAAAGGGAAATTCATGTGAGAAGATATATAAATGATTAAGTATATTTTTATGATTTTACGGACTTGCGAATTGATATTTATGGACTCAGGTTTATAAAACAATCCGAACAATCTCCCTATCCGTTTCTAACTTTTCTTGTGTTAATACGTAGGAATTTTTACTTAAAAAAGAAAAATCCCCTAAATAGAGAAGAACTTAGGGGATAAATAGGATTTTTACTTACTTAACTCTTCCATGTAAAGCTTTGGGCGTCAAAGGATGAGGCCCCACCGATAGAAACATCTCCTGTTTGGGTAATACATTGATCCCAAACATCTTCAGTTCCTGTAGGATGAACATTTGCAGGAAAGGATGCTAGTAAGAAGTTTGTATCTTCAATCGTAACAGCGAAGCGATAGGTATTTTCAGAAACATCTCCACTCACCCACCGTCCATCTTCTCCGCTTTTCCATACCCAAGCCATTAATGTGCGATTGTCAATATATTGATCATCAATATTAATTACTGTTATTTCTAGATGGTTAGGATCTCTTTTTAAATAAGTATATTCCCGCACGGTTTGTTTCTCTCCATTCCTTGCAACAACGCGGAGATGGATAATTCCCGAAGGAAGATTTTCTCCTAACCGAACAGTAACCTCATTTTCAAAGGAAACTTCTTCTCCATTATCAATTTGATAATAGGAAGAAGTAGCATCGCGCACAGAAATTGTTACATCAAAGGCCTCGTAATAAGGAGAACTTTGATCTTTATCAACTTCAATAACAGGGTAGGAAGTGATTTTAGGAGTATAAAGAATCGCGACATCACTTTCTCCTAAAGTCCCTTCAAGTAGCGAATCATTTACGGTAAAAAGATTTCCGCTTACTCGATCAATATATTCGCCATCAGGAAGTGTAGAAACAGGAAGAGAGACTTTTCCACTTGTTCCCTCATAAGCACCCCCTACAATTACCGCACCAAAATCACCATTCTTGCTTTTTTCGTTAAGGAAAATGGTTTTATCTTCGCTCATCGAAAGATGGTTTTCAGAACCAATAAATTGATTATGGAAGCGATTGATTTCACTAATCTCTTTGCTTTGCCAAGCAAAAGTTGATACTTGGCCAACAGTGGCACTATCGCTAGGTCTTGCAAAATATAAAGAAGGGAAATCATTCCGTGAGGCCTCAATAATATAGGCTTTATTGATCTTTTCTTGAGAAATCGAACGGGTTCCCCCACCATCATTGGCGTACGTATCATGACTTTCTGCCCATAAAACAACGTTATCGCCATTTGTATCTGGGTAATAGAAAATGTCTTCTTTAATCGCATCACCATATAAACCAGAGGTAGCTGTATAACGCATGTTATCAGAGGCAACCGTATCCGTAAAATGGATATAGGGAGTGTAATAAGTTACTTGACGATTTTGACTACGTCCCCCGACATTATTTAGGATTTCTCCATAAAAATATAATTCGTCATTCCCTTTTTCTTCATTATATTCTTTAGCTCCATTAATTACGGTTGGCCAAAAATCAGAGGCATATTCGCCATCGGAGGGAGTTTCAATGTGCTTTGCAGCATCAAATCGGAATCCATCAACTCCGCAATCAATGTATTCTTTTAAAAGAGAAAGAACGCGATTTTGAACGATTGGGTTTTCTGTTGCTAAATCGGGATAATCCCCAATCGCCCCTTGAACCGTCGCTTTTGTCGAGTCATCGTTTGCCATTCCAAAATCATGAATAAGTTTTTGTCGATAAATCTCCGGTTCATATTTTTCCACTGCAGGATCTAGTGTTTTTCTTGAGTCTCCCGCTAAATGGTTTGCCACAACATCGACAATAATTTTTATTCCGTATTGATCGGCTTCTCTGCATAAAGCAATTAAATCGTCCTTATTTCCTAAAGAATGATTCTCCGTAGCAATAGAAAAACCAAGAGGCTGATATAATTTCCACCAAGCATCCGACCAACTTTGTTCTCCTAAGTAGTCTTTTTGTGGTTGCATAGGTGAAGTTTGAATGGTAGAAAAACCTGCCGCAGCAATTTCTGGTAAATAGGAAAGAATATTTTGTAAAGACCAATTCCAAGCATGGAGGATTTCTCCTTCATGGACAGTTTTTGCTAAACCATAATCTTCTGCATTTATCGAAACAGAAGTGGAATAGTAAGAATAAGTATCACTACTAGAAAGCAAAGAACTCCATTGGTGAGTAGGCCCACAACTAGAAGCAAGAAGTGATAAGGCAAAAATAGGAATGATTATTTTGTGTTTCATATGAATTAATGATAAGGCAAAAGAAGAAAAAACCATATAGATTCTTTTGTTTCTTATTTCACATAATCTATTTCTATAATGATAAAAGTACTGTTTTAAATCCTAAGACTCGAATAGAAATAAAATTAATCATCTAAAAAAATTACGGACTATAGTTACTCTTTTTAAGGAGAACTTGTTGTTTATTGGTAGTTACTTCTGCTCCATCTTTTATGTTAAGAAAAAGAATCTAAGCCTCTTAAGAACTTTATTATTCCTAATGACTATTTCCTCTACATAAGCGTTCAAAACCTAAAAATAATTGTTCCCGTTTATGTAGGCATACAAATTCTATTTAAGGTTTCAAAGAGTTTATAGGAGTAACATAAATACCATCTAGACGTCTATATAATGGTCCAAACGCCGTTAGAATCATCAAAAAAAGGCCTTTTCACTGCTTTTTCCACAATTTTGTTCTTAAGCTTTTTTAAGGGAGCGGTCTCCTTCTTCAATCGAATCTTCACCGCCAAGCTTAATTTCTATTGCCGCCCACCTTCCGTTAGGCAAATGCAGCACGGCATCACATTCAAGTCCTCCCTTGTCACGATAATGACGGATTTCTCCATCAAAAGTTAGGCATATATGGAAAATCTCTTACGGCAAAATCTTCATAGATGTGTATAAAACACAGAAAGAATCAATGACTCCTACTCTTAATCCAATCAATTTTAGAAGTACTGACAAAAGAAAAACCGATGTAATTTATACACCGGGAATCAATAGATTTTGGCTGGGGTGGCTGGGATCGGACCAGCGCGTCTTGGATTCAGAGTCCAATGCCTTACCACTTGGCTACACCCCAAGCGCGAAAAATTATACCTTGGGGAAAAGACGATGCAAGAGAGGGAAAATGCGAAAAAGAGGTGAATATTTTATGATATTTTCGAAAAAACTATCTTTTATTAATCTTTACTTTGTTATACTTAATATAAGATGAAAAGACTTGTGGTTGCTATTGCTGGCGGCTCAGGTTCAGGAAAGACGCTCCTTGCGGAAACTCTTTGTGAAAAGCTAGGAGATGCCGTCATTCTGGGCCTTGATTCTTTTTACCGCGATCAAAGTGCTCTCACGCATGAAGAGCGAGCAAGAGTAAATTACGATGATCCTGAAACTTTGGACTTTGAAGAATATTGTGATGTTTTAAAGAAACTAAAAAATGGTGAGGACGAAGTTTATATTCCTGTATATGATTTTGTTGATCATGTCCGCTTATCACCTAGGAAATTAGAAAATGCTCCCATTATTATCACGGAGGGAACTTTAACATTAATCCCTGGTCCCCATCGTTATTATTTTGATTACACAATTTTTGTTAAGGCATCAGGAGATATTCGTTTATTAAGAAGAATTCGTCGTGATGTTGCTGAACGTGGACGCAGCGCTGCTAGTGTTTTAGATCAATATTTAAGCACCGTACGTCCGATGCACAAAAAATGGATCTCTCCTTGCGAAAAAGAAGCCAATTATGTTTTTCCTAACGATTCCATGGACGGCTTAGAAGAAGAACCACTAGAAGAACTTTTATATAAAATAAGGAGGTTAACCTATGAAAATCATTGATAGTCACATGCATATTGGGCATTGGCCAACTTTAAGAAAATGTGAAAACATGATTTTGCGAATGATGGAGGAAGAGAAGGTTTCTTTTGCTCTTATTAGCAATGCCGATTGCGCGGAATATCCTTCTATTTCTCGAGAAGGATGGGAACTTTATAAGGCAACGCAGGAAGAAGGATTAGAGGAAGCCATCCGCTTTGCAAGAAGAAATGAAGACCGGATTGGTGTTCTTGTTTGGGTTAATCCAAATAACGAGGTAATTTCAAAAGAATTACTTCAATTAATTTCCAATAATCGTGACTTAATTTATGGCTTAAAAATTCATCCTTGGGAAAGTCGTATTAAAATTACTCACGATAAAGTTATCCCCTATATTGAATTAGCAAGAGAATATCGTCTTCCAATATTAGTCCATACGGCTAAAGATAAATATAGCGATATCCGTTACTTAGGCTATATGGCTAAAGATTATCCCGATGTCAAATTTGTTGCCGCCCATATGCAGTTAAATGGAAAAGCGGATGATTGTATACGTTTAATGAAAAATTATCCGAACATTTATGCGGATACTGCCTGGGTAAAACTAGAGACGGTTGAAAAAGCAATTGCCCAAATTGGTAGCGAACGAATTGTTTTTGGAAGCGATTCCCCCATTGATGGAGAGGGAACTTTAAAAGAGGAAATCTATCAAGATTATTTTAAAAACTCTCTCGCGCTTCCGAAAGAAGACATGGAAAACATTCTTTGGAAAAACGCCAAACGTTTATACAAAATTCGTTTGAAATAATGATAGCCTAGGGCGCCTCCTCCCTAGGCTTTTTTTATGACTTATTTTCTTTTTCCTCATCAATAGGAGTAGAAGAAACATCAATGACTTCTACCCCTGGTCCTTCTAAACGGGAAGATAAATCTTCTCCCTCGAGAGGATTATCAGGAACATCATCAAAAGGTTCTTTCTTTATGGGCATATTTTCATCATATACATCATATGGTTCTCCTTCTCTTTCTTTATTAAAAAAGGAAGAAAAGGCTTTTTTTCGTGCTTTTTTAAGATAAAGCTCTACCCCTTTTGCCACAAGAAAACCCGCATCAACAAAAAGAGAAGTCCAAGATACGGTGTAACATAAAGCACCCGCCCAAATATAGGTATCATTCTTTAATAAGGTATTTAACTCTTGAATCGTGCACAAATAAAAAATTGCAGCAAGAAGCAAAAAGAAATGAATAAGAGGGGATAAAAAGGAAGCGCTTTTCGCAAGAGGAGGATAGTTTTCTTCCTGAAGAAAAAAAGGAATGAGAAGAAGGAATAAGGCGAAAAGGAAAGCAAGAAAAGAAAAAAGAAAACCCGTTAAGCTTAGAGCATAAGGAAAAGAAGAAAGCACCATTTGGGAAAGCAAAATTGATCCAATGATGCTGCTTAATAAGACCCATGCACAAAGCACCCCTCTTGTATATAAGCGAACGCGCCGCTCTACGCTATTTTTCCATAACTCTTTATCCATGAACTAAATTATACAAAATGAGAAAAAAGCTAGAGAAGGAAAAGATAAATATTTGGGAAGTAAAAAAGAATATAGAAAGCGATAAAGGAAACAAAAAAGAGGAAGGAAAGAAGGAAGGAAACTCCTTTCAACACTCCAGAAAAGCTCACTTCATATACATTGGTTGAGAATTTATACGCTTTTTGATAAGGAACAATCGCAAAAACAATCACATGAATAAAAGTTAAAACAAAAAGCATAAAATGCGGTAAAAAGGGCGCCATACCAAGCAAAAGTTCGCCTGGATTAAAGGCATAATACGTAAAAGAGGAGAAAAGCCATAAAAAGCCAAGAAGAATGGATTGATATACACTTTTCCATAAGCGACGTTTTTGATAACCAGATACCCAAATACGAATAAGATTCACGACAATGAGAAGCCCAAAGATAGAGGGTCCTGCGATATGGATGATTTTTGTATCGCCCCCAATAAACATGAATCCTAAGAGAAAAAGACTTAGAAGTAAGCTTTCAATATAGTAAGGAAGAATGCCTTTAAAAAAGGCTTTTAAAGAGGGATGCTTCCGTTTTCTTTTTTTAGAAGAAGTACCAGAACTACTCTTTTTAGGAGCTAAGCGATTTTTAATCGCATCATCTCTTTTTGAAGCATCACGATTTCTCTTTCGTTCCTCACGAATGGCTTTTCGTGAATGAGTTTTTGTTCTCTTTTGCGCAAAAGAAAGGGCAGTTTTTAAAGAATCAAGAGAATAATGCCAAAGGGCATCTACACGACTAAAGGAGTTAATTTTCCCTTCTTTTTTTGCATTTTTCGAAGAAATGGAGGCGATTTTGCGGAGAATTCGTAATTTTTTGCCTCCTTGCATTTGTAATGTTTCTACTTGGTTATATAAAAGCAAAGCGTGATTACGATCTCCTGATATTGCACAGGCCTCATCGCTACTTAAATCACCACGATAACGAATAAGCATTTCGTAACAGTTTATTTTTTTATTGGCTAATAAAAGTAAGCCAGAAATTCTGGCCACTACTTCCCCTTGTAAATAGCCGCGCTCAAGTAAGGCATGTAAAAATACCTTTGCCGAAGCAAATTCTTTTAACGCAATCAAACGTTCACAAAAATTCAAAGTCCGTTCTTCTTGAAGAGCAAGACCAACACTTTGATAGTCGTGACTCTCGGGCATAATTTGGTATAAAGCTTCAAAAAGCGTAATGGCTTTCTTTTTGGTTTTGCCTTTCATTAACCCGTTATAAGAAGCCTCAAAAGCTTGATAAAAAACATTGTCACGTTCCCCATCAACTAAGGAATAACCCGCTTGAAGCATCTTTTCCATAATAGGAATAAGAGTATAAATATCGTTAAGGTAATTTGGCTTTGTTTCCCCTTTTGCTAGAAGGGAGGAAAGCCATAAGGCTTCCGGCTCATTTTCAAGGAAAGGAACGTCATTTTCTAAAAAACTGCATTTCCCTTTTAAGATGAAATTTAAGCAGTCTTGAGCCAGAAAGAAAAACTCTTTATTTTTGGTTTTTTCATATATAAGAACAAAATATCGAGCGGCTTTATTAAAAGTATCAATAATCTCTTTTGCCCCTATTCTTGCAAAATGAGGATATAGCAAAGTCAAACTTTCTTTTGCCACAGTAGCCGTAAAAGTAGGATTCTTCTCTTTCTCACATTCATTGAAAAATAAATCGAATAGACGGTTAGATATTTGTGCATAAAAAGAGGAAGGATATTCTTTAAGAGAAACGTTATTTGGATTCACTCCAGGGATTCCGCTTAAAAAACGATATAAAGAAACCATTTCTTTATAACTCATAGAACGCGGAAAACCATATATATTGCTCCCTTCGGTAAGAAAAGCAGTAAGAATAGGGATTAAACGCGTGAAGTAAGGAGAATTCTTTTGTAAGGCTTGTGCAGGCGTTCTTTTTGCATAAGCACTGGCGAGTAAACTTTGTAAAAAATCTAATGAAGCGTCATTGATTCCGTATAAAAGAAAGGAACATTCAAAAAGTAAAAAATACGTTTCTTCATCTTTCTTTTCTTCTGGTACATCAATTAAGGCATCAAACGCCCTTTTTAAATAAACTTTTTTCCGCGAAACCCGTGTTGTTTGAGCGTATAAACAAAGATTTTCTTTTGCACGCATAACCGCGTTTTTATCTGCTTCCTCATGAATAATCGATTTTCGCGAGGCAAAAGAAGAAGATTCATGTACTTCCACTTGTTTGATATTTAAGGATTGAACCTTATTGGTCATCACTTGATTAAGGTGAAAGGAAGAACGTCCATAAAGAACACGCACCTCTTCAATAATTTTCTTTAAGTAGGAATCGTTCTTTTCAGGAATAAAACATTGGATTTTTTGTAAGGGGGAAGGAAGGTCACTAACCGAAAAACCTTTATCGAGGACACTATAAAAAAGCAAATTTTCAGAAGCACTCATTCTTTTTAAATAACGATTCCATTCGTTATAAATCCAGCGCCCATCGTCCCCATTAAACCAGCCCTTATTACCTGAACAAACAAGAAGAAATACTCTTGAAGTGAATAAGGCTTGAAAAATTTGCGGTTCAAAAGGAATACCTTCCTTTATGCATTCTGCTTCCTTTGCCGCCCAAAAAACACGAAATCCTTCTTTTTTTAAAGCACGATACAAAGTTTGCGCCATTAAGTAAGAACGATCATCCCCAGACTTATAAGAAAGAAAAACATTATAAGGCTCAACATTTTTTAAAAGGCGGGAGGACCAATCGACAAGTTCATCGATTTCTAAGGCTTTCTTTTTATAGTATTTTTGTTCTTCTTCATTATTTTGAACATAAGAAAGCGCCGATAAGTAATCAGGGGAATCACTAAAAGGACGCGTTTCTAAAGTTGCTAAAGTAGGAGTGTCTAGCCATTCTTGCGATATTTGATTCCCTTGTTTATGAAAGGTTGCGGCATTCACATGAGAAACGCAATAAGATACTAATGCTCTTTGATAATAGTAATCCGCCAAATATCCTTGCAAAAGTTCTTTTTCTTTATCGTTTTTTGCTTTTTCTAGTGCATCTTTCGCGTCTGTAATCGCGGCAGTAAGCACCCGTTCAGCATCGTCAAAATTATATTCATTCCGCAGTTGAATCGCGGAATTTAAACGAAAATCCCAGTCATTTAAGTTGATATCCGTAATAGCATTCACTTTCCCACAGTAGGAACATAAAACAACGCCTTTTTTAATCTCTTTGGCTTCGCTTAAAGATGCCCCACAGAAACGGCAAGTAAATGAATGATTGTTTAAACTATCTTTACCAAACATAAGTAAATTTATTTCGTTAAAGAAAAGCCGCCCCAAGCTGCGTAACGTTCTTCACTAGTTTCAGAATTACTCCGTCCAGCCTTGGCAAGAAGCAAAGAATCTTGAATATCTTTCATGCGAATGGCACCGCTTTGATGAAGACGAAGCTTACGATAAGCTGCCTCCCTAGCCGCATGATCTAAGGAAGACATGATGTCTCCTCCCCCAAGGCCTCTTGAAACTTCAACTAATGTATCAATATTAAATTCTTCATCAACACCATTTTTGTTTTTATTTAAGAAGCGCTCAATCATTAACCTTCGTGCTTGATCATTAGGAAGCCCAACATAAACTTTAACGTCAATTCTTCCTCCACGCAAAATAGCAGGATCTAATGCCCAAGGAATGTTTGTTGCGGCTAGCAAAAATAAATCAGCTTTACGACCCGAAAAGCCATCTAATTGTTGTAAGAACTCACTCATTAAACGATTATCGTGAGGAGAATTTCCTTCCCTTGCTTTTAATAAAGCGTCACAATCATCTAAATAAATAACAGCCGCACCATCTTCCTTTGCCGCTTCAAATAAAGAAGCAAGATTTTGTTCTGATTCACCGACCCATTTTGAAAGAAGTTCTGAGGGTTGAACTGGATAAAAGCGAGCGTTAATCTCATGCGCTACTGCTTTGGCTAATGTTGTCTTCCCTGTTCCTGGAGGTCCATAAAGAAGAAGTCCTTTCCCACCTTTTAATCCATAAGAAGCAAATAGTTCTGGATGGGCTATAGGATCGATAAAATTTTGAAAAATCTCACGTTTGGCTTCCTCTAACCCAATTACATCATCAAAACTAACATTCGGTTTTTCTGCAGCAAGCCAAACCTTTTTCTTTTCATCATCGCTTGCGTGATGGTTTTCTTCGTATGTTGGCGAAGGCATATCCTTTCCTGAAGGCGATTTTTTCACACGCGGCGGTCGCCCCTTCCAAGAAGATATTTGCTTTTCTGCCCAAGACTTTACAAGTTCTGCCTTATCCACAATGGATTTTGCGTGGGCAAATTGTGCTTTTCCTAAAGAAGAATGTTCTCCCCCATTTAATTTTGCAATTTGTACAAGCTCTTTGGCGGCTAAAAAATACTGACGAGAGGAATTATAAAAATCTCCTTTTTCCTCTAGTTCTTTCGCTTGTTCTAAGTAACTAGAATAACGAAATTGTAAGGTTTGAATATCCTCCGCCATTACTTTTCTTCTCCTGAAGCAGATTTAGTTTGTATCTCTCCGGCAATACCCTTTTCAATGCGTCTCATCAAAGCGTCCATTTCATCTTCTTTTCCGCTAAGAGCAACCTTTTCTCCTTCTCCTAATAACGAAACAATATCCTCATCTTTAATAGAGGAAATCGAAGAACTTTGCATTTCAAAAGCATCTTGGGAACGCGCTAAGAAATCTCCAATTCTTTCTGTCTGTTTCTCATTTTCAGCAATTGCCACATCAAAGTCTTTCACCGCAGCAGCAAATTCTTTATCACTAGTAAGTTTTGACATATCGCGGCTTATTCCCCGCATTGTTCCTAAAAATTCACGTGCCGTGGTTAATGTTTGCCAATTTTGAAACATGATTTCAACATTTAATTTATAAGAACGAATTCTTGTTTGTTGAGCAATCGCGCTTTTTAAACCAGCAAGGGCTAAAGCAAGTTGATCTTTAATCCCAAAACGCATCGCCTCTTTCGCTTTTTCAATATAAGCAAGACGTGACTTTTCCATGCTTTCAATCGCCTTATCCATTTCGCGAATAGAACGGCGCACAGAAGAACGAAGTTCCATCTCTTTTTGTGTACGACTTTTAAATAAACCCATAAGAAAATCCTTTCTTAGTTTTCCTCTCCTTCTTTCGAAGAAGTTTCATTATAAACTGGCATTTCTTCAATGGACTGATTCTCCCATTGACTCAAAATATTATTTTCCTCCTCCCCAGGCTGATAATCAGGATTGCTTTGCAAAGTAGCGTTCATATTTGCCATGGCATCCATGCCTGCACGGATTGGTTGGGATAAACCGCGGTCTTCAACGAGAATTTCGTTCATTAACTCTTCGATATTCTCAGGATTTTTAATCCAATCGCCAAGTTTTCCTTTAATGCCTCTTACCACCGTTTTCGATTCAATGGCTCCCGCAAGTTCATCAAAAAAACTTTCTAGGCTTTGATAACGGATAACATAGTTTTGGTAACGCTTTAAGTCGCGTTGCTTTTGCGCCACTTGAGAGGCTAATATTTTCCGAAATTCAGGACGTTTTTCATTGATCCCTTGCTTATTTAATTTCGTAATTTCTTCATCGATAGCTAAACTTTTTTCCAAAAATTCTTGGACTTTAGAAGATACTTCTTCTTTGGCCTCTTTCACCTCTTGTACATCAGGAATTTTTCGGGGAGAGAAAAATCTTTTGATTCTTGTCCAAACACTTTCTTTTTCTTTCATAGGTCACTCCTTGATTTTTCTTAAAGCGAGAAGGCGCTCTACTTGATGTAAAGAGTACAGAAGTAAAGCTTCGCTTTGTCTATTATGATAATTTTCTCCCTCTTTTAACAATGTTAAAATTTTTAAATCGGCTTTTAAAATTTCTTCTGCATCCGAAGGAAAAAAAGAACATAAAGTTTCTTTAAGAGATAATGAAAGAGTTTTACTTTCTTCGTTAAGTGGCGAAGAAATGAAATAATCTAAAAAATGAATGGACTTTTGCAGGGTTTTTCTATCTTCATCCAATCTTTCTTTCCGTTTATTCCGTAATAAGCCCATTCTTCCTTCCTTCCCTAATTTCCTCTTCGTTTGTATTTAAACGTTGTTCCTTTTCATTATTTTGTTCTTCAAAAACTATTTTTTCTCCACAAGTTATGCAATATTTCATGTTTTTATCAACAATCCTATGGCAAGAAGGACAACGCGAAATTGCCTTCCCACATGCTGGACAAAAAGAAACATCTTTCCCAATAAGTGAACCGCATTCAGGACAATAACTACCTTCTTTTCTTACTTGTTCTAAGGCCGTCTTCGATTCTTCGTCTAAATTTAAAGAAAGAAGAGAAAAAGTAGGAATTTCAATTCCATATTTTTCATTAAATAAACGTGTTGCTTCTTTTCTTAAGTTTTCTCCTAAGAAAACTAAAGCTTTTTCTGGGGCTAATAAATCGATATTTTCTTTCCGAATTGTTTCTTCTATCATCGCAAGTAAATGAGCAAGGAAAAATTGCTGCAGACGATTTTGTAAGTCTTCTGAGGTAAAAGAAGCATTTTCCCCTACAAGCTCTTGGAAAAATTTCTTTGGATTGCTTACTCTTGCTTCAAAAACTCCGTGAGCGCCAACGGTTAATAAAATATGATCTTGATAAAAATGAAGGCGTTCAGAAGTTCCCCATTTAATGGATAAACGATGGGAGGTATTTACCAAAACAACATCGACATTTTCTTTTTTTGAGAAAAAATGCGCGTCAGGGAAAATACGCATTCTCCCTCCTCCACTAAGAGGATTTTGAGCTACTCCGTTTCGAATAAAAAAGGCAAACCATGTGGAAGGAAGAATCACTTCCGCGTTATAGGGATAATTTGATAAGCAGAAGCGTTCAAATAAAGCATCCTCTTTTCCTTGAAGAACGACTAACTTATCTTTTTTCATGGAAAAGATTATACCTTTTCTTTAAAGAGGCAGGAAAGCATAACCAAGAATTAATGCCGCAATAAATTGAAAAAGGAAGAGCAAAGCAATTTCTTTTGTCTTCTTTTTCCCCTTTAGTAAATAGAAAGGACCAAGGCCAGCATTCATCGTTAATCCTGCAAGCAAAGCACCAAAAGGTAATGCACCACTTACATATAAAGTGCTCAACAAAACACTTGAAGCACAGTTTGGAATAAGCCCAATAAGAAGCGCAAGAAGGGGAGTGAAATAACGTTGTCCCTTTAAAAAAGTAGAAAGCGTTTCTTCTCCTACATAATAAACAAGGATGCCAAAGAGGAAAGAAATCAGAAAAGAATAAACAAAAATTTTTATACTATGAAAGAAAGGATGCAGAAAATGTTCCTTAAAAGGAGTGGTTTCTCCTTCAATTTCATGACCACAACATCCAATATGGTGTCCCCTTTCTCCCGAACAGTGCTCTAAATGTTCATCAATATCTTTTTGACTTTTCCGTAAAAGAAAATCGAGAAGATAACCAAAGAAAGCACCCCACACGACTTTGATTAAAAGAATCAAGAAAGCCATCCACCACTCTCCGGAAAAATTTCCTAAAAGAATAGGGAAAGCTTCATCACTACAAGAGATAAAAATAGCAAGAAGAGTGCCAGCACTTAAATGACCCTTTAAAAATAAATCACTTCCCACAACAGGAATGCCACATTGAGGAATTGCCCCACTAAAAGCACCAAATAAAGGCGCCCATTTTCTTTTCTTTTCTAAAAGAGTGGCAATTTTTCCTTCAAAAAAGGATAAAAGGACATAAACAATTAGGGCTAAAGCGAACACTTTTGTCGCATCAAGCAAAGAATCAAGAAATACTTCGAGCACAGTTAATAATATAGCGCGCAAAAGAGGAAAAAACAGGAAAAAAGGAATATAATCGCGAACAAGAAAAGAGGTTTTTATGGCAGAAGAATGTAATCACCACTGCGAAGGGTGCTCCGTTGAAGGCTGCAGTTCGCGAATTGAAAAATTAAAACCCCATGCTTTATCGCATATTGGCAAAATTATTGCTGTTTGTTCCGGAAAAGGTGGTGTCGGAAAATCGATGGTCACCAGTTTACTAGCGGTATCTTTAAAGAATCAAGGAAAGAAAGTAGCGATTTTAGATGCGGATGTTACCGGTCCTTCTATCCCCCAAGCCTTTGGTTTTAAAGGATATGTAGCCCAAGGCTCTGAGGAAGGGATATATCCTGCTATCACAAAAGAAGGAATTGCCATGATGTCCGCTAATCTTTTAGTGGATGATCCCTCCACTCCTATCATCTGGCGGGGCGCTCTTCTTTCTTCTTTTGTTGGGCAACTTTTTACGGATGTTATTTATGGCGATATTGATGTTTTGTTAATTGATATGCCGCCTGGAACCGGAGATGTTCCTCTTACCATTTTCCAACAAATTAACATGGATGGAGTCATTATGGTTTCTTCCCCTCAAGATTTGGTTTCCTTAATTGTGGAAAAAGCGGTGAACATGGCCAAAATGATGGACATTCCTCTTCTTGGATTAGTGGAAAATATGTCATATATCACTTGTCCCCATTGTGAAGAAAAGATTTATCCTTTTGGAAAAGGAAAATCCGCGGAAGTGGCAAAAAAATACGGAATTAAGCTTTTAGACGAACTTCCCATTAAAGAAGAAGTTCGAATGCTGGTCGATGAAGGAAAAATCGAAGAATATCAAGGAGATATGCTCAAAAATACCGTTGAGGCAATTCTTTCTTTATAAAAAACGCATCCAAAGATAATAAAGAACAAGAAGAAGTGTTAAAAGAAGTAAAAAACTAGAGTAAACAAGGATTCCTATCGATATTATTTTTTGATAGGAATTTTCTTTTTTGTGCTTAAGAGTAAAGAAAAGAGAAGGGAAGAAAGATAAAAGCGCGAAAAGTGGAGTGCTTAAAATATAAAAAGCAATCACGTAAGACATATAAAAGAAACTGCTATTATGACTATAAGCAAAAATGAAGATCGAAATGATATTCAAAAGAAAAGTTATCGAAAGATAACTCCCCATAAAAAGAACGGCAAGAATAAAGGATAGGGAATACTTCTTTTTCATTTTTTTATAACAAAAATGTTATTTCTCCTTTTTTGAATAATTTTGAAACAAAATTGTCGCAAGACGTGCCTTTTCCTCCTCTTTTAAAGAAGGCGCAGTTTTTTCTAAAAGAGTTTTTGTTATAAGAAAGGGAGAAGATAACTCTTCTTTTTCATTAAACAACTGTTCAGGAGAAATTTCTAAAGCCTCCATCAATAAAAGTAACGTAGAAACTTTTATATCACTTCCTTCACTTAACAGTCGGTTCAAGGTTGTAATGGGAATTCTTGTCTTGAAAGAAAGGTCACGCTGCGACAAATGGAGATCTTCCATTCTTTGTTTAATTTTTTCAATGATGAATCCTGATTTCATAAATAAGAAGAAATAATCCCAAAGAGAAAATAACCTGCACTTGCTAAGGAAACAAGAAAAGAAAAAATGCTTAATGCAAGAACAACGTATTTAATGCGACTTGGTAGGTTTCGCCATTGAATAAAATAGGAAAACCCAAAAATGGAAGTAAGAAGAAAAAAGAGAAAAGTGAAAAGAGGAATAAAGAAAAGGACACCGGCCAGTAAAATCCCCCAGTTTCCACCGATTGCACCACCATAATGAACAATGAGGCAAAGGGCAATAAATCCAAGAATAGAGAAGCAAAGAAACACCCAAAAAAGGATAAAAGAAATCTTCTTACTCCCTCTTTCTTCCATATATTTTATATAATCAAAATGAGAGAAAACCTCAATATTTATCCAAATCTTTTTTGAAAAATCATAAAAAAGATTGCTCTTTTGCGTAGATTTTAAAAAAAGCGGGCGAACCCGCTTTTGTTAATATCCTACTTTCTCATCAATAATCGTTTGTAAATCATCAACGCGGCTACTTGCCTCTAAAGTGAAGGGATCATCCGGTGAGTCATAGAAAACAATGCTTACTTCTAATGTATTGTTGGTTAATACAGAAATAGAATGAATTTTTGCCTCGCCATACCCTGGTTCCTGATCATAGGTAAGAGAAATCGCTAAAGTGTTTTCGTCAATCGTGTAATGAAAATTTACGATTTCTTCAAAAGACCAAGCATAATCGTATGTCATATAGTCAAATTCATACGTTCCATAAACATAAGAACCGGTTCCGTCTTCATTAAAGTTCATGTAGAAAGCATCTTTTTCCGAATACCCACCATCTTCATAACTCATAGTAGAGGAAAGTAAGGTTGATAAAACATCTTCATAGTTTGGAGCTTGTATCACTTCAAAGGTAACAGAGGTAGAAATTGTTTCATCAATTAAGGAGGTAATCTTTAAGGTAACTTCTCCGATAGAAACACCAGTAAGAGTTGTGGTGTTATCTTCATTTTTAGAAATAGTAACCTCTCCAAGACTACTTTCATCTATCTCTACCTTATAAGAGTTATCTGCGGCAGTTGGTGTGACATTAACGGATAAAGTTAAGTTACTACCAACAAATACCGAGTTTGAAGATAATGTAGCAGAAATTTTTGTGGGTTTTGGAGTAAGGGCATGAAGAGAAATTTCTTTTATCTCTCCTACCCCATTATCAAAAAGTAAAGTGAAATCACCTTCTTTAAGAACAACGTAATTTCCAGAGTAACTTTCTTCAATGAAGCCTTCTTCTTTTGCCCCAACAAGAGTAGGCTTTATCAAATATGGATGAGAATCCGAAGAAAGAAATTGGAAAGATAAAGTAGAACCAACTTCTACTTCCCCGTTTTTCACTTCTTGTTTCTCTCCTCCTTCTTGGGTATAGAAAATGGATACCTCATAATTATCCATGGCATAATCATGAAGAGAGATAGGAGAAACTTCATAAGGTTTATAGCCTCTTACGGCATCCATATGAACGCTTCCCTCCTTCGTAGGATTTTTCTCACTTATGGGCTTTCCTGTTGCTTGATCAAAATCCTCATAAGCATATTCTTCAACCGAAGCATCAAAGTTAGTTAAAAAGGCATCCCCATCGAAAGTTAAGGCAAGAGAATAATAAGTAATCCCCAAATAGTTATCATCGTACCCTGTTAAGGTTGTAACAAAACTTTTTCTTGTTTCTAAATTAAGTTCGTTACGAATGGTAATCGCACTTAGGGCAGCATAGCCAGTGAAGCTTCCTTCATAAGCATCTTCATTAAAGAACTCCCCTAAAATTAAATTTGGGAAATCATAAGAAGAAATATTCTTTTCTGCTTCTTCTTTTAAGATTTCATTTGCAAGGAAAGATTCTTCCTCAACAATATTCTTTACTTCTAAGCTTTCACTTGCATAAGGCGCGCTAGAAGTGCTAGATAAAGAATTTCCTTCCCATAAGTAAACGTAGTAACGATTCTCTTCGATACCCCGGATTTCTTTTCGATATAGCGAGGTTTGTTGGTTTAAATCAGAACGATAATTTCCTTGAATAAGAAGATGATCTTGTCTTGCTTCAAGCGCATAAGAGAATTCTCGATCATAATCATCAACAGGATGCACTTCATAATTTCCTTTTTGGAAATATTTTCCCGAAACCGCGGAAGATTGATTTAATAAAGCAACAACTTCATCCACGGTTGATGGAATTAACTCTTGTGTAACTTCGCTTATTTCTAAAAGACCTTCTTCTCCAAGAGTATGTAAGCTTACTTTAAGAGTTACATCGCTTTTTGGCATATAGAAGTAATAAATACCATCACTTGGCGTTAAAACTTCCGTCCCTAAGGTCACTTTATCAAGACTAAAACGTTCTTCAATTTCTAAAGAGAAAGAAATTTTTGCCCCTTCTTGATAATAAGAATCGCTTGTTGGTTCCAAAATGGTAACTTTGGCGCCTTCCGGAACGTCAATGGTTAATAAATGACTCTCAACTACAGGCAAAGGAAGACTACTCTCTTCGGAAGAAGTATTGCTACTTGAAGAAGTATCCTTACTTATAGAGGAGGAAGAAGAACTCTCTCCACAAGAGGCAAGAAGAAATAAAGAAGCAATGACAACTAAGGGAAACTTTTTCATATCAACTCCATTTATGCAGTAACCTTGCTTAAATCGCAAGAAAGCCAGAAAGTCCAGTAATCTGGATCACTAAATTGTAAATCAAGATGCGCACTGGTGCCATTTGCGTCAAATGTTGCATGGTTATTATCATAAACATAATCAAAGACATCGGTGCTAAAAGAAATAGTAGAAATCGAAATCTCGACCGTTTCAATGTCATTTTCGCCTAAAGCCGGTTCAATTTTCCAATCAAACTCATAAGCTTTGCCTACTTCAAAGGTAAAGCCGGTTCCTTCTTTATTTAAAGTAAAGGTGCCTTTATACGTTCCTTCCTCCGAACCAACTTCCTTTGTAAAGGTAATAGTAACGGCATCTTCAATCGTTTCTGTATACCATTGATCGGGTAAATCCCCTGTCCATGTCCCATAAATCGAGTCAATGATTTCTTCACGCGTTAAAGCTTTTTCAATGACAAACTCAAAGCGTTTGCTCATACTAGGATTTTCTTCTACATAAGCCTCAATATAAGCAGGACCCTCGGATAAATAAGTAACAAAATAATCTCCCTCTTCGTCTTTAGAAATTTTTACATTATCCGAAGAACGTAAGGCAACAATTTGCAAACTATTGCTTGGCTCAGCAATAAGAATGACAAAATCCGTCTCGCCTACATACATATGCGTGCTGGGAATATTTAATAAGATTTCGTCAATTGCAGGAGCAACTACAGTAACATCAATTGTTTTGGTAATACCTGATTCACTACGGACGGTTAAAGTAGAAGTTCCCACACCGATAGCCTTCACCGAACAATCTCCATCCGTATAGGTTATGATTTTAATGACTTCTTCATTACTCGAATCAATAACGGTTAAATCAGTGTCTAAGGCTTTCTCAGGAGTAGTGTTTCCCGCGACCGCCTCTAAATAACAATCATAAGGAAAAGAAGTGGCCTCTACTTCGTATCGCTCCGAAGATAGTTCATCATACCAATATAAAGTCGGTGTGTAGTCGGTTAAGAAATAATCAAGAGGATTGAGTGGTACAAGTGTGTCACTTGACTCTACTTTCTCTCCATAAGTAATGACAAAGTTTTCTGAATAAGATTCTACAGGCGTCCCAATTAAACTTCCATCCTCTAATCCAAGGCATTCATATTCACAGGTAAACTCACTAATTTGTCCAGAAGCATTGATTGCTAAAGTAAAAGAAGCGGTGTTTTCAAATTGATAACCACTTAAATTTTCATTCCACTTCTCCGCATGACGATAAATTTCTTCGTTATATTCGTTTCTTGTTGGAACAATATCATCAAAGCCAGCAACAACGCGGCTCGCAAAATAGGCTTCATAGAAGGAAACAAATTTTGAAATGACATTCGTGCTGGTAATTAATTCAACTTGCCCAGGAAGGAAGGCAGAAACCGCATCTTTTCTCGCACTATCATTATCTTTACCCGTAGCATAATCGGTCACTTGATAAAGGGTGTCATCAATGACTTTTGCAAGAAATTCATAATCATCTTCTTCCGTTTCATTTAATTCTGGGAAATATTCATCCACGGATTCCACCTTTTGATGCCCAGAAACATATAAAACATCATCTGCGTAAGCGTGTCCTTCTTCCGTGATGGTCGTGGTAGTTGTTAATAAAGAAACATCCACCGCCTTTGAATTTCTTTCGTATTTTGTTGCGGAGGCAATCTCTTGATCTATCCCCTCTCCGGCAACATAGTCCATTAGATCAGTTAAAGTAGTAAACGTAGGACGAGAGGGAGTACTACTTGTAGAAGAAGAGACACTAGAAGAAGGATTTGTCGCACTGCTCGTATTACTAATTCCTTCATCAGTACAACCAGCAAAAAGCAAGGTTAAGGCAGGAAGAATCATCCATATTTTTTTCATATTTTCTCCTTTGCGCGCAAAAACGCGGTAATTATAAAGTCTTTGTATCCTTTTTTAAAACATTATCGAAAGTCACAGTCGGAAAGATGGTCATTTCGATATCCAATAGATTGTAAAAATGAATAACATAAGATAGGTCCAAGATAAGAAAAACCACGCTTTTTTAAATCTTTTGCTAGCGCAAAAGAGGCTTCATCTTTTGTAGGAAAATTGTCCATCGAGGTTAGATGATGATCAATTGGCGTTATGTTTAAGGAATGTAAATACTCATGAAAGGAAGAAAACTCCTTAAGGATTTTAAGAAAGGCTTGGGCGTTTTTCTTTAAAGA
The DNA here is from genome assembly GCA_949287245.1 of uncultured Bacillota bacterium. GTDB lineage: Bacteria > Bacillota_I > Bacilli_A > RFN20 > CAG-826 > UBA4951. Next base: position 48,563 of record CASEFL010000006.1, read on the forward strand.
ATGAATTTTTCCCTTATTTTGAATCATTCCCTCTAAGGAGAGGATGTGGGCTTCCTCTTCCCTTGTTAAGGAAGATAAATAAGAAAGATCAAAGTTTTTTGTCGCTTTCTTTAAAATTTCTTCCTTTTTTAAAACAAGATTCCAGGAAAGGCCACAAGAGAACACCTCCATCATTAAATACATGAAAGCCTCTTGATCATTTTGATAAGGTTTCCCCCAACGGGTATCGTGATATTCTTGAAGAAGAGAGGAAGTATTACACCAAGGACATCGTTTTTTCATATTTTTAGGATAACCGATTTTCTTGAAGAAAAATCGTGAAAAAGAAAGAAAATAGTTTTCGAAATCAACGTTCTTGAGTCGACACTAAAAATGAAACCGCTATCATTAAAAATAATTTTTTATTCGATAAACACTATACTTTATATTTTAATGAAAAATGGGAAACGCTTTCAGAAAAGCCTTTCATAAGCAGAGCTCTTGCAGTTGGTCATTTTCGTTATATATTGATGTTGCTTTTCCCAAAAAGAAAAGCGTGAAAGGAGGACAACTCATGAGAACGAATGTAGAAAATATGGAATCTCTTTCTTTCCCTCATGTGGAGCAAGGCGCCCTCTATAGTTTCAAACTTGAGGAAATTGCTGCGCAGGGACCTCTATTCTCGGATGACGAAGAATATATTCCTGATCCAGAACTCCAATAATTGAGAAAAGATTAGATCCTTATATGGCCGCTTTTAGCGGCTTTTTTTGTTATTTTTTATTTATCGCGCTTGTCTCGTATTGTTTCTTTTCTTCAAAACTTAACGAGGAATCGCGTTTTTTTGTAAGGAAATTCGTTCCTTCATGAACCAAAAACATAAGGGTTCCAAAAAGAAGAGGAATTAGAGGAAGAAGATAGAAAGCATCTCCTAAAGAGTTTGCCATTAATCCAAATAAAGGAGATAAAGCAAGATTCCCCATGTAGGCAATGCCCATTTGTAAAGACATAGCATCCTGCGAGAGTTTTTTCGAAAAGCGATAAGGCGTTAATAAAATGATCGAAGGATAAATAGGCGCGCAGCCAAGACCAACAAGAATGATGCCGATAGCAGAAACAAGGTAATTCGTAGATAACAAAGCTAAGATAGACCCACATAAAAGAAGAACTTCCCCAATACGAATAAGGTTTTTCGGAGAAATTTTAAAAGAAATTAAACCGGATAAAAATCGCCCACAGGCAATTCCGATATAAAAACATGACCCAAGGGTTGCTGCTAAAGAAGCATCACATTCCCGCGCATAAAAGAAAAAGCTTGGAGCCCAAAATCCCGTTGTTGTTTCAAGCCCACAATAACAGAAAAAACCAATGCAAGAAAAATAAAATAACGGGGTTTTAAAGAGTTTTTTAATATTTTCTTTGGGAGAAGAAGCTATCGCCTCTTCTTTTTCTTCTTCCTTTTTCTCCTTCTTTTTTGCTACTTTTTCCCATAAAGGAAGAGTAAGAAAAGTCAAAAGAAGAATACCAAATTGGAGGTAAGAAAGAACTTGCACACCAAGTTGCCAACCCTCTCCCGTCTTACTATCAATAAAAGCCCCAAGAAGAAGGGGGCTTGTTAAGGCGCCAATTCCCCAACTGCAATGAAGCCAGTTCATATGGACCGCTTTATAGTGAAGCGCGACATAATTATTAATTGCCGCATCAATTCCCCCTGCCCCAAAGCCAAGAGGAATCGCTAAAAGATAAAAAATCCACCCGTAGTTTTGAGGAATAAAAGAATAAAGAAGCAATGCACAGGCAGTTAAGGCAATATTTCCAAAGATATAAAGGCCTACTTTCATTCGTCTTAAAAAGAAAGACGAAAGAAGAGAAGAAAGAATGGTAAAAATAGAGACCACCATCGCAATATAACCACCGGCATCACTATCCATTCCCATAGATGTAGAGATGGCAGGAAAACTACTTCCTAAGAAAGAATCCGGAAGTCCAAGCGAAATAAAAATACAATAAATAACAAGCAGCAAAGCGAGAGTCATAAAGAAAAGTTTTTCTCAGGAAGTAAAGCATTCATGACTTTTTTTCTGGTAACAATGCCAATAAAAACCCCTTGATCATCAATAACAGGGGCAAAGTTTTGATCAAGCATCCGATCATATAAAGAATGGATATCTTCGCTTATCCCAATTGCCTTTATTTCTCTTGAAGGAAGGATGGAAGATAAAGGACATTGTTCAAGTGCTTTAAAAGAAAGGTGATTTTCTGCTAAATAATAAAGGAAATCCCCTTCTCTTAAAGAATAACAATATTTCCCTGTTTCCCGTTCAATAACAGGAATCATGCTGTACCGTTTTTCTCGCATCTTTTCAATCGCTTGACGGACAGTAAAATCGGAATACAAATATTCAACGAAATTTTTCGGCGTCAGAAGTAACAAAATATTCGGGGTTATATTTTTCATCTTCTATAGTCTACACGAGAATAGAAAAGGGAGAGAAAAAAATATCAATCTTCCCTTCTTTTTTCTCTTCGATAATGGATTAAATAACGGATGCTGCGAACAACTTCTTCTACGGATAAAATGAACACTCCTAAAGAAATCATAGTAATAATAAAAGTGTTCCATTCAAATTCATCAAAGGCCAAAATAATGAGAAAAGCGAGGAAAAAGACTAACGCGATCAAACCTAAAATTACATAAATGACAATATGGGCAATCGCTCTTGTAGGACTTAATGTCCGCTTTTTGGTGTCTACAATCCCACTTGGAGAAGAATCTTTTAAAGAACCTTCATAAGTCGATTTTGATTCCATTAAATCTTCAATCTGACAGTTTAAAACTTTTGAAAGGAGAGAATACTCTTCCGCAACGGGTAAAGAGGCTCCACTTTCAAGTTCTTCGATTCTTTCAAAAGATAAGCCAGAACGGCGAGAAAGTTCTTCTAAAGAAAGGTGCATAGCCTGTCTTTTTGCCTTAATTTTTTCTCCACTTGTCATACCTTAGTTTACCTATCTTTTCTAGGAAAAGAAATGCATAATAAAGGAGTTTTGAACGAATTTTGAATGAAAAATCCATTTTCTATTTGGCCTTATCTCTTCTTTTTCTTGTCTCTTGTGATAACAATCTAGATGTCACTCTCCCAATAGACCCTGTTTCTAGCACAACTTCCTCTTCTTTCTCCTCCACAAGTTCAGAAGGAGAAGATACATGGAAGGAAGACACTCTTACCTTAATGCATTCTCTTTTAAAAAATCATTCTCTTCCTTATATGGAGGATTTTAAAAACTATGACTATCCATCTTCTTCCTTAAGCAATAACGATTTCTCCTTAACAATAAAAGAAACTTTGCCTTTCTCTTTTTTAGAAAGTTATGAAGATATACTTCATCAAGAAGGATACCAAAACCCCATTGGAGAATATTCTTCTTATACGGGTATTTATTACGCGCAGAAAGAGTTTACGGATGCAACAATCACCATTCAAATGGCTTTAGTGAATGATGAAAAACTTCCTATAACCGAAGGGAAAGGATACTTTGCCTTAAGAGCCTCTTTAAAAAGCGATGATCTTTAGCCACAAGAAAAGATAAATGAACTTCTTATCGAAGGTGGTTTTAAAGAAGAAGACATTCCTCCTTATTTTGCCTCTTCTTATGAAATTGACGATAGTTCTGTGCTCCTTGATGGAAAGTTCACCATCATGATGGATAACGGAGTAACCTTAAAAGAGTATAAAGACTTACTTGATAAAGTTGGATGGCTTATTGATGAAGATGGGTATGGAGGATATAACGCTTATAATCAAGAACATACTATCCACCTATATTTCCGTTTAAATGATTCTTCTACCATTTATTTAACCATTGAACCCCTTCTTCCCTATATCTCCTGGCCAAAAGAAGAGATTGCTATGGGGATAGAAAAGTTAGGGGCAAAAGAAGTGACTTTCCCTGATTTATCAAGCGCCTATATTGCCGAAATTACCATTACATCAAAAGAAGACTATTTCCTTCTTGATTTATTTATGTGTAGTCAAACTTTCGAAAATAAAGCGTTAGAAGAAGCCTTTCTTTTGGGAAATTGGCAATATTCTTCTACATATGGAGGATATCGATAAAGAGGAAAGAGTTCTTGCAGAAGTTAGTGAGGAAATGGATATCTTAAAAGGAAAGTTTTATCACCAAATTAAAGTATCTTTGGTAGAAGGCTCTATAAATGGATGGCCAATGGAAAAAATTACCAATTTAGGGAATAGCATAGAAGATAGAAAAGAAGAAGCCTCTTCTTTTCTCCTCCCAGAGCCCTTAAGCAAGAATCCTTTAGAAGTAACTTTTCAAGAAGGAGCAACTCCTTCTCTTCGAATTGGCAATATTTCGGAAGAAGAAGCGAATGCTTATCAATTAGCACTTTTAGAAGAAGGGTATGTTGATACAAAACTGGATGCTTATTTTGGAATAGACGCCGTATATGGCTCGAAGGAAAGCGATGTCGCACTGCTTATCGATTATGTAGATGAGGGTTTAGAAATTGAGTTATGTGCTTTTGAAAGCAATTTTGGTTGGGATCAAGAATATATTCAAAATATCATCAAGGAAGATTTAGGCATTTCTAACTTTACTCTTCCCTATTTAGAAGATACTTACTGCGTGATTGAGTTTTATGGCGATTATGGATATGGCGCGACTTTGTATATATATGTTGGTGGCGATGTCTCGTTAAAAATGGGAGATGCTTTATTAGAACTTGGTGCAGATTTAGATGAATATGGCTACTATAACTTCCCTGAATGCTTTGTGACTGCTGATTACATGGAGGGAATTACTTATATCATGATTATGGCAAATTGATTGTTTTAACAAGGTTTTGCCAAGATTTTTGTTTTCAAGTAGAAAAAATTAAAGCGTTTTTTATAATTCGCTTATGAGAAAACAAAAAAGAGTTTTAACGATTCAAGATTATAGTTGTTTAGGAAGATGTTCTCTTACTGTCGCTTTACCCGTTCTTTCTTCTTTAGGAATCGAATGTGTAGGAATCCCCTCGATGGTTTTATCCAATCACACCGCAGGCTTTGCCTCTTGGGAAGAAATTGATTTAGAAGAGAAAATCCTTCCGATTCTTAAGAAGTGGGATAACTATAACCATCATTTTGACGCGATTTATACGGGTTATCTCCCTACCAAACAAATCGCGATTATGGAAAAGGTTTTTCAAAAAGTAAAAGAAAAAGATACATGGATTTATATTGATCCTTGTTTTGGAGATAAGGGGAAAATATATCCTGGATTTAATGAAGAACATGTAAAGAGAATGAAAGAATATATTCATCACGCGGATGTTCTTCTTCCGAATTTAACCGAAGCTTGTTTCCTTACAGATACTCCTTATAAGGAAGATTATTCTTTAATAGATGTCCTTCCTATTCTTGATAAACTTTGTTCTTTGGGCATTCAAAAAATCGTTCTTTCTGGCTTTAAAGAAAAAGAGAATCAATTAACTTCGATTGTTTATCAAAAAGAGAAAAAGATCATCAAAAGAAGCACTCCCTATTACCCATATCTTTTTCATGGAACCGGAGATTTATTTGCTTCTTCTTATATTGGTTTATCTCTTCTTGGCATAAAAGATGAAGAAATTTTATCGATCACCCATAAGTTTATCGATGATGCGATTTCCGACACCTTAAAAGAAGGTACCCCCTCTTTATGTTATGGAGTGAATTTTGAACGCGCGCTTCCTACTTTAATAAAAGAAAATTCGAAAGAATCTTAATACTTGTAGTTTTATTCTTTATCAATGTTTTGGCGGTTTCAGCCCTGTTCTTGCCGTGCCTAGATAATGATATTTTGTGTATCTACCTTATTATTTTGATAAGAATAACAAAAAGGTTATTTTTTCTTTATTGTTCTCTTTTTTATAAAAAATGAAACAAGAGAAGAAAAGAGAACGATAAATAGAAGCAAGATCGAAATAATCTGACCCGTACTTAAATTAAGAAATACCTTTTGATCGTCACGGAAAAATTCACAAAGAAGGCGGATAATGGGGTAAATAGTTAAGAGCAACCAATAATTATTTGCCTTAATCCACCTTTTTCTTTCATTAAAGTATAAAAAGGCAAAAGCGATTAAGTCTAAAACGGCTTCCATCATCTGAACAGGAAAACGTGTAACCCCATCATAAGTAATGCCAAAATCGCATTGAATGCCATAGCAGCATCCTGCTAAAGTGCAGTTAATACGCATAACCGCAATAACGACCAAAATAGTAGGAGCAATATAATTTAAAATATCAAAATACTTGTCTTTTCGATAAATAAGTTTGGCAAGAAGCATAAAGAAAGGTAAAAAGAGTAAGGCTCCATATAAAGAAGTGCTAAATGAAAAAAAGTCTTCTGGATGTTCAATATTCGCCAAGACAATGGTTCCGAATATTCCAAAAACCATTGTAAATAAAGAAAGAAGGAAAACTTTGAATTTATTAAAGCGATACACATCATTACGAATATAGTTAAAAAGAAGGAGAAAGAGGAAACTAATTCCCATGAAAATGTAATTGCTATAAGGAATAAGAACTGGAAATCTCATTTATTTAATAAAACCTCGGAAAGTCCATTCTTTTGTGGAAGTAGAGTAATAAATTAGACCATTATCGTATAAAGGAGATAACTTAACCCCACTTTCCGCGCTTTGGGCAACATAAGATTCGTTTGTTATATCATAGGAATAACGGACTAGGTTATTTCCTACATAAGTAGCATTATCGCGATTTGAATGAAACTTTCTTAAATTAACGTGGAGGTTGTAGCCATTTCCAATTGTGTCACCTATTTGGTATCTAGCATCCAAAATCGGTACATAAATTCCGCAGTAGTAAACGTATTTATTTGAATCAATATCACGAATAATTTTGGCATTTACATCCGCGTAATCAATCTCTTTGATAGTAATGGCACGGTCTACCGTATTTCCTTGATGATCTCCATCACTTCCCTCACTATATAAATCATTATCCATGTGAAGGTAATACATTTTTTCGTTCGAAGTAAAAATACCGTTACTAGTGTCAAAAGTTCCTTTTAAATTGTGCGTATCATCAAGCAAATACGAAACATCATTTAAAATTAAAGGATTTAAATTAAAGCTTGTCGCTTTTTCGTATTGACCGCTTAAACTTTGACTACTGCTGTTATACAAAAAGCCTCCATAAAGCTCTGCTTTCACATCATAAGTATGGAGCACATTCCGATTCTCAATTAACGAAGAAATAGCACTTTCGCTCATCGACATTTTGCCACTAATAAAGTAACGCCCATCTTCATGAGTTGTATCAATAGAAGTATCAAAAAGAAGGTCTCCTTCAATGGCAATATTATTCGGTTTTACATAATTCCAGTAACTCGTTTGGGCATAAACCCCGACGCCAAAACGATTTCCACTATAGTTATAGTTGGCAGGGTTACGAATATTTGTTGTATAAGACATTAAACCACCGGCAATATAGCGGCTTTCCCCGCTGATGGTTAAACTTGCCGCACCAACATCTTCAAAAGTCTTATAGCCTACATATTTAAAAGATAAAGTAGAACCATTTTTGGTATAAAGACCACTTCCTGGATAAAAAGTCATCTTACTATAAAGTTCAAGGGTATATCCTGAATCTAAAACAAAATCCATAAGTGGACTTATAGGAAAATCAATTCGCGCAAAATCAAAATCAGTATTCACCGTTATTCCGCTAACGGTTAAAGAAGCGCTTATAAGATAACTCCCGGCTTCTTGAACATTTGCGTGAAAAGTAAAGCGAGAACGTTGATTATACATTTTGGTGTAAATCGTACTCGTACTTGGGTTTGATAAGGAGGCAATTTTATATGGCTCATAAAGAATATAATCGCTTTCAAGAGAATCGCTTCGAAAACTAAATAAAGCACCATTTAAGGAGTTCCCTATAAAGCCAATCCAACAATTTACAATTCCTAATTCCTGAAAATCAACTTTCGCATAGCCCACTAAAGAAGAACCTTTATAAAATTTACAAGGAACTTGGAGATAGGAGAGATTATATTCGGTAAATAGACTTTGTCTTTTGCTTAAGCCAACGGCAGATTGATCTCTTCCTCGAGCATCCGCAATCGTTACAGTAGAAGTTACTTTGCCTCCTGGATTAACGATGATTTGACCGCCACCAATTGTATCTTTAATAAGGCCATAGTTATTTAAAACTCCTCCATCATTGATAATGATGTTGTGACCATGTAAATCTAAGAATGCATATCGGCCAATAATATAACTATAAAAGGTACTTGAGGAACGACCGCCAATTTGTGCACCAATATTTAAAGTACCATTAATCGTTAAATCGCCATTAAGAATAATATAAAGACTTGCTTGATCATAACCACAATAACTTAAAGGGCTAGTCCCTGTATAATCTGGCGCAATCGCATAATCATTTGTGGATCTATGATTTCCTAGTCCTTCCGAAATACTGCCTGTATTCGGAGAAATATAAATTTCTTCTGCCCCATAGGTAAAGTTAATAGTCGCTCCACTTTGAATGGTAGCCTCATCAATAAAAACACTGTTCGTTTCAATGTGGTAAGAATTATCCTCTCCTACATTTTTATCGTCATTGCCGTCACCGCTGCCAATCCGGTAAATATCGTAAAAGGAAAGACTATTCCCGCTTGTAACATTAGTAATAGAGGCGGCAAGAGGCGCGCTTGATTGTATGAAGCGTAAATAAATGTCGCTGCTATTAACAATCGGCTTAGTAAAGTCAAAATATTCGCTAAATTCAGGGTCTTTGTAATAACCATAATTCCGATAATTAGGGATATTTAAATCAATAGGAGTAATGAGGCTATTCTCCTTTACCTTAACTACATCAATAGAATCAACATAATAGGGAGTATCCGTTGTTCTTGTAATTTTCACCATCCGCACTTCATATTGGGGATAATAAACCCATGTACTATAACCAATGGCGGCACATCCATCTCCGATTTGTCCATATGGCCTTTCTTCAGACTTATAAATCGTTATCCTCTGATAAATTAATTCAGTAACATAGACCCCATCGGATATCTTCTCGGTATGTTGACCAACAATCTGATCTCCTAAATAAACAGCACCAACGTCAAACATGACTCCATGGGTCATACTATTACCACTATCGCTTTGAAAATGAAGATAATCCTCGGTTCCATCGCTTTTTGTAACATTTGTTTGCCAAACAACTTCGTAACTTGTTTCATCTTCCACCTGCGTCCAGCTTGTAACATCACAAGAAAAACTTTTAATTTGCTCAGGACCTAATGAGTTATTTCTTCGATTGATTTTGGTTCGTGTGCCATTATATACGTCATAATAAATTTGAATTGGATCACCGTCTCCTGTTAAGGAACCATTATTCGGAGCCGCCATAACATCCTTTCCATAATTGTTCCCGTTTGCATCTACATCAGTAAGGCCGTGACTTATCGTGTATTCTTTCGGAATGTAGTATTCCGTATCCAAAACTAATCCGTCATCTAGAGTTTCATAATGAACATTGATATCATAAAAAGTAGTTGTTTCATCGCTATGAGTAATATCTTCATCCGTATTTTTTGCTTCAAAAATAGCGTAACTACTAAAGCCAATAATTGTTCCAAATAAAGCAAGAAAGGCGAATCCAAAAGAAAGAAAATTTTTAACTTTCATCAGTGAGTAATCCCTCCTAAATTCGTCAAAAAGTGAAAGGATAACTGAGGGAAAATGGCATCGTTATCAAGGTTTAAATTAATAAACTCAAAAGAAATTTGAAAATAGACATACGCCGTCCCTGTTTGGTAGTCTTTTGTTAAGGAATATAAACACGGTTTACTTTCACTATAAGCAAGAATATTCCCTTGAAGAACGTAGGTAGTCTCATTTACATAGGAACTTTCTCGATAATCTAAATCCGTGCTAAATAAAAATCGATTTTCACTTGTTTCTAATTCGCATTTAAAGTTTTGAGGAACGATTAAAATTTGGTTATTTTCTTCAAAAATATTGTAATTTTCTAACGTATAGTAATCATAAGTTATGCCAAAAGTTATCGCGACCTCTTTTGAGGCAAACATCGTTTTTAATAAATCTGGACGACATTTCCCGCGAATAGAAAAAGTAGTTTTCGTGTAATAATGACGATTACTATAAGTATAAAAATCAAAACCTTTTTCACTGCCGGCAATATAGTAAGCAGAATTAGAAAAATTAAGTTTTGCGACATCCCCAACATTAACATTTGCGGATAAACTAGCAGAATTCCCAATCGCCCAACTAGCAGAACCCAGGCAAAGTAAACTTAAAGTAAGAAGAGATAAAATACCCCCCCCCGAATATATTAGATTTTTCTCGAGTAGTTTCATCGTAACTTTGTCCGCGACCTTTGGTTTATTAAACGTGCGAATTTTAGAATAAATGTAAAGTAGTTTCAAGAAAGCCGATTGTTACTTGTGCTCTTGTTTTCTTTATAAAAAAAGCTATTTTTGAAATAAATTATGCCTAATTTTTAGAAAGAATAATCTTTTTAACCTCATCAACTTTTGGCTGTAAATCGTCCCAATAAATTTTTAAAGTTTGATAGTAATTCGCATCTTTTTTAAGAAAATTCGATTCATTTAATGAAGCATCATTGCCTTTGCTACTTTGATATAACATGTGCGCCCGTTTAATTATTTCCTTATAGAGGATATAAAGGACTTCATCAAATTTGTCTTTATCACGGAATAAGTTAGTTGGAAATAAAGAATCCTTAATAGCACTAATGTCTGAAAATTTTTTATAAATCTCAGAACTTTCTAAATTTGATTCAAAAACTTCGTTGAGGATGTCACACATACCTTTTTCGTCTAGCAAATATCTAGCAGCAAAAGAGGCAAAGGCTACACAAATTGTTCGAGCATTTCTTGCCAATGGAACTAAAGTTGTTTTATTTGGACTGCGTTCAGCCTCATCTTTTATGTACTTATTAATAAACGTTTCTGTAAAGTAATAGTTCATATATAAAAGTTGTTGAACAATTCGAGCAATTTTTGCCTGATCATTGTTGAAAATTAAATTGTAATATTCATCCTTATACAAATCGGATGGACGATTACGACTGCGAGCAGGTAATTGAAATATGCCTATCATGCAAAGTTTGCCAGTATCATTTAAATCCGTGTTTAAATACGTTTTTTTAAATTCATTAGGTATTTTTTCACCGCGTTTTGTTTGATAAAAAATACCACAGGCTTTCATTGCTTCAATAAAACGCACTTGTTCCGGAGCGTTTGCTTTTAAATCAATTGGTTTAATTGCCTTTTGTGAGTTTGTAGCTTTAGCAATTTCTAAAGCGAATTTTCGTTTGTCATCCTCGCTATCACCTTTAATACGAATGATCTTACACTGAAGATAAAAATCTTTATCTTTAGTTAAAGAATTACTTTTAAATAAGTTATAAGTGGTTTGACCACCATTAACGACAGAGAAGTTTGTTAATTTAATTTCTCTTCCATCAATTTCAAAATTATCACAAAGAATAATAAGACCATTATTTTTATACCAAAAATAAGCAGGCTCCTTTTGGATGGATTCTTTAATCTCCTTATCAAGAGAGGTTTTAATATGATAACGAAGATTCATTGAAAGCAAATTAATTGTATTTTTGGCATATAACTCTTTAATCGAAAAAGCGGATGTATTAACAATAATTGCGTCTTCTTCATTGTTGTACTTAAGATAATTTTCAGATTCATCAATGATGATTTTTCCTGAATCAACGCTTGGCCTTCGCGATTCCTGATCTTTAATTTTTTCGCAAATATCTTCGTTAAATAGCAAACGAAATTCGAATTTAGAACTATCAAGATTGAAGTTTCTAAAACAAGAGTCAACTTTCGTAATTGATGATTTATTAAGCTTATCTGCTTTTGTATAAATAACAAAAATTATCTTTGATTCCTCCCCTATCTCAGAAAAAAGAGTTTGAAAACGGGAGACAACACGATCTTGAAAATCATTAAATTGACCGTTCGTTAATTGTTTGTAAAAATTGACAAGTTTTGATAGAGCATCACAAAGTTCATCTGCATTAATACTTTCCCAATACTTTGATTGACAAATAACTAAATTACGCGCCCCATCATCACTAGGGTCTAAAAATATGATATCAGCACCGCCGTCATTAGGGCCATCAATTATACTTTCTTGAATAACTTCATCATTAAATGTTAAATATGGGTTCGCATAATAGTCACAATTCATGCAAACTACAAAAAAACAAAAATCATCACTTTTTTGTTTTAAAAACGGGTAGAGATTTTTTAATTTGCTAATTTTATCTTGAATTTTCTCTTTATAATTATTTTCCATACCTAAAATTAGATCATAGAATTTTAAAAAATTCAAATTTTCCATAACGTTAAAAAGTAGTTGCAAAAATACGCTTTCCAAAATGGAAAAAATATAAATGCATAACGTTTGCATTATTGGAAATTCAATAAAATTTTAAACATTGTTAACAATTCGAAGTTTACTTAGAGAAGTGAGGTTATTTAGATTGTATTCTATTTTACTTACTTGAAAAATTAACATAATGCCAAGAATAAAAGATTATTTAAAAACATCTAAAAAATAATGCCATTCGATACTTTGGCACTTTTATAATCTTCTCGAAATTAGCACCTCATAAAACGAGTTGAATCAAAATTCAATTTGTGAATTACATAAAAATTAACCTAAATATTTTGCCATTTAAAAGGCGCTATGAACTAAACACAAAACTTGTATAAAAGCGCTTGGCAATAAATAAATTAATCTACTTTGCTATATAAGACTGGATTTGCATTTCCTTTTGACAATATTTTGAAGGAATTTTCTTACCTAAAATAGTTTCTCAATTTCATGTTCAACTTAAACACCTGTAAATTCACATCTGCCCCATTCAGTTTTATGCCACTCCTTTACTTTATAAACTGCCTTAACAACACCATAAGTAACTGATAATACATATGGATATTCTCTTGTTTTATTAGTATCCGCCTTCCATGAGCTTGTAGTACATTCATATCGATTCTTGCGCTGATTAAGCCAATAATCCTTAACTTTAATAATTACATACTGAGGATTATCTAGGCTATCTTCATATTTTGATATATTAAATAAAGTTTCCAATGTTAAAGCATTAACTGACTCTGTAGACTCACATCCTTTGATTTTATTGGTAAGTTCTCTTTTTATTGATACTTATTCAATAAGCACACTCAATAAAAGAATTCCAAGCTATCGCTTTTAATTCATCATCATTCGCATCAATCAAGTACTTTGTTATTTTATTGATTTGTTCAATGTCATAAGAAGGGTGTTCACTATCGTTATCTAAAATAGCGTTATTCGTTAATCCAGTAATGATTCTTAAGGTTAAAGAAACGTATTTACCATATGGACCATCAAAGAAATAATTATCGTCAATTGAAATATCGTAGTGGTAACCAGCATTTTTAAGGCAGTCTCCCATTTAAATTACAATCCATAATTTATCGCATCAGTTTGAATCAAACTTTTTATTTTAAGAGATTATTGGCTTCCTTTATATTAAATATTGCAATAAAAAATTGCTTAAGTTTCGCAAAACAAAATAGACATAAATTTTGAAATAGACAAAAATCTATTAAAAATTTCCGAGTTCGATACTATCCCAATTTCAATCAACATTAAATTACTTTTTTGGATTCAGTGAATATGCTAAATATTTGCTGCTATCAATTTTCATTTTTAACTCAAAAAATATCACCACAAAAATTCTTTTCTTCTTAAGAATATCAAATAGTTCTTCCCTGCTTAGTAATATTCCTTTTGTGTCATCATTACTATATTCGTTATAAAAATATGCTCCATTAATGATTTTATATGATTCATCTATAATTCTATTCACTTCATTGTCATCTAAAAATCTTACAAAACTCTTTGCTTCGTTAATATTTACTAAAAACTCTATAAACTTATCTTTCCAAAAAACACCATTGGGCATTAGACCGTTAGAATCATTTTTAAGTTCAAATATTTTTTTACTTACATCTTCGCTAATCTTTTTTAAATCGCTATATTTGCACGATTGATTTATTGCATCAAAATCTAAAAACTCTTTAATTGTTTCATCTGTTAATGATTCTCCCTCAATAACCTTTCTACTTATAAATTTATTTATTTCTTCTCTAATTAGTCTTTGTATTTCGCATTTTAAATAACACGATAAAGAATCAATTGAAAAATCAGTCTGATATAATTCCAAATTCATAGGACAATAATAATTTTTACAAAAATCAGCATTTTCAAGTTCTTCATTAAAATAAGAAAAAGTTTTAATTTGATTGTTTAATGAGGAAATTAGATGACTTTTAATTTCATTAAGATTGGTCCCCTTAAAACATTCGTTTGTTTCTTTTTGTATTTTTTCCGTACGCCTATCATTTAAAAATTTGAATAATGCTTTTTCATACTCTTCATAGGCATCAATGGCTTTATAATCATTGAAACAAGTCAAAGAATAAAAATCTAAGAAATCAAAGTGCTTCTCAAAATTGGAAAATTTTCCAACACAATCTAACCACTTTTCTGAAATAACGTCTAAAACTGAACTCTCATATTTTTGTGAGATTGAATCAAGAATTTTATTAATATCGTTTATATCACAATGTCTTAATATAACGATTTCTAAACATATATTTATAATAAAATTTTCGTCAAATTCTTCGTTAGAATCAGCAAATCCACTATCACTATCTAAGGTTAAAAGGTCATATGTGCATTTATTAATTAATTTATATATGTTCAATAATCTAGATACGAAATCAGAATCACTTTTTATATAACTAAGCATATAATCTAATGATTTTGACCATGTTGCATCAAATGAATTTAGCCCTTTCGATTTTTCTTTAACAAAATTTGACAGTTCTTCCTTCTTGGCATACGAAATATTGCCGTTTTTATAAATAAAATAGAGCAAAAACGAAAGAAAAAGTCCTATATCACATTTCTCATAAGAAAAAATGGCTGATGAATGACAATTGTTGTCCCTTAAAGCAGTATAAAACCATAAATCACCTTCTTTAATTGTATTTATCCCCATCTGCAAAATGTAAGGATAGTTTAAATCTCTTGTTTCAGCAGAAAAACACGATTCAATAAATGAAGAAATGATGCGATTTATCCATGATAATTCTTTCTTATTTAAATCGAAAACACTATTACAGATTCTATGTAAGGAAAAGGTAAGTCTTGTAAGATGATATGTTTTGTCTATTTTTGGAAAAAGTGAATTGTAATTTTTGGATTTATCTGAACTTGTTAAAATATAAATATTGCTAAAAGCTGAATTAATGTTCTTTTCTAGAGAAGAATCCATATCATTATCATAAATTCCAGCTTTTATTGCTCCTTCATTCTCGATAATATCCCAAAAAAATCTGTTTTGAATGGACATTAAATTGTCGAATAAATTTGAATCATAAGAAACATTATTTTTTTCTTTTAAGCAATCATATGTCAAAACTATGCCGTCATTAAGTATCATATACAAAAGAATAGTTTCTAATGTATTTTGCTTATTTGCATAACCCAAAACAAATTCTAATTTATTGTGCTTGTAAGCGGTCTTTATAACTCTATTAAGATATGCATCATCCATGGTTAATATAGGGATTTCTTGAAGCACAAAAATTAAAGAATATACAAAGGCTATTAAATCAAGAGAAATTATTAAACAACAATTATTTTCTTTGAGTAATTTGGCAAAAAGAAAAAATAGATTTAACAACAAAAAAACTACAATTATATGTAGGAAATCAAAATAAAAAGATCCACGCAGCTTATTAAAATGTTTTGTGGTAACACCATATATTTTTTCGCTTCTAAATTGCAAAATAATAGAAATTATCGTTAGGATTGTTGGCAAAACAATTAGAACTATGTCTGCGTTTTGAAAATCACAATTAAAATTTATTGTCTTTGTAAGAGATACAACAAAAAATAGTAAGACAACAAGAACTACACCGATATCAAAAGCAAAAGACGCAAAATGATATTTGTGAAAAAAATATTTAAGCTTGGTTACCATTGGTATTTGTTTATTTTTCTTTTTTTGTTTTTTAATCAAGTTTTTTCCTCCGTTGGTTATATTAAATTTCATCAACACACCCTAGAAACTAATCTTTTTACTTCGTTTCTTAAAGCCTCATCTTCAATATAAACATAACAAGCCTTTTGGCCGCGAGTAAGTAAAACTTTGTACGTATCACGAATGATTTTGTCCGCTAAAGAAAGTGGAACTTTATGGGATTTAATCCCTTTTAAAGATTGATCAGTAGAAGCGCGTTTTGTCCAGTCTGTTAAAACCTTGCCGTCTCGATAAATCAAATCCTTTCCAATAATTACTCCAACATAATCAAACTCTAATCCTTGACAGGTATGAATACAGCCAACTTGTTCAAAGCTATTCATGTCAATTGCCCAAGTCAAAGTATTACTAAAATTCCATTGAGCATGAAAATCTCCAATATTAATGTCCATCAATGAAGGGTCTTTTTTGGATATCCAGTTATAACAATAACCTGCCACCATTCTCGCTTTATTTTGGATATTTAACCTTTGCAAATCTGCCTTCATTTTTAATAAATCACCGTAAACACGAAAATCAAAATCTAGTCCCTCTAAAGTAGGATTTGCTGTTTTTCGAATGCCGAGCATATTGTCTAAAAAAGCAATATATCCATCACTCCCATTACAACGAAACTGACTACTCAATTCAAAGTCTTCACCTTGATAGAGAATAGATTTTTCTTCTTTTGCCCAAACTTCAATTTGCGAAGATGAACCGATATCGCGTGTTGTAACAATTTGATCATCATCAAGAAAAAATACACTTGTCAATGATGCGTGAATTATTTCTTTAATTTGATTAATTCCTTTATTTGCAAACATTCCGCTTTTTTCGTTCAAACGGTGAGCCTCATCACAAATTAAAAAGTCAAACGTATTTTCTTTGCAATCAACAAATTGCCCAGAACCCTGAAATAAATTACGAATATACGTGTATTTCCCACGTATTTTTCTCAATTTTTCAAAATATACATTTCTTGGCGCAGAGTTTTTTGTAACATAAGCTGCAAGATAACCATTTTCAATCGCTTTCGCTAGAAGGTTAATCGCAAGCACCGATTTGCCTGTACCAGGACCGCCTTTAACAAGAATTGTTCTTTTTTTATGGTCTTCTTGCGACTTCTTCATCAACGAAAAAATACGTTCAAAAGACACCTTTTGGTCATCTAAAAGTATAAATTCTTGATTCCCTTCCATTAAAGAAACAATAACGTCTTGTAGTGCTTTTGTTGGATGAATTTTACCATGATCGATAACAACTATTGCCTGTCCTTGATCCGTTTTTTTAATGTATTTTTGGATAAAATTGGCAAGTTTTAATCGTTCTTCTTTAAAAAATAATGGCGCTTCTTTCGTTGCATTTTTATAAAAGTCGCTATCAATTTTATTTTTTCTTTGAACAGGAAAATTGTGCAAAAATGCGCATGGATACAAATGAATGTGGTTATCCGAAACCGATTGGTTAAAGTTTAAAATTGTATCCGCATAACTTTTGGCTTGATATGAAGGATGTGTAACGTTGCGGAAAGCTTGTCCAACAAAAGTATTAACTAAATCAGGATACTCCGTCGCATTGGCATCTTCCCACTGTTTAAGTTCAACAATAATAACGTTACTTTTATTTTTATCATCAAAACCAGAGATAAGGAAATCAATCCTTTTTGAGGTTAAAGGAATTTGAAATTCAATAGATATGTGAATATCTTCTGGGATATTCCCTAATTCAAGAACATTATCCATAGCAGATAATGAGTTTTGCCATGCGTGATATTCTTGAAGTGTTCCTCCACTAACATGGTAATTTCGTAAAGTATTCTCAAGAATATCGGCAATATCACCCATAAGGCAATGCTGGTGAAACTCATTATAGGTCCCTGAATAAATAATCATTTCTATATCCTTATCTATTTAATTTAACGGGTACTTAACAATTTTGAAAATGAAATTGTAAAACTAAGAAAAAATAACTACTTCTTAGAAATTACGGAATTAATCTCGCTAACATATTCCCTTGATAAAGAATGTTCCCATATTTGTCTCTTGTATATTGTCCATCATAAGAACCAAGTTTATTCCCATAACGGTCTTTTATGACTAAATAACGGCCTTCTTGGACAATTTCTCCTAGTTTATTGCCGTACTTATCCTTTAAAACTTCACCCATTATGAACTCCTTTCTTTTGCTTCTTTCTTTCTCTACGATAAACCCATTTTAAAACAATTCACATGACATTGTTTAAGAAGAAAGAATAAGAAAAGAGTACTTTAAGGATTATTTGATAAAAACACATAGACCTATCATCTTTTTAAAATGGACACTAGCCAGATTAATAAACATACTTACCCGAATTTAGTGAAATGAAATACCCGAAAATAGTGAAATGAAAAAGCCGAAAATAGTGAACGAAAATACCAGAATTTAGTGAAATGAAATAAAAAAACATTAGATAATATCGAATATTTATGAATTTCCTTTTGAAGAGAAATTCTATCCATATGGACTTATAAAAAATCAGAATAAAGAAAAAGAAGTTCTCTTTTTTAAGATAGGAAGAGGAGTTCGTTATTCATGTTTTTCTATTTTTCTCCTTCTTTTTATGACGCACGATATCTACGAGAATTCAACAGAAAATATTTTTAATCAAGGTACTTTGCAAAGAATTGGAAATACGTTTAACTATGAGCATTATGATTAAAGGATATGTAAGTCCTGAAGTTACCACTTTAGAAAAGGACAACCGCCAACTCGCCCTCAAGGCGGCTATTGAGGGTATTGTTTTATTAGAAAACAAAGAAAACTGTCTCCCCCTTCAAGAAAAAAAGATTGCCTTATTTGGTGCAGGAATAAAACATGCGACCAAAGGTGGCACGGGTTCAGGAGAAGTCAATAATCGCGATAATGTCACGATTTATGATGCTTTTGTGAAGTTAGGTTACACGATTACAAGTAATCGCTGGCTAGAAGATTATGAAGAGTATACAAAAGCAGCTCATGAGGAATTTATTTATCGCTGCAAAATGGCGATACAAAATCACTCCATCCATGATGAAAATGCTTGTTATTGGGCTGTCGATCCTATTAAAGAAGGCTTCCCTGTTGGAAGATTGATTACGGAGGAAGAAGATTTTAAAGAAGGAGAAACAAACACCGCGATTTATGTGGTCACTAGACAAGCTGGCGAAGGAAAGGATCGTATTTTTAAAGAAGGAGATTATTTCCTTACCCAAATAGAAAGAGAAAATATTGCCTTTATTGCCAAACATTATGAACATAGCATTGTTGTCATTAATGCTGGCGCCTCTTGTGATTTATCTTTCCTTTCTACTCTTCCTATCGAAGCAGTGGTTTTTATGGCCCAAGCAGGAGAAGAAGGAGGAACGGCTTTAGCAAAACTTCTTACGGGAGAAAATAATTTCTCGGGAAAACTATCTGCCTCTTGGTTTAAAAACTTAAAGGAACACCCTTTAAGCGCTTCTTATTCCTCTTTAGCAGGACAAATCGAAGAAGAAGAATATAAAGAGGGAATTTATGTGGGTTATCGTTATTTAGATGCTTTCCATGTTCCCGCTTTATATCCCTTTGGCTATGGTCTTTCTTATACAACCTTTGCCTACGAAGGAGAAGCTTCTTTAAAGGGAAGCGTTGTAGAAATTAAAGCAAAAGTGAAAAACATAGGGGAAAGAAAAGGCGCGGAAGTAATTCAGGCTTATCTCTACTTCCCAAAGAATAAAAAGAAAAGAGAAGTAAAAGCATTCGTAAGTTTTGCGCGTACGAAAGAACTAAATCCAAAGGAAGAAGAAACCTTAACCCTTACTTTTGATTTGAAAGACTGGGGATATTATGAAGAAAGTTCTGCTTCTTATCTTTTAGAAAGTGGTTTGTATGTCGTTTCTTTAGGAAATTCTAGTGCTTCTCCTACTCCCATTTTAGGCATTCAAATTGAAAAAGATTTGGTGATTGAAGTTTCTACTCCCATCTGTCCTTTAAAGAAAATGTTTGAAGAATTAGAGGCTCCAGATAGAGAGAACATTTCTTATCAAGGAAAGATTGTTTCTTTAGATGCTAGTGCGATTACGCCTATCTTCCACACCTATGGTAAGAAAGAAGAAATTCATCCTTTCGTGGAGAAAATGAATGAAGAGGAACTTGCCCACCTTGCTAGTGGTTTAGAAGGCTTTAATGATAAGGAAGCACCTCATGTTCCCCCGGGATGCGCAGGAAAAACTAATCCATACCCATCCACAAAATATGGTATTCCTGTTTTAGCGATGGCGGATGGTCCTGCGGGATTACGCTTAATCCCAGAATTTAGAAGTGATGGGAAAAGCCAGGCCAAAGGCTTTATGACAAGCGAAAAACTCGCCTTAGCTAGCCCATACTTTGCCTTAAAGCTCAATCTCCGTCGTCTTTCTTTTAAGAAGAAACATTATCAATACGCGACCGCTTTCCCTGTTGGGATTCTTCTTGCCCAAACCTTTGACGTAAATTTATTGGAAGAAATTGGGCGTGCGGTAAGCAAAGAAATGGACGCTTTTGGAATTGATATTTGGTTAGCACCAGGCATGAACATTATGCGTTTCCCCTTATGTGGAAGAAACTTTGAATACTTCTCGGAAGATCCTCTTTTAAGTGGAAAAATGGCGGCGGCTATCAGTCGCGGAGTATCCGCAAGTGGACACCATACCGTTACCTTTAAACATTATGCATGTAACAATCAAGAAGATAATCGGATGAAAAACGATTCTTTAATCCATGAACGGGCCTTAAGAGAAATTTATCTAAAAGGATTTAAGATTGCTCTTCAAGAAGGAAAAGCTTTCTGTGTAATGACCTCTTATAACAAAATTAACGGAGTATACACCAATAGTTCTTATGATCTTGTCACTAAGATTTTACGTGATGAATGGGGTTTTGATGGCTTTGTTATGACCGACTGGGGCAGTGTTGCCCCAAATCAAGCCTTAGGCTATGAGGCCATAAAAGCAGGAAATGACATCATCATGACAGGAGGAGAAAACGAAGCAAGAAACCTCTTAAAGGCATTAAAAGAAAAGAAACTAACAAAAGAAGAACTATCCACTTCTGCTTCTCGAATTACCAAAGTCGCTTTGCTTCTTGGAATGAAAGAATAAAAGAAAAAACAAAGAGAAACGGGGAAACCCGTTTCTTTTTCTTTTCTCTTATTTTGAATATCGATAAGATATGGCCCGTGAAAAATACACGAGAAAAATATATCCCTTACTGCCAAAAGCATTACCCTCACGCTTCCCATATGAAGATTCTAATTAGTGGTGCGACCGGAGGAATTGGGGAGGCTACCGTAAATTATCTTGCTTCCTTAGGAAATGATTTCATTTTTCTAGTTCGGAATACAAAACTAGGCACCTCTTTAAAAGAAGAGTTAGAGAAAAAATATCCTGTTCATGTTGATCTTATCCCCTTTGATTATTTTGATAAGAATTCGATAAAAGAGGCATTGATTACCTTAAAAAGTTACCCTACGATTCATGCTTTTATCAATATATCCGGCATTTATCATCAAAAGGAAGACTATTCCCAAACCTTAGAAAAAACGTATCTTGTGAATTATTTATACCCTCTTTATTTTGTAGAAGAATTATTGAATCTTTTTCCTAAAATCAAAATTATTGGGGTGTCTTCTTTATCCTATTCTTTCTCTTTTCTTGACCTTAAAAACATTAAGGATGCTCATGAACTTCTTAGGAAACTAAATTCCATTCAAGAGAAGACAAAACGGTATGCTCTTTCAAAAAAGCTCATGATGATGTCTTTTCTTGCTTTAGCAAAGGAAAAGAATGCGTATATTCGTTTTTGTCATCCTGGGATTAGTTGTACCAATCTTTTTGCTAGAAAAAATCACGCTTATAGTGAGCTTTTCTATCAACTTGTTCCCCCTTTAATGAATGTTTTCTTTATGAAGAAAGAAAAAGCTTCTTTAAGTCTAGTAGCCTCTTTAGAAAAAGAATTTTCTCCCTCTTGCTGGGTTGGTCCTAGAGGATTTTTCCACGCTTATGGATCACCCACGATATATCCTTTAAAAAAGGACGTTCTTCAAGAAAAGGAAAATCAAAAACTCTATCAACTTTCTTTTTCCTTAATGAACCTTTTATAAGCAATTCTTCATAACACTTTCTTTTTTGTTAAAATAAAGAAAAGGAGAAGGGGTTATGAAACATGGAACCTTTAGCGAATACTTCATCGTCTTTTTGGTTATTTTTATTTTAGGTTGCCTCATTGGTTATGGGCTAGAAGTGCTATATCGACGATTTTTCTCGGCCAAAAAATGGGTCAATCCAGGATTTTTAAAAGGGCCTTGGCTACCTTTATATGGCTTTGGTGTGGTTACGATGTTTCTTATTTCCGCTTTAATAAGCGACAACCTTCCTTCTTGGCCTTTATATAACCCGTTAGGAAAATTATTTTCCAATAAAACCGTTTCTGGACCAAGTGTTTATGATCTTGTCCCCATTAGCATTATTTTCGTTGCCTTAATTACTTTAGAATTTCTCGCCGGAGTTATCTTTGTTAAAGGTTTTAAAGTCCGCCTTTGGGATTATTCGAATTTAAAAGGAAACATTCTTGGTGTGATTTGTCCCCAGTTTTCTTTGGTTTGGCTTTTGGTTGATGTTATGTATTATTACCTCATAAATCCCTATTTATATGAGGCTTTTACGGGGATTTTTGATTTTATCTTTACAAGTAGTCTTGGTGGCACTACGGTGAATGTTCTTCTTATTTTTATCGTTGGAGTGGTTTATGGCCTATTTTTCCTTGACCTAGTAACCTCGCTTCATTTATTTGGCAAACTCCAAAAACTCATCCGGGAATCTCCTGGTGTCCATTCTTATGAACATTTACGAGAAGAAACAAAAAAGAAAGTTCTTCTTGCAAAGGCAGAACTGATAAAGAAGGTTCCTAAAAAATTTACAGATGCTTATGAAGAAGAAAGAAAGAAGCATCAAAAAAGAGTAAGCCGTTTCAAACAATGGTTTATAAAACTTAATTACATTGATCCCTCAAAAGAAGGGAATAAAGATAATTACGATTCTTCAGGAAGACCAAAAAGAGAAGAATAATTAAGAATTTTCTGAATTTTTCTTTTTCCCACTTTTTGTATATTTGGCAAAACATTTCATAAAAGCGTAATAACAAAAATATAAATACATAAAAAACAGAGGAAGAAAAATCAAAAAGAAAAACCACGGATTAAATTTAACGGAAAAAGATGTGTCAGAATACGTTATAAAGTGAGTGGTAAAAATCGCGACAATCGAAAAAGTTATAGAAAGAAGAATGAACGGCACGGGCGCAAAATAAAGAAATTTCTTGCTTTTGAACACTCTATATTTGAGATCTAGTTTCACAAAACGTATTGAGAAATAAAATAACCAAAAAACCATGAACATATCCCAGCAAAACATGGTGATCGCAAAAGCATTTTCAAAATTATATCCAACAAAGGTAGGGAAAAACGCACTGCAAAGAGAGAATACAGATATAGAGAAGAAATACACCCAATATTTTCTTTGAATTTGAATATCGTTAATTTGTTTTAAATTCTCTTCATGAACAAACCGTTCATAAAAGAAAACTCGTTCCCTGTTGTTCATCTTTTATATTTTAAGATATGCAAATGAAAAAGGTACATTTTTACATAATATAAAAATTGCACATCTAACATATTGAGGCATTTAGAAAATGAACAATTACACGAAAATAGTTATCGAAATCGAAATCTTCTAAGAAGGGATCAGACATGTCGTACTTTTTATCCGTGGTTAATTCTATTCGATACTTTGCACACCCTTATACTCTTACACGACACCCCTAGAAAGTGCGCATTTTATCGATATTTTTAATAATTACAATTATCATTTTGCTATTTGAGATGTAAAAAGCCACCTAACCAATATAAGCCAGATGGCGTTTAATATTTCAAATTAATCTTCTTTGCCTTCTTCTACAATTTTCCAATAACCAGTTCTATTAGTACCAATTCTTACAAGAATGCCAGCATCTTTCAAAACTTTAATTGATTTTTTAATAGTAGATAGTTCTTTATTCAACTTATCTGATATTTCGTTTGTTGTAATATATTTGTTTTCTTTAATTAATGTGAGAATTGCTACTTGCGTTTCCGAAAGTCGAATAGTAAAGTCGAATAGTGGAATCAATGGTGGAATTATGGGCCTCATTTTTGGCATTATTTTTAGCATCATTAGCATCAACATCTATATAAATAGTTCCACCATGTGCATTCAAAAAAGCGATAATTTCCTTATCCAAATCTTTTATCATCTCACGCTTAAGTTCTACTCTATCGCTTTCTTCGTATTTTATTATAAAAACACCTGCTTTCTTAGCTAAGTTAATTATAACTAAAAATAGGTCGTTTTTTCATATCTTAGACAAATTTAAAATGATAAAAAGGCCAAGGATCTTACTCCCCAGCCTCTACTTTTATTTCTATACCTGATAAGAATATAAACGTTATCGACTTGTCCTTATGGACCACTGCCTTTTCGAGCGTGAAGTTGAATATCCTTTCATCCCATTCTTGGATGTATTTGCTTTTCTTAAAGAGTTCGATAAACGATTCTATTTCTTTAGATTTCGCTATTTTAATATCTTTTTCGGCAATTAAGTTATTGTATTCTTCTTCCTTGTTTTTATATTTTCCCTCGAGTTCTGCGTACTTTTTTCGCCAAATCGACTGATCTTGTTGAGTTTTTGTATTCATTTTAACAAGAAGATTAAACTCGTTAGCCATTTCTTCTAGTTCTTCAGATAATTTACTTATTTCATCATCTAATTTTGCTGTATCGCATAAAACTTTTTTAACTAATCCTAAGTCGGGTAAAAGATTATCTTTATTTGCTACCATCAAGTTATAAGCCTTAAGAAAACATCTTTTTACCACATCTTCATCAAGGGTAGGTGTTTGGCATTTATTCTTAAATTTATCATTGCATTAGAGAACTTCTTTTTCATAAGTACTACCTGAATGCCATTTCTTCTTACCATAATAGCCACCGCAATCTTCACAATAGAGTTTTGCAAAGAATGGGTTTTTATATGAATATGTATAGCCTAAATCCTTTCTACGATTTAACTCAATTTGAGCTAATTCCTAATCTTCTTTTGGAATAATAGCTGGATGAGAATCTTGAACATAATATTGTGGTACTTCGCCTTCGTTTTTCTTTGTTTTATGCTCTAAGAAATTAACAGTAAAACTATTTAGAAGTAAAGCATCACGTTTATATTTTCTTTTTTTAAAATTAATAAGAGAGTAGATTTTGTCCAGTTAGTTTTACCTCTAAGAGTTTAGACACCATTATTAATCAAATCTAAAACACTATAATTTTCTAATTTCATTCTTTTCTTTTAAAAATCATATTAAAACTCCTCTTTTTATAAAATTTGAGTAAAAGAAAAGGCTCGATTAGGAGCCTAAAATAAAAATACTAAATATGTATTCCTTATTTATTTTGATAATAATTTCTTTTTAGCCTCAGTAAACTCTTCTTCAGTTAGTATTCCTTTTTCTTTTAAAGAATATAATTTTTCTAGTTCTTCAGCATAACTTAAAGAAGATTTTTCAGTAGAAATGTTGTTGGTTTTATTACTTCCAGATTTTCTTTCATTAATTTTTTTATTTATAAAAGCGGCTGCTTTTTCAGCATCTTCATTTGAACCAGGGAAAAAGACTAGACTGCTTGCATCTTTTGCAGCATCTTTTACACCATCAATATTCTTGAGTTCGCCTTCAATTGCTAAAGAAATATACCCGTTTCTCCAAATAGAAGCCTTCATTAATTTAACCCCTCTTATAACATCATAAGATATATTTTTCTCATAACCATAAGATGTTTTTGCCGAAGTAAGAGCGGCGTCAATATGCCCTAATATGCTTTTTCTTTCAAAAAAGACGCTATCTTCATATAAATATAGTTTTCCATTTTGACCTTTTACTGTAATTATTGCTTCGCTCATATAAAATCTCCTCTTCAAGTTGAATTATAAGACATTCCCAAATTAGTGAATATTATTTTCCTTTTTAGTTATTTTTATATTATCGCTATCACCCTATCATCATAGAATAATCTCTAATTTTACTAGTTTTATACTGCGCAGTTTTTAATAAATAAACTTTTTTGCGCAGTTTAACACTATTATTTGTCCAGTCATTAGCATATTTATACTGCGCAATTCCATTGCTTTTGAAAAAAGTGATCAGTTTAAATTAATTAACCGGTTAAACTCATTAATATTTAACAGAACATTCGGAAACAACTATTGTTATTTTATTTGATTAACCTATTAAAAAGTTAATCTCTAACAAGAAAAGGCTTAAATTATGAATGATTCTACTTAATTTTAGGGGTCCTTAAAAGACTTTTCAAAAGCCTTACGCCGTGTAAACTTAGCTCTAAAAAATGATAAATTTTCTTCGCTTATCTATAAGTTGCTACACGGCGTAATTTTAAAAAGTGCGTATTTATCGGATAAGAAAAAGCGCTCACGCTTTTGTGCGTGAACGCCTTAATTTTGCTATTTAGTTTTCTTCGTTTTAGTCTTTGTCTTTTAACTACATTCGGTGGCTTAATCCGTTGTTGCCTTTCCGCCAGTTTCGGATATATCGCCTTTTAGAAGTGTGCCCGTAAATTTGCCACGTTTTACATCATTTAAAACTTTGTATTGGCCCGCATTTAAGTTTTCTATCAGTTTTGTATCTACTATTCGTTTTGTCTTACCTAATGTTGTATCTTCCGTCGATTCATAGTCCCTTATAATAAATGAACGGGTATTCTCGTCAACCGCAGAAATCAAACCTTCAGCAGCAAGTTTCTCATTAACCGCATCCAATAATACTTTTCGCATCTCTTGTATTGTAGGGTCATAACCAAAAGCATATTCAGTAAAATATTTGGCTCCGCTGACTAAAGTAGTCCCTCTGTCGAATGCTTCTTCAAGCTTTGCGGCATCAGGGTTTTCGGTTAACAAATCCTGTAAAGTTATTTCCGTTTTAGGTTCAACGCAAGATATTCTGTAAAGCGTCGAAATTAGTGCGTTATCGTAGAAGAAATGTAGTTTTATGCAATCGATAATACCGTTTTTATCACTATCAACGACTTCCCATTGTTCGATTTGAACGCTATTTAGATCGTAATTGCTACTAAGTGTTTTATACAGCATATCTTCGAGCAAATGGTCGTTCAATGTTTTAACGACGACTGCCTGATATTTTTCGTTACCCTCTTGCATAAGTTCATTCAACGTAGTAGGGAGAGTCTCTTCGGGTATAGCCCTATAACCGCACACGCAAACGCCGTCCGCATTATAC
>CASEFL010000007.1 GCA_949287245.1 uncultured Bacillota bacterium
CTCGATTATTGAGTTGCTATCGTGTGTTTTTAGAGCCATATATGTATGTGCGAAGGCTAGAAAACACACCTTCGGGAAAGAGGTAAATTTAGATATGTTCAAAGAGAAATTCGGAATCGAAATCGAGTTCACGGGAATCACTAGAAACAAGGCCAGCAAGGTCGTTGCTGAAGTCATCAATGGATCGATTACTGAAACAAGAGACTATTATGACACAAAGGAGATAAAAACCTTGGACGGACGTAAGTGGAAGGTAATGTATGATGGTTCCCTTAGATGCCAAACCAAGAGGAATAGCGAAATCATAAGCGCAGGCAGAGATTATTCCTGAGAACTTGTAAGCCCTATCCTTATATATGACGAGGACATCGAGACCTTACAGGAAATCGTTAGGGCATTAAGGAAGAGTGGAGCATTTACTAACGCAAGCTGCGGTATCCACATCCACCTTGATGGCGCGAATCACGATAGACATCGATAGAAGGCTTAATATTATTAAATGTCCGAATGCAATCAGAAACGCTAGATTTGATGCTTATTCTATGAAGTGTAGCCATTGCGAATCCATGGTAGTTAGTGACCGTAACGTTATTATTAGTGATTTTATTCTGAGCATCATTCTTTAACAGTCGGTTATAGGTTAAATAGAGAATTCTTTTGTTTGATGGTAAGGCATTGCAAAGATATTGGATTGCCGTTGTTTTACCACTACCAATGCATGTATCAACTAAGATGTTTTTTCCTTCTAGGGCCTTTGTGATAAATTCAATTTGTTCAGAGGATAATTGTGTCTCTGAGATCCCGATTTTTGCGCTTTTTGTCATTTTTTTTAATTTTAGATGATGTAATATAAATTATCCAATAACAGGAAAATATGATGTCTTAATATGCATATTTGTCTTTTTTATGCATTTAGAATGAACGTTTATTAATTATGGACAATGTAATTTGTTAAAAAGAACGTATTCTTACAAAGATTTTTTATAAATCTATTGAAAGTGTACGAAATTTCATACTTGAGCAAACGTAGAGTTAGGTTTTACAATATTAACAATTGGAGGTTTTTATGAAAATTTCAGAAATCAAATGGAAAGCAAGGAAGGATATGAAAAACGGCTATGGTTTTGCTATCCTGACAATGATTCTTCTTAACCTAACATTAATTGGTTCCTTAACGATAGGATTTGTAATCGGGCTTATTCTTGTTGCCGGGGCGGTACAATGCTGCTACATCGCTTATTTTAATGATGTGGCGTCCCATAAAAGAGAAGGTATTGATTCCACGTATCGAGGTTTTCGCCAATTTGCCCGTGCTTTAGCTCTTTATCTTTTCCACTTCCTTATTTTGGTTGTTCCTCTTCTTATTATTACAATCGTCATAGGAATGGTCACAATGACTACTTCCGATCCTGCGGTTAATAATGGTATTTCTATTATAGGTCTTCTTGTCAGTTTTGTTTTGTCTATCGTTTATCTTGTTTATTACATTATTATGTCAATCAAGCTTTACTTAAGCTTCTACATTCTTAATGATGAAATTGATCTTTCTGCCCTAGAATGCATTAAAAAATCTATTGCTTTGACCAAAGGAAATATGGGTCATATTTTCCTTTTTGAATTAAGTTTCATTGGGTGGTGGCTACTTTGTTTAATTACTTTAGGCGGCATGTATCTTTATGTTTATCCTTATTATATGACTGCACGGAGTAATTTATATTTTGATTTAGCAGGGAAGAACATAACTCCTTCTACTTCTACTAATCCGGTTGAATAAGAAAAATGACCGCTAGGGCAACCTAGCGGTTTTCTTTTTAAAAACTACTCTCATTCAAGTAGAGTTCTTTTTCGTAGTCATAGTGATTATCACTATTGGCAAGAAAGAGAAGGCTTCTAAACTAGTTGTCATGAAAAGAGAGACTAGTGAAGAAAACTACCAACAACTCTTAAATATTGGTTTTTCACTTAATGAAGCAAAAGTCTATGTAACTTTATTAAATCATCAAATTTTAAATGGTTATGAAATCGCGAAATATTCCGGTGTTTCGCGTTCTTTGGTTTATAACGTTATTGTGCGCTTAGTCGATAAAGGTTATATCCATAAATTTAATGGAGAACCCAATTACTATAGCGCTGTTAATCCAGAGGAAATCATGAAGAATATTCGAAGAGAAAATGAACAACATCTTCATGAGGCGGAAAACTATTTAAAAACCACGAATAAAATTCATAACGAAAGTGAATTTATTTATAACATTAAAGGATTTGATAATTTTATTAAGAAAGGTAAGGAACTCATCGCGAATGCGAAAAAAGAGATTTCTTTATCGATTTGGAAAACAGAATTTCATTTGTTAGAACCAGGGATTAAAGAAGCAATAAAAAGAGGGGTAAAAGTCTTTATTTTCTCTTTTAATTCTTTAGATTCTCAAGGAGCAACCGTGTTTTCTTATGGAGTGAAAGATCCTGAGAAGCTTTTTCCTTACCGCCGCTTAACGATGGTGGTGGATAATGAATGGGTTTTAATTGGTGAAAACATGAGTGAGCATACGGTTTCTATTTTTACAAAAAACCATGCTGTTTTATCTTTAGCTACCGACGAGATTGTTCTTAACGTATTTTGGCAACGGCTGATTAACAAAGAAAATTTCCTTGATAGATGCTCAACGGCAAATGGTTTTTTAAACGTCTTACATGAGCTTAAAAACCGCTACGGGATTGATGAAAATATGACAAAAAACTTTATGGTTTTTAATTTTCAATGTAAGGAGGAACTAAATGGAAGCGAGTAAACTTGAAA
Organism: uncultured Bacillota bacterium; assembly: GCA_949287245.1. Taxonomy (GTDB): domain Bacteria; phylum Bacillota_I; class Bacilli_A; order RFN20; family CAG-826; genus UBA4951. Next base: position 2,798 of record CASEFL010000007.1, read on the forward strand.
AGCGACGACTTCGCGAGGAAAAAGAATTAATCCGTAGGGAAAGACAGGCAAAATTCAAAGAAAATAAGTTTTATCTTATTTATCTTTTTATGATTTTGTCTCTCGTTTTTATTACCGATGAGATTGCTTCAACCATTTCAATTCAATTCCAATCGAATATTGTAAATGAATTCTTTGTTGAAAATATGGGTATGACATATGGGGAAGGTCTATCCTTATTTTCCGCATTAGGTTTTATTACGTATCCTGTCACCGCTTTAATTATCCTTTATCGACCATTAGCGGATAAATTCGGGCGAAAACCTTTCCTTGTTCTTAATACTTTCTGCATGGCTTTAGGGTTATTTCTTGTTTATCTATCTCAAGAAATTGTTGTTTATATGATTGGTGGAACACTAATGGGCTTCATGGTGTCCCACGATATGCAGGCGGTTTATATCTTAGAATGTTCTGATCCTAAAAGCCGTGCTCGTAATTATTCGATAGTGAAAGCCATCGCGATTTTAGGGACCCTTCTTATTCCACTTTTGCGGGAAACATTAATGAAAAATGTCAGCTCTGAGTGGCATTTAGTTTATTTAGTTCCGGCGATTCTTGGTTTTGTTCTTGCTTTTGTCGCTCTCCTTTTTGCAAAAGAAACTCATACTTTTTTAGAAAAACGAATTAAATATTTAAAAACGCCGATTGAAGAACGAGAAAAAGCATCCAAAGAAGAAAAAATGAACAATGCTCAAGGCGGCATTATTAATGGATTGAAATTCGCTTTTAAACATCATCAGCTTCGTTGGCTTATTATTGGTTGTATCTTCTTTTATTTTGCCTCTTTAGCAACCTCAACCTATAACACGGTTATGGCGGAATCCGCGATGATGAGTGAACAAGATATTACCTATGCTTTATATCTTTACCCTGTAGGAAATGCGTTAGCAACTTTAATCACAGGCTTTGTATCGGATCGTTTTGGAAGAAAAACAACCATTATTGCTATGGGGACTGCTTCCCTTATTTGCTATAGTTTATTTATTACCAGTTCGATGCTTAACTGGACACCCTTCTTAACGGGTTTTGCTATTGGTGGTTTTATGGGCTGCTATTGGGGAGCAGGAGATACGATTGGTTCGATTATGTTCTCAGAATCTTCTCCAACGAATCTTCGTTCCTCAATTACTGTTATTAACACTTTACTAAATGGAATCGTTGGGGGAGTTGCGTCGATTATTTCGATGATTGTTGTGCCTTTAATTCCTCCAGAAGGATTTGGTTATTTTTATCTTTGTTTAACAATTCCTGGACTTCTTGGAGCGGTAATCGTAATCCTTAAATGTGTAGGAGAGACAAAAGGTCTCGATTTAACGAAAGTAACTGGTTTAGAATGGGATAAACAAAAGGAGAACCTACATGAATAGTAAAGTCTTTGAATGGAACGAAAACGAAAAACCTTTAGATAATTTAAAAGAAAATTGCGGTTTTGCTGGGATTTTTAAAGATATTGGTGTTGTTGGCGATTCTTTATCTAGCGGAGAATTTGAAGCGACAAACGAGGCAGGAGAGACGACATATCATGATATGTATGAATATTCCTGGCCTGCCATTCTTGAGCGTTTAACAGGAACCAAATACTATAACTATTCGCGTGGGGGAATGTCTTTTAAAGAGTTTTACGAATCTTGGGCGGATAAAAATGGGTTTTGGCAAAAAAGGCAAGCCTATATTGTGAACTTAGGAAATAACGATTTATTTGTTTTTCAGCAAAAGGTTGGAAGCGCGGAAGATATTCATCTTAACCATCCCGAAGAAAATTCTGATACCTACTTTGGATATATGGGCAAAGTGCTTTCTAAGTTAAAATCTTTGGAGCCAAAAGCAAGAATTTTCCTTGTTTCCTTACAAATTGATCACACCTCAAAAGAAAAAGATGCTTTAGCCTATTATGTAGCCGAAGAGATGAAGAAAGTAGTGGATATGTATTCTTATACTTATCTTCTTGATATGACCCATTTTGGTCCTATCTATGATGAAGAAACGCGGAAGAAATTTGCGATGGGTTTTCATCCAAACGCGATGGGATATTACGTTTATGCTTTAGCCATTGGAAACTATATCGATTATATTATTCGCGAAAAATATGAGGACTTTTTCCAAATTCCTTTTATAGGAACCTCTTTAAATAACGGAAATTATTCTCGTTAAATTGTATTTTTTTCTTGTATGATGAATACAAGGAGAAAATATGAAATCAAAAGTCTACTTTACCTCTTTCATTACTCCCGAAAAAGTTGTGGAGCTTTATAACGCCTTAGGAATTATCCTTCCTTCGCCCATTGCTATAAAAGTACACTCTGGTGAGAAAGGGAATCAAAATTTCCTTCATCCTGAATTTTGGCAAAAGATTGTAGATACTCTTCATGGCACGATTGTGGAATGTAACACCGCGTATGGCGATGCATCTATAGGGGTAAGAGACCATACAGAAAGTCATTTAAAACTTTTAGAGGAACATGGTTGGACAAAACTGTTTCCTGTCGATTTAATGGATGCGGAAGGGCCCGATGTTTGTTTTAAAGTGAAAAACGGGAAAGTTTTAAAAGAAAATTATGTTGGAAAACATATTCTTAATTATCAGTCGATGCTCGTTTTAGCTCATTTTAAAGGGCACCCTATGGGGGGATATGGTGGAGCGTTAAAGCAATTAGCGATTGGCTGTGCTTCCCGGGCTGGAAAGGCCTTAATTCATTCAGGCGGAGTAACGGCTGATCGTTATAAAACTTGGGAACAACACGCTTCAAATGTCGTATTTCCTGAAGCTATGGCGGATGCTGCCATGACAATAGTGGAACATTTTAAAGGCCGAATTGCTTTTATCAATGTAATGAAAAACTTATCGGTTGATTGTGACTGCTGCGCGGTTGCAGAGGATCCTTGTATGAAAGATATTGGAATTCTGGCTTCTATTGACCCTGTTGCTATTGATCAAGCGTGTTTGGATTTAATTCAAAATAGTGATGACCCCGGAAAAGAACATTTCTTAGAACGCGTTAATAGTCGGAACGGTATTCATACTATTGAAGCCGCTGCAGAACTTGGTATTGGTTCTCGTGATTATGAATTAATTCGTTTGGAGTAAAGAAAAGAAACTTTCATTATTTGAAAAAAGAATCGTTTTAAACCCAAGATTTTTTGCGGGAACAAGATTTTTCGGATTATCATCAATCATAAAAATTTCATCAAAAGGCGCATATTTTTGCGCTTTTTCTAATGTCCTTTTATAGATTCTTATATCAGGCTTGCTCATTTTCTCTTCAAAGGAAAGAGTAATGACATCGAAGTATTGTTCTAATGAAATCTTTTTATACACAAGGGGCATGAGGCCTTCGCTACAATTGCTTAATAAGGCAAAAGTATAACCTTCTTTATTTTTGTGATTTTTTATCCATGTAAATAACTCTGAATTAATCAAAATATAAGAATTCATTTCCTTTAAAACGTCTTCATAAGAAAGAGAAAAATCCTTGGCAATATTCCTTAAAGCATCAAAGTAACTAAGTTCTCCTCTATCGGCGGGTTCAAAGTAAAAATTCTTCCGCACATTTGCTTCTTCAAGAGAGAATCTTTTAAGGAAAAAATTCGGAGTTATTTCTTTTGCTAAGACACCAAAGGAATCAAAAATCAAAAGCTTTTTCATAGGTAAATCATATGCAAACTAGCACGAAAATACATAAAAATAGAAAAAATATTGGCTTTTTAGAGGGATTTTTAAAAACTTAGAGCAAAGAACGGTATAAAGCGATAACTTCTTCCTTAGTTGCAGTACGGGGATTACCGGGCATACAGGCATCCGCAAGAGCAGAATCCGCTAAGAAGGATAAGTCTTTCTCTTTCACAATGCCTTTTAAAGAAGTAGGAATTCCAACGCTGATAGAAAGTTTTTTCACCGCCTCGATTGCGGCGGTTCTATATTCTTCGGTTATCATATCATCAACATTTTTAACACCCATTGCCCTTGCCAGTTCGCGGTACTTTTCTCCTGTATATCGCGCATTAAAGGCTAACCCGGTTGGAAGAAGGATTGAACATGCTACGCCATGGGGGGTGTCATATAAAGCGCTTAAAGGGTGAGCCATAGAATGAACAATACCTAAGCCGACATTAGAAAAACCCATACCCGCAACATATTGTCCAAGAGCCATCGCTTCTCTTCCTTCATTTTCTCCTTTATAAGCAGAAGGAAGATTATGACTAATGAGTTTAATGGCTTCTAAATGTAAGGCATCAGATAACTCCCACGCTCCTTTTGTAATAAGTCCTTCGATGGCGTGAGTTAAAGCATCCATTCCCGTTGCAGCGGTTAAGCTTTTAGGCATGCTTTCCATCATGAGAGGATCAACAAAAGCAACAAGAGGCATATCATGAGGATCAACACAAACAAATTTACGGTGTTTTTCTTCATCAGTAATAACATAATTAATCGTAACTTCCGCAGCTGTTCCTGCTGTAGTAGGAATGGCAAATATGGGTGCACAAGGATTTCTCGTCGGAGCAACCCCTTCTAAACTGCGGACATCGGAAAACTCAGGATTTGCATTAATAATGGCAATGGCTTTTGCTGTATCCATAGCAGAACCACCGCCAACAGCGATAAGAAAATCTGCCCCACTTTTTTGATAAGCAAGTACGCCATCAAGTACATTTTGAATGGTAGGATTGGCTTTAATTCCATCATAAATTTCATAGGGGAAATTCATCTTATCAAGTAGTTTTGTAACATAATCAAGAACATGAGCTTTCATTAGCCCAGAATCGGTAGCAAGGAAGGCTTTCTAAAAATAATGGTTATGAATTTCATCCTCAAGATGACTAATCGCTCCATAACCATGATAAGAAACGGGATTTAAACAGAAACGGTTTGCCACATTTTCTCCTTTAAAAGCACGAAAAATATAACATGAAATTTATGAGGAAAAGGGAAATTTATATTCTTTTGTCCCCTTTAAGAAAATTAACCTTTTTCTTTTAAGTCCGTTATAATCGAATGGTTTTATAAACCAAGGATATTGATTATGAAACGTCGAGTAATGTTCTCCTTCCTCTCCTTGCTTGTTTTGTTAACAGGATGTGTCGTGAATGAAGGAAGTTCACAATCTTCAAAAATAGATTCTTCCTCGGTAGATTCTTCAAGCATTTCTCATTCAAGTAGTTCCTCAAGTTCTTCAAGTGATTCTATAAAACGGGGAACAATCTCTTATGTTGAACCAACAGGAGGCACGCTTGCCTTCAAATCTTGGGGGAACCACGATTCTGTTCCGTTAGGAACAAAAGTGGAAGTAATTGCCACGCCCTTTGAAGGATATCTTTTAGAGACTTTAACAGTAAATTCTTCTAGTATTCTTGAACAACATTCTTTCTTTGTTGAGGAAGAAATTGAATACGTTGTCGAAGCTTCTTTTAAAAAGGAAAAGCTTCCCACAATAGAAGAGGAAGGCCATATATCTTTTTCGAATCTATCTAGTGGTTCGCTTTCTTTATCTTTAGACAATCTTGTTTTAGATAACGTCGAAGTCAAATCCATTTCTTCTAGTACTTTATATAACGAAGGAAATGATGAAGAAGTACGACTAGGAACTTCGAGTAACAAAGGAAAAATTGTTTTTTCTTTTGAAGAAAACTTACTTTTAAATGAAGTGATTTTAGAAGGAGAACCCTATCATAACGATTCTCCTGATATTCAAGTTTCTACGGATAAGGAAAAAGTGAATCAATCTTACACAAACCCTTCTTATTCTTTTTCTGGTCTTGAAACTTCTACTCTTACCATTGAAACCACAATTTCTAAAAATCGTTATCTTTTAAGGGGTATTACTTTAAAATTTGGAGAAAAAGAACTAATCATTCCTGAAAAAGCCACGATCAAAACAGAACAAGTTGGAGAAGGAACAGTTGTTATTTCTCCCTCCTCAAATTGGTATACAGGAGATGAAATTGAAGTTCTGGCAACTCCTAGTGAGCATTACTATTTGTCTTCTTTAACGTTAAATGGAGAGAATGGGGCGCGTCTTTCGAATGGAAAAACTTCTTTTGAAATTGTGGACACCGAGAATCTTTTAAAAGCGGTCTTTAAAGAATATTCTGGCGCACAAGAAGATTATTCTTACTTATATGCGAATACTTCCATTTATCCTGATCGCGGCGCAGTGCAAATGGATATTGATGCTTATTATGAGCCTGTACGCGGTTTAAAAGGCGCCGCGCTTAAAAAGGGTTTACACGATATTATTGATGATCATGTTGAGTTCTCTTATGACGATTTAGGACAAAGCGATTGGGAATATATCGATGAAGATCCTTTTGATTCCTCGCGTTTTTATGTCATTTATGAAGGCAGCACAAAGAAGGGTTATAAAGTAAATAAAGAACATACGTGGGCAAAAAGTCATGGAAGTTTTGGCACTTCTCGTCCAGCAGGAAGCGATGTTCATAATTTACGTGGTGCAAATTCCAATTTAAATTCCACAAGAAGCAATCTTGATTTTGGGGAAGTAAATCATTCTTCTTCTACATCCGTTGGAGATAAATATGATTGGGCAACAACGGCAATGATGGGGAATTACCGTGGAGATTCCGCATTTGAACCCAAAGATAGTTGGAAGGGAGATGTTGCAAGAATCATTTTCTACATGGCGACACGTTATGAAGGGAACGGGGAACCCAATTTAGAAGTGTCTGGAAATATTGATACATCTCGTTTTTATGATTACACCTCTGGGGCAAGTGGTTTGCATGGAAACTTTGAAGATTTATATAACTGGGCAACTTCAGGAATCGATCCTGTTGACGATTATGAAATTAACCGCAACAACATTGTGGATCAAGATTATCAACATAACCGCAACCCCTTTATCGACCATCCAGAATTCATCATCATGATTTATGATAAAAACTATGATGGTCCTGGGGCTCTTTTATAAAAACTTTGCAAAACTCAACTTGTTTTTTAGATTTTACGATATTTTTTTGATAAAAGAACGACGTCTTTTATGAAGAATTGTTTCAAAACGTTGCCAGTTATTTTGGATACCAGAATTATCTTCTAAGTTAAGATTTGTTTCGCAGTATTCAATTTGTCCATCTTTTAACATTTTCATCAATTCCAGTAAGATTGCCCAAGCGACACCGGAATCACGATGTTCTTTATCAATGGCAATAAGACCTAAATCGAGAATTTTTGGTTTTCTTAAACTTTTTAATAAACGAATCAAAGCGCAGGGAGTAAGTCTTCCTCCTGATTTTTGTAAGGCTTTACCAATGGAGGGGAAACATAAACCCGCTCCTACAACTTTATCATTCTCGTCTACGATAATTCTTATCCAGCGAGAAGATAAAATCATTTTAAAAGTCCCAATCATTTCTTCTCGTTCTTCTTTGCTAAAAGGAACCGTCATATATAAATCACCATATTCTTTATCAATTAAATCAAAGAAACCCTCTCCATAGCGGGAAATGATTTGACGCGATGATAAGCCTCGTACAACATGAAGTTTTGCACGCTTCATCATGATGTTTGTTACGCGTCCAATCTTTTCATCGATTTCTTTTGGGGCAAAGATTTTTCTTTCAACCCAGTCTACATCTTTTGTAAAACCTTCCTTTTCTAAGAGTTTTTGATAATAAGGGAAGTTATATTGTTCTTCAAAAGTACTTAATTCATCAAATCCTTCAATAAGAAGACCTTCCCTATCCATATCGCTATACCCAAGAGGCCCTACGAGTTCATTCATACCCTTTTCTTTTGCGAATTTGGTAATTGCTTCAATTAATAAATGAACAACTTCTTGATTATCTATGGCGTCAAAACGCGTAAACCGCACTTGTTTTAACCCGCGAATTTCATTCGAACGATAGGAAAGTATGGCCTGAATTCTTCCTACAACCCTTTTTCCTTCATAGACAAGATAAAAGGCTACATCATTATATTTTTTGTGATAATCGTCTTTTCGAAAAAGCTTTAATTCGTCTCCATAAAGAGGAGGAACAAAATAAGGATTATTTTTATATAAATTTAAGGGAAAGTTGATAAAATCACGAATTTCTTTCCGAGTTTTTACTTCAATGAGACGATACATATATATTTCCTTCTTTCTTTTTAGGTTACAAGATTCCCTTCCTAAAAGGTAGTTTTTATTCATTATAACAAGAAAGTTCTTTGCTTTTTCTTTCTTAAAAAAGAATAAAATTGAAATATGAAAAAAATCGATGAGAAATATTTTTTGTATCCAGAAGGAAAAAAAGAACAAGAAGAACAAGGAATTCATGTTACTTTAGAACCGGGAGAAAGCATTCTTTGGAAAGGAAAACCAAATAAAAAATGCTTTATTTGGAGTGCTTTTCTCCGTCTTCTGCCTTTCGCGCTTCTTTGGCTTTTATTTGATGGATTTGCCCTAGGTATGATTTTTGGCTTTATGCAAGGGATTCCCTGGTTTGTTTATTTTATTTTTGTTATCTTCTTCCTTTTTCACTTAATCCCTGTTTGGGCGTGGATTGCCTCCATATTTTCCGCGAAAAAGCGTCAAGAAATAGAAGAATACGCGTTTACAGAAACAAGGATTTTCATTCGCAAAGGATTTATTGGTTCCTCTACAGTAAGTGTTCCTTATGTTTCTCTTACCTCTTTAAATCTTCGCATTGGTCTTTTAGAGAAGATCTTTCATGTGGGAGATATTTACATTGTTGCAGGGAAAGAAAAATATGTATTAGAGGATTTAGAACACCCAGAATTTCTCTTTTCTCGTTTACAAGAGATTTCTCATCAAGTGAAAACCGATATTCTTTATCCTAACGCTTATCGTCCCAAAGAAAACCCCGGTTATCATGTTACTTTAATGGACAATTCAAAGGAATCTTCAGGGAGTGAGAGCAGCTCTTGCAATAAGGAAGAATAAGCATAAAATGACGTGCATGATGAAAAATGGAATTGGTATTGTCTTATTTGCTACTTTGCTTTTAGTTTCCTGTGGAGGTACCGCGACTACTTCAAGCAGTGCTTCTATGGAAAATTCTTCCGAAGCTCAATCTTCTTCTCATTCAAGTTCAATCACACCTCTTGAAGGACGAAAGGTGACGGGAACTTTTGTAGATGACTGGGCATTAAGCGATAATCCTCTTTTCTTTCTATGGGCATGGGGAGGAGACATTTCTGGAATGTATTATGAAGCAGAAATTGTCGAAGACTCGCTTCATGCGACAATTGATGAAGAAATCACTGGATTAGTTGTTCAACGCTTCGCCCCAGATGCGGAAACTTTACCCGAAGATGGTGGGACAACTTTTATTGATGATTGTTGGAATAAGTCTGAGGATATTGATGTTTCTTCCTCGGATACTTTTACTATCACTTTCATTCCCGGCGTATAAGGACTCGAAAAACGATTATTAAGGCAGGGCATCCTGCCTTTTTATTCGCTTCTTAAGGCTTCTACAGGATCTTTTTTGGCAGCAAGAGAAGCAGGAATTAAACCAGAAAGTAAGGTCAAACCCATGGAAAGAAGAATCATAATCAGTGCTTCCCACCAAGGAAGTGAGGCGATGGTATAAACTCCCGTAAAGGCTCCGACAATGACGTTTAATAAAATTTCTAAAATATACGTAATAAGAATTCCTAAAGCTCCTGCTAAAAAACCAATGATTAATGTTTCTGCATTAAATAGTCGACTGACATCTTTCTTTCTTCCTCCAAGAGAACGAATAACACCAATTTCCTTTACCCGTTCCATAACCGAAACATAAGTAATTACAGCAATCATGACCGTAGAGACCACTAAAGATAGGGCAGTAAAGGCAACAAGAGCAATGGTTACTAATTCAACCATGGAGTTCACCATGGTAAGGACCATGCTAAGGGTGTCGTTATAACGAATTTGTGTCCGTTCATCAAAAGGATATATTTCCCCGTTAATCTCTATATCTCCGTCTTCATTCCAAGCGTCTAAATAGGCACGAATATGGTTCATTTGATCGGTACTTTTTGGATAAATTTCAATAAGAGAAGGCATTTCCGCTCCTCCTAAAGCATTTAAGGACATTAAGATCGTTCCCGAGGGATTAATCATTCCTTCCATAACCGAATTTTGCGTTAAACTTGAAAGCATGGTGCCATATATTTTTTGATTTCCTTGGAAAGAATACGTATATAAATAACCAATTCCGTTACTTGTGGTATAGCCTTCTAAGTTATTTTCCTTTAAATAAGAAACAATTGGAGAAGAGGCATTCTCTTCGCGGAATAAAGAGGCAAAAGCTTCTGTATAGTAAAACCCACTTGAAAGACAGCCATAGTTTACTTCGTCTTTCTTTTGCAAAATCGCGGTAATTTTTAATTCCAGCCTCGGTGTTTCTTCCGTAAGAGTTTTTGTATGGTTATATTGCCAATTTCCTCCAATTAATGGGTTTCCTCCTTCTACATATAAAGAGGAACTTGGATAGTAATAAAAACTCTTATTCATTAAATCTTCATAAGAAATACGAGGCATTTCTAAATTGGGATCATAATGTTCATCTCCGATTGTTTCGTAAATGTTGTTTAAGAAACTGGCTTGACTCATATAACCAGTTTCTGCAAGAGTTAAATCGCTTAAGGAATCATCGGCGATAACAAGGACGATTTCGTTTTCTTTTTCGGGAAGGTGACTCGTTTTTTCATCACTTACAATGTCATATTGAGAAAGAATCAGTTCTTCACTACTTGGGAATAAGGAAAAGGGCTCTGGAAGAAAATTGACGTATTGCGAATAATCTTCAAATTCCGTTTCTCCTAAAATCGATTGATATACCGCACGAATTGCGGATAAAGAAGCAACAGTACCTTCGTTTTCATAAGGATAACCTTCAAGTTTGGTTTCCACAAAAATATTCGGACTAACATCAATTCCATAATCAAAAACAATCCCGCTATAGTAGTCTTCGTGCATATTTTCAACATAGGAAAGATATTCAGGAGTAATTTCGTTTTTAAAAAGAAATTGTTTAACGTTTCCTGAAGAATCTACCAAAGAAGAAATGGTTTCGCTGATATTAACATATCCATCTTCTATTCCTTCAATAAGCGCACTTGATTGTCCTAAACTTCCGGCTAAATTCATCAAGCCATTTAAATCTAAGCCACTTTCTTCAATCATGATGGGATTGCCAGAAAGCATATCGGCTTCCATATCGTGAATATAATTTTGTACGCCGCTAGAGATGGCAAGTACAGAGGAAACACCAATAATGCCAATCGAGGCCGCAATTGCAATTAATGCGGTTCTTTTGGATTTTGATTTGAGATTTTGGGCCGATAAATGGAAGGCGCTCATAAAAGATAAACGACTCTTATTTTTAGAATCTTCTTTTTTCTTTTCTGTAATTTCTTCTTGATAAGGATTAGTGTCTGAAATAATTTGGCCATCTAATAAATTAACAATTCTTGTTGCGTATTGTTTGGCTAAATCAGGGTTATGGGTAACCATAATCACCAAACGGTCTTTTGAAATTTCTTGAATTATATCCATGATTTGCAGGGATGTTTCTGTATCTAAGGCTCCCGTCGGCTCATCGGCTAAAAGAATTTCTGGGTCAGAGACTAGGGCTCTAGCGATGGCCACTCTTTGACATTGCCCACCCGATAATTGATTGGGTTTTTTGTAATATTCATCTTTTAGTCCAACTCGATCTAAAGCTTCTTTTGCTTTCCGAATTCGTTCTTCTTTATTGATGCCACCGATGGCTAAGGCAAGTTCCACATTTTGCAATACACTTTGATGAGGAATGAGATTATAGGATTGAAAAATAAAACCAATCCGATGGTTACGGTAATTATCCCACTCATAGTCTGTGTAGTTTTTCGTGGAAACCTCATCAATTTGTAAATCTCCTTCAGAGGCATGATCTAAACCACCAATGATATTAAGTAATGTTGTTTTTCCACATCCTGAAGGGCCAAGAATGGCCACGAACTCATTATCGCGGAAAGCAACATTAAGCCCTTTTAAGGCATGGACGAGGCCAACATCTCCACCGACAACATAATCCTTTTTTAAATTAATGAGTTTTAACATTTTATTTTACCTCTTGTAACTTTCTTGTAATTAAACGAAGGGAAGCGATGTCTTCCGCTGATAAAATATTTTCTAAATGTCTAGTAAAAACTTCGATTTTTTGATGACTTCGATTTAAATATTCTTTTCCTTTTTTCGTTAAGGTGATTTCTCTTTTCCTTGCATCTAATTTCGATGTTTTTACTTTTGCAAAACCTAGAAAAACAAGATGATTAATTAACACAGTGATGCGCGGATTTGAAACATTTAAAGACTTTGCCAATTCGCTAGAGGAAAGAGGCTCGTTATTTTTTTCTAAAAGTTCTAAAACGCGAATCCCAATTTTCCGCTGCTCATTAAGAATGTCGTTTAACCTTTCTACTAGAGGCGAGGAGAGTAGCATTTCTAAAATTTCATCCAACCCTTTATTCATAGCGAGAGATATTTAACACCTATTAAATAAATTTCAAGAAATATTTCTCATCAATTTTCTTTCTCTTGCACGAAGATGAAAAACGCATTAATATAACGCAGCCTTAAGAGGCGATATCGCGGGGTAGAGCAGCCTGGTAGCTCGTCAGGCCCATAACCTGAAGGTCGGTGGTTCAAATCCACCCCCCGCAACCACAAAAATGAAAGTTTAAACGAGAAAAGCTTAAACTTATACGAAATATTGCGCCTAACAATAGGCGTTTTTTCTTTTCTGCCTCTATCTATATCAACTTCATAAAACTTATGTATCAATTACTTTTCTTTTTCCTTTATAGAAGCGTGAAGTTTTTATTTCAAGAAGAGAACAAATTGAAATTGTAAAATCTTTTTAAGCGCTTACATTCCTTATTTACAAACTTTTTGAAAGTTTTTAGAATGAAGGCAATGGGAGATGAAAATATGGTTCATGATATTATTATCATTGGAGCCGGCATTGTTGGGTGTTCTTTAGCAAGAGAACTTTCTCGCTATAAGGCTTCTTTGCTCGTGGTTGAAAAAGAAAACGATGTTTCAACCGGGACAAGTAAAGCCAACTCCGGTATATGTCATGCTGGCTTTGATGCCAAAGAGGGCACAAAGAAAGCAAAGTTCAACGTCGAAGGAAATAGGTTAATTAAGGAACTTGCTAAAGAACTTGATTTTCCTGTTAAAGAAAATGGTGCGCTAGTTTTAGGCTTTGATGAAGAGTCTTTACCAAAATTACAAGAGCTTTATCAACGCGGTATCAAAAATGGTGTTCCTAATTTAAAAATCCTTAAAAAGGAGGAGATATTATCCTTAGAACCCACGATTAATCCAGATGTGAAATATGCTTTATACGCACCAACTTCTGCGATTGTTTCGCCTTATGAAATGACGATTGCTTATGCGGAAAATGCTGCTAAAAATGGTGTTAATTTCCTTTTTGAAAAAGAGGTAACAAAAATTGACCATATCGCGGATCATTTTGTTTTATATTTTGCTGATGGTAGTCAAGTAGAGGGCAAGGTTTTAGTTAATTGTGCTGGGATTTACGCTGATAAAATCCACTCTTTCATCACGAATAAAGAAGCTCCTTACCATATTGTTCCAAGAAAGGGAGAATATGTTCTTCTTGATAAAACTTATGGCGATTTAACAAAACATACTTTATTCCAAACCCCAACAAAGATGGGGAAAGGGATTTTGGTTACACCAACAACCCATAACAATATTTTAGTTGGTCCTAATGCCCATGATCTTGAGGATAAGGAAGATTTAAACACCACGATTGAGGGATTAGATGAAGTTTGGAAGAAAGCCTTATTAACCATTCCTACTTTACCAAAAAGAGGGATTATTACGCAGTTTGCCGGACTTCGTGCCCATGCCTTAGAAACGGATGATTTCATCGTTGGTTTTGATCAAGATGTTATTGGTTTATATGAAATTGCTGCTATTGAGTCTCCTGGGTTAACTTCTGCGCCAGCAATAGCTGTCCATGCTGCTAAAGAAATTGCTAGTTATTTAAAACTAGAAGATAACAAGAATTTTGATCCTACAAGAAAAGACATTCCTCATATTGCTCATTTATCCAATGAAGAAAGAGAAAAACTCATTGAAGAAAATCCTTTATATGGGCATGTCATTTGCCGCTGTGAAGTAGTAAGTGAAGGGGAAATTGTAGAAGCGATTCATCGCTTCCCTGGTGCAAAAGATCTTGATGGAATTAAAAGACGAACTAGAAGTGGCATGGGTCGTTGTCAAATGGGTTTCTGCACTCCAAAAGTGATGGAAATTTTATCAAGAGAGCTTCATAAAGACATCACGGACATCACGAAAAAAGGTCATGATTCATATTTAGCGGAGAAGAGGTAATTTATGATTCATCATGAGTTAGTTATTGTTGGCGGAGGACCAGCAGGATTAGCTGCTGCTCTTGGTGCCTATGAAGAAGGTTTACGCGACATCTTAATCTTAGAACGGGAAGATCAATTAGGAGGAATCCTTAATCAATGCATTCATAATGGATTTGGCCTACATACTTTTAAAGAGGAGTTAACAGGTCCTGAATACGCATCGCGTTACATCAAGCAAGTGAAAGAGAAAAAGATTCCTTATAAGCTTGGAACAACAGTTATTGATGTAACAAAAGAGAAAGTCATCACTGCTTTAAATCAAGAGGATGGATTACTTCTCATACAAGCGGATGCCATTATTTTAGCTTGTGGATGTAGAGAACGTCCGCGAGGTGCAATTAATATTGCAGGAGGTCGGTGCGCAGGAATTTATTCTGCAGGTACAGCGCAAAAACTCGTCAATATCGATGGACTGAAAGTAGGAAAAGAAGTTGTTATTTTAGGTTCTGGGGATATTGGCTTAATCATGGCAAGAAGAATGACTTTTGAAGGGGCAAAAGTTAAGGCTGTCTGCGAGTTAATGCCTTATTCTTCCGGATTAAATCGAAACATTGTTCAATGCTTAAATGACTTCGACATTCCTTTATATTTTTCTCACACTGTTATTAATATTAAAGGGAAAAATCGTGTGGAAGGGGTCACGATTGCAAAAGTAGATGAACATTTAAATCCCATTCTTGATACCGCTTTTGAAATTCCTTGTGACACCCTTTTGCTTTCTGTTGGTTTGCTTCCAGAAAACGAGT
This sequence comes from uncultured Bacillota bacterium, assembly GCA_949287245.1. GTDB lineage: Bacteria > Bacillota_I > Bacilli_A > RFN20 > CAG-826 > UBA4951. Next base: position 17,975 of record CASEFL010000007.1, read on the forward strand.
TAGCAAGAACTTGTGGGGTAAATTTATCGCGTGTGACTAGTGGTGCGGTCGTTGACGAGAATATGATGACAAATTTAGAAGGGATTTTTGAATGTGGAAACGTTCTCCATGTTCATGATCTTGTAGATTTTGTCTCGGAAGAAGCCATAAATGCAGGGAAATCGGCCGCCAAATATCTGCGTAAAGAAATCACCTCTCAAGAGCATGTTCTAACGATTAAAACTTCTAACGGAATTCGTTATAGTGTGCCGCAGCTGATTAAAATTAACGAAGATTACTCTCCAATTCAATTTAAAATGCGGGTGAATAATGTTTATAAAAATGTAGAAGTTGCTTTGCTTGTCGATGGAGAAAAAGTAGCGCGCAAAATCAAACAAATCGTCACTCCAGGGGAAATGGAAACTTTGCTTGTAAAAGAAGATGTTGTGGAAAAAATAAAACACGCAAAAGAAGTGGAATTTACATTAATCAGGAGGAGTTAAGATGCGCGAACTGATTTGTATTTGCTGTCCGTTAGGTTGCCACATTAAAGTGGATGATTCGGATATTCATCATTTAAAAGTAACAGGGAATACTTGTCTTAGAGGGGATAAGTACGCTCGCGATGAAGTGACTTGCCCAAAAAGAGTTGTCACTTCTATTTGCGAAGTTGATGGAGGAGAAATTGAAGTTGTTTCTTGCAAGACAAAAGAAGCAATTGATAAAAAGCTCATTTTCCCTGCTTTAGAGGAAATTAAAAAAGTTAAGTTAACTGCTCCTGTTCATGAAGGAGATATCTTAATTGCGAACATTCTTGGTACAGGTGTGGATATTGTTGCCACAAAAACTGTAGAAAGGAGAAAATAATGGAGCAATCCAAATACATTTTGGCTTTAGACCAAGGTACAACTTCTTCCCGAGCAATCATCTTTGATTCTCATGGAGAAATTCGGGGAATTGCTCAACAAGAATTCGCTCAGATTTATCCCAAAACAGGCTGGGTTGAACATGATCCCATTGAAATTCTTAGTTCACAAATTGGGGTAATACCTGAAGCCTTAATCCGGGCAAAAATCCAAGCAAAAGACATTGTGGCAATAGGGATTACTAATCAAAGAGAAACAACGATTGTTTGGGATAAAGAAACGGGGGAACCCATTTATAACGCAATTGTTTGGCAGTGTCGAAGAACGGCGTGTTTTTGTGAAGAACTTATTAAAAAAGGATACAAAGACATCATTTATGATAAGACCGGTTTGGTGATTGACGCTTATTTTTCTGCTACAAAAATTAAATGGATTTTGGATAATGTTCCAAAAGCAAGAGAAAAAGCAAATAAAGGTCAACTCCTTTTTGGCACGATTGATACTTTCTTAATGTGGAAATTATCCAATGGGAAGATTTTTGCCACAGACTATACCAATGCCTCAAGGACCATGCTTTTTAATATTCATACCTTAAAATGGGATGATGAGTTATTAGAGCTTTTTGACATTCCGCGAAGCATGTTACCAGAAGTTTATCCTTCTTCTTATATGTATGGGTATGCGCATGAGTCGTATTTAGGTCACCGTATACCTATTTGTGGTGTTGTTGGTGATCAACAAGCGGCCTTATTTGGTCAACTTTGTGTCCATAAAGGGGAAGTAAAAAATACTTTTGGCACAGGATGTTTCCTTTTAGCGAATACGGGCGATATATGTGTAAAATCCAAAAACGGTTTAATTACTACCCTATCGGCTTGTACAAAAGGAAATAAACCAAGTTATGTTTTAGAAGGTTCCGTTTTTGTTGGTGGCGCCATTGTTCAGTGGCTTCGTGATGAGATGCGCTTAGTAAAAAGCGCCGAAGAAACAGAAAAATACGCCAATGCAGTTTCCTCTTGTAACGGAGTTTATATCGTTCCTTCATTTGTTGGTCTTGGGGCCCCACACTGGCAACCGGATGTTCGGGGTTTAGTGACAGGTTTAACAAGAGGTACAAAAAAAGAACACTTTATTCGCGCCGCCTTAGAAGGAATTGCTTATCAAGTTTATGATATTTATAAGGCTATGGAAGAAGATTTGGGAGTGAGTCTCACTTCTTTAAGTGTTGATGGTGGTGCTTCAAGAAATAATTTCTTAATGCAGTTCCAAGCCGATATTCTTGGATGCAAAGTCATTCGTCCAAAAGTTGTTGAAGTTACCGCTTTAGGCGCAGCTTATCTAGCTGGTTTAGAAGCGGGTTATTGGAAAGATATAGAAGAAATTAAACATAACAAAGTCATAGAACGGGAATTCCTCCCGTCTATGGACTTGGAAAGGAGGGAGCGACGAATTAAAGGTTGGCATAAAGCCGTCAAGATGGCTTGTATGAAAGATTAGCCATCCATTTTAGCCATGAAGAAAGGAGTATAAAAATCATGCTAAAATATTGGAAAGAAAACAAAAAGAGCCTGCTTTGCCTAATTATTGGGCTTTTAGCCATTCTTGTTAGCTCTTTTTGTGGTTCTTTAATACAAACTGCTGGATATTCTGTCTCGGTTAGCGATCTTAGGGATGCGAGTAATGAAGGGACGATGTCCAAAGTAGTGGTTAGTGAGACGGGAGAAGAGACTACAGAAGAAATTGAAATTGAAGGTCTTGTTGTCTCCGGACTTTTATTTAAACCAAATTCTGCTACGGCAGATTCTCCTCATCCTGGTGTTGTTTTAACCCATGGTTATTTAAATAACCGGGAATTACAACTTCCTTTTGCTATTGAGTTAGCGCGTCGTGGATTTGTTGTTTTAGCCATTGACCGTGAAGGCCATGGTAATTACGAAAATAGTGGTAGTACCGGCGCGATGATGGCTACAAATGGGTTATATGATTCGGCCAAATATTTATATAACCTTGATTATGTTGATAAGGATCGTATCGGCATTTCTGGTCACTCGATGGGTGGCTTTACTACGGCCATGGTATTAATGCAAGATGCTAGCGTTGGTATTGTATCTGCTGGCTTAATGCAAGGCTGGTCGACCTTCATGGGCGCTGGAAGCGATGTTGACGTTGGCTTCTTAAAGGCTGACGATGATGAATTCTTCTTTACGGGTGTGGATGCCTCTGGAGAACCAACCATTTCTCGAGAATTCCTCCACTCCACAACCGCCGCAAATTTTGTTGGTCTTACTTATGAAGAAGGCGGAGAAATTAATGTTCAAAATAAAGCCTATTATGTAAATGGGCAAGTTGTTGAACGGACTCTTGGAACGGCCATTGATGAACCCTTTAGAGTCATCTATGAAGAAAATGAAATCCACCCATTAAATCACTGGTCGATTCCTTCTACGGGTAATTTGGTTGATTTCTTCTATACCGCTTTTGGTACCCCAGAGGGTTACGGTGTTCTTGATTTATCTAACCAAGTATGGTGGTTAAAAGAAGCGTTCGCCTTAATTGGCCTTCTTGCCATATTCTTCTTAATCTTCCCGCTTGTCTCTCTTGCCTTAACCATTCCTGCCTTTAAGTCATTAAAGACGAGAAAAGTGAAATTTGCCCTTGCTTTATTACCAAGCGGAGAAGGAAGAGAAAACGCTCCCAGTCCAGAGGCTTATGCCTATCAGGATGTCGAGGTGACAGAAGAAGAACTCAAGAAAGAAGAGAAACCATTAAAACATCCATTAGATTGGGTGTTCTATTTCCTCCCTGCTCTTGCTTGTACCTTCTTCTCAGGTTTTGTTATCCAAAGCTTTGTCAATGAATGGGGTGATCGTTGGTTCCCCAACACCCAACTTTATCCACAAGATACAACAAACTGGGTTGCTTTGTGGTCTGTTGCCTGTGGTGTCTTTGCGATTGTCATGGTCTTACTCTTCTACTTTGTTAAACTTGGAATTAATAAGTGGCAGTATCGCACCAATCCTCAAGAAGCACCAAAAGTGGATAATCCTTTAGCAACTGCAAAAATTAGTGGTACAAACTTCTTAAAGACCCTTGTTCTTGCTTTTGGAATCGTTATTGTTCTTTATCTTATCGTCTTCATTAACTGGTCTATCTTCACTGTTGACTTCCGTATTTGGACATTCACGATCAAAGTGTTTAATGTTCCAGAAATGGTCCCAACCGCCATGAGATATCTCCTCTTCTTTGCCATGTTCTATGTGTTAAGCGGCATTGCCAATCAAACATATCGGACATCGACATTGCCAGAATGGGCAAGCATTGCTATTAACGCCTTCTTTAATGTCTTTGGTATCTTCTTAGTCATTATGATTCAATATGGTACTTTCAAGTCTACTGGTGTCTTATGGCAAGGCGATATGGCCTTAGGATACATTGTCCTATTCCCAATTATTCCTATTCTCATTATTGCGACCATCATTTCTCGTTTACTTTACAAGAAGACAGGAAACATCTGGCTTGGTTCCTTAATTAACGCAATTCTCTTCACGATGATTACGGTTTCAGGAACAGCTGCTTCCTTCTCCTATGTAATGGGTTAATCCATCTTTAAATGAGATAAGAGCTCCTTCGGGAGCTCTTTTTTGTAAATTAGAGACTTATTCTTTCTTCCACTGTTCATCAATTTCTTATTCTTTAAGAAAATATTTCATGAATAATGTGAAAGTCTCCATAATTTTTTGCTTCTATTCTTTAAAAATCTCTTAATAAAATGATTGAAATATATCGATAAGGATTACTATTCTCCAAAATAGAGAATTAGGAGTAGAGTTTTCTCTATTCTAAATACTCCCTTGTAAGAGTACTTGCACAATTTCTTTATACAATGCTTATGGAGGTACTTTCCTTATGGTTGTAACCGTTGTAGCTGATGTGCTTGGCGAACAAAGTAATGGCGTGACCATTTGTGCGCTCAATCTTATTCACGCTTTAAAAGAAGCTGGTCATACTGTTCGTGTTTTATGTGCCGATGAAGATAAAAAAGGAGTAGAAGGATATTATGTTTTGCCTTCTATCAATGTCGGTCCTTTTCAAAAAATTGTCGATGAAAATGGTGTTGTTCTTGCAAAACCTGATGTGTTAGAAATTTGTCGTGCTTTTCGAGGAGCGGATTTAGTTCACATTATGGCTCCCTTTCCTATGGGGAGAGTTGCGGCAAAAATTGCACATCTTTTAAATATTCCTATAACTATGGGTTTTCATGTTCAACCAAAAAACGTAACGGCACATTTTGTAGGAACCTTCCGTTCTCGGTTTATCAGCAATCTTCTTTTTAAAGATTTCTGGAAACATTTTTATATTTATGCGGATGCTGTCCATTATCCTATTCTATTTATTCGCGATTCTTTTGAGTCTGCTTGTGGACATCGAACCAATGGTTATGTTATTTCCAATGGTACGCCAAAAGACTTTTTGCCTCGTAATGTGGAGCGTCCACTTGAATGGGGAGATAAGTTTGTCATTGTTTGTACTGGAAGATATTCAAAAGAAAAGAAACAAATTCTGCTTCTTAAAGCTTTGACTCATTCGAAATATAAAGATCGAATTCTTCCTATTTTCCCAGGGCAAGGAAGAAAAGAAAAACAATTAAAAAACTATGCAAAACGCCATCATTTACATCCAATTTTTAAATTATTTGGTCGTGAAGAGATGAGTGATTTGCTGAATGCTGCTGATTTATATGTTTTATCAAGCGAAGCCGAAATTGAGTCTGTTGCGTGTTTAGAAGCCATGACCTGTGGGGCGGTACCCGTAATGAATAATTCTCCCTGGAACGGGAATAGGAGTTACGCTCTTCATCCTGAGAATTTATTTGCCAAAAACAATCCTCGTGATTTAGCAAGAAAAATCGATTATTGGATTGAGCATCCTGAACGTTTAAAAGAAGTAAAAAAGGAATATATCGAATTTTCTAATGGGATGACGATTGAACTTTCCATGCGTAAAATGGTGGCCATGATTGAAGAAGTGGCACATCACGGAAAAAGAGGAAATGAAGAAGTTCTTTTATCCGAGCCGGAAAGAGTCTTTGAAGAATGAAAAAAAAGATTGTCTATTATCATTCCTTAACGCAGGAATTCGCGACAACAAAAAACTGGAAACGAGTCGATTTACCAGATAACTATCCTTATGTGCATAAAAACCCGTTTTATCGGTTTTTTAGTCATCTTTTTTATTATGCGATTGGTATGCCTGTTCTTTTTTTATGGATGAAAATTGGGATAGGTTATAAAACAATTGGGAGAAAAAAATTAAAGAAGCTTAGAAAAAATGGTGGTTTTTTTGTTTATATGAATCATACTTCCGCCATTGGTGATGTATGCATACCTCCCTTAACTATTGCCTTTCCTCATCGTTTTCGTGTGGTTTGTAATCGAGAAGCGGTTTCAAAACCTATTGTTCGCGGAATTGTCTCTACTTTTGGAGGGCTCCCTCTTCCAAATGAAAATAGTGCGAAACAAGGGAAAAATTTTGTCGAAGCCATTGAGTATTATCTAAAAAAAGGCGAAGACATTGTTATTTTTCCTGAGGCCCATATTTGGCCATATTGTACTTTTTTAAGACCTTTTGCCGCCCATGCTTTTGTCTATCCTGCAAAACTTGGCGTGCCTGTTGTTGCTTCAGTAACCACGTATAAAGAAAGAACGTTCTTTAAATTTCTTCCTCCGACAAGGGTCATACATCTTGGAGGACCTTTTTATCCTGATATGTCTCTTCCTTTGGGTGAGCGAATGGAAAAATTAGAGAAAGAAGTTCGTGAATTTATGGAAGATAAATTAGGCGCTTTAGATAATTATGAACATATTATTTATCAAAAGCAGGACGAATAACATTGCAAAAGGCCATTATTTTTTCTGATATTAATTTCGCATTTCGATTTCGCTTTATTTCTTGAAAAACTTTTTTGTTAATTTGTGCATCTTACTCGCCCTTTGATAGTAAAGAACTTATAATGTTTATACATAAAGGAGTTAAAACATGAAATCTCTTAAGGGAACACAAACCGAAAAGAATCTACAAGCTGCTTTTGCTGGCGAAAGTCAAGCCCGCAACAAATACACTTATTTTGCTTCAAAAGCAAAAAAAGAAGGCTATGAACAAATTGCCGCCATTTTCCTTGAAACTGCTGATAATGAAAAGGAACACGCTAAACTTTGGTTTAAGTATTTAGAAGGTGGAGATATCCACACTACTTTAGAAAATCTCAAAGCGGCTGCGGATGGCGAAAATTATGAATGGACTGACATGTACGCCACTTTTGCGAAAGTTGCTCGTGAAGAAGGCTTTGATGAAATTGCTGCAAAATTCGAAATGGTCGGCGCCATTGAAAAACGTCACGAAGAACGCTATTTGAAACTATTAGAAAATGTCAAAGAAGGCGTTGTCTTTATTGGCGATTCTGATCATGCTGTTTGGAAATGCCGGAACTGTGGACATATTGTTATTGGAAAATATGCTCCACAAGTTTGCCCAGTTTGCAATCACCCACAAAGTTATTTCGAACTTCGCGCTGTGAATTATTAATCTAGACATAAAAAAAGAGCCGGCAATGCCGGCCTTTTTTAGAATGTTTTTGTATAGATTTCACTTGATCCTTTGAAGGTAAGTTCATAAGTTATCGACCCATCATCATTAGGAATGATACGAATCTTGCCTTCCTTTTCTTTTCCTGAACGTGTTTCTACTTCAAATTCTGCGGATAAAAGGGTACTGCCGTCGCTATAAAGAGTAATTTCTCTTTCTTCTCCATCAAATTCACGTTCAATGGATATAGCAAGGATTCCGTTTCGTTCTTGCTCAAACTCATATTCTTTATTCTCGACAAGACGACCGTTTTGTACTAATTCGTATTCGTATTCGTTTTCATCATCTTCTAAAGACTGTTCAACTTTCACATAATTTAACTTGTCTTTTGCGATAGTCAGTTCTAGCTCTTGTTCCCATTCATCGCGTTCTTTTTCTTCACTTTTTTCTCCTCGGACTTGATATTCCTCTTCTCCTTTGATTGCAATCCCGTTAAGAATGGTTACTTTTTCCCATTCATCATGGTCATTTTCTTCATAAATTTTTTCATTTAAGTAGAGAGAATATGTTTCTTTTTCTCCGTTAAAGTCATTTAAGGTAACTTGGTATAGTTTTTCAAACTCTTCACGATCAGATGGTAAGATTTCTACTTCCTGAGGAGTAAAGGTTAAAAGCGAAGAAAGACCAGACATAGAATCAAGGATTTCATTGGCCATTTCTTCTTCAATTGGTGAAGTTTCCGTTTGTAACCCACTCGGTGCAGATAATGTTTCGATTGCAGGAAGTTGTTCTAAAAGATTAAGTGATAGAACTGTTTGGGCTAAATATCCTTCTTCTTTTGATACTACGGAGGTGTTATTTCCTCCATTTGATGAGTGTTCGTCACCTCCGCGAAATAAATCACAACTGGCTAATAAGGTTGCGGCACTTAAGCAGAGGGCTCCAAGAATTACTTTTTTCATATTTTTCTCCATTTCTGAGGTTTTTTCCTCTTTATACCTACTAAACGGAGCAATTTTTGTTTTTATTACAAGAAATAAAAAATATTTTAAAAAAACTTCCCTTAAGGAAGTTTAATATCATAAAGAGGATAGCTTTCCTCTTCATCTTCATAGAAGGTGTAATGATGACCATCAGAAATCTTTTGAATAAGACAAAATGTCTCAATCTCCTCTTTGCCATTTTCCTTTTCATATTGCGCAAAGAAGCGATCACCCATTTCTTTTCCACGATATTCAAAGGAACAGGAAGTTTGGATATCTCCTTCTTGAATTTCTAAGGAAGATTCTCCTTTCATTCCCTCAATTTCTCGTTCATATTCAAGTGTTTTATAAGGGGTATTTTGATTTGGAGCATAAAACTCATAAGAATATTCGTTTTCTCCTTGTTCCACTTCTTGTTCGACCTCAATTCTTTCTCCATTAGGAAGAAGAAGCGAAGTTTCAATTTCTTTTTCTTGTCCATTTTGCTCAATTCTTCCTTGGAAGGGATAAGAGGAACCTTGGTAAACGAGTGACCCTTGAAAACGTTGAAGATTTTCGTTAATGATTTCTTCCTCATACTGAATGGTATACGTTAAATCGCCTTTTTCGATTTCTAAAAAATCAGAAGATACAAGCGCGTAATAAAATCCGTCTTCACTTTCGAATTGCTCAATCATATCAATATATTCATCGATGTCTTTCGCAACGCTTTGATAAGTGGATTGTTCATATCTTTTTCTTTTTATATTTATAAGAGAAGCAGAAGTGTTCTCTTCATCAATAAAAGTTATTAAGGAAAGAGTTTGACGGGCAAAAATGCTAATTTCTTTATTGTCTAAAGTAGTTTGAATGGGCAGTGAAGTATTCGTTGAAGGAAAAGAGGATTGAGGAGTAAGTGTTAAAGGCAAAACAATGGCCAAAATAATTCCACAGGCAAAAACAGGAACAAGAGGAACAAAAATACGGGGAGAAGTTTTCTTTGCTTTGTTTTCCTTAAAGGAAGAAGGATCGATTGCTTCAATTTTCTTTTGTGTTTTCTCAAGTTCAAAAGGAACTTCTACCTGAGAGAAAGCATCTTTGATTTGTTGTTTAACATCATTCTTCTTCATCTTCATTCTCCTTTCGTAATTTTTTCATTGCTCTATGGTAGGTAACGAGGATAGAACTTAGAGATTTATTCATAAGTTGGGCAATTTCACGGAATTTCATTTCTTCTACTACATGATAGAGGACGATTTCTCTTTCCATGGGCTTTAAGGATGCTAAGTAGTGGTCAATTTCCTCATGATCATGATAGGTGTCGTCTTTTCCTTGTTCGTTTTCTTCATATAGAAGAGGGGAATGTTCTCTTTTTCGTAGTTCATCAAAGGCTAAATTACGAACAATTGTTGCAAAGAAGGCATAGATATTTGTTCCCTTTTGATAGGAAGATAGGGAAATGATTAATTTTGCGTAAGCTTCCTGCGTAATATCTTCGGCAGCTTCTTTTGTACCTAATAATCCATAAGCGATAAAGTACATTTTGCGATGAGTTGCATCGTAAAAAGTAGGGAAGTTTTGATAATTCCCTTCGCGAAGCTCCTCGATTATGCTTTGTAACTCTTCCACAATATCCTTTCATTTACCCCTCCATTTACTAAACGGAGGAAGTTTTAAAATTATTACAAAAATTTATTTCTTTTTCTTTTGTATGCGGTAGGCAACTTTCCTTAGAAGAAAAACAGGACAAATTTTCGTCCCTAGATGGGCTAGTTTCATTTTTAAACTAGGAAATAGATAAAATTTCTTTTGCGAAAATTTCTTTAACGCATACTTTACTACATAAGAAGCAGAAACCCCTTTTAAAGCAAAATGAACTCCTGCTACTTCATTAAATTCTGTATTCACAGGACCCGGACATAAAATAGCGATTTGTACAGGGGATTTCTCTTGATGAAGTTCTTCAAGAATTGCTTCAGAAAGCCGAACAACATAATTTTTTGAAGCATAATAAGTACTCATTAATGGTCCAGGTAAAAAACCAGCAATCGACGCGACATTGATGATTTTCCCTTCATGTGCATCTTTCATTTTTGATAAGTAAAAGTGTAATAAATGAGTAAAGGCGAGAATATTTGTATTTAATAACTGTGCCTCTTTTTCCCATGAGTTATTCCCAAAAGATCCAAAAAGGCCAAAGCCGGCATTGTTGATAAGAAAATCAACCTTTGGAAACGCTTTAAAAAGAGTTAGCCGTTCTTCTTCTTTTGTTAAATCACATGGAAAGATAATGGATTCACCATCACATTTTTTAGCGGTATCTTCGAGTGCATCTTTTCTTCTTGCGACAAGAACAACTTTGTATCCCATTTTTGAAAGTTGTATAGCGAATTCTTTTCCAATACCCGAAGAGGCGCCTGTTACTAAAGCGATTTTTTCCTTTTTCATAGTTAAAGTTTTGTATATTTGTCGCTTCGTCCGCGTGCTTTCTCTATGGGATATTTTTCTTCATTTTTCTTCATTTTTTCTTGAACAATACTATCCACATCAAGATTTAACTTATCTAAAAGATTTTGGGAATAAACGAGAATATCCGCGAGTTCTTCTTTTACCGCTTGTAAATCAAAATGAGTTTCATCCCATTGGAAACATTCCAAAAGTTCACCTGCTTCAATAACAATGCTTTTTGCTAAATTGGCAGGAGTATGAAATTGATCCCAATCCCGATCTTCCGTAAATTTTCGGATTCTTTCCAAAGTCTCTTTTTTCATAAAACACAATTTTTAATGAACTTTTGCAGAGGTTTTATTCCAATTTAATATTTTTATTTCTCTAAAACTATCATGAAATTAAAGGTTGGAATAGTCCTCATTAAACTGCATTAAATCTATATTTTCTTTATGAAGAGAGATTTCCTCTAAGGCCTTTTCTAATTGCTGATAAGCTTCTTCGGCCTTTTCGTCACCTTTCTTTTTGGCCGCGGAGGCCATCATTAAGATAAAGGAATATCCCATTAAAAGTTCTTCTACATCTTTTTGTTCTTTTAAAGGGGAAAGCTTTTCACCTTTTGTGAAATCCTTTAAAGTTTTTATCGTTTCTATGCTTACTTTATAACTCATATGTTTAGTATAACTTTTTTATCTTCTTTACAAAAGAAAAGAGTGCATGACAAGAAAATGAAAAGCAGACGAATGTACGTCTGCTTATTAACAAATGTCTTCCTAGAGCAAGTTTGATACTTTTGAACACCCTTAACAATTACAAGACACCCTCTACAAACTAAATAGATTCATTACCTATATTAAGTGTTGTTTGAATAATAAGGAAATTTATTTTGTTTCCTATAAAACTCGTAGTCGTTTTCAAAAAATACGCTCAATTATATTTGGAAAAAACTTCTTCCTATTCTAGATTTAACCTCTTTTTTTGTCTTGTTTAGTAATCGAAGAACTATCTTTGGTAGGCAACTTCCGAGATACTCTTTACTCTTTTATAAACAAATGTATGGCTTGAATCAATTATAGGATTGATAATCCAAATTTCTCTTGCTTTGTCATATGAAACACTCAGCTTTTCTCAAATGTTATACATCTCATTGCAAAATATAATTTTGCTTGCTAAATAAGCGTTCCATATATTTAGCCATTTCAAATGTATCACTAAATTAGTTTTTCAAAATGTGTTACAAAGTTAAAATTATTTTCAGTTTGTAACATTAAAACAGTATCAAATCCTTTTTATGAAGAAGCCAATCCTCAATGTTTAAATGAATGATACCGTCAGCGGACATATCAAATTTATCAAGACTTAATACGTATTTGGGCGCATTATCTTTTACCGATTTATAGGAGCCGAATTCTCTTTCAATTACTTCTTCGCTAGACAACAAATAAGCCACTTGCACAAAGCACTTCTTACCATCCTTCATTACAACAAAGTCTATTTCCCCTTTATATGTTTTACCGATTTTTACATCATAACCTCTCAAAACCATTTCGTTATAAATTACATTTTCTAAAAGATGTGAAGCGAGAAGATGATTTGTTTGTGAACATGCTAAAATGAAACCATTATCACAAACGAATTGTTTTTCATTTTTCTTTAAAATCCTTTTTGAAGAAACATTATATTGTTTTACTCTACTAAGGATGCATGCTTCTTCAAGCTTTTTTAAATACCTGCTTATAGTAATTCGATATATTTCGCTATCGTTATTTTTATTAAAAAAATTTACAATCCTTTCAGAAGAAAATTCCTTAGTTACATTTGAAATAATATATGTTGCAATTGTTATGAAATTATCGCGATCAATTCTCGATTTTTGATTACAAATATCTTTGTCTATGATTCCATAAAAAATTGATTTTAAATATCTTTTTATATCCTCTTCATTACTATAATCAAATCTTTGAGGCATCCCTCCATATCGCAAATAATTAACTAATGGTTCTTCGGGTAAAGACAAATTATTTGCCTGATAAAATTTTATAAATTCAGCATAAGAAAAAGGCATTATTTTAAATTCGACACATCTTCCAACTAAAAGCGTGGCAAGTTTGCCTGAAAGCAAATTGGAATTGCTTCCTGTTATGAACAAGGAAACATTTCTTGTAGCTTTTAAAGAAGCCAAAATTCTTTCAAATTGATTAACATGTTGAATTTCATCAATGAATATAAAATACTTTTTGTCATCTTTAATGAGCTTATTTATGTATGTATTTAATCTATTAGCGTTCTTTAAAGATGCAAATTTAAAATCCTCTAAATTTATATAAATAATGTGATACTGGTTTGCTTTATCAAGATAGAGTATCTCGTCTCTAATCTGCGAAAGTAAAACACTTTTACCACTTCTCCTCACTCCGGTAAGTACTTTAATTAAGTTTGAGTCGTAATATCTTCTAATTGTTTCTAAATAATATTCTCTTTTAATATACATAATCTATCTGCTTTAATTGTATCAAATATTTTGAAAATGTGTTACAAATTTAAAATTATTTTCAGTTTGTAACACTAATTTCAATGATTAATGAGTTGCTTATTATATAAGAATATGATTAATAAATTGCTTGAGCAAAGAAGCAAATGATAAAAAGAAAAGGTATTAATGCTTCCAGACATCTTACTTTTTAAATAAGCGATGCCTTTCGTAAAGATTTGTCAGAAACATATGCATTTAATAGCTTTTAAATCTTCTCTATTTTTCTTTCGTTATAGCGAGGCATAAGCACCTACTAAATATAGAGAAAGATTTGAGTAGCGTTTTGACTAGTGCCTGGACAAAGAAAAAAGCAAAAAAGTCCTTACCAATCCTTATTGAATCCAATAGAGACTAAGGGTGTTCACGTCCCCTTGTAATTGTTGAGCGCCTTGTATTTGTGAATCCTCTTCTTGTAGTGGTTGCTCCAAAAAATCCGTGAGTTCGACCACTATTACAAGGGGCTGTTTTCAAAAGCCCTTAATTGTCGGTATAAAAAGAAAAAGCCCGAACACCCCTAAAGGTATCAGGCATAATCTACGATAATGGTGGCCCAAGGCGGAATCGAACCGCCGACACAGGGATTTTCAGTCCCTTGCTCTACCGACTGAGCTATCGGGCCGCGCTGGCGGACCATACGGGATTCGAACCCGTGGTCTCCTCCGTGACAGGGAGGCATGTTAGGCCGCTACACCAATGGTCCTTTCATTTAGCGCTTGGCTATTATCATCGTCTTTAAGGTGTTAGGCAACAATTTTTATTATTTTCTGAATATTTTCCCCTAGAACTTTCTATAAAACATAGGGTTTAAGTTTCATTTACAAGAACTTCTTGTATTTCCTTCCTACTTTTAATGATTTATGTCTTAAGTCTTCATAAGAAAACGAAACTATGGTTATTATTGATTAACAATTAAGTTATCCTGTTTATTCCTTTCTTTCCTTTTGGTAATCCTATTGACTTTTACTCACATGGTGAGACAATCTCTCAGAGAATTTATCTCACAGCATGAGCGATTTATGGAAGAAAAAGAATTAAAAGAATATGGGGCCAAAATAGGCAGGGTAACACGGGCCTTGGCCGCTCTTCCTCATGAAGGGAGAGTTCTTGCCTTTGGGCAAGGAAAAAGCAAAACTTTATTTCTTTTGTCCGAAAAGAATGAAGGAATGACTCCTGGTGAATTATCCGATATCTTAAATGTGGGTAGCGGAAGAATTGGTAATCTTCTTCATGACCTTGAAGAAACCGGCTACATTTCCCGTGAAAGCGATTGTTTTGACAAAAGAAAAACAATTGTTGTCTTAACAGAAAAGGGAAAAGATTATGTCGTTACACAAGGCAAGATTCTAAAACAACTTCTTGACGCTTTAATTACGCGTATTGGCAAAAATGAATTTAATCAATTTCTTGATTTATATGCCCAAATTGCAGAGATATTACTCGATATTGTGAAGAAAGGAGATAGGGCAAATGTTTAAGATTTATACTAAATTTCGAAAACGGGATTGGTGGATTATTTTGCTTATTGTCCTCTTAACCATTTTACAAGTGTATTGCACAATGCTGATGGTTGATTATATCAGTGGAATGATTACTGCTATTGAGTATGTGAATGCTCATAATAGTGCAAACGAGCTCCTCTCCATTTTTAGTAATGCTTTATCAAATCAACCAGGAGGCGATTCCTTTCTTTTCACTCTTACTGGTCTTATTCGCCCTCATGTCCAAAATGATGTAATTGTTTGGGATCAATTAATGACTGACTCTTCTTTCCAAGCCTTTCTTTCTGTTTTGCCAAAAGAGATAGGGGATATGTTTACTACCATTAGTAAAGCAGGACCTGGCGATATTTGGATTGAGGGGGGAATGATGGTTCTTGTCGCGGCAGGTATTATGGGTTGTCAAATTGTAATTGAAGTTGCTGCTTCTTATGTAACCGCGAATTTAGCAACCAAAGTTCGCAAAGAACTTAACGAGAAGATTTCTAATTTCTCTTTAGCAGAAATTAAGCACTTTACTCCAGCTTCCTTAATTACTCGTACCACGAATGATGTTCAACAAGTAAGCATGTGTACTCTTCTTGTTCTACGGATGATTTTTGCTGCCCCTGTTACTGCCATTTGGGCCATATGTAAAATCCAGGCAGCAAGTTGGGAATTGACTTTATCTACGGCAATTACGATTGTTGTTCTTGTTCTTGCTCTTGTTGTCATCATGTGTCTTGTTCTTCCTATATTTAAAACAATGCAGAAGAAAATCGATCGTATTAATTCTTTGATGCAAGAAAATCTAACAGGAATTCGTGTTGTTCGTGCCTATAATGCAGAATCTTATCAAGAAGAAAAATTTAAGAAATCGAATAATGATTTAACAAAAGCACAACTATTTACTGGAAGAATTTTAGCCTTACTTTCTCCCATTATGATGATTTTAATGAATGTTTTAACGCTTGCGATTTATTGGATTGGGGCTTATCTGATGAATGGGGAGACAAACTTAAATTATGCTAATGTCAGTGCATTTTCTTCTTTAGCTACTCAAATTGTCATGTCTTTCATGATGCTTTTAATGATGTTTGTCATGTGGCCAAGAGCTAGTGTATCCGCAAAAAGAATTAACGAAGTTTTAGAATGTCCTTTATCGATACAAGATCCTATCAACCCTATGACACCAAAAGAGACGGGAACGGTTGTCTTTGATGATGTGTCTTTTCGTTATCCAGATGCAGAAGAAGATGTGTTAGAGCATATTTCTTTTGTAGCAAATCAAGGGGATACGATTGCTTTTATCGGTTCAACTGGTTCGGGAAAATCTTCTTTAGTAAATTTAGTTGCCCGTTTATACGATGTTACAGAAGGACACGTTTATATCGATGGGGTAGATATTCGCAATTTAACGCAAGTTGATTTGCGGAAAAGGATAGGTTTTGTACCACAACAAGGCCTTCTTTTTAGTGGTACTGTTCGTTCAAATTTATCTTTAGGAGCTGAAGGCGAATATAACGATGAAGAGTGTTTACGGGCATTGAAGATTGCCTCAGCGGACTCTTTTGTATCGGAAATGGAAGGCGGAATTGATGCATCGATTGCGCAAGGAGGGACAAATGTTTCTGGAGGACAAAGGCAACGCCTTTGTATTGCAAGAGCGGTCGCGATAAAACCTGAAATCTTTGTCTTTGATGACTCTTTCTCTGCTTTAGATTTCAAAACAGATAAAACCGTTAGGGAAAATCTTGCTAGAGAAGAAAAGAATGCAACAAAACTTATTGTTGCTCAAAGAATCGGAACCATTATGGATGCAGACTGCATTCTTGTTCTACAAGAAGGGAAAGTTGTAGGGAAGGGTACACATAAAGAATTACTAAAAACATGTGAGATTTACCGCGATATTGCTTTAAGTCAAATGTCTAAGGAGGAACTCGGATTATGAAAATGAGAGATAGTGAGAAACGTACGTTTTCTCCTTTAAAAGATTTATTTTACGATTTTGGAAAACGTTTTATCCCTGTCGCGATTGCCTCCCTTCTTTTAATTACATCGGTTGTGTTGCAAATTCTTGCACCAACCTATCTCCGACAATTTACCGATGAGATTGCCAATAACTATTTAAGCCATGCAATTAATATGGATGCTCTTTTAAAAACCGGGATCACTTTGATTGTCTTCTATGTTGCTGTGGCCCTTTTTGGGTACTCTGCAAACTATATCATGACAACCGTTACTCAACGTTATGCTGAAAATTTAAGAAATCGGATTGCCAGCAAAATTAATCGTATACCTCTTTCGTATTTTGATGGTCATTCCCATGGAGATTTGCTTTCTACATTAACCAATGATGTTGATCAAATCGGTCAGTCGCTTCAGCAAAGTGTGAGCATGGTTATTCAATCTTTATTCATGATTGTTGGCGTTTTAATCGCAATGTTTTCTGTTTCTTGGCAGATGGCTTTAGCCGCCATGTCCTCTTTGCCGTTTATGATTATTTTTGTTCTTATTGTTTTAAAACTAGCTATGCCTCGCTTTAAAAGGAGACAAGATGCGATTGCTCTTGTGAATTCTATCGTGGAAGAAGTCTACTCTGGTCATCTAGTGATTAAATGTTTTAACGCCAAAAAGAAAACGAATGACCATTTTGATAAAGAAAATGAAAATTTAAATAAGGCAATGTATCAAGCACAATGCCTTGGAGGGTTGTTTCAGCCATTAATGAGTTTTATCTCTTACTTTGCCTATGCCATGGTCTTCCTAGTGGGAGGATTATTAATGAATGCGCAAGCTGGCGTTACCTTTGGCACGATTACAGCATTTACCGTTTATGTATCTCTTTTCCAATCGCCTTTAAGCCAAATTGCCCAATCCTTAAATGTACTTCAAATGGCGACAGCTTCTGCAAATCGTGTTTTTGCTTTCCTTCATGAAAAAGAATTAGAAAATGAGGACGAGAAAAGGGATGTTTTCCCTTTAATCAAGGGAAAGAAATCAGTCCGCGGAGAGGTCATCTTTGATCATGTTTCTTTTTCTTACGATGAAAGCCGCGAAATTATTCATGATTTCTCGGCGAAAGTACAACCAGGGATGAAAGTTGCTATTGTGGGTCCTACAGGAGCAGGTAAGACAACAATGGTTAATCTTTTGATGCGCTTTTATGAAATTAATTCAGGCAATATTTATATTGATGGAGTCTCAACAAAAGAAATGAAAAGGGAAGAACTTCATTCCATTTTTGGTATGGTCTTACAGGATACGTGGCTATTTGAAGGGACAGTTCGGGAAAATTTAGTTTATAACACAGAAAATGTTAGTGACGATAAATTGCGTCACGCCATAAAAGAAGGTTCTCTATCTCATTATGTAAAAACATTACCTGGCGGACTAAATTATGAAATTCATGATCCTTCCTCAATCGCAGGTGGTCAGAAACAATTAATGACAATTGTTCGTGCTAGTTTAAAAGACGCTCCATTGCTTATTCTTGATGAGGCGACATCAAATGTTGATACAAGAACGGAAGAAAAGATTCAAGAAGCAATGGACCGTTTAATGGAAGGACGAACCTCTTTTGTTATCGCGCACCGCTTATCAACAATCAAAAATGCCGATTTAATTTTAGTAATGAAAGATGGAAATATTGTCGAGCAAGGAACTCATGATAGTTTAATGGAAGAGAATGGTTTCTATGCTTCCTTATATAATTCCCAGTTTGCCTTAGAGTAAAATCTAAGCAAAATCAATTTATTTTATGTGATTTTTAATTAAAAAGACTAAAGTGTTTTTGCTTGGTTTCTTAAATCGTGCAAGGAAGGCGTTTCATTAAACCATGGATGAGTATTGTTGTTTAATAGAGTTAGTTGATATGGGTGAAATCCTAAAATATGTGAGGCAGCCCTGCGCATGGCAATTTGCATTGTTACAAATTTTGCATCCGCATCTTTCATAAAGGCATCATATTCCATTCTTTCTTGACTAAAGGTTAAAGAATAGGGATAAGGATCAAGTTCTAATTGGTCTTGAAAATAACGTTCCATATTTTCATCATAAGTGATAGAAGAAAGATTCGCGCCACCCCCGTTTTCAAAAATAGGAAGAGAAATGTAGCTATTATCTCCATTTTTATAAAGGACATCCGAATGCTCATCTTTAATCATTTTTCTTAATGGTAGATAGTCATCGTCTGTAATGGTACGATTTGTGCCAACTCCACCATGATCACGAATAAGACCATAAATATCTTGGAATAGGACAGAGGAAAATTGAAGATTATCAATTGTTTTCCAATCGTAAAAACGTGTATTCCCTTCAATAGATATAGAGGATGGGCGCATTGTTGTTGCATAGCCAGTTGTGTCAATTCCTGATAAATATACGGAAAGAAGCATCGCAAAAATGCTTGTTATATTGGAATATAGATAAGAACCCTGAGGACTCACATCAGTTGTAATTGACGCAATTCCGGATTGATAAAAATAAGTATCTATTATTCTTGCCTCAGTGCCATATTCATAACTTCCATCTGGATTTTTAAAAGGTTCGTCATTGGTTAAGGCTTCAGCAACAACATGAGCACCATTAATGTAATCTTCTTTAGAATAAGGATCAATAGGGTTATCTTTTCCTGCTTGGAGGAGGAAGGTGTCGGTCATATTGCCGGTCATGATGCCTCCAGAGAGTAAGGTGTCTGCTTTATAACCCATTCCAGCAATCGCAGTTAAATCTTGTTCCATATAACTTTTTACCGTGTCTTCATATTCATTCCCGCCTGCGCTCCATTTGACTTTTTTATCATCATTTGGCTCGCTAAGATCATAAGAGCCGACACGAATAAGATATTCCATCGCGCGTTGAATTAAAGAATTCTCTAAAGTAAAGTTTTTCGCATCATAAGCACGAATAACATTTCTTCCTGACTCAATTACAGAATTTTGAATTTGAATATTTTCTCCTGTAACTTCTACGACCGTTCCTGTGTATTCAAGGTTGGTAAGGTTATTTCCAAAATCACAATTTTTAAAATGGACATCATTAAGAGTAATGTCATTTCCTTCCACATAAAAACCAATGTTATCTTGTCCATATAAGGCAAACATCGGCCACGGGCTACCAGGATCTACAGGGTCAACTTTTGTTTTAGGTGAACCTAGGGAAATAACTAATTGTGGTCCGTCAAAAATATCATTTTTTGTAGGCATGACCGCCAAAGTTTCATCGCCAGAATTTTCTACGCCATCAGGATCTAGTTCCACATATTGTCGTGGATAAGCTAAATCGTGAAGATTCGCGACAAAGCCATTTCCATACCATGATTTTTGAATATGAAAACCTGCATATATATTGAGATCAACGGGGTATATATTGTCATCTTGATATTTATTTGCTTCTTCATTCCATTCCTCCAAAAACCTTGTTTGGTTTTTCATTGGGAAAGAATAAATTTCTTCTTGATAGGAAAAGGAATCATTTTCAATATCATAATGTCCCATGAGGGCAGTAGCCCCACTAGTATCTTTATAAATTAAATTCCCTCTTTCATCTAAAGAAGGAACGTAGCGCGCAGTTTCTTTATTAAAGTATCCTTGAACCGTATTTTGTAATGAATCAAGGTTTACGCGTTGAACAATGGTTTCCCCATCGGAAGAAAAATTTGTTGCCATTAGTAAATCATCATAAGAATAGATATTAACCCCATCGATAATTTCAAAAGAAAGGCGATAAGTGGCTAATGTTGATTCTGACCAAGGATTTTCAAATTCGATGTAGGCAGGTCCTGCCTGTAAAAAAGAGATTCTTCCTTCGGGACGTGAAACAGAAATATTCTCACTATAATTCATCAGTAGATCGTCAACTTCAATTTGATTTGCACCAAATAAGGAAAGAGAAAATCCCAAAGAAGAGGGGACTTTTGCATAGTTATCTAACGATAGTGTGTCATAAGACAAATCATATAGACCAACATATTTTGTTGAATCAATATTTTGTTGACTCCATGGACGATCAATATCCACAATGACGGCACCGCCATCATCATAAAATGTTGCCGTAAATCTTCTTTCAACGTTACCTTTTTCGTTATGACAATTTACTAACACTCGTCCTGGGCGATTAGGAACTAAAAATGTTGCCGCCTCTTCAACTTCAATATAGGCAACATCTTCAAAAGGAGGAAGATTTTCTACTTCCCATACAAGATTATTCCCTTCACTTAAAGGATAGCGGTCGTCATAAATTCCCTCTGCTTTTAAAGAGATTCTCCCGTCTTCTAAAGAGAAGGCTTCGTTTTCTTTATAGTCCCAATCAATACGTTGAATGTCTTGTTCTACCTCACGAATAACATAATTTGAGGTGACAAAAGAAAGGACTGCAATAGCAAAAGGGGCAAGAAGAAGAAATGCTAAAGCTTTTCGCCGCATCATAGTTCATTTCCTCCTTCATAACGATAAAACAAGCGATTAATTCTTGATGGCGCTTTTATTAATAAAAGTAAGAAAAGAATTCCCTCCATCGCGATTAAAGAAACGTAAAAAGTAACTTCTAAGCTTTCCTTAAATGTAGGGATTAATGTTAATAAAGAGGCAAGAAGCACAAAAAGGACGGGGAAAAGGAAATCAAGAACAATAGAAATTGCACTTCCAGAACCTTTGTCAAGAAAATCCACATAAAGACCACTATAAAGAAGTATCCCAATTAGCAAGAGGCCCATAATAAGAACATAGATGAAATTTGACCACGCAATTTCCCCCATCGCACATAGAAGAATGCTTGTTGATAAATAAGAAAAGGAGGAAACAAGGAAAGGAACGAGAAGCTTTAACATCATTTGTTTTGCAGGAGAATAAGGAAGCACTTTTAAAAGGGGGATTGTTTTCTTTTCGCGAGTAAGGGAAGAGGCAGCCATAGAATTAATAATGGACAAGAAAAGAAGAATGCATAAAGCGTCAATTGAGGAATATATATTAGGGAAAAGACTTCGAATGTAAGTTAAATTTCCTGTAGAGAAAATGACATTGAGTGTTGATACAACAAGGTAAATTAGAAAAGGTTGAACAATTACCAAAACAACATAAGAGGCCATATTCCCATCTTCTTTAAAAGTAAGTAGGAACTCTTTTTTTAAAAAAGCAATAGTTGGAGAAGAAGGACGAAAGGGACGAATTTTTCTTTCTTTATTTTGAACTTGTTGTTGGTTAGTTAATGAATATCGATAATGGAAATAGGAACCAAATATACCAAAAAGTAGAAAAGCAAAGGGAAGAAGAATTATTGTGGGAATATTCCAAATTAGGTCTACCTCATTTGCTACTAAAGTAAAGGCACTTGTTGGGTATAAACTAACCGCCAAATTTCTTAATACATTAAGGCTTTCTACCGTAAATAGTTCATCTAAAGATCCACCTTGAAGCAAATTAACAAATAAATTTAAAACCTGACTATAAAGAAGCGCTAAAAGATACATAACAGCAATACCAAATAAAAGAAGAAGGATTTGCTGAGATTTTAAAAATTTACTAATTTCATTATAAAGAGGCAAGAGAAGATAAACGACACCTAAAGCAGCGAAAGGAATAAGAATGACTTCAAAAAAAGCGACAAGATAAAATACAAACCCCGCATGGACAAAAATACCATAACAAAGGGCAATTGGGAGCGAAGTAATAAGTTGAATTCCTAGCGCAAATAGGTAGGCATAAAGACTTTTCCCTATAAATACCTCAAAAGGATGAACAGGAGTCATTAAAACGATGTATCGCTCCTTTTGACTTGCGTAAAGACGTTTATTTAAAAAGGGAAGCAAAATAAAAATACTAAGAAGAAAGAAAGCAAAGAGAAGAGCAGAAAATAATGACCAATTTACTCCAGAATATACCTTTAAGTGATCAAAAAGTTTCCATGCTAAAAAGCACTCTAAAGCAATCACGAAGGCAAATATAACAAGGGAAGAGAAAAGCGAAAAAAGACGCTTCTTTACACTTCCTTGAAAAAGAGGTGAAGGAGCAAATTCCCTTTTAAAGAAGGTCAAAATGGTATTCATTCTTCCTCCTTACAGTGCTCCAGGAAGTAAGAAGGAAGAGTTGATCTTGCTTCAGGTTCTTTTTGAAAATCAAAAATAGAATCGATGGTTCCATCTTTAATAATTGCAACCCTATCGGCAATTTCCGAAACAAGATGGATGTTATGGGATGCTAAAAATACCGTATTTCCTTGATTTTTGTATTCTTTTAAAAGAAGCACAAGCTCTTCCGTAGTAAAGGCATCTAAACCCACCGTTGGTTCATCAAGAATAAGAAGCGGGGGATTAGACACCATTGCTGCAATCAAACATATTTTTTGTTGCATACCGTGGCTATACTCACGAATCGGGCGATTTAAATCACGAAGAGTGAGTTCTAACCTTTTTGCTAAATACAGCATACGTTTATAGGCTTCATCACTCTTTGTTTTATAAATTGCGGCAATAAAACGGATGTAGGAGACACCAGTCATTTCTTCATACGCCATTGGTTCTGAAGAACTATAACCAATAAACTCTTTGGCTTTAATTGGTTCCTCTTTAATAGAGTGACCATAGATTTCAATCGTCCCACTATCAAAAGGTTTGATCCCAATTGCGGATTCAATGGTTGTTGATTTACCAACTCCATTCCTTCCGATAAAACCAAAGATTTCTCCTGGGTAAACAGTCAAAGTGATATCTTTTAAAACAATCTTTTTACCGTAGGATTTTTGTAAATGATCAATTTTTAAAGCAATTGTACTCTTCATAAAATGAATTATGCTTCAACGCTAGGCAATGTCCATTTTTGCCCGTTATACGTAAAGGATTGATTTTCTTTTAGTTGGCTACTGCTTGTGCCGATTATCCACGCAATAGAGCGGTTAAATCTTTCAAAATTTGCGGTTACCTGTGTTGAAGAATTTATCGAGGCAACCTCAAGATGCGCGCCATTAAAGAAGATGTACTGATTACCATTGTTCACTGTAGCAACATGATTTTCGTATTTTGTAACTTCTTCCCATGAACCATCAAGAAGAGGCTTAAATTCAAAGCCAGGAACTTCATTTGCGGATAACAAATAGATATAGTTTTTCCCATTAACGTTCATCAATCCAGTATTTTTATCATAACTTCCACTCACTAAATTAGTTGAATTAGCGTCAGGAACATACGTTTTTCCATCAGAGGTTGTTAAGTTTAAGGGAATGGAATAGTAATTTTGAACGGCAGCATGGTTGAAAAACACAACAGGCTTATAATTTCCAACAACAAAGGCGTTACTTGCTGTGAAACTTACTTTCTTGCTATTCATAGCAGAGGTAAGGCCTTCAATGGAATTAATATTCATATTTCCTCCGATAATATAAGGAGTATTAAGTTCTGGATTTTCGCCAAAGGAGAAGTTATTTGGCAAATGAACTGTAGAACTTTTAGCATTCATATAATTCCAGAAAGTATCCATTTTCTTTAAAACATCACCACCATTAAATTCTTTAATTGTGGTTGAATTCATATAACTTTTTGTATTTGGAATGTCTAGGGTAGGAACGGCAACAAGTCCTCCAACACCTTGATACTCAATTTTGCCTGATATAGCTAAAAGATTTGATAACTCATCAGTATTTGTCTTAGAAAAATTTAATGTGCCGTCTGGATCCATAACAAAACTAGAACCAGGAAGAAGAGTCATCTGGTTATTTAAGGTAACATTGCTATCTCCGTGTAAGGCGATATCAAAATATGGGGCAACTAGGAACGGGGCACGATTCGAATCAAGTCTAGCATTTTTTGGGCTAGTAATGTGCACCGAGAAATGATTTAAAGCGGCGGTTATGCTATTTCCTTCATAAGAAATTCGTTGATATTCAACGTTATGGTAACCTATGTCACTTTGATTGTAGGCTGTATTTGCATTGAGTTTTGTGTTGTATTTTGCCTTCATTTGGCTTTTTAAACTTGCATCGTAACTTACTGATCTTGTTAAAACACCTTTGCTTAGAACAATTAAGGCATCATCTTCTGGTGTGTCTAGGGTCCCGTTAGCATTAGCACTAACTAAAACAATATTTTGGTTGATACCATCGGTTCCGTTGCCAGCTAATTTAGCGCGCATATTACCAATAACAGTCGCACCCGCATGGATATCTATATCGGCATTAATATAAGGCATGCGGTAAAGAAGAAAGGGCATTGTTCCATTAATGAAACTTACGGCATAAGCAGCTTCTTTGATGTTATTTTGAATGACTAAAGGAGATTGGAAAGTTGCTCCATCTAAAAGAATAATCTTTCCTCCACCGATAGAGTCAGTAATGGAACCATAAGAAATTAAACTTGCGCCACTACCAACAACTAAATCATGACCGGCTAAATCAAGTTCAGAATAACTAGAAATAATTGCACCTTGATGATTAATCATTGCAAAAACATCAGTGCTATCTTTCCTTATGTTACCGTAGTATCCCGTAATACCTCCTAATACCAAAGAACCACTCAAATATTGGTCGGATTCTAAAGTAATTCTTGTTGAAACATAATTTGTAGGACCAATTCCGTTACGAGTTGTGTCAATAGTGGTAGAACCTATTGTCGGCTTATAGTTTAAGGTGCGTTCACTTACATTTTCATCATTTGTTCTTTCCGTATCTTCAAGAGCGATAGTGAAATCACCAGGGGACACTTGAGACGCTTGTCCATTAGGTGATGGCACTTGAGGAGCGGTAATTTTCCCTTCTGAATTTTTAAATAAACGTTGAGAAACACCATTATAGTTGATGCCGTTTTGTGTGCTTAAATCAACGCTTGTGACTTCAGTGTAAGTATTTCCGGTCGAGGTATCAATCGCCGAAACAGTCACTGTACTTGAAGAAATACTGTAGGAACCCTCTTTTGTTATTACAGAATTTTGTAAAGAAGGATTCTCACCTGGGGTTAAATTCTCTTGGTAGGAAGTTGAAAGAGAACTATTTTCGTTCGTAGAAGATACAACCTCTGCTTTAAAATTCATTGAATGGGTGACAAGGGGATGGTTATTAAGGATTTGACCATCATTATCTTTATAAAGGTAATAGTTTGATCCTTCTCCATAAGAAGGAGCATCACTTAAAGAAAGCGTCGTTCCGTTTTCAATCCATGAGCCAGTTACGTTGCCATTTGGCTCTGTGAAGGTAACGTAGGAATAACTTTTTGCATCGCTTGTATCACCCACAATTGTGAAAACAATTTTTGCAATATTTACTTTTCCGTTTGTGGAAATAGTTATCGTTGTACTTTCAGCCCCGGTATTATTATCTAGGCCTGTTACATAATTTAAAGATTGATCGGCTTGATCAGAAATATCGGGAGTCCCTGTTTTTTCGATGATAGTCGTTAATGCTTGAGGGTGTGCAGAACTAGAAAGCGAAATTGTTACAGGATTAGTATCGACTGTAGCAATAACTCTTACTCCACGAATCGCTACGCCCTTTCCAGGGAATGTTAAAGTAAAAGAACCATTTGCTTCTAGTCTCATCATCGAACCAGTTTCGGCATAAGCACCACTCACTTCTTTTAAGCCGGGATTGATTTTGCCGTAGTTTCCTTCTACGGATTCGGTCCAATCACCAACATCAAGAACATCATTTCCTATATAGGCTTTTGTGCCAAAAATAAGATCTGCGCAATAAACAGAACTAATTTGATCGGCAATTGTTGGAAGAAATTGATGAACCGTACTTCCGACAACAATTCCAACGCCAGCAAGAAGTGAGAGGGCGATGGAGCCAATATAGATAGCAGTTTTCTTTTTAATCATAGGTATTTTCTCCTTACACGATATATGACTTCTTTTTCAAAAAAGAAGTTTTTAAAACAAATCGACAACGCTATGCCCCTAGGCAACAAAAGGATAATAAACAAATTAAAGTTGTCAATTGATTGACATTATGAATTTGTATTATTCCCAAAAACAACGAAGTTTTGCATGGTTTTTTTGATTCTCCTGTTTAGGAAAAACTTTAAATTTTCAAATTTCTTTTCTTTCAACCTTTTTTCTTTATGGTAAAGAAGAAAAAGAAGTTAAAATATTTACATGGAACAAACGAAAAAGCCTACACATTTGGCCTTAAAATTAAATTACAAACGAACCTTTTTGATCGGTTTCGCCTTCTTTGGAATTCTTTTATTGTGGCAAGTTTACGATTCTTGGTGTCCAACGATTCTTACTGAACTTTTTGCTCGCAATATTTTTGGTGTTGATGGTGGTGAGGCATTAACGACAGAACTGTCATTAGAGGTTCAATATTTAGTAGGAATTATGATGGCAATTGATAATTTAGCCGCCTTAATTCTTCTTCCTTTATTTGGTTCAATTTCGGATCGAACCCACACAAAAATAGGGAAAAGAATGCCCTTTATTTTAATTGGGACATTAATCGCAGCCATCGCCTTCCCTTTTATTCCTTTATTGTTTCATTATCTTCCTAATTCAATTGGTGGCCTAATTGGTGTGATATTAATCATGCTTGTTGTCATTATTGCCATGATGATGTATCGCAGTCCTGCTGTATCACTTATGCCTGACTTAACGCCAAAGCCTTTAAGAAGTAAGGCTAACGGTATTATTAATATCATGGGATATTTAGGTGGAGCTTGTGCTACTTTTATGGGCCTTGGCTTCGTCTTAAGTGATTATGTTCGTAACCCCGATTCTTGGTGTTATCAAAACATATGGGCGATTGAGCTCCCTTTCTTAGTTGCTTCTATTTTGATGGTTATTTCTGCCTTTGTTTTATATGCAAAAGTAAAAGAAAACAAGTTAGCAGAAGAACTTCGTCCTGAACTAGAGGAAGGCGAACGTTTAGCAATGACCGAAGAAAAGGTGGAAGATGATAAGCCAATGCCAAAGGCAAATAAAATTATGCTTGGTTTAATTTTAGCAGCAGAAGTATGTTGGTTTATGGCTGATAACGCCGTTAATACATTCTTTTCTTTGTATGTTCAATATTATTTAAATTGTTCCACTTCTTCCTCCTCAATTTTAACCATTTTGGGCGGTGTTTTCTCTGTTATAGGTTTCTGGTTTGGGGGAGTAATCGCGGACCGTATTGGACGCAAATGGACGATTTCCATGGGTTTAGGACTTTATATAATTGCCGCAATTTTAATGTGTTTTGCCTGGCCTTCACAAAATGCAGAGGGGGTTTATCAACTCCCATGGATTCTTTATCTTGTCTTCATTATTAAAGGCTTTGGGATTGCTTTAGTGAACACTTGTTCCTTCCCGATGGTTGTTGAACTTTGTTCATCAAAAAAGGTCGGTCGTTTTACTTCCTATTACTATACTGCCTCGATGGGCGCACAGGCTCTTACTTCGATTGCTCTTGGTGGGCTGTTATATGCAATAGGGAGTTATAGTACTCTTCCTATTTACGCCACAGTATTTATGGCAGTAGCTTTCCTTATTTTCCTTTTTGTGAAAAACATTAAGGCTAAAGTAGTTAAAACAAAACATGGTCTTGAGGCTTTAGACCAAGATTAGGAGAGAGATATGCCAGCAATTATCACTCATTATGCCTTTGCATTAAGCACGATGGAGCATAAAAATCGTGCTCCAAAAGAAAAAACCGCGCTTCTTATTGGCGCGCAAGGTCCCGACCCTTTCTTTTTCTATGGACAAAAACCTTGGAATCATCGTCATTCAAGGGAAGAAGTTACTTCCTTTGGACACGAACTCCATCATGTTGATCCTACCGATTGTTATTTTGCGATGCTTGAAGGAATTTCAGCCTTTCCTATAGAAATGCAACCAATTCTTTTCTCATACATGGAAGGACTTTTTCTTCATTATTGTTTGGACCGTAACGCTCATCCATATATTTGGAGTCGATCGGGTTTTGGATTAACTCCCGAAGAGAAAAAGGATTGGGGAGCGATGCATACTTGGCTTGAGACTTTAATTGATGTGATATACGGTACAGAACAAAAGGTTTTTACTCGCAGTGCTTACCATTATTTAGAAATTGATTATTCTTCCTTACGTGCTATTGCTGAACTTTGGGTAATTGGAAATAATGCCACGTTGAAGAAAAAACGCTTTGATGAAAGCTCTTTTATTCTTTCTCTAATTGATTATCGTGCCATAATGCGCTTAACGAATGTTCCCTATTGGTGGAGTCACTTCCTTACGCGCTTTATGGGGAAAAAGTCAGTTCCTTATCGGATGAATTTTCCTAAAAAAATTGACGAATCTATTTTGTCTCTTGATGTAATGAATGATTCTCATGCCTTATGGCGTGATCCCGTGAAAGGTCATCATCGAAGCGAATCTTTGCGCGAATTAATGGTTAAAGCGCGAGAGGACTACCTTTTCGTTCTTCCTATTTTAAGAAAAGCATCTGAAAAAATAGAAGGAAGCAAAGAGGATTTGCGGAGATTTTGTCATGATTTAGATCATGATGGATATCGACCAAGTGAGAAACTGCTTTATATGTCACCTATTTGGCCGAACACGAAAGAACGTGGTCCAAAGGAAGGAAAGTCATAATGAAAATCTTTCGTTCTGGTTTTTGGACGAAAGCTTTTATTTGCTTAATTGTTCTTTTTGAACTCGGCCTTCTTATCTATTTTATTTATGTTTTATCCGCAGGTTTTTTGCAAAGCACTTTTGCCCTTCTTTTTCTTTTAATTCTTTTCTTACTGAATCTTTTAACCGTTGTTGTTCTTTTTAATACTCATAGTCAAGTTGATTACAAACTTTCTTGGCTGAGTTTTATTTGCATTTTGCCGGTGTTTGGCCTTGTTTTTTATGTCTTATTCGCGCATAAATTTCAAACGACTAGACAAAAAGAGTTTTTAAACCGATACAACATGACCCTTAAGGAAACAAGTAAAAATCCTTTAATTTATACCTCTTTAGAACGAGATTTTCCTGCTTCCGCAAAAATTGCTCATTACATTGAAAATGCTTCCTTATCACCAATATATCAAAACTCTTCTTTAGAGTATTTTTCGTTAGGAGATGAAGCTTTTCCTATCATGATAGAGGAACTGAAAAAAGCAAAGCATTATATTTTCTTAGAATATTTTATTATTCATCCTGGTCTTTTTTGGGACTCGATTGAGAAGATTCTTATTGAGAAAGCCAAAGAAGGTCTAGACATCCGTCTTCTATATGATGATTTTGGCTCCATGAGTACTTTGCCAATTGATTTTGCTTCGCGGTTAAAAAAAGCAGGGATACAGTGCAATGCTTTTTCAAAAATTCGTCCATTTCTCGATATTCGTATGAACAATCGTGATCATAGAAAAATTCTTGTTATTGATGGACATACTGCATTTTCTGGCGGGATTAATCTTGCGGACGAATATATCAATAAGAAAAGCCGTTTTGGTCATTGGAAAGATAATGCGGTTATGGTGAAAGGGAAAGCGGTTGAAGGGTTTACTTTTCTCTTCTTAAGCAACTGGAAAGCTTCCTTTGGAGTGAAAGATGCTCCTTTATTTTACGATTATTATCGACCTGAAACTTTTATTGATGAAATTGGTGGTTTTCCTAAAAGTGATGGTTATTTACAACCTTATGGTGACTTACCTTACGACAAATATTCTGTCGGAGTTGGTGTTTATAGTTCCATGATTATGCGGGCACGGAAATATTTATATATTTCTACTCCTTATTTGATTCTAGATACTCAGTTAAAGGCTGAACTTGTACAAGCGGCTTTATCTGGCGTTGCTGTGCGTCTATTAATCCCTGGAATTCCTGATAAAAAGCTTGTGTATTCTTTAACGGAATTCAATTGCGGTGAGTTATTAAAAGCGGGGGTACGTATTTATAAATACACGCCCGGTTTCGTTCATCAAAAGATGTTTATTTCGGATGATGAAGTAGCAACTTGTGGTACGATTAATTTAGATTATCGTGCGTTATATCTTCATATGGAAAATGGTTTATTTGTTGTCAATAACAGTAAAATTTCTTCCATGCGTGATGACTTTTTAAGCACGTTAGAAGTCTCAAAGGAAATGTCTTTGGAAGATTGGAAAAAAAGAAGAAAAAGATGTTTATTAAAATGGATTTTCTTAAATTTCTTTTCTCCATTATTATAAAAACTATAAAAAGGATGGGTTTTTGCAATGAAAATAGTTTCAAAGATAATTCATGACGCTTGCTTTTACACCTTAACAAATCAAAGTGGTTTTTCTATTACCTTTTGCGATATTGGGGCATCAATTTATGATCTTTCTTATCAAAATCAGTCGTTAATTTGTTCTCCAAAAGACTACAAACGATTTTTAGAAGGCTGGGGGTTTCACGGAAAGGTGATTGGGCGAGTTGCAGGAAGAATTAAGGATGCTTCCTTATCTTATTTAGGCAAAACCTATCCTCTTGAACGGAATTCCGGTTCATGTACTTTACATGGGGGATATAGCACTTTTGCCTTCAAACGATTCCATCTTGAACTTGCAGAAGTGGCGAATGGTTATACCCTAACTTTTTCTTATGTATCAAAAGATGGGGAGGGTGGTTTTCCCGGGGAACTCATGCTTCTTGTTCGTTATTTTGTCCCTAATGAGGGCACGGAGCTAACAATGGAATTTATTGCCGAAAGCGATAAAGCCACTCCTTTTGGACCGACGATGCATCTTTATCTTAATTTAGGAGAAGACACGATTCTTAATCATCGTCTTTTATTAAAAGCAAATAAAATTATGTCTTACGATGACAATCTACTTCCCCTTGATTTTATTGATGTTCCAGAAGAACTTTCCTTTCAAAAAGAAAGAAAAATACAAGATGTCGTAAATTCTCCTCTTTTATCTTCTCTTGGAGGACTTGATCATCTTTATTTATTTTCATCTCTGGAAGAGGAAGAAAAACTCATTCTCAGCCATAAAAATGTTAAATGTGTCATTAAGACAGATTTTCCCGCGATTCAAGTATTCACGGATAATCATGGAAATGGAGAATGGTTAACAAATGGAAGAAAAGAAATTTCTCATGCTGGAATTGCTTTAGAGCCTATGTATTCTCCAAAAGATTTCCGCGGCATGGGATTAATACCGAAAATGCGAAGAAAAAATAAAATTACCTATTCTTTTTCTTTTGATGAGCCTCGCTAAAATCTTACTTTTTTGTTATAATTATCCAGAATTAAGGAGAATTATATGGAGAGAATTACCGGCATATTATGCCCTGTGGCAAGTTTGCCTTCTCGTCATGGAATTGGCGATTTTGGAAAAAAGAGTTACGAATTTGCAGAGATTTTAAAATCTGCAGGTTGTCGTTTGTGGCAAGTATTGCCCTTAAATCCTTTGGGTTATGGACATTCGCCATACCAACCATTTTCTAGTTTTGCTATCGATGAACTTTATGTTGATTTAGATGCCTTAAAAGAAGAAGGGCTTATCGAGGAGGCAATCCCTGATTTTGCAAGTGATTCGCCAAAAATTC
The DNA here is from genome assembly GCA_949287245.1 of uncultured Bacillota bacterium. Taxonomy (GTDB): domain Bacteria; phylum Bacillota_I; class Bacilli_A; order RFN20; family CAG-826; genus UBA4951. The sequence continues at coordinate 50,261 of CASEFL010000007.1, forward strand.
TTTATGAAGAAATTCGTGAATTTAAACTTCCTTACTTAAAGAAAGCCTTTTTAAAAGCAAAAAAGAAACGTTCTTTCAAAAAAGATATTGATTCTTTCTTAAAAGAAGAAGAATGGGCGACAGCATGGGGATTATTCATGATGAATAAAAGAAAAGAATCTCTCCAAAGCTGGAAATTTTGGGATAAAAAACGCCAAAAAATGAATGAAGGTGATGTTTATTTATCCAAAGAAGAAATGGACGACTATCTTTTTGAAATTTGGTTACAAATGACTTTATATTCTCAGTGGAAAAAACTTTTAGCCTATTGTCATACATTAGGCTTAAAACTTGTTGGGGATGTGCCTTTCTATGTTGGTTTTGACTCTGCTGATGTGTGGGCAAATCAAGAATTCTTCCTTATTGATCCAAAAACAAAAGATGAAAAATTTATTGCCGGCGTACCCCCTGATTATTTCTCAGAAACAGGGCAACGTTGGGGTAATCCTATGTATAACTGGGATTACCTAGAGAAGAAGAATTTCTCGTTTTTAACAAAGCGCCTTATAGGAAATGCGAAACTTTACGATATCATTCGTTTAGATCATTTCCGGGCATTTGATACATATTGGAAAATTCCTGCTTCTTGCCCTACCGCTATTGATGGGGTATGGAACGAGGCTCCTGGATATAAATTCTTTGATACCTTATTAAAAGAAGCTCCCGATATGGAAATTATTGCCGAAGATTTAGGAGACTTACGAAAAGAGGTTCTTACTCTTCGCGATCATTATGATTTCCCAGGAATGAATGTTGTGGAATTTACTTTTAAAGATGCTGAAGTTTTAAAGACCGATAATCGGGACCGCGAAAACATGGTTGCCTATCTTGGTACGCATGATAATGATCCAATTTGTTCTTATTTTGAGACATTAACGGAAGAAGAAAAAGGAGACTGGGAAAAAGCTTTAGATGGTTTAGGCATTGAAAAAGGTCCCATCCATGAACGTCTTATTTCCTATGAATTATCTTTAAAGGCAAAATATGCCATTTTTGCGGTGCAAGACCTCCTTGGTCTTGGGGGAGAAGCTCGGTTAAATAAACCTGGTATTGTGGATGATGTAAACTGGACTTGGCGTTTAATTGATTACTCTTCTTTAAAGGCCACCCTTCCTTCTTTCCTTAAAAAATCTTTGCATTACGGACGGATGATTAACGAATGAAAAAAATTGCCTTAGTGTCGCTTGGTTGTGCAAAGAATCTTGTTGATAGCGAGATGATGCTCGCTTTAATCCAAAGTGGTGATTTTGAATTCACAAATGAATTAAAAGACGCGGATTGTGTCCTTTTAAACACCTGCGCGTTTATTGCCTCGGCAAGAGAAGAGGCGATTCGTGAATGCAAAAACATTCGTAAAAAGAGTAAGGCGAAAATTGTTGTTTTAGGCTGTTACCCTGAACGTTCTCTAGATGAAGTAAAAGAGAATATGCCAGAAGCAGATCTTTTCGTTCCTTTAAAAGATTATCCTCGTTTGCACACAATATTAACTTCTTTTCTCTCCTCTACCAAACCTCTTAGTCCCTTGGATCCTTTAAAAAGAGTGCTTGCAACCCCTTTTTATAGTGCTTATCTCCGAATTAGCGAAGGATGTGACAACTTTTGTGCTTTTTGTGCCATTCCTTATATTCGCGGAAGATTTATATCTCGTCCTTTGGATTCATTACTTGAAGAAGCAAGAATTTTACGGGAAAAAGGCGTTATTGAACTTTCGATAGTATCTCAAGATACCGCTCATTATGGAAAAGATATTCCTAACGGCCCAAGACTTATTGATTTATTGAAAAAACTTGATGAAATGGGCTTTTATTCGATTCGCTTGTTTTATTTATATCCCTACGAAATTGATGATGAGTTATTAGAATTTATCGCAACTTCGAAATCAATTGCCCATTATTTTGACCTGCCAATCCAATGTGCCTCTGACTCTCTTTTAAAGAAGATGAATCGAAGAGATACTGTTGATGGAATGCGTACATTAATCCAAAAAATCTTCGCTTTAATGCCAGAAGCGGTTTTAAGAACAACTTTGATTACTGGTTTTCCTGGAGAAAGCGAAGAAGATCATCAAAATACTTTATCCTTTATGAAAGAAGTTCGTTTTCATCATTTAGGATGCTTCCGCTTTAGTAGAGAAAAGGGAACAAGGGCTTACGATATGCCAGATCAAGTTCCTGAAGATGTTATGCGCGCAAGAGAGCGTGACATTATGGGTTTACAACTTCAAATAGCCGCGGAAAGGTGTCGCGAAATGGTGGATAGAGAAATAGAAGGAATTGTCACAGGATATGATGCTCATCGTCACCAATATACTTTCCGTTCCTATTGGAATGCTCCTGATGAAATTGATGCCAATATTTATTTCTCTTATCCTTTACCAATCAAAGAAGGCACGATTAAAAAGCTGAAAATCGTAAATGGATTTGTACGAGATTTAGCCGGTCAACTTGTTGAGTAATTTAGAAAGAACCGTGCAAAACGCGGTTCTTTTTTCTTATTTTAGGAATTTAGACTTTGATAAAAATAAGTAAGGAAGTCTGTGCGTGAAAAATGGTCAAGATAATTGATTTTTGTTCCTTTCTTTACTCTAAGATACCCCCTGACTCGTTCCTCTTTCTTAAAAAGAATATCTACATCACATTTTTTCCAAACAAGCTTATCTTTATTCTCTAAGGCATATAAGGCTAAAAAATCATGGGGAGTTACACTCCAGTGAGTTGCCCTTTTAAAGCGAGTAATACATTCCTTCCGGTACTCGCTTATGGCCATGCTACCTATATGCATTAATTGTTCTTCTTCCTCTGAATTAAGAAGCGTTTTTTCTGTTTCTTCTAGCCCTATTGCGTATAAAGATAAATTGCTTGAAAGAAGTTCAGAAAAAGCAAGAACATCACATTCTAAATTCCATTCAGGTATTTCGCGTTTATAATCTCCGCCCATAAAAAAGATGGGATGTTCTTTTAAAACAGCCTCATCATCAAGACGCTGAGCAAGAGCAATATTGGTTAAAGGACCAATTGATAAAACAACGCTCCCGGGGTTATTTTTTAAAGTTTCTAGCATTTCCAAACTTGCTTTTTGGCTTTTTGCTTCCTCTTTTAATGAAGGAGGAACCATTCCAAGTTCCTCACCCCATTGAGAGAAAATTTCATGAGGACGAACTGGCGTTAATCCTTTTAAAGGGCGACTTGCACCCGCAAAAATAGGCAAACTCGGTTTGCCACTCATTGAGGCCATATGTTTTGCCATCAAAGCTCGTAAAGGAGAATTTTTAAAAACCGTGGAAATACCAAGAAGTTCAATGGAGGGGTGCTTAAGTAAAGCTTCCACGACAAGCGTGTCATCAATATCATCACCTAAATCGGTATCTAGCCAAACTTTCATAACTTAATCTTACAAGAATAGGGAAAAAAATATAGAGTTTTCACCTTTTCTCTTGCGTCTTGTCCTCGTTTCTACTATTATCGCAACGCTCAATAAGAGCATGCCCCGCTAGTTAAATGGCATAACGGATCCATGGTAAGGATCAATCCGTAGTTCGATTCTGCGGCGGGGCACCATTATCGTAGATTATGCCTGATACCTTTAGGGGTGCTCAGGCTTTTTCTTTTTGTGCCGACAATTAAGGGCTTTTCAAAATTGCACCTTGTAATAGTGGTCGAACTCACGGATTTTTTGGAGCAACCATTACAAGAAGAGGGTTCACAAATACAAGGCGCTCAACAATTACAAGGGGACGTGAACACCCCAGGTTTTTACTGATTTCGACAAGGATTAGTGGTGACTTTTTTTGATTTTTTCTCCGACAAACACTAGTCAAAACGCCTTCCGAATCTCCATATATTGAGCAGGCTGTTCTTCGCTTGCTCTAAATGAAAGGAGATTGAAGAAGATGAAGAAAAAGAAGAAGTTTTATCTGTTGCTTCAAAACGGGGAGACCTTGATGAAGGAAGCATCGGAAAGCGTAAGGGTCAACAGGCTGACCGGAAAAGAAAACGTTCTGGCGATAATGCCTGTTGCGGAAGATGAGGATATCGACGACTCTGTCGACAAGATGATGTCGAGTTCCGGCGAGTTCTTGGATGGTGTATATACCTTCAAGATCATTGATTTGGTGAGGAGACACTCCAAAGGCTTCGACAACTTGCCGCCATGCACGAAGATAGATGTCACGTTCCGACTTTACAGCGACAATTGTTATCTAGACATTTATGATGATTTTTATCTGAACAAAATGGATAAAGATAGAATCGACGATATATTCTGGAGCGTCGGATTAAAAAGAGACAAAGACAACGGTTTGGACAATTTCAATGTTTGTGATTTGATCGGAAAAAAAGGTGTCTGCTATATAAAGTGCTACGAAAGCAAAACACGTTCCGGAGACATTCAGCGTGAAAGAAGGATCACTAAGTTTTTCGACTATAACCCCTATGTGATCCAGGAGGTTAAATAGTCATGTTTGCCATCTATTCATCCAATGTCCTTGAGAAAGAATATAACACCTCATATAAGAGGAAATTTGAAGTTAACAATCTTGACGATTTAAAGCAAGCCGTCTCTCGTGATTATGTTTCGATTCGCTTTAAAGACTGCCAAAGAAGCAATGATAATTTTTTAGAGTCGGACTGCATCGTCATGGACATCGACAACGACCATAGCGATGATCCTTCCAGCTGGATCGGCCCTGAGAAAATAGGCGATGTCTTCCCCGATGTCGAATATTACGTCCATTTTTCCAGGCATCATTTGATCGCCAAGGGAAGCAAGGAGGCCAGGCCCAAGTTTCATGTCCTGTTTCCGATCAAGAAGTGCTCCAACGGAGAAGATTACAAGGCGATAAAATTGAAGATACTGAGATTCTGCAAGCTTTTCGACAAGAAGGCCATCGATAACGGCCACTTCTTCTATGGCACGAAAGAACCTCGGGTCATGTATTTCAAGGGCGGGCAGACGATAGATGATTTCCTCGAGATCTATGACCTCAACGAACTCAACCTGAAAGTGGATGACAACGGTGAAATCCTTGATGATTTTAACTTGTCCGATTCCAGGGAGATACTTCGCTTTCCGATAGAGGAAGGCAACAGGAACAACACAATGTTCAATCTAGGTCGAAAATTCATCATGAGGCATGACGACACCGGGATTGCCTATCGATTGTTTTCGGAGCAGGCGAAGTATTGCAATCCGCCGCTCGACGACAGAGAACTCAACACGATTTGGGCTTCGCTCAAGAAAGGGTTGGCCAATTTGAAGGCTCAAGGAAAATATTTGTCGCCCAAGGAGTTCTTCAAGAACAACGTCGTGCTCAAGACCTTGAAGCCGAAGAACTTCAGCGACTATGATCAGGCGGTCGTTTTCTCGAAGTACTTCATGGACAAGATTGCCTACAGCGATGCCACAAGCTTTTTGATCTACAAGGGAAGTCACTGGGAAGAGGACGATGTCACTGCAAGACGCTTTGCCCAGATATTGACAGATGAGCAACTTAAAGAAGCTGATAAACTGTTCTTCGATGCCGAGAACAAAATAGAAGACTTGGACGGCGGGTTCGAGGTGTTGAAAAAAAGACTTCACGATGGCACGGCGACCGACGAGGAGAAAGGGTTGGCCTCTCAGTACCAAGACGCCAAGGACTATAAGAGCTACATCTTGAAGAGAAGAAATTCCGGGAAGATCCAATCGTCGCTCAACGAGCTGGCCCCGATCGTCCAGTTTTCCATCAAGGAGCTGGACAAAGACGAGTTCCTGCTTTCCACCCCGGCTGCCACCTATGACTTGAGGGAAGGATTGAAGGGCGCCAGGACTCCTTCGCCAAAGGACATGCTCACCAAGATCACCGGCGTGTCCCCATCGAACCGAGGAAAGGATCTATGGCTCAAGTTCTTGAGTGATGTCTTTGATGACGACCAAGAGCTGATCGATTACGTGCAAATGATATGCGGGGTATGCGCCATCGGGAAGGTCTATATCGAGGGCATCATCATTTCATATGGTGACGGAGGAAACGGCAAATCGACATTCTGGAATACCGTTGCCAAGGTCTTGGGAAGCTACTACGGCAAGATCAGCGCCGACGCCTTGACGACGAACTGCAAAAGGAATGTGAAGCCGGAACTTGCCGAACTCAGGGGAAAGAGGCTGATCATCGCAAGCGAATCCCAGGAAGGGGCGAGGCTTGACGACAGCGAGATCAAGGAGCTCTGCTCCACCGACGATATCAGGGGCGAGAAGAAATACAAGGCTCCTTTCGATTTCACCCCGACCCATACTTTGGTTCTCTACACAAACCACCTCCCCAAGGTCAAAGGCGTGGACGACGGCATCTGGAGAAGGATCATCGTCATCCCTTTCAACCACAAATTCACAAAGGACAACGCCGACATCAAGAACTATAGCGACATCCTCTTCGAAGAAAGCGGGGAATATGTTCTTTCCTGGATCATCGAAGGCGCGAAGAAAGTCTACGATTCTAAGTTCAAGATCAAAAACCCTAAAGTGGTGCAGGAAGCCATCGACAGCTACAAAAAGGACAACGATTGGTTTGGCAAGTTCATAGACAATTGCTGCGAGGTCAATCCAGGTGAGGAGTGCAAGTCCTCGGATCTTTATCAAGCTTACAGGACATACGCCACTTCGCAAGGTGAATATCCAAGGGGCACGATCGAGTTCTACACCGAACTGGAAAGAAGGGGCTTCAGGAAGGTGCCGAGAAGGGAGCGCGGGGTCAGGCTGGTCTTTGTCAAAGGACTGAGCATCATAAACGCCGATGTCATCGATGATTTTTCCTTCCTGCAATGATTACAAGGCAGGGTCGGTAGGGTCTTTTCCATACTTTCTCACGTCTAGGGTAAGGAGAAAGAAAAATGAATAATATAGAGTTTTGGGAATTGACACTACCGACCATGACCCTTGTATTTGTTGAAGATTATAAAAACCTCGATAAACACGGGCTATTAGAGCAAAGCGAGGTGATGAATATTGAGATTGAGTGAACACCTTGGATTGATAAAGCTGAAGCAGGCCGATATCGCCAAGGAGGAGCAGATATTGAATTTCTGCAAAGGACAAGCCGATGCTTCCGGAAATTCATCCCCCTGGAAAGCCAAGTGCGAGGCCGAGGCGGCGAAAATAAGCGAAGACAGGCAAATGCTCGACGATATGAAACTGAAGGCACTGAACGCCTTGAAAGGCCAAGGGAACGAAAGAGCAATGTCTTTCATCATCAACCATTATTTGGCCTTCAAGACCTACAAGGAGATGGAAAAGGAGATGTATCTTTCAAGGAGCACGCTTTATCGAACAAGGGACGAGGCCATAAAAATCATGGAAGAGATAGAAGTATGAAGTGTATTTCCTTGGCCATGTCGAATGAATCCAAGCGGTTCTGACGTATCAAGAGTATTTGAAGATTATAAAAGACGTTTGAATTGCCTTGGTCACGTTAGATGGTTTCAACGTAATGACACGTGAAGAGACAATTGTCTGGTTTGCGGTCTCCTTGGATTCTAACATAGCGCCTCGAAGTCGACCAACGTTAAGACAGCAACCGTACAAGGCGGTATTCGGTTTTGGCTATAGATGCCCATAAAGGCTAAATGAGTGCAACGTACGGCAAATGTGGGGCCTACACGAAAGAATGTTGTTATATAAGTGTTCTTATCTAATGAAAATATGTAGGGGAGATTTCTGTCTTACGTTTTGTATACGTCGAAATACATTAGGACATCTAACGTGTTCCAAGGAAAAGGCGCCTTGAGGAGATTTTGTCTTCCGCTCGGTATACCTTGAAATACGTCAGGAATATTCAACGTAATCCAACGTAGGGATGCTTTTCGGATTTTTGTCTTTCTCGTCGTCTCTTGACGTCATGCGTCGAATCGATCCAAGCGTAATCGACATGGTCAAGGATGCATCTGATAAAGTTGGAACATCATGAGACAAAATGGAACTATAGGGATAAAAATGGCGATGATAAAATTAAGGTGTAAGAAGAAAAAATCTTATTCTGCATGATTTTCGAATAGAAAGGAGGAATCTCATGAGCAAGAACAAACGTTTGTATGGTTCAAGTATTTATAACGATTGGGTCAATAGCGGGAAGCTCAATGACGTCCTTTCATTCATCAAAAAATGCGCACAAAGACTGGTCACCCAAAAGGAGATGTGCAAGCAATTGGGCATGAATGCTTCGACCTTCTCTTCCTTGAAGAAGGAACACCCGGACATCCAAGCCGCCATCGACAGTGCCAAATATGACCTCAAGTGCGATTTGGCCAGCGCCATGTATAAAAGAGCGATCGGCTACGAAGTCATAGAGGAAGATCAATTAGTCGAGGAAAGAGACGGGAAGACCAAAAAGAAAGTCCATCGCATCAAGAAACAGGTCGGACCGGACTACAAGGCACTCGTCTATCTCTTGACCAAGCATTTTGGAAAGGAATATGGCGAAAGTTACGAAGAGTTGCTTTTGAATGAGCGAAAATTTGCTGCCAAAGAGGTGACATGGACTAACGCAGATGAAGTCTCGGAAGAAGAGGAATACGAAGAAGTGGATGACAGTTTCCTCTAGCCATGTAAATTGAAAAAATCAATAATTGAAGTCTTTAATCTCCCATGGGCTTGGCGGTTGTCATGGCTGCTAAGTCCTTTTTGGTAGCTGACCCCTCCCCCCCGGTCCTCCTTTTTTTCTGGGGCTGGGTACCGCACGAGGGGGACTCACGAAAAATACGGGCCAAATATTTTGGAATTCTCGGTTTTCCAAAAAAAGACATGAGTTTTGTAGGGTTTTTGCTCGAATAACTAGTGTTAATTGACTTGATATAACCGTCTCAAAGAGTGATGTATATACACGAGGAGGCATGGATTATGTCATTAGAAAAACTAGAGGGAAAGCTAAGTAGTCTCAGTGAGGAAACAAGGTCCTTATATAACAAGATAGATGAAAAGTACCGAATAACCATCAATGGCAAGGGTAGCTTAGAGCTTGTTGATATAAGTAACTTCAAGGTCCTTGCTAGAGGCGAAAAGAAGATAAGAGAAGAGATGAAAAAACTTCTTGATGGAGCTAGGTAATGGCTCCTTTTTTTCTTGGTTTAAAGCAGTACAAAAATATAGTTCAAAATACCTCGATTATTGAGTTGCTATCGTGTGTTTTTAGAGCCATATATGTATGTGCGAAGGCTAGAAAACACACCTTCGGGAAAGAGTAAGGTTGTTGCTGAAGTCATCAATGGATCGATTACTGAAACAAGAGACTATTATGACACAAAGGAGATAAAAGCCCTGGACGGACGTAAGTGGAAGGTCATGTACGATGGTTCCCTTAGATGCCAAACCAAAAGGAACGGCGAAATCATAAGCGCAGGTAGAGATTATTCTTGTGAGCTTGTGAGCCCTATCCTTACATATGATGAGGACATCGAGACCTTACAAGAAATAGTTAGGGCTTTAAGAAAGAGTGGTGCATTCACGAACGCAAGTTGCGGTATCCACATCCACCTTGATGGCGCTGACCACGATGTAAGGACCATTAGGAACTTCATCAACATCATCGCTAGCAAAAACGACCTTCTTTATAAGGCTTTGGAAATCAAACCCGAAAGAATGAGGTTCTGTAAGAAGATGGATGAGCACTTGGTCACAAACATCAATAAGAAGCATCCTAAGACATTGGCCCAACTCGCTGATATTTGGTACCAAGGTTACTACGGAAGCAGAAACACGCACTACCACGATAGCAGATATCACTTCCTTAATCTCCATAGTTTCTTCACAGGAAACCATACAGTTGAACTTAGAGGATTTAACTCTGAACTTCATGCTGGAAAGGTTAGAAGTTACATTTGCTTAGCACTTGCCTTAAACCATCAAGCATTAACTCAAAAGTGCGCTAGTTCGAAGAAGCCTCAAGTCGAGAACGAGAAGTTTGCGATGCGCACCTACCTTAACCGAATCGGGATGATAGGTGAGGAATTCAAGAACTGCAGAGTCCATTTGACTAACGCCTTAAGCGGATGCTCGGCTTGGAGATTCGGAAGAAGCGAAGCAACTTTAGGAGGAGCAAGATAATGAAAAAGTATTACTTAGCATATGGTTCAAACTTAAACCTTAGCCAAATGAGAAGGAGATGCCCTAACGCCAAGAAGGTGGGGAGTTTCCTTCTTAGAGGCTACGAACTAGAGTTTAGATACTATTTGACAATCAGGGAAAGTCCCAATGGCGAGGTTCCTTTGGGCATCTTTGAAATCGACGAAAACGACGAAAGGAGCCTAGATAGATACGAAGGATATCCGACGCATTATAGGAAGGAATACCTAGAAGTCGAACTTAGCGGCAAACCGATAAAAGCCTTGGTCTATGTCATGAACGAGGAGATTAGGGGAATTATGGTTCCCGACATGTTCTACGTGAACACGTGCCTAAAAGGCTACAGGGACTTCGGTTTCGATAGCGGTTATCTATTCAAGGCATACGAGAGATCGTTGCATTAATAGAGCAAATATCGTTTTTGATAATTTTCAATAATTCACAAAAATTTTTAATTATTTTTGAATAAAATGCTTTATTTTAAATTATTTTTGATAATTCGCTCTAATCTCATATTTTGCCAATTTTCTTTTTTCGATATAGCAAAAAGTGCTATAAATGTGTATAATTTAATCTATAAAGTCTTTGAGGTGTTTTATGATAGTTGATAATTATCCATTAGCCATTAAGCAATTAAGAGAAAAAATGATGTTGTCCCAGCAGGAGTTCGCCAAAGTTCTTGGTGTTTCTTTTGCATCTATTAATAGATGGGAAAATGGGGTTCATGAGCCAACTATCAAAGTAAAGAGAAAGCTTCGCTCACTTTTTAATGAGTATGGCATAAAAATCAATTAGGAAGGTGGCTAGTATGACAGAAGAGGAAGTAAAACTTAACTTTATAACTCCTGCAATAGAAGAAGCTGGGTGGGTAAAAAAGCAAATCGCAATGGAACGACCTATCACAGCCGGAAAAATCGTTGTAAGAGGCAATGTTGCAAAAAGATTAAAAGTCTTAAAGCCTGACTATGTCCTTTATTATAAGGAAAACCTACCTTTAGCAGTCGTTGAGGCAAAAGACAATTCCCACAGAGTGGGCGATGGAATGCAGCAGGCTTTGGAATATGCAGAAAAACTGGATGTTAGATTTGTTTTTACATCAAACGGTGATAATTTCCTTTTTCATGACAGAAAATTAGGAACTGAAGTCATTAAAGAGTTAGACGAGTTCCCTTCTCCTGAAGATTTATTCAAAAAACAATATGGCGATGAAATCGAAACCTATCCAAATTTGCAGAAGGTAATTAATGAACCCTATTACTTTGGTGAGGGTTCGTATTCTCCTAGGTACTATCAGAGAATAGCAATAAATAAGACCGTTGAGGCAATAGCCAAAGGACAAGACAGAGTACTTTTAGTTATGGCAACAGGTACAGGGAAGACCTTCATGGCCTTTCAAATAATATGGAGACTTTGGAAATCTGGATTAAAAAAGAAAATCCTATATTTAGCAGACAGAAATATACTCGTTGATCAAACAATCATTGGCGATTTTAAACCATTCAAAAACTCGATGTATAAGGTCGAGCATAAGAAGATGGACACTTCTTACGAGATCTATTTATCTCTGTACCAACAGTTATCTGAAAACGAAACTGAAGATTCACTTGCTTTATTGAAAGAAAGTTTTAAACCTGATTTTTTCGACTTAATTATTGTCGATGAATGTCATCGTGGAAGTGCTAGGGACGATTCTAATTGGCGTAAGATCCTGGATTATTTTAATAAAGCTACGAAGATTGGTATGACTGCGACACCAAAAGAGACAAACGAGGTGTCTAATATAGATTATTTTGGTGAGCCGATTTATACATATTCATTAAAAGATGGTATTGATGATGGGTTCTTAGCGCCATATAGAGTTATTAGATATGCAATCGATACTGATGTCTATGGTTATCGACCATCCAAAGGAAAAACTGATAAAGATGGAGATCTAGTTGAAGATAGGGAATACGGAATAAAGGACTATGACAAGAACTTAGTCATTGATGAAAGAACACAGCTTGTAGCTGAAAAAATAACGGAATATTTAAAGAACACAGATAGATTAGCCAAGACCATTGTTTTCTGTGTTGACATTGATCACGCAGAAAGGATGCGTCAAGCTTTGGTAAACCTGAATTCCGATCTTTGCGCGGACAATCATAGATATGTAATGAGAATTACTGGGGATAACGATGAAGGCAAAAAGCAATTAGATAATTTTATAGATAACAATTGCGTTTATCCTACCATAGTTACCACATCTAAATTAATGACAACGGGCGTTAACTGCCAAACCTGCAAAAACATCGTGTTGGATAATATTTTTGGCGAAAATGGCATGACTGAATTCAAACAAATCATTGGTCGTGGCACGAGAATTGCTGAAGACTACGGCAAGATGTATTTCACAATTTTGGATTTTAGAAATGCTACGAGATTATTTGCCGATCCTAAATTTAATGGCCCAGACATTCAGGATATCGATTATGATCCAGAATATCATAAAGATAAGAAACATGTAGCTGTTGTCACGGATGAGCCTAGTATTGATGGTGAAGACTCTGACAATCAAGTAAAGAAAAAAGTTTATATAAATAACGTTCAGGTTCAACTTCTATCTGAAAGAGTGCAATATTACGATAACGAAGGCAAATTAGTAACAGAAAGTTTGAAGGATTTCACCAAGAAAAATATATTGAGAGATTATGCCTCACTTGATGACTTCCTGCAATTTTGGACTAGCGACGAAAAGAGAGCAGCCATTATTCAGGAGTTGGAAGAAAAAGGGATATTCATCGAGGAACTAAGAAAAATGTATCCTGCTGATGTCGATGACTTCGATTTGATATGCGATATTGCATATGGAATTAAACCTCTAACTAAAAGTGAGAGAACTAAAAATAATAAGGTAATTGAAGTCTTGAATCACTATTCCAACGAATGCAAAGAAGTTTTAAATATATTACTTACTAAATATGCCAATGACGAGATAGACGATATTACCGACCAAAAAATACTTAAGTTACCTGATTTCAATGAATTTGGAAGCCTAGTAAAGATTGCTCGAATGTTTGGTGGATTGAATGGATATTTACAAGCAGTGCAAAACGTTCAGCATGCCTTATATGCTCGATAAAAATTAATAGGAGATAAAACAATGGCAATTAACAATTTAGTTAAAAGAATACAAGACATCATGCGCAATGACGCTGGTGTTGATGGTGATGCTCAAAGAATAAGCCAGATGACCTGGATGTTCTTTTTGAAGGTTTACGACGTAAAAGAAGAAGAATGGGAAATGCTCGATGAAAACTATAAAAGTTTGATACCTGACGAGCTTAAATGGCGTAATTGGGCTATAGATGATCACAGCAACAACGTTATTACCGGCGATACTTTACTTAACTTCATTAATAATATCCTTTTTCCTTTTTTCAAGGGCAGAGAGATCGATTTGAATTATAAGAAATACCGTTTTGAGATAACTCCCGATACACCTTTAAAACAAAGGATAATCCAATATGTATTTGAAGATGCTTCAAATTATATGAAAGATGGCGTTCTTTTAAGACAAGTTATAAACGTTATCAATGAAGTAGACTTTTCTGAATACAAGGAAAGGCATGAATTCGGCAATATTTATGAAACAATTCTAAAAAGCTTACAAAGCGCAGGAAACGCTGGTGAATTCTATACTCCTAGAGCGGTTACCGATTTTATGGTGAAGATGATTGCTCCAAAGCTCGGGGAATCAGTGGCGGATTTTGCTTGTGGTACAGGTGGCTTTTTAACCTCAACACTTAAGTATTTAGAACCTCAGAGAAAAAGCGAAGAAGATGTCGACAAATACAACAATGCGGTTTACGGAATAGAAAAGAAGCCTCTTCCATATCTGCTTTGCATTACAAACCTTCTCTTGCACGATGTTGATGAGCCAAAGATTTATCATATGAACTCCTTGGAGAAGAATGTTAGAGATTACAAAGAAAGCGATAAGTTCGACATCATATTGATGAATCCTCCATATGGCGGTTCGGAGAAAGACATTATTAAGAATAATTTTCCTGCGGAACTAAGAAGTAGTGAAACTGCCGATTTATTTATAGACGTTATTATGTATCGTCTTAAAAAGAACGGAAGGGCTGCTGTCATTATTCCTGATGGGTTCTTGTTTGGTGAGGACAACGCCAAAGTAAACATTAAGGCCAAACTCCTTAGCGAATTCAATTTGCATACCATCATCCGTATGCCTCATAGTGTTTTTGCGCCTTATACATCAATCACAACGAATATTCTTTTCTTTGAGAACACTCATCCTACTGAAGAAACATGGATTTATAGAATGGACATGCCAGAAGGCTATAAAAACTTCTCCAAGACAAAGCCAATCTTGTTAGAGCATTTCAATCCTGTAATCGAGTGGTGGAACAACAAGGAAGAATTAACAATCGATGGATTCCCAAAGGCAAAGAAATACACAAAGAAAGAGTTAGAAGACAATCACTATAATTTAGATTTATGTGGTTACCCTCATGAAGAAGACGAGATACTCGATCCGCACGATTTAATAAAAGAATTTAGAGAGAAGAGAGCTGCATACAATGCGGAAATGGAAGAAACACTGGGCAAGATATTGGAGCTTTTAGATGAAGACAATTAAGAATTTAACTGCTGACCAGATTAGAAAGTCGATTCTTCAATTGGCAATACAAGGGAAACTTGTAAAGCAAGATTCAAATGACGAGCCTGCCAGTGAGCTTGTTAAAAGGATTTATGAAGAAAAGCAACGTCTAATTAAAGAAGGCAAAATTAAGAAAGATAAGAACGAGTCATACATCTATAAAGGTGACGACAATTGCTATTATGAGAAGGTTGGAAA
>CASEFL010000008.1 GCA_949287245.1 uncultured Bacillota bacterium
AATTTAACGAGGAATAACTTCTCCTCGAGTGTTCTTTTCATAGAAAAAATCCTCCATTCATCTTACCCTACTTGGGCAAAATTATGGGGGATATTTCATTTCTTGTGGCGGAGGCATCGAGATTCGAACTCGAGCACCGGTAAACCCGATCTAACAGTTTAGCAAACTGCCCCCTTCGGCCTCTTGGGTATGCCTCCAAGCGATGGCAAGAATACCACGACTTTCCCAAGAGAGGAAGTAAATTATTCGTTAACTTCGTCCGTATTTACAATTTCCTCTGTTTCAGGAGCCTTTTTTCCCCCTTGATAACAAGTTAGATGCTCATTACGGCTGACAAGCACTAAGGTGCTATCAATGTGATCGGCTAAATATGAGAAACGTGAAGTAGGAACCGATACAAGAAGTTGAATGTCTAAAGAACGATAGAATTCCATCATGTCTTCAATTCGGTCGCTATCCATATTGTTGAAAGCTTCATCCAACATAACGATTTCACAAGGAGAGGAACCACTTCTCTTTTTCAGTTCAAAAGCGCTATCAAAGGAAGCAGCAATTAAAACATAGAATGGCGTTTGTGTTTCCCCTCCAGAACGCGCACGAACATTATCGCTATATCGCTTCTCTTGACCATCGGGAGTTGTTTCCACAATATCGTAACTTAAATAGTTTCGATAATCACAGAAACGCTCAATGGTTTCTGCACTACTTTCAGCAGGATTTTCACTTGATAAAATGCGGAAAAGATAATCCATTGTCGAGCGATTTTCACCAGATAATAAGGAAGTAAATAGGTTACTTTGATAGTAATCTTCACTCGTATTTACGGCAATATCATATATCTTACGAAGTTCAGGGTCATTGGTAGGCTTAACAAGGAAGCGATAAATGGAATGTGCACTGCCAAAAGGATGGCGCTTTAAGGTTTTGTTTAATTTTTGAATTTGTAAGTCAGCTTGTTCAATATTGCTTCGTAAACCAACTAAGAAACCACTTTTGAAGTTTTCAACCGCAACCATGGAGGCTTGTTCGGCCTTGCTTCTTGCCGAGACTAAGCTATCTTTTGTAATCTTATGATAACGTTCAATATAAAGAGGTAAATTCTCTAAAACAGGCTCCACATCATTTTGATTAAATTTATCGTTATAAGATGCCATGATGCGGGTAATCTTTCGCTCTGATTCCCCAAGGACCCGTTTGTTTTCTTCGTGTTCTTCACGAATCTTACTAGCGGCACCTTTTCCATAATTATGAAGTTTATGCTCCGCTAAATCTTGAATTAAAGGATCGCTATGATCAAGTAAGTAAAGATCATAAGAACGCTTTGAATTTTCTTTCGCGGCCATCGCTTGCTCTAAAGCAAGATTATAACGTCCGCGTTCTTCGGCAATCTCATCTCTTCTCTTGAATAAAGATTCTTGTTCTTCGTGTAAAGCTTTTTCTTTTGCATCAATGGCTTCTATAGCGGCACCAAACTTGGTTAAATCCTCTTCCGCCATGCTTTGTTCATAAGTACGAATCCGCTCAAGAGTTTCTTCTTTCTTTTTGCTAATTTCATCTTCTTCGTTCCATCTAGAAGGCAAGGAACGAAGAGGCATTGGGTCAAGACGCAAGGAAAGTTGTAGTTTTTCTTCAATAGGAGAAAGTTCGTTTTCCAGTTCACTAATCCGTGTCGAAAGATCCTGATAACGATCTTTCATGGCTTGAAGTTGACGCCCAATAGATTCTTGACCAATGCATAAAACAAAGTTTGGATCTTTGGCAATATAACGAATGGAAGTACCATCGTAATATAAGCCATCTCTTGTCATCCATTTATAATCTTCCCGTCCTAAGGGCTCATCTACAGCTTTGATATCCCCAAGTAAGAAGTCAACATAAGCCCGTACCAAAGGAAGTTCTTCTTCCCCAGATGCAGCAACCGCGCAATGGACTAAATCCGCTAAAGAATTATCCACTTTAAAAGGCACATCGCCTAAAGTTGAACTATCAATAACTCCAGGCGCGCCCTCTTCTTTTAACTCAGGATGACTGGAGACAACTTTTGCCGCCTCTTGATAAAATCTTTGAGGAACAAAAACGTCATAACGTCGATTCCCTAATAAGCGTTCAATGGCTTCATCCCAAGACTCATCCTTCATCTCTAAACAGTCGCATAAAGGATTGCAGGCAAATTCATCTTCGAGTTGGAATCTTTCTTCTAATAGGTGATAAAGATTTTTCGCCCCAACGGGGAAATCCCGTTCATGGCTTTCAAGCATTTGAATTTTGGGAGAAAGAAGACGTAATTCCTCTAATAAATTCTCTTTATTTTGACGAATTCGTTCTTTTTCACTTCGATATTGCTGACGAATTAAAGATAAAGAACTATCGTAACTTTCAAGAGCTTTTCTTAAACTAAGACCATCTCGTTTCTTGGCAATATTCGATAAAGAGGATTTAAAACCTAAAGCAAGAGAAGACTCATCTAAGGTTTCTAACTGGCGGAGGAAAGAAACATCATCCGCCGCTAAGGAGGCTAAACGAGAATCAAAAAGAGCAACATCACCTTTTAAACGGCTAATTTCGGTTCGTTCATCCCTATTTTCTAAAGCAGTCCGTTCTTGTCTTAAAGAGGCTAAAGCTTCATTAATTTCTAACCGACGGGCATCAAAAGCGCGTTCTTTTTCCCGTAAAGAGGCCAAATCTTCTTCGGCTTTTGTTCTTGCTTTTTCGGCCTCTTCTAAACTAATTTTCAAATCTAAAATTTCTAAAGCTTCTTCTTCTTTTAAAGCGTGATCTCTTTCCTCGGATAAAGAGAGAAGAGGAAGTAAGGCTTTGGCTTTTTCTTCTTCGTGATGAAGAAGAGTTGCAATATCTTGATACGCTTTTGCGGCCTCTTTTACCTCATCTAAGGAAACGTTTCGTTTTTGAAGTAAGAAATTGTTGGTAAATTCAAGTAAGTCAGCATTGGGATCAAATGCAATTGCGCTACTTAATAAAGTTTCGTATTCATCGGGTAAATCAAGAGATTTTCGTACTTGAATGTAAGAAGAAGCAAGAGATTGGGCCTCTAAAGGAATAAAGGGAATCCCCTCACTTGTTGCAACCTTCTTTAATCCTTCAAAATTTAAAACTGATTTTGTTCCATCATCGCGATATTCAAAGAAAAGAGAATCATCAATTGGACCACGCAATTCATAAAATTTCGAAGGAAGAAGAATTCCTCCAGTAATTTGTAAAACGCAGCCTAAAGTAACAAGAGATTCGCCATCTTCAAACTCTAAAGCAAGATGGGTAATAATATCGGATTCTGGACGTAAAAATTCTTTTCCTACAGCACCAATACGCGCACGCATATAGGTTTCCACCGTTCTTCTTGTTCCTGACATCCCATTTCTTGACGCCATATTAAATTTCTTTTGCGCTAAGCCGCCAGAAAGAACATAGTGAATCGCATCAACCAAAGTCGATTTTCCTGACCCGTTATCGCCAGAAATTAATAAATTCCCACGAATTTGGATTGTTTGATTGGTAAATAAATGCCAATTAATTAGCTTCACTCTCGTTAGTTTCTTCATCTTCGCTTCCTCCGATGTACTTGGATAACCGATCTTCTAACTCAGCCAAAGAAGAACTATCCACTAAAATTAATACACTGTTATAAATGACAATAGGGGTTTCTCCCTTACTAGGATCCTCTTGAAAATCAATAACTTTATATCTTTTAAGGGTAGTAAGAGCGTTCTTAAAATCCGTCATCCCCACCCCATCAGGATAAATTTCTGTTTCGTTTAGTTTTTTTAAGATTTCTTCAACCGTAACAATAACGCTGTTATAAGAAGCAATTTTTCTATCTCCTTTATAAGCAAGAGAACGAAGAATTAAAAGAACAACGGTTTCAAGTTTTTTAAGACGTAACCGGTTTCGTTCATTATCACCACGGATATAACAAAGTCTTTTTTCGCGATCAACAAGGAAAGAAATGTCTAAAAAGCGGAAAAAATCTTCTAATACAGCTTTATAGCTTCCTGTTGCAACATAATAGTCGTCTTGATCTTGTCTTTTATCTTGGACTAAAAAAGTTTCGTTTAATAAACGCAACACAATTTTGGCAAAACGGTCGCATTTTGTTTCCGAAGAAGCAATAAGTCCATATTTTTCTTGGAAATCGGATAAGACATTAAGTTTTCCCATTTTTAGTCTCCTTTCTTTTCAATTAAATAGTCATCTAGAAGATAGGCACCAAGTTCAAACTGTTCTCCTGTTGGTGCTCCAATTTCAAATCCTTCTGGCGCGTAGGCAGGGGCTAAAGAAAGTTTTATGAAGCCATCTAACCCTTCTTGATTCAGTTCAGAAGCATATTCGGAATCGGAATTCATAACTTCTTTTAAGAAATCGACGATGGAATTTTTGCCATATCGTCTCTCTTCTTTTAAGAAACGTTCTGCGCGGGCAATAGCCTCTAAATCTTCTTCCCCTTCTTCAAAAGGTACTTCTCCTGGTGCTTTTCTTTGTAAATATCGAGGTTTATAAATACTATCAGGAGCAATTGTCGCTAAATTATAAGGGGCAAAAGGTGTTTCAATTTCTTTCTCGTTAGGAATTTTCTTTAAAAGTTTCAAGGAACGATTTAAAGCTCCTTCAATATCGCGGAAATTATTTAAACGGAATTCAAGAATGGCACGTGTTGCTTGAACGTAAGAAGTATTTCGCATGGAAATTTCTTTGATTTGATTCGGCATTGAATCGAAAAGATCAAGAACGGTGTCAAGCACTTCTGTTACAAAGTTCGTCGCTTCTTTCCGGTTTTCTTCACAATCATCAAGATGTTTTGTTAGAAGGTAATCACCAACTAACCCTTCCATAACCGTTTCTTCTTTTAAATGCTCAATGGCTTTAATCACATCAACGTGACGAATCTCCGGATTATGAGGACCTTGTAAATTATTTAAAGCAAGTAGAGCAGGGTGTCTTTGGAATTCAATAAGTAAGGTATCTAAAATTTCTTTCTCTGTCTTTCCTTCTTCCTCTAACGCTTTTGCGGCAAAACGCTTAATTTGGCTATTAACAGAAAGAAGATGACGATATAACTGCGCACATTTATTGCTTAATTGTTCTAAAGCGGCTGTGCTTTTTCCATAATCAAAGGCTTTTAACGAACGGTAAATGTCCTCGGATAAACCAAAGTATTCGTTGCTTCTTTCCTCTTCTTCCGCAATTTCTAGAAGAACAGGAACAATTTTCATAAAGGCGTCACTTCGTGAGAGCCGTTCGGTAAAACCGTCGCCTTCTTCTTTATCTAACCAGCCATATTCCACAAGGCGTCTTAAAAAGGAACGTGCTTTCTCAAGAGGAGTCTTTGCCTCAATTTCAAAGTCATCAATGATGTCTTTTTGCATTTGTGAAGCAAGATAAGAGGCTAGTTCATCTTTATCTGCATCAAAACGCAAAGGCCCGTAATAATCGTCAATTAGGGCAATTAAGCGATAACTTTCTTCTACGTTACCTAGAGCAAGTACCCGGAAGAACTCTTTGGGTAAATTTCGATATAAAGGGGGAAATCTTTTCATCACTTTTTATTATAACAAAAAGAGGGGGATATTTCCCCCTCTAATTAATATTTCTTATCGAAGTAGAGAAACGGTCATATCGGCATCTATTTTTATACCGAGCCTACCTCCTTGATTAGCCTTTAAGGCATTGCCTAAATAATTGGAGGCCTTCTTAATTAATTTTTCGTTTCCAAAAAGAAGTGATACTTGTTTATATAAGTCGGAAGCTAACATCTTCCCTTGATCGTGGAGAATATCACGCATCGCATTACCAAGTTCAATGTAAGAAATATCACAAACATCGCGGGACTCACCTTTTGCTGGTAATCGATAGAACGAATAGGAATAACAAAGACCACTATCGGGCCAATAGAAACGATAAGAACCACAAAATTCAATATAGACGTAAGGAAGGCAAGTTTGTAAAGCTTTCTGGAAGAAACCACGAATGTTCGCAGTCATGCGATCAATTTGATAGCGAGCCTTAAATCTTTCTTTTAAAGTTTCTTCGGAAATAGGTGCTTCTTTGGCAATTACCTCACGTAAGAATAAAGAAAGGTTTTGTTTTTCTTTCTCGTTTTCAACAAAAGGACGCGGGGTAATTTCCGAAAAGACATAAGTAATGGCGTGACGGTTCCGTTCAACTTTCTTTGAAACTAAGTTGAGAGAAGTCTTATCCTCTTCCTCATTTTTGTCCTCTTCTTCACTTTGTGAATTAATGGCGTGATTAATCGCTTCGACAATTTGATTTAAACAAGAATCTGGGTGATCAAAAAACTCCACTGACCACATCCGATAAATCTTCCAACCAAGATTTTTAAGAATTTCTGGTTGAACGATATTTCGATCTCGACAAGTTGGTGTATTTGTATAACTATCCCCATCAAGAATAATTCCTAAGATATAACGATCACCAAAACGTGGGTCATGAATAGCCACATCGATTTTAAAAGTCGAAGCTCCCACATTTGTATCCACACTAAAGCCTTTATTCCGCAATTCATCGGCCAAAAAATTAGCAATTGATGGCACTTCTGCACGGATTTTCCCTCTAGATAAGTACGGGAGAGCAGAAATTCCTCGTTGCGCAAAAGATAAAAACTCTTTTAGTCTTCTCGCCCCTTCATAAGTAGCCCGCTCGGCAGGAATTTCTTCTGCATAAACGGAAGAAAAGACAATCATTTCTTCCCTAGCGCGAGAAACAGCAACATTTAAACGTCGTGCTCCTTTTTCTTGTTGAGTTAAAGGCCCAAAGTTAATGGACATTTTTCCTGTTTTACGGTCAGGAGCATAGGTGATAGAAAAGAAAATACAATCGCGCTCATCCCCTTGTACATTTTCTAAATTTTTAACAAAAATGCTTTCTCCTCCAGGAAGAGCATTGGTCAAATTATTCGACGCTAAAAAACGTTCCAAATAGTCTTCAATTAAGTTTTGTTGAGGCTCGTTAAACGTCACAATACCAATAGAGTGCTTTGATAACTCTGGATCTTTTAAACGACGAATGACTTCTTTGACAATGGCTTTCGCTTCTTCTTGATTCCGATTATTGCTATAAGTGCCTTTTACGTAACGGAAAGAAACGGCAGAACTTTCTTCTCCAGGAGAAGGGAAAGTTAAAAGAGTATTGCCATAGAAGCGACGATTGCTAAAAGCAATAAGCGATTCATGACGACTTCGATAATGCCAATTTAAAGAACGTTTGGGAAAACCAAGAGCCTCCGCATCCTCTAAAAGTGATTCCAAATCACTTCCTAAAACAAAGGAAACATCATCTCCATCCGTCGGTCCATTAATGGAAGTTTTAAAGAACATACTAGGAGGCATCTGATTTTTATCTCCTGCAATAATGCAAGATTTTCCACGAGATATTGACCCAACCGCTTCTGCGGTAGGAATTTGCGATGCTTCATCAAAAATAACAACATCAAATTGGTGCTTTTCCGCGTTTAAATACTGAGCAACAGTAACCGGTGACATTAAGAAACATGGGCAAAGTTTTAAAATAATGTCCGCGAAATCATCAAGAATTTTCCTTAAGGGGAAACCACGGAAAGAACCGGCACAAATTTTCTTTAAATTGGCAAGTTTCGTTGATGGCGCCATTGGTGAAGACATATCGGGATAACAAGAAGTAATACGAGCAAAAGTTTCTTCAACGGTTAAACGCGCAAAATCACGAACATATTTTTTATATTGATTAATGTCACGCGTTGTATCGCTAGAATCCACTCTCCCTAAACTTCTATCGCCAATCTTTTTTTCATCAACAGCAATAGTGGCAATCGTATTTCCTAAACTATGTTCAAAAATATCGACTAAATCTTCGGCGTCAAAAACTCCTTTTTCATAATCTTCTATAAGCTCGGAAGGCACAACCTTTTTTGCCTTGAGAACATCTCCTTGTAAATTGCACCAATACACTAAACGACCCTTATCACCACTAATCGTCCGTACACAAGATCTCGCATATTGGAAGAAATTATAAGAAGGATCATCAAAATATCGTTCAAAATCAAAGTCATAGTCATCTTTAAGCATCTCACCATAATCCATCAGTTGCTCATAAGAATTGACCATACGCACAAAATCAGGATCAAAAATTTGTTGATCAGAACGGAAATAAGTGCTGAAGAAATTGGAAATTTCGGAAAAATCATGGCCTTTTGCAGGGTTTAATTGCTTAACAAGTTCACTAACAAGAAAGGTTTTCGAGAATTTTTTAATTAAAGCATCAAAATCAGCTGCCGTTCTTGGAGAATGAGCGGCAATGATTCTATCAGCCTGTCTTTCTTCAATGGTAGCAAAAGAAAGGGTAGAAGATGCGGAATGTAATTGTTTTAAATTCGAAGAAAGTTCAATTAAACCATTATCTTTAAGGGCTGTTTTATTTTTTGCATAAGAACTATATTCCTTCCGGAGCTTACTCATCGCCCTATGTTTCTTAAAGAAAGATAACCCTTGGGCATAAGAAATTTTGGCAGCAAACATGGCAGAATCTTTGGCCTTTTCACAAACTTCTAATTTCCAATCTTTTTCAATATTTTCGCGGAGGAGGTAATAGTTTTTTAGCCGTGTTAATTTATCTAAAATGTTCGCTTGAATCGCAAGAACATTTTTGTCTCCTAAATATTCAAAGAATAAATTGCTTTCTTTTTCAAATTCATGAAATATTTCCGTTAATAACTTTGCATTTTGAAGAGTCTCAGCAAACATTGGATGTTTAGAAGAAATTGTTGATATAGCAAGAGACATTGTTCCTAATAGTTCTTCTAATTTTGGTAGAACTTTTAAAAGATTATCCCTTTTTACAATCGAATAATCCCCGTTTAAATATGCGCGATAAGGAGAACGAGCATAACCACCAACTTGACGGTCATGAACTTTAATTTGTTCCAATGCACTAACAGCTTCTTGATGACTTTCACGTGTTAAATTCCTAGCATACTCTTCCGATATATCAATCCGATGACCATGAGCGCCATCTTTATGATATAAAGAAAGAAGAATGGCATCGTAAATCGAAATAAAGAAACCAGAATCGCCATGAATTGCTTTTAAAATTCCATTTAGTTCATTTCGTTTTTCTAAAATTGCATCCGCGATTTGCGCGTATTTTTTTCCATCAGCCTCTTTTGGGCCAAGTTCCAAAAGTCTTCCCAGTTGCGAAAGAACAACCGATTTTGCTGTATTCATATTCGCAATTTGTAGGCAGAAATCACCCAGTCCTAAATCTTTTAAACGATTTTTAACAACATCAAGAGCAACCTCTTTTTCGGCAACAAACAAAACCTTCTTGCCGTGATATAAAAGGTCAACAATCATGTTAGCAATTGTCTGGCTTTTTCCTGTCCCAGGAGGGCCATCAAGAATAAAGCTCTCCCCCTGCTCTGCATCATAAATTGCTTTAATTTGGGAACTATCCGCTGGTAAAGGAATAGCCATCGAGGTAGGAGGAACAACATCGTCAAATTGTTCAATTTTAATTTCTTCGCCCTGCAAGGTAGAAATTCTTCCTCCTTCAATAAAAGAGCGTACAATCGGATGATTCTGTAAATCCTTTCTTCGAGTTTGAATATCGCTCCACATAACAAAATGAGCAAAAGAGAATAAACCAAGAACGCTTGGTGATTCCCGTACTTGCCAGTTTTTAAGTCCAGCAGCGGCAATAATTCTTTTAATGGTATTAAAAGCCATCTGCACATTAATTCGTGTTTTTCCCTCTCCAAAATCCTCGGAAATACTCTCAATGGTCAAGCCATTGAAATTTAGATTAAATGCCTGCCGGAAATATTCAAATATGGTTGTATTTAATTGAATATCGTCAAAGGAATATTCAAATGTATATAAATTTCCCGTTTTTCTTCGTGGCATTTTTATCGGTAAAAGGAAAATTGGTGCATATAACGCCCCGGTTCCCACAGCGGCAGATTTCTCGTTCTCATACCAACAAATTAAACCAAGAGTTAAAAATAGAGGGTTACAACCAGTTTCTTCTAAAGAAGTGTTAGAACGTCTTGCTAAAGACTTTAGATAATCTTGTCCATCTTTCCCACTTCGATCAACATAATATAAAGTGTTTCGACGATAACCATCTTCTACTAAAGAATGGGTTAGTCGTGGATCAAATTCTAAAATTCCTGATTTTTTATTTGAGGGAATAGCAATCTGAGGAGAAAAATCCAACTGCATTTTTTCTTTCCCTTGAAGAGCATCGATAAATTCTTGAGGTTCTGGAACAACCAGTTGAAGACCACTTTTCCCAAAAGGAAGATTAATTAGTCTATTTGACATATTTAAATCTAGAAGACAACGTTCCCAATGATCGATCCGATCTTCGGGTTTTTTACCTCCGATTTGAACAAAACGATGGCGGCTTTCATCAATCTCGGGAAGTAAATAATCGGTCTCACCTGTTTCGATAACATCAAGTTTTACTTTTTTCGTTGCAATATCCGGAACGGGAATCGGTTGAATTCCTTCATTTCGGCAAGCATGAACATCCAAAGCCATGTTAAAAGAAACACAGTTTACTAAACGAGAATGACCAGCCTCTAAAGCATCCTTAAAAGTTAAAGTTTTAGCGTGTGTTAGTCCTACCACATCAATAACTGCAAGGTTTTCAAAACCTGAATCCGCTTGACTACGTAGCCAGGCCCCATTTTCATCACATGGCGAGGTATGATGAGTGTCATCAAGCCAAACACCAACCATCGCATGATTTCCTTGCTTTTCTTTAACAAAAATTAAAACGGCATGTAAGCCAATCGCTTCACATAAGGAAGCAAAAAGAAAAGCAACATCAATGCAGCAAGCAAGTTTATGCTCCATGACCTCATATGGAGCACGAAGATACCAATAAGAATCGTTTGAATCTCCATTTACTACATACTTTAAATCAAGTTGCTGAGCAGAAAGATATAATGCGTCTAGTTCCTTTAAAACGTAGTTAGAATCTCTTGTTTGATACCCACATAAATCCAAAGAGTCCCCATATTTGTCTTGGAATTTGGTTGTTGCCAGTGATACAAGATCAATAATTCTTGGATCACGAGGAGTAACATAACTAACTAAAATTTCTTTTAAACGATTCGGATTGTATGATTTACGAATCGGTTGAATATCCAGTCGTTCAACGTGTTTTGTTAAAATTTCGCCAGAATCATTGCTTAAAGTTAAAACTAATTGAGCAGGTATCGCTTCATCTAACCAATATAGACCAGTAGCATCAATTACAATTGTAAAGTTATCAATTTGAAGAGAAGAACACTTTGGAAGAACAGAGATAAGTTTATCGTCAATTTGTACTAATGGCTTATCCCCTAAACCTACACATTCAAAATGTAAGGTTAGGTTTTTAAATTCTTGATCAAGAGGATTATGCAAGGTCACAGAATGTAAAAAACTAAAGCCATTTTGTTGTAAAGGCTGTGTTCTTTTTTGTAGACGTTCTGCTTGATAGTAAAGATAACTTACTTCACCTGAACAATCCACTTCAAGAAAGACACCATTCTCTTTTTCCATAGCAAAATCCTCCATCATTTATAAATTTTACGCGCATTAAGAAAAAACTCATCCAAAGAATAAAAAATGTTCTATAGATAGAACATCAATAAGAACATTTACAATATAGAAAATATTTTTTAACAAAAAAACCGCCTCTTCCCTATCAAGGGGCCAAAGGGAAACGGCGGCTTGCATAGTGTAAAAATTAGAAACTTACTGGTCAAGAGCAAAATGACAATGAAAGCGGTTTACTTTTAGTAAGCCTTTGCGAAATAACAAAGGAGTGATGCCTTTTCTCCGCAGATTGGACAAAGCGTACCATCTTTTACTTCTTCTTTGGCAATAAGACGTGCTGTTCCGCCGTTTGTTAACTCTTTAATTTTTAATTCACATTCCTCTTTCCCACAGAAAGCCATCTTCACAAAACCACCTTGATCTAAAGCCTTTTTAAATTCTTCAATGTTTCTTGCTTCGTGAATTCTCTCTTGCAGGGAAGAGAAGGCTTTTGCATACATTCTATTATGAATATCCTCTAAAATAGTGGGGATTTGCGCGGCTAATGAAGATAAAGAGGTTGTAACTTTGGACCCATCGACTCTTAAAGAAAGAACGCATTCTCCTTTTTGCAAGTCGCGAGGACCGATTTCAATCCGTAAAGGAACACCTTTCATTTCATATTCGCTAAATTTCCATCCAGGAGTTCTTGAATCATCTTCATCAAGCAAGACACGAACATGTTCATTTAAAAGTTCTTCTTTTAATTTTCTTGCCGCTTCCAAAACTCCTTCTTCTTTTTGACGAATCGGTACAATAACCACTTGGATAGGAGCAACTTTTGGTGGTAAGACAAGACCATTATCATCACCATGAACCATAATCATTGCACCTAATAATCGGGTAGAAACTCCCCAAGTAGAGTAATAGGGGTACTCTAATTTATTCTCACGACCTTGATAGGTAATTCCGTATGTTTTAGAAAAGCCTGTACCAAAATAGTGACTTGTTCCACATTGCAAAGCTTTTCCATCATGCATTAGGGCTTCAATGGTATAAGTATTAATTGCCCCCGCAAATTTTTCATGTTCTGTTTTTCTCCCTTTAAGGAAGGGAATGGCGAGTATTTCTTTTCCTAATTCATCATAAACTTCCTGCACAAGCAAGGCGTTCTTTTCTGCTTCTTCCCCAG
Organism: uncultured Bacillota bacterium; assembly: GCA_949287245.1. Lineage (GTDB taxonomy): Bacteria > Bacillota_I > Bacilli_A > RFN20 > CAG-826 > UBA4951. The sequence goes on from CASEFL010000008.1 coordinate 12,724, forward strand.
TTTCAAACAAACAGTGTCCTTCTTGCCATAAGAATTCCGCTCCCCGTAAAAATGGACGCGTCGTCTTTTCCCAGCGGACAACAGAGCACCACTGATTATAAATTTTTGGTAAATCACGATATGAAGAAAGCGTCCGACGATACATATCGCTAAATAAAACTTCCGATGTAGGGCGGACGACTAATGGCTCATCAAGTTCTTTTCCTCCACCAATAGTACAAACAAGAGTTTCTGGAGCAAAACCTTCAACGTGTTCTTTTTCTTTATTAAATAAAGACATCGGAATAACGGTTGGTAAATATACATTTTGCGTTCCAAACCCTTTAAAACGAGTGTTTAAATAATTTTGAATTTCTTCCCAAAGCGCATAACCATAAGGAAGATAATCAATAAAACCTTTCACTGAACCATAATCCATTAATTCAGCTTTTCGACATACATCGGTATACCACTGGGCAAAATCGACATCACGTCCAGTAATTGATTCATTTTTCATTGTGTTATTTCCTTTCTATTAATGCATTAATTCGTTTATGTACTTTATCTTGGATTGGTTTTACCATCGGCTCAAATCCCCCAATTGGCGTTCCTGATACGTAAGCTAATCCGCTCCGATAGAGAAGTTCTAACGTATTCCAAGTACCAACTTGAGAAGCAACAATCGGCTTTTTATAGCGAAGTAATTTTTCCACAAGCGCATGTAATCGGCTACGAATTTTCATATCAACCTTTGCCGAACCACCTTCCGTAATAGAGAAGTCCGTAAAGAAATAATCGGCTAGAGAATGGAAAGAATCGTCAAGCAATAAAGATTGTCCTTCGGCTAATAGGCCAATATGCAAGCCATATCCTTTTAATTTTTTAATTGCGGTAACTAAGGCTTCACCACTAAATTTAGCTGATTCAGAATATAAATCCGATTCTTTAAAAACCAGCACTAATCCAACTTTTTTTGCAAATTGTGCTCGTGAAAATACTTTAATTGCGCAATCAAGTTCACACGCCATAATTGGGAGAAACAAACATTGATATTGGTATTGGCGTTGATTTTCAAATATCGCAACCGTTTCTTTTGCTAAATAAGAAAATAAAGTTTTGCCTTGCTGAACACGGTTCGCATAGGATTTTAATTCCTCAATCGAATTATAAGGAGTTCCTCGTGGGACAAATTGGCAATAATAACCAAGGATTCGGCGCTTAATTAAGTCATAAATAGGTTGAAACAAAAACTCAATTTTTCTTTCGGAAATAATACGCGCGACATCCCCTTTCCCTGAAGCCAAATCGCTTTCATTTAAGCCTTCTTTATCGCGATCAAAGAACATGACAACTTCTTTGTTATTAAAGGCAAGATCCGCCAAACGAGCACCCATAGATAAAATGGTTGTGCTTTCTCCTAACAAATCGGCAAAAAGAACAATGCCACAAGTTATTTCAAAAGAAGAATATTCACTATTTCTCTTTTTTGGGAGTGACTTATTTACCGTGTTTATTACTTGCAAAGCAAAGTCTAAAGCCTGCGTTCGATCAAGCAAATCGAAGTTAGCAATCGCCAGTTGGCCATCGCCATATTGAACCATTTTTTGATTGCCTGTAGCAAAAGGGTAAAGCAAATCACGAAAGCGAGAACCTAAACCAGAAGAAATTTGATTAATAATCCGGCCAGAAGAATCACGTTCTCTCCTTCTCGTATTTAATTGGAATAATAGTAAGGCTCCCCGTTCATAGCCGTTTGCTTTAATGGCCATCGCTAATTCTTCCGTTGAAGATAAAGTTAAACGGTGAGACTTTTTTCCGAGTTTTTCCCGAATTAATATTTTTTCTAAATGGATTAATCCTTTTTCTGGATCGTGATGAACAAGACGAAAAAAACACGCGATTGGTTTTTTGCTCTCATCTAAATAGCAACGGGATTGCAAATAAGGATTCACTTCTTTTCCTTCTTTAATCGCTTTTAACCATTTTTTTAGAAGTTCTTGCTGCAAAGGAAGAAGACCTGCGCAAGCCAAATCAAAGGTTCCTTCTTTTTTCTCCTTGATATCGCTTAAATAAAAACGTAAGCAAGAATTTTCTCGATAATTTAATTTTAAAACTTCAAAAACACAGTGGGCCATCCCAAGAGTATGGTTGTATTTTCTTTCTCGACGATAAATAAGAATATTCCAAATAAAAGTAACAAGAACCGCTAAGGCTAAAAAACCAACAACAAAAGAAAAAACAACCAATCCCCAATCGGTTTCGTTAATAAATTCAGTTAGAACATCAAATTGGCGAGTCATAAATATTTATTGCGCATTGCCGCATATAAACTATACGCCATTCTTTCACAGTATGCGCTTGTGAAGAATGTCTTCCTGCTATATGATGCGCGTTTGCGGATGGAGAAGTACCCAAGCGGCTGAAGGGGTCGGTCTCGAAAACCGATAGTGGGTGCAAGCCCAGCAAGGGTTCAAATCCCTTCTTCTCCGCCACTAATAAAACGAAAGGGTTGATGAAAATCAATCCTTTTTTCTTTTATTAAAGAAAAACTTATATAAGTTCTAAATTTATAAATTGAAATAAAAATTGAAAAATCACAAAAATAAATGGGTTTTTATAAGGTTTTTTTCTTTATCTTTTTTATTTGGTGAAAATCTTTCTTCCTTGTACAAAAATTTCAATATAATTCAAGAGGGAGGATTTTATGGCCTTAGGAACAAAAAGATTTAACATCATTTCTTGTCTTGCCGCTTTAATTGGCACCTTAGTCGGGGTGGCAGGACTTATTGCTTTATTTACCGGTCAAGGTTTCGGCCTTGTTGAAAACTGGGAAGGGATGGAAAATGGCGGCGATTTTGAATGGCTCCAAGTCAGCGCGACAGAAGCAATTTTTGGAACTTCAGATCTTACTGCCGATACCTTTGCTATCAATGGCGTCCCACTTCTTCCTATTGGCTTTTACTTGTTTTTAGCAGCAGCAATTCTTTCTTTAATCATTCTTGTTTTAGAACTTATTAAAGTACGCGGACTCCTTACTCGTCTCTTCTCTCTTGTTTCGCTTTTAGCTTTTGTCGCTTCGGCAATTATCTTTTTTGTCGCAAGAGTCACCATTCCTAGTGATGGAACAGAAACGAGTGTTGATTTTATTAATACTTGTGTCACCCTGGGAGGAGGATTTTTAACTGCCGCTGCTTGTGGAGCAATTGGAGGTTTTACTTCCCTAATTACTTTAGCGATTTCTTAATAACTTCTTTAAAAAAATAAGGCTCTATCGAGCCTTTTTTTATTCCACAGGTTTCATATAGAAACGACCATAAACTTGGTTGATGGTTTGCGTTTGGATAAAAGCATGTTCATCAATTTGATGAATAAAACGAATAATTGACTTTACTTCATAAGCAGAAACGACCATCGTCACGATATAGCGAACTTGTCCCGTATAAGCACCATGCGCTTCAACCACTGTTACTCCATGATGATTATTGTGCACAAGTTCTGTTCCTAAACTACGTAAAGAAGTTACTGCTTCAATACGTACTTTTTTGTTCCGAATATTAATAGCATCAATCACCATTGCGCAGGTGAATAAATAAATAACAGAGAAGAGAAGTCTTACAAAAGGATCAGCAATGGCAATGTTCATATCCCCACTTGTACCGTAGATAACAACATCTAATATACTAAATAATGTAAATAAGGTAACACTTAGCCCATTACATAAAGCACTATATTTGCCCACATTCGTTCTTTTTCGAAGAGAAATGTAATAAGCAATAATATCAATTCCCCCTGTCGAAATTTCAAATTTGAAACAAATTGCGCTAGATAAGCCAGTACAAACACCACCAAATAAAACCCGTGAAAGATATCCTCCTTCCGCAGTAACTAAATCCGTAACATCTTTAAGAAGAGGAATGTAAATAGGCGTAATAAAACGTATAAAAATGGAGGTTTCAATAACATTGATAAGCGTATAAATGGCAAAACGTTTTCCGATTCCAAGAAACGCCAATATCATCAAAGGGACATTTAATAAGAAATAAAGGAGAGAATGCGCAATATTTTCATCAAGATCACGCCAACCACACAAGCGAAGAATCGCTGTAAGAACTTGCGATACACCAGACATTCCTCCAGAAGCAATTGGACTAATTCCACTTAATGTTGGAGCCATAAAAACATTAAAGCCAAAAGCAAAAATCAATGCTGATATTGTAGACATTAAGAAAATAAGGCCATTTTCATAAATAAGATGCATCTTCTTATGTTCTTGGAGATAGGCCTTCCAATTTGCAACCCAATCTTTCATGTATTATCCTCAAAGATAGGGAAATTATAATTCCTAGAAACACTACTGCAACGAAGTTTCAACGCAAGGTTAATCTTTGTTAGGTTGTCACCTATGGTGACGAGTGCTATTATACGCGCGCTGTCTAAGAGACGGCCTCCATGTGGAGGATAGATTGATGATTATTTTAAAAAGTATTGGTGCCTTCTTTGTAAAAATTTGGAGATGGATTAAAGAAACAGCTTGGGTACAACCCTTACTTATTGTTGGGGCAATTTTTGCTGTTATTTTCTCTATTCCTTATATCACGGCTTGGGCGAATGAATGGAGTGGTAACAGTGAGGGTGCCTTCTTTGCTGACTCCCGCCTTTCTCTTGAAGGAGAAACGGATCAACCAACTTCAAATTCTGAAGCAGATCGTATTACAAATGTGATTTACGATAATATGTATGGTGCGACTTCTTATGAAGAAGTTGATCTCACAACTTATGGAGAGAAATTTTATCTTGTCTACCATAGCGCCAGTAATAGTGCTGCCACAACAGCAGAAGATGCTTTCCGTGAACTCAATACCAACTGGAATAAAGTTTCTTTAAAGCCAAGTGATAGCAATCCTTTTGCCATTTACACCATTTACGCTTCCGAAGAATCTTCTAACGATGATGATTATGAATTAACCACGAATGGTGCGACTGCCTTTAATCGTTATTTAATGAACCATGCCGATTTATTTAATCGCGTTGGTCCTTCCTTGATGGAAGCCCCTTATAAAGATCGTGCTGGTTTAGATGATGCTAATTATGTTGCCTTCTGTTTAAATGAGGAGGAAAGTAATAATCCAACGGCAAGTTTCCCTCTCCCAACTATTCTTCTTGTGGACTTTACGGAAGAAGCTTGGGATGCTGGACGTTTTGGGATTAGCGAAGTTGTTTGGAGTTTATCTGGCAGCACCGCAAGAGAAAATGCTTCTACCCTTATTGATATGTGGAATCATTTAGATCCTTATAGCGAAAATAATTTATTCACCCTACAAGATTAAAAGAAAAATGATTATGAAGGAGACTGAGGTCTCCTTTTTTTGATAAGAAAGACATACAATAAAAATATGAATATGAAAATAGAAAAAATTGATGGAAAAATCCAATATGGTTTTATTGGTAAAAATGATGAGCCTTTGCTAGGAAAGAAAGTTCAACATCTTGGGGCAACAGCAAAAAAAGGAGAAATTCTCACTCTTGATGTTGCCGATGAACTTCCCCTTATTCTTTATTCCCCCGATGGTCGTTTTGCCGCTTTGGCAAGTTATACCAAAGAAGAATTACTAGAAGGCAAACTGAAAAATGAAATTAAGGCGCTAACCATTGCTTATAGTGTGGCCATTTCTGATTTGAAAGCCTATATCGGACCATCGCTTACTTTTTCTCATGTCCTTGTTACAAGAGATGAATTGCTAAAAGCCATTGAAATGGGATATCGCGCGGCAGCAAAAAGAACCTCGGGAATTGATTTTTTAGATTTACCCGTTATTGCTATCTTAGAACTTCGTTCATTAGGCATTCCCTTTAGTCATATTCTTCCTTCGGGTCTAGACACATTTGAAGGAGAAGATATTTTCTACAGTAAGCTTCGAGGAGATGAAAAAACAAATCAAGCTTATGTACAAATCTTAGAAGATTAATTTCTTTATCTAGAAACATGGACCACTGGTTCATGTTTTTATTTTTCTAAAGGGTAGCGTGATTGAAATAATTCCAAAACCTTTTTGGGTACTAGAGGAGCAATATCTACTCCATTTTGATAAAGTTCAAATACCGTAGAGGAAGAAATAAAAGTTTCCTCTTTTCGTGCCATAAAGAAAACCATATCAACATCTGGATTGGCAAATTCATTTGCAGCAGCGAGTTGAAATTCATATTCATAATCAGTAACAGCACGGAGTCCACGAATTAAATGCTTCGCACCGCACTTACGACAATAATCAACAGTTAAACCAGAGTAAGCTTCTACTTTTACTCGAGGAAAATCTTTTGCGGCATCTTTCATCATTAAAAGACGGTCATCTAAAGAAAAACGAGATTTTTTCTCAATATTAACCGCAAGAAGAAAAATAACCTCATCAAACAAATTTGTTGCGCGTTCAAGCACACCAATATGGCCATTTGTCACGGGGTCAAAAGAACCTGGATATACTGCAATACGTTTCATTCTTTTCTTATTATGGCAAATTTTGTTCGCCCATGGGAATATTCTTTCTTAATCGAAACAGAAAGGGGGAAATTTCCTTCGTATTCTAAAATAAAAAGTCCTCCATTCACTAATAAGGAACGATTCGCGATTAAGGAATAAATACGAGAATATAGTTCCCTTTCTTTATAAGGAGGATCAAAGAAAATGAGATTAAATTGTTCCTCAACCTTTTGGCAAAAGGTTTCAGCATCCATTTTCAAAACTTTTTGAGGAGATAAACGACACGAAACAAGGTTTTTTAAAATCGTCCTTACTCCCTCTTCTTCTTTTTCAATAAAAGTGACTTCCTTTGCCCCACGGGAAAGTGATTCAATTCCTAAAGCCCCAGAACCCGCGCATAAATCTAACACCTTCGCGTTTAAAAGCTCTCCTTGTAATGCATTCATCATTGCTAAACGTACCACTTCTTTTGTTGGCACTTCTAAATAGGAAGGAACCTCAATTTTTTTCCCTCGTAATTTACCTCCTCCGATGCGAATCATAAGCGATAAGGTCCTATAATCATTTTGTCCAATTGATGATATACATCTGAAACTTTGCGATAAATGTCTTCATATTCTTTCACAAGATCATAATTTTTGAAATTTTTAGTGGCTATTTGCAGAGATTTTATGGCTTCATCCTCATTCAAGTGATGTTCACGAGCTTCATAATATTGATTTTCTGCTTCCTCTTTTTTCTTTTTTAGATTCCAAAATTCATCATCCTCAATCATTTTTTGTTCTCTTTGTTTTAATTCCTTTACCAAAGGATGTTCTTTCAATGCTTCTTTTAATTCTGATAAGGCAATTAATACTCTTTCTTCCATCCTAATTATTTTAGCAAAACATTTATTTCGTATATAATTCATTTCCCATGCTAAAAATTATAAAAGACAACGTTTCTTCCCTTCGTGCCCCTTCAAAAGAAGTGGAACTTCCCTTAACAAAAAAGGATAAAGATCTTCTTTTTGCCATGTGGAATCATTTAAAAGAAAGTCAAAATGAAGACTTCCGTCAAAAACACCCCTCCGTTCGAGAAGGAATCGGCCTTGCCGCCCCACAGGTTGGAGTGAATAAAAAAATGCTTGTTGTGCATATTCCTCTTGATGAGGAAAAAGGAGAATACATTACTCACCTTCTTGTAAATCCTAAAATTGTTTCTTCTTCTGTCAAAGAATGTTTTTTGCAAGCAGGGGAAGGATGTTTATCCGTTGAGAAAGAACATCCCGGTTATGTTTATCGTCCTTACCGAATTAGAGTAGAAGCTTATGATGCTTTAAAAGATGAAAAAGTATTAATTAAAGCTATAGGATTTGAGGCAATCGCCTTGCAACACGAAATGGATCATTTACAAGGAATTCTTTTTTATGATCATATCAATAAGAAAGATCCTTATCAGAAAAAAGATGGAGCGGTCGCTATATGAAAAAGAAACAGGTTCTTTCCCTTCTTTTCCTTGTCCCCTTTTTGTTTTCTTGTGGGACAACATCTTCTCTTAAAGAGGGAAAATATGTGCATACCTTAAAAATGGAATGCGAAGATTTTAAAATTCTTCAGCTTTCGGATATTCATTGGTGTTTATCCACAAATATTCCTCGACAAATTGAATATATGAACCTTTTAGTGAAAGAGGCAAATCCTGATTTCATTGTCATAACAGGAGATGCTTTATTTACCGCTACAAAGCCTATTGCCGAACGTCTTTATACTTATATTGATTCTTTAAACATTCCTTATGGGGTTGTTTATGGTAACCATGACATGCAGGGAATGTGGTCTACAGAATGGATGAATGAAAATATCATGCGCAAAAATGCTGCTTTTGTGGTTTGGGAAGACGACTTGCCCGGAGAAACAAACTGGGTGGTTAATGTTGAAAAAGATGGACATACAAAATGGCAAATCTTTGGTTTTGACTCTCATTCTTACATTCAAGATGGCGTAAGTTATGAATATGGAACGGTGACCGAGGAACAAGTACAATGGTATGAAAAATATGCATTAAACGATGTTCCTTCCTTAGGATTCCTTCATATCCCTTTACAAGAATATATTCTTGCCGAGGAAGAAAATCCTGAAGGGATTATCGGAGAAATGGGAGAGGGTCATTCTGTTTCTACTACTCCCTCAAGATTATTTTCTTCTGCAAAAGATCATGGGATGAAAGGAATATTTTGTGGTCACGATCACGCCAATAACTGGGTTGGTACTTATGAGGGTGTAGCCTTAGGCTATGGCATGAAATGTGGACGCGAACTTTATTATGGCGTGACAAGCGAAGGATATGATATGACTGGTGGCGCTTTATACACTCTACACGAGAATAAATCCTTTCAAATCGAACATATTTTTCTTGATAATTCAACTTTTGAAATGCGATTTAATGGACCAGTGGAGGTAAAATAATGTCTCTTTTTCTTCAAAAAAATGAACAAAAAATTTATTTAATTCTCCTCATTCTCCTCTTTCCTTTTTTGTCGTTAATGTTTTTTAGCGGCGCATATCATTTTATTGGCGATTTGCTTGACTTTAGTCACCTTGTTCAATTTATTCCAAGTTATTTGGCTTATTTGTTTTTGCCTTTGCTTATTGTTTTTTGTTTATATTTCTTATCTAGACCAAAAAATCTCAAAGAATTTAAAAGAGTTTGCCGTGTTTTCGGTTTTTTCTTTCTCTTGATAGGACTTCTTCTAGTTTTTCTTGTTCCCTATTACATTTCTTGTGGCTTATATTTTGCCCCTTTAATGCAAACGGTGAATGCACTGTTTCCCTTAGATCTTGTCATTTATGGAATGATTTCATTTTTATTTGGAGTTTATTTGGTCATACGGGCAACTCCCTTTGCTATTTCAAATCAATTTTTAACTTTCCAAAAGAAAAAACGCACTGCATTTTGGATTACATTCCCTTTCGTGCTCCTTTATGTGATTATCGCCCTTTATCTTCTTGGCTCTTTATTTACGGGGATTGATTTTGCCGCGTGGAATGAAAAAACTTTCCCCTTAATGATTCCTTCTTATCTTTTAATGGGATATGTTTCCTTTCTCCCTTTTTACCAAATTGTTTTTCTTTCTAAAAGAAAAAGAAAATCAAAAGTTTTAACGATTCTTCCTATTGTTTTTACTTTGCTACTTGACTCTGCTTTATTGATAACAAATTTAATTGAACCAAATTTATACGTTTATTGTGGAAAAGCCTACTTCCCAATTGATTTTGAAGGAAGTTTAAATGTTGCCCCTTTAGTTTTAGCAATATTCCCACTTATTGGTTCTATAGGAATTCTAATTTTCTCTTATCCAAAGAAAAAAGAGTAAACGCTTACTTTTTTCCTTTTGTTGAACCTTCCTTTTCTCTTTGTCATAATTTAGGTAACAAATCCTTAAAAAATAAATGACGAAAAGGAGAATTTCCTCGAATGCCGCAATTGGATAATGCAATTAATATCTTCGCCTTAGGTGGTTTAGGCGAGGTCGGAAAAAACACTTATTGTTTTGAAAGTTCTCGCTCTCTTATTCTCGTAGATGCAGGAGTTCGCTTTCCTGAAGCAAATCTTCCAGGAGTTGACTATGTTATTCCGGATTATTCTTATCTAAGGGACAATAGAGGAAAGGTTAAAGCACTATTTATTACTCACGGCCACGAAGATCATATTGGAGGAATTCCTTTTTTAATTCGTTTAATTGATGTCCCAGTCATCTATGCCCCACGGTTAGCCGCAGCTTTGATTCGTCATAAATTAGAAGATCATCGAATTCGCGATAAAGTGGAAATTCGTGAAGTAAAAGACGGGGATGTTATTGATGTTGGAGGAGATTTTAAGGTCACCTATTTCCGTGTTACCCATTCAATTCCTGATTCCTTTGGTTTATGTATTGATACAAGTGAAGGAAGAATTATTGAAACAGGCGACTTTAAAATTGACTTAACTCCTGTTGGCCCCAACTTTGATTTAGCAAGTTTATCTCGCTATGGAACAGAAGGGGTTGATCTTTTAATGGCCGATTCCACAAATGCCGAAATTGAAGGCTATACTCCTTCCGAAAGAGCGGTTCGCTCTGGATTAAAAGAGGTTTTTGAAAAGGCACCAGGACGCATTATTGTTTCTACCTTCTCTTCTAACATCAATCGTATTCAACAGGTTGTCGAAGAGGCTGTAGAAAGCAAAAGAAAAATATGTATTCTTGGTCGCTCAATGGAAAATGTCGTTAGCATTGCTCGCGAATATGGAATTATTAAAATTCCCGATTCTACAATTATTGAAGATAGCGAAATCAGGAACTATCGTTCCAATGAGATTTGTATCCTTTGCACTGGTAGTCAAGGGGAGGAAATGGCGGCCTTATCTCGTATCGCCCGGGGTGAACATAAATATGTACGAATCATGCCTATGGATACTGTAGTCTTTTCTTCTAATCCTATTCCTGGCAATGGCGCTCTCGTTGACCGCTTGGTGAATTCTATTGTTAAACAAGGAGCAGACGTGAAACAAAATGGTTTAGCCTTCTCTTTGCATAGTTCTGGTCACCCAAGCAAACAAGAATTGCGTTTAATGTTGCGTCTAGTCAATCCTCGCCACTTTATGCCTGTCCACGGTGAGTATCGAATGTTAAAAATCCACGGGGAAATTGCCGAAGAAGTAGGGATTAAAAAAGAAAACATTTTCATTTGCGCAAACGGAGATATCTTACATTTACGAGATCATAAAATTACGCGAGGGAATCATATTCCCGAAGAAGATATTTATATTGATGGGAATGATTTAGAAGGTTTATCTGGGCAAATCATGCGCGACCGGGAAGAAATGAAAAATGATGGGATTGTTTCTATCATTTTGACTTTAAATAAAAACAACGAGGTCATCGTCCCGCCCATAATTTATACCCGAGGTTTTGCTGCAGGAGAAAATACTCATGTGGTTCGCCATGCTCAAATTCATGCAAAAGAAGCCTTAGAAAAATGTTTAAATCGCCACTGTAGTTTAGAAGAAATTAAAACTTCCTTAAAAGGCGAGGTAGAAAAATACATTTTCCGTAAAACTTCAAGAAAACCAGTCATTATTCCTGTTTTAATGGTAGGGTAAATCTCATGTTTATTTTGGCTAGCGCTTCTCCAAGAAGGAAACAACTACTGAAAGAAATTATTCACGATTTTGTAACCGTCGTTCCTATGGGAGATGAGAATATTTATCGTAGTGCCTTAGCGAATAAAGATTTGCCTTTTGAAGAAAGCCGTTATAAAGCCTATCAAATCAAAAGCGTTTATCCTCATGAGGAAGTTTTGGCTTGTGACACCATGGTTTTGTTAAAAAATGAAGCCTTAGGAAAGCCAAAAGACGCTCAAGAAGCAAAAGAGATGTTAAGAAAAGAAGCCGGGCAGAAACAAGTTGTTTTATCTTCTTATACCTATTTAGGAGAGAGAAAAGAAATTTCAAGAACCGTAAAAACAATTGTTATATTTCGCTCATTAAGCGATGAACAAATCGAGGAATATATCCAAAAATTCGAGCCATTTGATAAGGCCGGAGCCTATGGTATTCAAGACAATTATCCTTTAATCGAAAGAATTGAAGGGAGTTACGCTAATGTGATGGGTCTACCTATCGAAGATATTGCCTATCACGTTTTAAAGAAGAAGATTCCTCCTTATTCTTTAAAGAGTTTCTCGTAAACTTCCTTCGCTTTCTCTTTTACTACTAGAGTAATTTGATCTGTTTTTCGAATAAAACCTGTTACCCCTAACGCACGAAGATTGGCTTCTTCTAATAAAGAATAATCTTTTAAAGATAAAACAATTCGACTTCCTTTTAATTCATGGGAAAGAATGTTCTCATTTCCACCTAACAAAGCAGCTAATTCCGATACTTTAACTTCTTTGTTTTTCTCTTTTTTCTTTCTTTGACGCAAAAGAAAATAAAGAGAAACACCAAGAAGAGAAATACCAAGTAAAATTACAAGAACAATCCACCAAAGATTTTGGAGGAAATAATCATTCATATTAGAAACAAAAATTAACATGTAGGTATAATAACATAGGAATGGAGAGAGATTATGTCAAACGCAATAGAAATTGAAGCAAAAGTACTCTTAAAAGAAGAAGGCTATCGTCGTTTACGAAAACTTTATCAACTTTATCCAAGTTACTGTCAGATTAATTACTATATTGATACAGAAGATGGCTTAATGCGAAAAGAAGGATTTGGCCTTCGAGTTCGTGAGAAAAATGGAAATTACGAAATGACATTAAAGGCGCCACTTTCGCAGGGATTTTTAGAAAAAAATTGTACTTGGAACGCAGAAATGTTTCATGATTTTGAAGAAAACGGAACCTTCCCTGAAGGGGATATTAAACGCTTCCTTACGATGTGTGATATACCCGTTGAAAAATTACGCATTCGTACAAGTTTAATGACAACTCGCGTCGATGTTCCCTATCAAGGTGGAAAACTATCTATCGATGAAAATCATTATTCTGGCATTGTTGATTATGAAGCAGAGCTTGAATATTCAAATGAAAAAGATGCAGAACGTCTTCTTTACGAACTTCTCAACAATACCGGCATTGAATACACGATAAGTAATAAAACAAAGGTCACTCGGGCCTTAAATGCCTACGAGGCAACAAAAAAGAATTAACTGTAAACGGCAAGAGAAAATCTTGCCTTTTTTATTCCTTGTTTTTTCTTTGAAGTTCTCTTAATTCCTGAAGAATGCGATCTTTTGATGGTAAACAAGATCCCCAATCGGGACAAGATTCGTCACACCACAATTCTGCCATCCTTCTAGCACGCGGAATAAAAGTCCGAATTTCTTCTGGGTCATAACCCACTTGTACTCGATGATCATCTACAATAATCGGACGTCGAAGAATGGACGGATTTTTTAAAATAAAATCCACGAGTTCGGATATTTTCATGGAGTCGAAGTCAATATTTTTTTCATTTACTATCTTACTTCGAGGAGAAATGATATCTTCCGTTCCATTTTCGCATTTTGCAATAATTTCGCGAATATCACTTTCTCTTAGTTGAGTTGAAAAAATGTCTTTTGCAACATAAGGAATTTTCTGCTCATCAAACCATTTACGAACCTTGCGGCAAGAAGAACAACTAGCAGAATAGAAAACCTTAATCATGATTAATTATTATATGATATTTCTTCTTTCTTAAAACACTTACACGGAAAATCCTTATAATGGGTGCGCGAGGATATATATGGAACGAATTTTATCGGGAATTAAACCAACAGGAAAATTAACACTAGGAAATTATATTGGCGCTTTAAAACACTTTAAAGATTTCCAAGAGCAGGGTGAAGTTTATATTTTTATTGCCGATTTGCACGCCTTAACTCTCCCTATTGATCCTAGTGAACTGCGAGAAAATTCGAAAGATATTGCCTGCTTTTATTTAGCTTCAGGATTAGATCCTAAAAAAACGACCATCTTTTTACAAAGTGATGTTTCCATGCACGCGGAATTAAATGCTATTCTCCAAAACTATCTTTATATTGGCGAATTAAAGAGAATGACTCAATTCAAAGATAAATGCTCAAAAATGAACGACTCCGCAATTGGACTTGGTATTTTTGCCTATCCTTCATTAATGGCCTCTGACATTTTGCTTTATGATGCAACAAAAGTTCCTGTTGGCGAAGACCAGGTTCAACATATTGAATTAACTCGAGATCTTGTAAATCGTTTTAATCATCGTTATGGCGAAATATTAACTTTACCCAAAGCAGAAGTAACAAAAGTGGGAAAAAGAATCATGTCCCTAACTGATCCGACAAAGAAAATGAGCAAATCCGACCCTAAAGGCGATATTTTCTTAAAAGATGAAGAATCTGTTATTCGGAAGAAAATTATGTCTGCAAAAACCGATTCAGGAAGTGAGATTTATTTTGATCAAGAAAATAAGCCAGGAATTAGCAATCTTTTAACAATCTATAGCGCGATGAAGGGTATCGATTTATCCCTTGCCGTTGAACATTTTAAAAATTACCGTTATGGAGATTTTAAAAAAGAAGTCGCCGATGCTGTTTTAGAAGAACTTCTCCCCTTTCAAAAACGTTATCTAGAGATAAAAGAATCTGGAATGTATTTAGAGGTTTTAAAAGCGGGAGCAGAAAAAGCAAGAACAACCGCTCAAGTGGTTTTAAAACGCGTCAAAGATGCTGTAGGCCTTTTATCATAATGAACAAAAAACTTGTCGCCATTGATATTGATGGCACCCTTATAAATTCAAATTACGAAATTTCTACTAAGGTTTTGCAGAGTTTTTTAAAATTTAAAGACCAAGGAATCTTTATTCTTGCTACAGGTAGACCGCCAAGAAGTGTTATATCTTACTATAAAGAATTAAGACTAGATTCTCCTTTAATACTTTATAACGGACAGTTCATTAAAGAGGAGAAAAATAACAATATACAATGGCAATATCGTTTTCCTCTTTCCTTGGTAGAACAATTTTTTACTTATATAAAACCTTATTCTTCTACTTTCATTTCGGAAGATGATGAACATCAATTTTTCTATGGGGACAATCCTTTTTTATTTTCTTATTTCCCGAAAATGGAAAATCTTGTCCATACAAAAAAACCTAGCGATGTTCTTTTTCAAGATCCTTGGACAGCGGTTTTTTCCTGTGATACTCCTTTAACAAAAAAGAAAGCAATTGAATTTATCGAAAAGTGTTCCTATTCAAACATAGGCATTCGCTTTTGGTCAGGATCTGCCTATGGAGAATTTTATGATAAAAGAGCAAACAAAGGTGTTGCTTTAGAATACTTACAAGACTATTTTCACATCACAAAAGATTATTCTTATGCCGTTGGTGATTCCCTAAATGATTTAGAAATGCTTAAAGTGGTAGGGCATCCTTTCGTTATGAAAAATACAAAAAACCATGCTTTAAAAGAAAAATTCCCTGTCACTAGGGCAGGGAATGATGAGGATGGTCTTGCTTATCTATTTGAAGAAATTTTTGCTTAATCTTTTACTCCTAAAATTTCTTTAATCGCTTTTACTAAAGCAAAAGCCTTTTCTTTTAAGCCTTCCTCCTTGTTACCCGAAGCCTCGACGTAGAACTTACATTTTGGCTCCGTTCCGGATGGACGAACAGCAATCCATGAAGTATCTTCTAACACAAGTTTTACCACATCACTTAAATCCATATGAGTAGGAATTTTTGTGTTTGTTTTTAAATCAAAGATTTCTCCTTTTTTATAATCCTCTACACGAAGGACAGGGAGATCAAGGATCATTTTAGGTGCTTCCTGGTGAAGAGAATCCATAATCGCTTTCATTGCTTTAGAACCTTCTGAGCCTTCAAAATATACGCTTTCACTTAAAGAAGAAACAAAGCCAACACGTTCTTCTAAGTTTTTATAGGCCACATCAAGAGGAATTCCTTTTTTAAAATAGAACAAAGCCATTTCGCAATATAACAATATCGCTTGAATTCCGTCTTTATCTCGGACAAAAGGAGAAATTAAACAGCCGTAACTTTCCTCATAGCCAAAAACAAAGGTTGGTCCTACCCCAAGCTTTTCATAATGGGCAATACGGTCACCAATATATTTAAAACCAGTAAGGAAACTTTCAACTTTTAAGCCGTAACTTTCTGCCACTTTACGAGCTAACGAAGAAGATACAATCGTATCATAAACTACACCATCTTTCGGAAGCCGACCTTGCTTTTGATAGCCAGAAAGAAGGTAATCAAGAAGAAGTGCTGCACTTTCATTTCCTGTAAATCGTTCATAAGTGCCTTTACTTGATAAATAGGCCAATCCACAGCGGTCGCCATCAGGATCTGTCATTACAATAAAGGGAGCGTGAATGTCTTCAGCAAGTTTTAGCGGCTCAATAAATGCTTCTGCAACCTCGGGGTTTGGTGAAAGTGTTGCCCCAAAATTTGGATCATGAATGCACTGCTTCTCTACGGGATAAATTTCATATCCAAGGTCTTTAAAAACACGCATGGCATTTTCATAAGAAGTACCATGTTGCGGAGTATAAACAATTTTGAAACCACTTTTATCTAAATTAGGCCACACTTGAATCTTTTTAACTAATTCAACATAGTCATCATCAATTTTTGAATCGAAAACTGTCAAATGTCCAGGATGAGCATCTTTTTTTACATCAATTGAAAGTTCATCGGGAAGTTCACGAATAATCTCTAGAAGCCGTTTAATTTTTGTAGGGACAAGTTGGCAACCCGTTTCGTCATAAACTTTATAGCCATTATATTGTTTTGGGTTATGAGAGGCAGTAATCATAATTCCGCCTACACAGTGTGCGTACCGTACAGCAAAAGAAAGCTCAGGCGTTGGACGAAGAGAATCAAAAATGTAGGCATTAATTCCCATTTCGTTAAGGATTTGCGCCGATTCTAAAGTAAATTCACGCGATAAATAACGATTGTCATGACTAATTGCTACTCCACGAACACGTGCATCAGGATATTTTTCAAGAAGATATAAGGCAAAAGCAATGGTTGCTTTTCTTACCGTGTGCATATTCATTCTATTCGTTCCTGGCCCTAAAACTCCCCGCATACCCGCAGTGCCAAATTCAATATCTTGAAAGAATGCATCGTCACGTTCTTTAATTGACATGTTTTTTAAAGTTTCTTTCTCTTCGTCAGAAACTTTTGTAGAAGATAGCCAACGCTTGTAATTTTCTTCAACCCGATTCATAAGAACCTCCATGATGTTTCATTTTACTCTAAGTTATCCTCTCTTCGTATGAGGAAGAGTGTATTCTCTTCATCTTTCGTAAGATGAGATAAAAATGTTTTTCCTTTTAATGGCGATAAAACCCCGCTGACTTCAAAAAAAGAAATGCTTCGAGCATGCAAAAATTGGTGAGATGAGGGCCACTTATAACGTTTTTCTACCTCACGATTTAAAGCAAAATCCCCATATTTTGCATCGCCAATAATTGGATGATGAATAGAAGATAAATGAACGCGAAGTTGATGAGTGCGACCCGTAAGAAGTTCACATTCAACAAGAGAAAAATTGTTGAAACTTTCTAGCACTTTATAATGTGTTTTGGCTTCCAGTCCCCCTTGACTAATGGGGGTGACATAAACCATTTTTTGTCGTGAATGTTTTTTTAAAGGAGCAGAGATGTCACCTTCTAAGGGATTTGGTACACCTTTTACTAAAGCAAGATACTTTTTCGAAATTTCTCTCCGTTCGCGGAATAAATCCGTCAATTCCTTTAAACCACGGTCTGACAAGCCGAAACAAACAAGACCTGCTGTATTACGGTCCAAACGATGAGCAGGGCTAGGAGAAAAAATGTCCGATAAGGCATATTTCCCTTCATTTAATAAATAAGAGCGAACATAAGATGTCAAATTGTGAGAATTCCCGTTTTCATCTTCGGTAACTAATAAACCGCTTGGCTTATCTACTATTAATACATTTTCATCTTCATAGACAATAGGATAAGGAAATGGCGCGGGAGTTAGAGCGCTTTTTGCTTTCTTAAAATCCTCTAACTGCTTGTCTGTGACATATATCCTTACGAGGTCTCCCACATGAAGAACATAATTCTCTTTTTGCCAATGACCATTCACTTTCACATCTTTTTGACGAAACGTTTTATAAATGTAAGATAAGGGAGCATCCTTTAAATATTTCTTAACAAATTTTAAAAGCTTTGCTCCCTCTAAAGATGCAGGTACTTCAACTTCAACCATATTCTTATTATAGAAAAAGCATAAAAGTTTTAAACCTCATGTGCTATGAAGAAATCGTTTGAAGAGGAAATATTTTCTTGCTAAGAGAACAAGTAGGCCATATAATCGCGCCTGCTACGGAGGAATACCCAAGTGGCTGAAGGGGCGGGCTTGGAAAGCTCGTAGGCTCTTAACCGGGCGCAAGGGTTCGACTCCCTTTTCCTCCGCCAAAGCAAAAATCGCAGCTCATCGTGAGCTGCTTTTTTCATTATTAAAATATAAAAAACAATGCAAAACTTATATATTTTGTTTCATTTTTTGCAAGAAATAAAATTTAAAAAAGCGGGCTATCCGCCCGCTTCCTTAAGATTTTTAAAATTATTGATGATCCGTAGTAGGAGTTACTTCAAGAGAATCTTTTGTCTCAACTTCTTCAAATAGATGGCGACGTTGTTCTCTTCTTGTTTCCCGTTCACTTTCGCGTTCAGCGCGATTGGCATAATAAGAAAGAAAGATTGCAGCAATGATTGCGGCAACAATAACAAGAATGACTCCGGCCCAAGTAAAGGAAAGGTGAAAAATACCTTCAAAATAACTTTCTGAGCCAGCGAGTATATTTTCAGATGCGCGAACAGGTAAATAATCCGCAACAATTCCCAATAAAGCAAGAACAATACCTGTAGCGCCAATTAAAGAAGCAATCACTATCCAAACTATTTCGGAACGAGAAATCTTTGTTTTCATCATCAATAACTCCTTTCCTTAAAATTAAGCTTTAGGGAGTCCAGTAGCAGGATCAATTTCTGCTGGTTCTCCATCAACTTGTTGCGGCTCCGCTTCTTTTGCCGGCGCTTGATGTTTACGAATTTCTTCTACATATTCCTTCCAAACAGGGGCAAAAGTATCACTAAATGCTTTTTGTGACTCGGAAACTAAAGCATTAAGAGAATCCGTTAATTGTTGCATGATTGTGCGCCAATTCCCACCAACAGGGAAATCTCTTTTTCCCGTCATATAGTCAAGAACACGGAAAGCACTATCTTCCACTGCTTTATAGCGATCATCAGTAACTCTTCCTAAATCACGAATGGAGCGTAAATTTCTTGCCACATGAGCTATATCAGCACTGATAAAGTTCGCCGATGGATTAGGAGCGCCTTTGGTTTCGTTCATGGCTGCATTGTAATCATTAAAGAGGCTCATTAAACGATTAGAAAGGGTTAATAAAGCAACGGAACGATAAAAACGTTCTTCTGCCTTATTTAAAGTTATTCCTTCGTTCACATCAATGTTTTTCGCGCGGCAATCGCGGACTAAAGATTGAACCATGGTTTCGATGTTTTCGTGAACGGGAATGACAAAATCAAATAAAGTGATTGCTTGTCCATCATCAACCCGAAGCCCATCATCAGCAAGTTTCACAATTGAACCATTTTCAGCATAAACAGCATCAATAAGTTTTTGGATCATTTCCTTTAATTTTTCACCTGCTTCTCCTGAAGCATCAATGGTGTTATGAAGAACCGTTTTTGCTGTAAATTCGGTAAGAATAATTTTCTTTTTGTTTTCGTATGCTGTTGTAGAAAAATCATTTTTCTTCAATGCATACTCGAGAGTATCGCGAACTGCACTTTTAAAGTTGACTAAGTTCACGATTGCAGCAGTTTGTGGATTCATATTTTTCCTTCCTTCTTCAGCAGTAATTATTATTTATCTAGTGTCTCCGCTGATGGGTAGACATAAGATTCTAAATCAGATACGCGAGAGATGATATATCGCGCATGCTTCTTTACAGCATCTCTTGCGTGTGCCATACAGAAACTTTGTTCTTTATACGCCTCAAACATCGAAATGTCATTGCCTGAATCACCAACAACCACTATATCTTGAGGAGAAATTCCTCTTTTTTCTAGATAAAGTTGAATTCCGTTGCTTTTTGTAACTCCGGCATAGGTGATTTCAATTGCTTGATCGCTCCAAGAAAATTCAAATTCAGGATACCGTTCACGAAGCACTTTATTCACTTCTTTTGCCACATTCGCAGCCTTACCAAAAGCACCAAAAATAAACATTGCTTTGTAAACGTCTGAAGATAAAATTTCTTCTTCAAAAATCTCATTACTCCAAATTACAGGCTCCCGATAAACGCCATTTGTATAGGTATAAACATCATAAATTGCCCGGTGAAAAGACTTTACAGCACTTTTCGGAATGACCATATTTCGATGTTTACAAAAAAGCATAGGGATTTTAATGGGAAATTGTTCCATAGCTTCTTTTAACATCTTTAAAAATGCTGCACCAGGCAATGTTTTTTCAAAAATTAATTCATCATCTAAGATAACAAAAGCCCCGTTGCAACCAACAATATCAATACAACGCCCTAATTTTTTCCCCAGTTTTTGCCCATATAGCATTGTACGACCAGTAACCAAAAGAAAATGACCACCATCCTCCAAATAGCGTTCCATAAAAGCGCGATTCTTCTTAGGAATCATAGAGATTCTCTTTTTTGGATAGAACAGAGTCCCATCAAGGTCACAAGCAATCACACTTTTTATCGGCTTCACGTCTTTAATCATATCAAATTTAAAAAGAAAAGGTTATTCGCCTTCTGCTTCTCTTTTTAAGGAAATAATTGCTGTTGCCAATTCTTCCTCTTTCATTGTTTTCGGTTCATAAGCAGATACAAACTCAAGATCTTTAAAGTTCTTTAAAAAGAAAACTAGATCAAAAGATTGGATACAAGAGGCTAACCCCTTATACGTGTAGGAATAAGAGGCTTCAATTTCGTTTTCATTAAAATTATTTTTATTCACAATAGATTTTGAAAAACTACGATAATAAGCGAGTTTTGAGCCTGTAAATAAATAATATAAAGTAAGACGATATCCAAGTTTTTCAAGTTGTTTAATTTTCAACACTTCATCTGGAGATAAACTTAAAATCGTGACAAAAGAACGTTTGCTTTTGGTCCCATCTTCTAATTTTCGATATGGGAAATCCAGGGCAAAAGAATGCCGAAAATTTCCTAAAAAAGCATGTCGACCTGAAGCGATTCCTCCAGCAATAACAACACATTGAGGTTTTTCTTTGTTATTTGCCATACTTTTTCACCTCATTGAAAGGGATTTTCCTTATAAACCCATTTCGATAAGAAAAACATATGTCCGCTCCTTCTCGGTACACTAAAGGGACCCCGGCTTCGTAACATAAACGCTTAGCCTCATCAAAAAGGAAAGGCTTTCCTTCACCTGTAAGGGAAAGCAAATATTTTTTATACGCCTCTGAACCTGCTACCCCTAAATATTTGGTGATTAGTTTGCCGTTTTCCCTATGCATTAGATAGTAATAGTCTTTTCCGTTAATTCTTTTTAATGACAATGTTTCCTTCATATTAACTACTTTTTATTTTTGTTGTTATTGCCTAATATCGACATTTTAACAAATATTTTTCTGTCACCCTTCCGTGCCTATTATTTAACCACATTATTTATAAACATAGTTATAACTTATTAATAATATAAAATTTTAAAAAAGAAAAAGGCACGCTTTCACGTGCCTAAGATAGCTAACTTAACTTAATTCATGCTATCAAGTTTATTTTCAACTTGAATTACACCATAGCCACCGTCTAAACGTTTATAGGCGACAGAAATTTCTTCGTCATCTGCATCAAGATAAACAAAGAAGGTGTGTCCTAAAGCATCCATTCTTGTAATGGCGTCATCAAGAGTCATTGGTTCTAGATAAATGCTTTTTGTACGAACAACTTCTTCTTCATCATCTTCTTCAACTTCTTCTTCAATATTTTGTAAAGCAAGAAGCTGTCCAATACCAAGACGACCATTGTGACCACGGTTCATCCGTGTTTTAAGACGACGCATTTGATCCTCAAGTTTATCGACAGCAAGATCCACAGCAGCGTATAAATCGTTATTTCGAACTTCAGTACGGAAATCCATTTCTTTTGTGAAAATTGTGATTTCAACTTTTGCCCCTACTTTATAGGATTGCACAACTGCACGACAAAGAACTTCATCATTAATAACGAAGTATTTCTCCATCCGCTGCATCTTCTCTTGGATGTAAGCCGAAATCGAATCGGTCACATCAATGTTTTTACCGATAATTGTGTATTTCATTGTTTTTCTCCTAAGAGGAATAATCCTCTTTCCACATCTCTATTTTATAAAGAAACAAAGAAAAGAAAAGGGCGATAAGGAAGCGCTTTCAATTTTTTTACGTTTTCTTTTATTTTTTACTTAAAAAATCCGTAATTTTTGTTACTTTGTCTAATCTTTCCCAAGGAAGATTTAAATCTGGACGACCAAAGGCGCCATAAATCGCCGTAGGTTGATAAAGAATCCCGTCTCTTAAGCCAAGTTCTTTAATAATCATCCCTGGGCGACAATCAAAGAATTTTTCGATCGCTTCTAAAATTAAAGCATCATCGTAGTGGCTTGTGTGGAAAGTGGAAAAACCAATCGACATAGGCTCTGCTCTGCCAATAGCATAAGACAATTGAACCTCTAAACGGTCTGCTACACCTGCAGCAACAAGATTCTTAGCAATATAACGAGCGTAATAAGAAGCGCTGCGGTCAACTTTACTAGGATCTTTTCCTGAAAAAGCGCCACCTCCATGTCTAGATGCTCCGCCATAAGTGTCCACAATAAGTTTTCTCCCCGTTAAGCCTGTATCACCCATTGGACCGCCAATAACAAAACGACCTGTAGGGTTAATATAAATTTCAAAGTCTTCATTCATATGAAAACTTCTCGCCACAGGTTTCATAATGTTCTCAACAAGATAGGAACGAAATTCTTCAACAGAGATATCTGGGTCATGCTGACAAGACATTAAAACTTTATAAAGTTTTGGTTTTTTTGGATCTTCATAATCAATCGTTACCTGACTTTTCATATCAGGTCTAGCATGAGGAAATAATCCTTTCTTTCGGTATTCACTAGCTACACGAACAAGTTTTTGAGCAATAGAAATGGGTAGTGGCATATATCCTTCCGTTTCATTTGTGGCGTAACCAAACATTATTCCTTGGTCGCCGGCACCCATTTCCTCTGGATGAGTACGCTCAACTCCTCTTGCAATGTCAGGCGATTGTTCTTTTACACGAACATCAATTTGACATGTATCGGCACCAATTCCTAACGTAGGAGAAACGTAACCAATATTTCTTAATACATTTCTCGCAATGTTTTCATAATCAATTTTTGCTTTGGTAGTAACTTCACCACCAATTAAGATATATTCTGTTGTAGCAAATACTTCAAAAGCAGTGTGTGAGTTTGAATCTTCTTTTAAAGCGGCATCTAATAAAGCGTCCGCAATTTGATCACAAACTTTATCGGGATGTCCTTCACTTACGGCTTCACTTGTCAATAAATTACTTTTCATAAATTCCTCTCCTGGCTATAAAAAAGCCCCTCCCCGAAGGAGGGAATGCCCTCCAGACATCGTTCCGGCGGGGACCGGCTGAGCAGAGCACTTACCACTAAGGGAGTTGCTAGTGCGTCATTGCCCAAAACGCACTTCTTGATGTCTTTTGTGACCTAGATTATAAAAAGAAAAAGAGGGAGGAAAAAGAGAAAAATAAAAGTCCCTTTTATGGGACTATTTAGAAAGAGAAGAAAGAAAGTACGCTAATTGATCAGGGCAACTTGTAATTTTATTTCTTGAACCGCGACAAGCAATTCCTTTAAGCAAAGAAGAAACTTCATCAACATTTCTCCCTTGAACAAGACGCGCAATACCTTGTAAGTTGCCGTGACATCCGCCAACAACTTCTAAAGATTCGATAATACCTTCTTCTGAAACGCGAATGATCATTTCGCGCGAGCAAACATTTTGAGGCTGAAAACGATATTCTTTACCCATTAATCAACAATTTCCCCATAAATTGTGCCTGCTGCATTGGCCGCATTGCTTTCATCGGTATCAATATGCATCGCTAAGGAGAATTTCTCACTCACACGAATCACAACATCATCGAAAATGGTTTTGCGTCCTTCTCCAGGAACTAAAACTTTAACAATCTGACCATTTTCTACCCCAAATTCTTTTACATCTTCCGGGGTCATATGAATATGTCTTTTGGCAATAATGCAGCCTTCTTTTAATTCCACTTTTCTTCCATTCAGTGGATTGGCAATTGTTAAAGGAGCAGAACCATCTAAATCACCGCTTTCACGAATAGGAGCTTTCACTCCTAAAGTACGAGCATCAGTAGCAGATATTTCAATTTGATCTGCTTTTCGTGTTGGTCCTAAAATCGAAACACCCTTAATCATCCGTTCTTTTCCTGTTTTTGGATTGATTGGACCAATAAGATCAAGACGTGTATTCGTAACAAACTGCCCAGGTTGACTTAAAGGAGCACGAACTTCTAATGCATAATGAGTGCCCTCTTCCACTCCCATTAAGTAATCTAATGTCTCTTGCGTAAGGTGAATGTGACGAGCACTTGTTTCAACTAGAATTTTCTTCATAAATACCTCTTTTTTATTTTTCAAAGTTATTATACTTACATCCCCTTAAAAGGGATATTGATATACCAAGAAAGGAGGAAAAATATGAACGAAAAAGAAAATTTAGAACAAGAAAATCCAACCTTACATCAAGATAACTTTGTCGAAGATGGAATTTTTATTACGACTATTACACCAGAAGAACTAGAAAAGGCAATTCGTGAAAAGAAAAAAGAATACCTTAACGAAATGACCGAAAAAGTTCCTGATGTTGATATCGCAGAGGCTATGGATAAGTTAGATTCTTCTCTTATCATTCAGCTATTCCGCCTTTTAAAAAATAAAGATGCTGCTACTTTATTTGATGATTTATCGCAAGAAGCACAAGAAACTCTTATTAAGACAATGACCGGGGCAGAACTGGCTACCTTACTCAACGATCAATCTGCTGACGATGTTGTTGATGCCTTAGACGGAATGCCAGCCAACCTAGTTAAAAAAGTACTAAGTGTTGTCTCTAGCGAAATGCGTAACGACCTCAATCAACTTCTTGGATATAAAGAAGATACTGCTGGCGCAATTATGACAACGGAATATTTAGAGTTCCGTGGGGATGTTAGCGTTAGCCAATGTATGGCCACCATACGAGAAAAAGGAAAGAAAGCGGAAACTGTCTATACTTTATTTATCCGCGATGAGAAAAGAAAATTTATTGGTACGGTCGATTTAGATGACCTTATTTTTGCCAACCCAGAAGCGAAATTGGAAGATATTATGAATCGCGACGCACCTTTTTGTTTAACAAATACTGATCAAGAAGACGTAGGTAACTTATTCCGTCGATATAAATTAAACGCGATTGCCGTAACCAATAGCGATCAATGCCTTGTGGGTATTGTTACTGGTGATGATGCAGTAGATGTCATGACCAAAGAAGCAACGGAAGACATTGAAAATTTAAATCAAGTTGGACATATGGAGGACGCTTATTTAGAAACACATCCCTTTAAAATGGCCAAAAAATGTGCACCTTGGATTATTGTCTTGCTAATCTTGGGCACTTTCTCCTCTATGGTCTTATCAAGTTTCCAAGCATCTATAGCTGTTTTGCCCGTTCTAGCCGCCTTTGTTCCTGTAATTACGGATACTGGCGGAAATGCCGGAGGACAAACAATTGCCTTAATGATTCGCGGATTAGCCCTTAAAGAATTTCGCCCAAAAGATTTTCTAAAACTGATTTGGCAAGAATTAAGAAGCGCTCTTTTAATCGGAGTAATCGTCTCCGCATTTGGTTTTCTTTGGTTTACGATGGAACAATATTTTGGAATTGTTCTTGTTGATGCAGATTCCCAAGCAAGCATATGGAATGGTGCTTGTTGGACACTAGAATTCGCAACAAATGCTTTCCGCGTATCCGGTGTATTAGCACTTACCTTATTTATTGTCATTATTCTTAGTAAATTAATTGCTGTCACTCTCACGATGATTCCTGCTGCTTTAAAAAAGGATCCGGCAATTATTGGGCAACCCTTATTAACCACAGTAATTGATATAACTGGTTTGCTTGTTTATTTTGCTATTGCTGAGGTTATGATTTTAAATTTCCTATAAAATATTCGAGTTTTGCATTGATTATTTGATTTTTACACATATTTTTTAGAAAGAGATTATTCATAAAGAGACTTAGAAAAAAGAAAATTCAAACCCCTTAAAGGTAAAAATAAGTCAGGAAACTTACAAAAATGATTGCGAGAACGTTGCGAAAGTCCTAATATGGCATCCGCCGCGGGAATGGCGGAATTGGTAGACGCGTACGTTTGAGGGGCGTATGGAGCAATCCATGCCAGTTCGATTCTGGTTTCCCGCACCAAAGGCAAAATAAAGGACCATCAATGATGGCCCTTTTTTATTTCTTTAATAAAAGTATATGACGCTTGATTGCTTGAAAACTTTCTTCCGATAAATCGTGTTCAATTTTACAAGCATCTTCTTTTGCTAATTCGGGAGTTACACCTAAATGAATTAAAGCGTCTTGTAAAACCAAATGCCGTTCGTAAACTTTTTCTGCAATCTCTCGCCCAAGAGGAGTTAAAAGGAGGTAACCATTTTTATCTACTTCAACATAGCCTCCTTCTCGAAATCTTTTAATTGCGACAGAAACGCTTGGTTTGGAAAAACCTAAACTATTCGCTAAATCAATTGACCGAACGTTCCCTATCTTTTTTTCAAGCATTAAGATGCGTTCAAGGTAATCCTCTTGCGATTCATGAATATGCATTTTTTCTTCCATAACCTATTTATAAAGTTTTATTAAAAATATTCAATTGTTAGTTATGCCTAACTTTTTTCTTGTTTTTCTTTCAAGGGAGAGTATATTTTGTTTGGTTAGCTATGCCTAACTAAGGAGGATTTATGCCTTTATTCATTGCTCCAGTCGGCGTTAATTTGAAAGTCATTAACATCAAACTTGAAACAAAAACAAAAAAACATTTACAAAATCTTGGTTTAACCATTGATTCAATTATTCAGATTGTAAGCCAAGAAGGTCGCGGAACTGTTTTAAATCTGCTCGGTTCGCGCGTTGCTTTAGATCATGATTTGGCCTCAAAAATTTATGTTTCTACTTTATAAGAAAGGATTTTTATGAAAAAAGAAAAACTAAGTAATCTTGCTCCTGGGGATACATGTCAAGTTATCCAAGTTACTGGTGAGGACAAAAAAATTCGACGACGGTTGTTTGATATGGGTGTTACCCCACAAGCAAACATATATATTCGAAAAAAAGCTCCTCTTGGTGATCCAATTGAAATTACCATCAGAAATTACGAACTTTCGTTAAGAAAGTCGGAAGCCGAAGCGGTAGTAGTGAATGTTCTTAAAAAAGGAGAAAGCAATGGAAGAAAATAAGATTTATCGTTTTGCTTTAGCAGGAAATCCAAATTCAGGCAAAACAACTTTATTCAACAATCTAACGGGAAGCACCGCACACGTTGGAAATTGGCCGGGGGTTACCGTTGAGAAACGTGAAGGAACTTATAAAAATAAAAAAGAAGGAAAAAAAGTAGATATTGTTGACCTTCCTGGAATTTATTCTTTAAGCCCCTATACCTCTGAAGAAGTTATTTCCAGAAACTATATTTTAGAAGAACACCCGGATTTAGTAATTAATGTTGTAGATGCGACAAATCTAGAACGAAATCTTTATTTAACAACGCAACTGCTTGAAATGAATGTGCCGCTTGTGATTGCTCTTAATATGAGTGACCTAGTAAAAAAATCAGGAGACACAATTGATGAGAAAGAATTAGAAAAAAAGTTGGGAGTTCCTGTAGTTTCTATATCTGCTTTAAAAAGCGAAAATCTTCATTTCTTAATGAACCGTGCGATAGAAGAAGCGAAAAATCCCCGCAAATGTTCATCTATTTTATCAAAATCTGAGTTTTTCCCACTTATTTTAGATATTGAGAAGAAAATTCAAGAGACGGAAGAAACACCTGAAAATACTTTATTTCACGCCATTAAATTATTAGAAGGAGACGAAATTGAAGTTAAAAAACACCAAAAACTCCTTCCTTACATTGATGAGAAGAAAAAAGATTACGAAAACGACACTTTTAAAGGTGATTTTGAAGCGCAAATTGCCGATTATCGTTATCAAGTTATCACAAAAGAATTTTCTCCTTCTTATCATCGTAAGGATGGAGTGAAAACTGATGGAGAACATAAATTAACTCTTTCTGACAAAATCGACCGCGTATTAACCAACAAATGGGCTGGTATTCCTATTTTTATTGCCATTCTCTTTCTCGTTTTCCATTTAGTTTTTGGCGAAGACTTATTTTATCTTGGGGCTATGGGCGCATTTGGAGAAGGGCTTGTAGATCCTTTCGCAGGTACGGATTGGGAAGGATTATTTGTAGGATCAGGAATTAATTCTCCTGGTGTTATCCTTCATAACCTCGTAGACATTATTTTAAATAATTTGATTTTAGGAAATATTAGTAACGGTTTAGCCTCCCTAAACATGGATCCATGGGCACAAAGCTTAATTTGTGATGGAATCTTAACTGGTATCTTCGCCGTTCTAGGTTTCTTACCAGAAATTCTCTGTCTATTCTTATTCTTCTCTATTCTTGAAGACACTGGTTATATGGCACGTGTTGCCTTTATTCTAGACCGTATATTTAGGAGATTTGGTGTTTCTGGGCGGGCATTCATGCCCATGATTATGGGCTTTGGCTGCTCTGTACCGGCTATGATTAATACAAGAACTTTAGCCGATGAAAGAGAAAAAACTGCAACTATTCGTGTAATTCCTTTCTTTTCTTGCGGGGCCAAGTTGCCTATTTTAACGGGGTGCGCAGGAGCAATCGTCCAATTATTTGGCTTCCCTTATGCTGACATCATTACTCTTTCGATGTATCTTCTTGGGGTTTTATCTGCCATTGCGATGCTTCTTTTTATGCGGCATACCACCATGCGCGGAGAGGTACCTCCGTTTATCATGGAACTTCCACCCTATCATCTTCCCCAGTTTAAATCATTAATGATCCATTTATGGGATAAAACAAAACATTATGTAAAAAAAGCTTTCACCATTATTTTTGCTTCAACCGTTTTAATTTGGTTCTTACAAAGCTTTACTTGGAATTGGACCTATATTGGAGTGGAAGATACAGCTTCTTCTATCCTTGCTTCTCTTGGTCAATTAATCCAACCATTATTTACTCCGCTTGGTTTTGGAAGCACGATTGGTTCGCTTGGCTGGGTATTTGCTGTAGGAGCAATTACCGGTTTAATTGCCAAAGAAAACGTAACAGGCACATTCGCTATTCTTGCCGCGATGCTTGTAGCAGGAACAGCATCAGGAGATTACGATGAAGTCAGTTCTGTTGTAGTTATGATTGAGCAAACAGGCATTACATGGCAAGGCGTTATTGCATTTATTTCCTTTAATATGTTAACAATTCCTTGTTTTGCTGCTTGTGCAACAGCAAAAGCAGAATTACCGAAAGGAAAATTCCGCTATACCTTACTATTTTGGCTTCTTTCTAGTTATATTCTTTCTTCTATGGTATTCCTTGTTCTTTCTTGGTGGTGGACTCTTTTCATCTTTATCCTGCTTATTGCCCTTCTTTGCTTGGCGATTTGGTATATCAATCAGGTTCGCGACGGGAAAAGAAAATTGCCTTGGAGGAAAGCATAATGGGAACAATCTTTACGATTATTCTTGTTACTTTAATCGCTCTTTATCTTCTTTATCTTTTGCTGCGCTATCTCTACCGGAAGAAAAAGGGGCTTCCGGTTGGAGAATGTGCCGAATGTAGTTCAAAAAAAGATTGGTTAGTAAAAGAGTACCGAAAAAAGTATTCAACAAAGAAAAAGTAAGTATTTCTCTTTATTCTTTGTTACACTTATCGCCATGGCGTTAATAGAGGCAGAACACTTACGATTTAATTATCAAGACAAAGAACTATACCAAGATGTTTGTTTTAAAATTAATCCTGGTGAACATGTCGTTCTTGTTGGCGCTAACGGTACAGGAAAAACGACTCTTTTAAAGTTAATCATGGGAGAAATCACTCCCGACAAAGGAAAAATTGTTTGGGAAAAAGGGGTTACTTACTCTTATTTAGATCAGAATCTTGTTGTTGCAGAAGATATTAGTGTTCTTGACTATTTATATGGTGTTTATGCCCCTTTATACGAAAAAGAAAAGCGTATGGAGGAGTTATATCTTGAAGCTTCCTCTTCCCCAAACTTTGAATCTTTGTTAAATAAAGCCGAACGTTTAGGCCAAGAATTAAATGATGCCAATTTTTATGCTTTACAAGAAGAAGTAGGAAAACTAGTTGATGGCTTAAAAATATCAAAAGACATCCTTCCAAAGAAAATGAACATTCTCTCTGGAGGGCAAAAGGAAAAGGTCATGCTTGCTAGAATGCTTCTAGAGAAAAAAGACGTTCTTCTTTTGGATGAACCTACAAATTTTCTTGATGCTAGCCAAGTGGACTGGCTTGCATCTTACTTAATTCACTACCCTAAATGTTTTATTGCTATCAGCCATGATCAAAATTTTCTTTCACAAATTGCCGATGTTGTTTTGCTTTTAGAAAACCAAAAAATCACACGTTATAAAGGAGACTATAGTCACTTTTTAACGCAGCACGAACTAGATAAACAACAATACGAAAAAAATTATGCTGCTCAGCAACGCTACATTAAAAAAGAGGAGATTTTTATTGCAAAACACATTGTGCGTGCAACTTCAGCAAAGGCAGCTAAGTCTCATCGAGCAAGACTTGCTCATTTACAAAAACTTGAGGCCCCGGGAAAAAGTGAGCCTACTGTCCACTTTCATTTCCCCTTTACGCATGATGTAGGAGAAAAGCCACTTATTGTGGAAGAACTTCAATTTGGATATGGAGGAATTCCCCTTCTTGATCCGGTAAGTTTCATTTTAAGAAAAGGTGAAAAAATCGCAATATTAGGAAAAAACGGCGTAGGAAAAACAACTTTTTTAAGGACAATTCTTGGAAATATACCAACCATATCAGGAAACTTTTATTGGCTTGATGGAATTCATATCTCACATTATGAACAAGAAGAAAAATTTGATTTATCGTTATCTCCTTTTATGTATTTAAAATCAATCTTTCCTAATAAAACGAACACAGAACTCCGAACGGCTTTAGGTAATGTTGGTGTGCGAAAAGAAGTGGCAATGCGTCCAATGAATGAGCTTTCTGGTGGAGAAAGAACCAAAACACGTTTTGCCGCAATGACGATGGAAAAAAGTAATTTCCTTATTTTCGATGAACCGACAAATCATCTGGATCAAAAAGCCAAAGATTCCTTATTTGAGGCAATCGAAAATTATCCAGGGGCAGTAATTTTAGTTAGTCACGAAAAAGACTTTTATGATGGGCTTGTGGATTATGAACTTGAATTTTAACTAAGACGTTCGCGTTTCGTAAAACCCACAAGAAAGATAAAAGGACGATAAAAGAAAACAGTTCGCCAATACTCATATGCACCTTGGTCGCTATTATATAAAGCAATTAAACGGTGATAACTAGCTTCTAAGTCAACAAGAGCAGATGTATAAGCTAAGTAGTCATCATTATTTAAAATCGAAGGATAGTTTCTTGATAAACGCTTAATTTCTTTCTCATAAGAGAAAAGAAGTTCATAAGTGTTTAATGATTCATGCTCGGACTTCAACTCCGTTCTTAAAGAGGCAATTTGTGCACCAGCATTTGTCATTTTTTCATCCCAGCGACACCCTTCTTTTTCTAAAAGAACTTTCCAGGAAAGTAGAACCTCTTTCATCTCACTATAAACAACGCTAATTGCAGATAAGCGCTTTGCTAAACGAGAGCGAAAGGCAAATAAGGAAGCCAAACAAAAAATTAATCCTACTAAATAAATGAAGGCTAAGCAGAGAAGACAAATTAAGAAAATATCTAGTCCTGTCATGAAATTTATTTTAATCGCGCAATATGAAAAAAGCGATTAAACAAACATATTTTTGAGAAGCATATTTTAAAATTTGAAAAAAATACGCTTGATTTGCATTGATATTAATCAACTCTTTCTACAATAAGGCATATAGTGATTCAATATTCTTGCTTTTTACCGCTATAAACAAATAACTTTTCTAAAAAACATAGAAAATTAAACATCTTTTATCTTATTTTTTACGTTTTATAATTAGTTTATGAAAAAACCAATTGTAGCTTTGCTTTATGATTTTGACAGCACCTTAGCCCGTAGTGACATGCAAAATTTTGGTTTTATACCAGCATTAGGTATGACTCCCAGCGAGTTTTGGCAAGAAACGACGGAATTCTCAAATAAAACAAGCGTTGAACGTACTCTTTGTTATTTATATGTAATGCTTAAAAAATGTAAGGAAAAAGGCATTCCTTTAACAAGAGAATGGTTAAAAACGATGGGTAAGGATGTCGAATTCTTTCCTGGTGTCCTTACATGGTTTGAACGAATTAATGAGTTTGGCAAAGAACAAGGAGTTAAAGTTGAACATTATCTTGTTTCATCAGGAAATGCAGAAATTGTTGAGGGAACAAAAATTGCAAAAGAATTTAAGGAAGTTTATGCCTGTGAATTTTTATATGATCCTCAAACAAAAGAAGCTATTTGGCCAAAATTAGTCATTAATTTTACTCAAAAAACGCAATATTTTTTCCGTATTTCTAAAGGGGTATATGACGCTAATGATGACGTTGGTGTTAATGAAAAAAGAGCAGAACGACGAATCCCTTATTCCAATATTATTTACATTGGTGATGGAATGACAGATATTCCAGCAATGATTTTGGCAAAAAATAATGGGGGTAAGTCCATTGCTGTTTATCCTCAAGGAAGAGAAGATAAAGTAGCCTCTTTAGTTCATGATGGAAGAGTGAATTATGCTTTTGTTGCTGACTACAGCAAAGGAAGCAAAATGGAGAAGGCTGTTCAGCTAATCATTCAAGGTATCGCGATTGCTCAACGTTTAGGAGATGGGCAAGGTTCTCTTTCCTAAATAACCTAAGCTTTTGTTATAATTCTTATATGAACAAAAATCGTTTTGCTTTTGTTCTTCTTTTGGGTGGAAAGGGAGAACGTTTTGGAGGAAAAAAGCAATTTCTTTCCTATCAAGAGAAACCTTTATATATGCATAATCTTCTTTTTGCCTATCATTCCCATCTTTTTTCTTCTTATGTTTTATGCCTCTTAAAAGAAGATTTTTCTAAAGTAAAAAACGAAGTCGAGAAAGAAGGAATTCCCTTTGTTTCTTATGCTTATGCTGGAGAAACAAGAAGTGAGAGTGCATATCACGCTTTAAAGGAAGTTAATGAAGCAGATTATGTCTTTATCCATGATGCCGCAAGGCCATTAAAAGATATTAAGGTTTTATTAAGATTAAAAGAGAATGTACTTCAAGAAGGAGGTGCGATTCCAACCTTGAACGTACCTGACTCAGTAATTTTTTGTGAAGAAAAAGAAAATAAGAATATCTATTTAAAGCGTGAAGGAGTAAAACTTGTACAGACTCCCCAGGCTTTCTCTTATCGAGAACTTATGAAAATTGAAGAGGATTTAGGGGAAAGACGCCGCGAGTATAGTGATGAAGGGTCAATGTACTTAGCCTATGAAAAGCATTTAGGACTCGTAGAAGGATCCATTTATCACCAAAAAATTACCACACAAGAGGACTTATTATGGTTTGGAGCGATATCAAAGTAGGAGACATACTTCTTGGCATCCCTATCAAAAAGAAGGAAACGTACGCCCTTCTACTTTTTGAAGGAGGAATTACCGGCCTTCTTCACCGTAAAGAAATGCCACGTTTTGATAAACGCCCCTTTCAAGAAATTGTTGAAATAGGTGTTTGTTATAAAGTGAAAGTTCTTGAAAAAGATGAAGAATTAGGAGAAATTCGTGTTTCTTTACGCCATATGACGACGGAAGAAAGAAAGAAACCTCTAGCGAAAGCACTCCCCTCTCCCTCACAAATTTCATTCTTAGGTTTGAAAGAGGCATTAGAGACATGGTGCAAAGAAGAAAAAGACGCGCAATAATGATTAAGAAAAAAAGAAAGGATGAACATTTATGGTCATCAAAGTAAATTCGGAACATATTAGAAAAAGTATTTCTTGGGACCTTTATCAAGATAAAGTGAATGCCATTCACCACATGATTGAAGAAAAAACGGGTCCAGGTTCAGATTTTTTAGGCTGGTTAAATCATGCAAAGGAATATTTAAAAAGCGACGAACTCCCCCGTATTCTAAAAGCAGGGAAAACGATTCGTGAAAATTATGATGTTTTAGTCGTTTGCGGAATTGGTGGTTCTTATTTAGGCGCAAGAGCGGCAATTGAAGCATTAAAAGGCGTGCTTCCTCATAAAGATTTAGAAATCTTGTGGCTTGGAGAGACTTTTGATCCTACTTATATCGCACAAGCTTTAGCCTATTTAAAAGATAAAAAGTTTGCTATCAACGTTATCTCGAAAAGCGGTACAACAACCGAAACTGCTTTATCCTTCCGTTTATTAAGAGAACTCCTTGAAAAAAGAGATGGTAAAGAGGCGGCAAGAAAAGCGATTTTTGCTACAACCGATGGAGAAAAAGGCGCTTTAAGAACATTATCCTTAAATGAGGGATATGAGATGTTTGTTTTACCTAGCGATATTGGTGGGCGATATTCCGTGCAAACGGCAGTTGGACTTTTACCAATGTCCGCCATGGGAATTGATATTATAAAATTGTTAGAAGGAAGCAAAGATGCCGCGGAAGAATATAAAAATCCTTCTTTAAAGGAAAATGCGGCTTATCAATACGCCGTACTTCGCCACGATTTGTATCAAGACGGGAAAAAAGTTGAATTATTTGTAACTTATCTTCCTACTCTTGTTCAGTTAACCGAATGGTGGAAGCAATTATTTGGAGAAAGCGAAGGGAAAGAAGGAAAATCTCTCTTCCCAGCTTCAGCAACTTTCACAACCGATCTCCACTCTTTAGGGCAATTTATCCAGGAAGGCTCCCCCATTTTCTTTGAAACGATTTTGCATTTACAAAAGCCAGAAGCCGATACGATAATTCCTGAAGATAAAGAGAATCTTGATGGACTCAATTATCTTGCTGGTAAACCTCTTTCCTTTGTCCAACAAAAAGCTTTTGAGGGGGTTTTAAGCGCCCATAGCGAAAATGGGACTACTCCAAATATTGTTATCGAAATGGAAAGAATGGATGATTATCATCTTGGCTATCTTTTCTACTTTTTTGAAAAAGCCTGTGCTATGTCTGCTTACTTAAACGGAGTAAATCCCTTTAATCAGCCAGGTGTAGAAATTTATAAAAAGAACATGTTCCATCTTTTAGGGAAACCCGGCTATTAATCGTAAAAGAGAATTAAAAAGAAAAGTTGACCCGCCAAGTACAGAGTGGTATATTCTTGCAGCACGTTTGGCGGGCTCTTCTATGGATGCTTAGCTCAGCGGGAGAGCATCGCCCTTACAAGGCGGGGGTCGGGGGTTCGAAACCCTCAGCATCCACCACCATTAACGTGCTGCAGGTTTGTGGGCGAATAGCGAAGTGGCCAAACGCGGCTGACTGTAAATCAGCTCCTTCGGGTTCGGTGGTTCAAATCCATCTTCGCCCACCACCCCCTTGGGGTG
>CASEFL010000009.1 GCA_949287245.1 uncultured Bacillota bacterium
CCAATCGCCTACAAGAGAAAACTATTGATAAGCCAAACAATTTAATATTAAATGCAGTTAGTTTCTCAACCCATGGGCAAAAGAAATGGGGATAGTCCACAATTTGGCTTTGGGAATCCAAAGCTTTTTTTATGAGAAATTGTCGATTAAATTGGGATTGGATAAAATAAGATCATGTCGATACGGGATCGTGAAGCATTAAATAAAAGAGCAGAAGAGATTCTCTCGCGATTAAAGGACGGAGAAAAATGTCGTCTCCTATATGGGGATGGCTTATGGAACACCCATGCTCTTCTTAAAAAAGGTATTGTTTCTGTTACCATGCATGATGGTCCTTTAGGTTTGCGTGTTCCTATTGAAAAAGTTGATGATTTTCATCCTGATAGTGAACCTGCAACTTGTTTTCCTGCGCCCTGTTTGCTTGCTTGTTCTTGGGATGTTGCTTTAGAAAAAGAGATTGGCCGCGCGATGGCTATGGAAGCAATTACCTATGATACAGACTTACTTTTAGCCCCCGGTGTGAATTTAAAAAGAAACCCTTTATGTGGAAGAAATTTTGAATATTTTTCTGAAGATCCTTATCTTTCTGGAAAAATGGGTGCTGCCTTTATTCAAGGAGTTCAAAGTCAAGGAGTAGGTTGTTGCCTAAAACACTATGCTTTGAATAATCAGGAATATCATCGCTTTACTGTGGATGTAGAACTTGATGAAAGAACGCTTCGTGAATTTTATTTGCTTCCTTTTGAAATTGCCGTTAAAGAAGCAGAACCTTGGGCAGTAATGGCTTCGTATAATCGAATAAATGGGACATATGCCTGTGATAACTCTTATCTTTTAGAAGATGTTTTAATGAAAGAATGGTCATTTGATGGTCCTGTTATTAGCGATTGGGGGGCGACAAGTCATCCTGTTCGTTCTCATGATTTTGGTCTTTGCCTTGAAATGCCAGGTTTAGAAAAGCGTGAAAAGACTTTAAAGAAGGCTTTAAGAAAACGAGAACTTCGAAAAGAAAAATTAAACGAGGCAGCAAAACGTGTGATTAAGTTATCTCTTCTTTCCTCTGGAAGAGCAAAAAATACCGAAGGATGGATGTTTGCGGACAATCATAGATTAGCAAAAAAAGCTGCAATTGAATCGATGATTTTATTAAAAAATGACGACGGTTTTCTTCCTTTTCGGAATTATTCTGAATGCTGCATCATTGGTGCTTTAGCGGATAAATTCCGCTATCAAGGGGAGGGATCAAGTCGCGTTACTCCTCAGGCTCTTGTTAATTTTTTATCTGCTATTCCTGAAGGGGAAGAGGTACCTTACGCGCCTGGATATCCATTAAAAGGGGACGAATGTAGTGCACAGGAATATTTTCAAGAGGCTTTAGATCTTGTTTCACGAAAAAAACGCGTGATTTTATTCTTAGGCTTGCCTGATGGAGTAGAATCCGAGGGTTTTGACCGAAAGAAAATGACTTTACCTCAAGATCAACTTTCCTTATTTGAGGCAATAAGGGCATTAACAGAGGAGATAGTAGTTGTGTTGCTTACTGGTTCTCCTATAGAGCTAGGAAGCATTAAAAAGGCAAAGTCAATTTTATTGGCTTATTTACCTGGAGAAGCAGGAGGAGAAGCCATTGATGAACTGCTTCGTGGTGTCCATTCTCCTTCAGGAAAACTTGCCGAGTCTTGGCCTTTAAGTTATTCTCAAGTTCCTAGCAGTTCCTATTTTGATAAGGAAGAACGTGTCGCTCCTTATAAAGAGGCCTTCTTTATCGGCTATCGTTATTATGATTCCTTTAAGGAAGAGATTGCTTATCCTTTTGGATTTGGACTTTCTTATACTTCTTTTCACTTTGAAAATGTTGTTTTGGATAAAAAAGAAAAAAAGATTTCTTTTACGATAGAAAATATTGGGAATTTTCCTGCCTTTGAAACTCCACAAGTTTATGTTTCTTATTTAGGGAAGGACGCTATCAAACCCAAAAAAGAGTTAGCAGGATTTACGAAGGTTTTCCTTGAACCAAAGCAAAAGAAAACGGTCACAATTTCTCTTTCTCCATATCCCTTCCGTATTTGGGATACAAATGATCATCTTTTTAAAGAGTTAGCAGGAAAATACGAGATTTATCTTGCCCTTTCTTCTCAAAATTTTGTCGCAAAACCTATGTCTTATGTGATTAAAAAGGGAGAAAGTAGTTACAAAGCGTCAGAAGAATTTCTAATGCAAGTGCCAACCTATTTATCTTTTAAAGATACAGGTAATTTATGTATTGATGAACGGGAATTTTCTGCTCTTTTAGGGCGCCCTTTAACTCCCGACGCAAAGAAAACAAATCGACCATTTAATTTAAATTCAACATTGGAGGAAGTGGGAAGCTTTACAAAAAGTGGCAAATTTATTTTATCCTTATTAAGGAAAAAATATATTGGCCGGGAGAAAGAATATGACCTTATGTTGTCCACTCCTATTCGCATGTTAACTCATGTTTTAAAACCTAGTGTGATTGCTTTTTTGTTAGATTGTGCAAACGGGCGACACATGCGAGCGTTTTTTGAACTCATTTTTGGAGTTAATTCTTCCTATTTTGCTTTTTAATATGTGTCTGCTCTCTTTTTCTCTTTCTCGTTTACTCGCAAGAAACGAAAAACAACGAAGTGATAATCATCCTGCCTTGCCTTTTTATTTCGCAAAGAATCTTGATTTAAAAGAACAGCGTTTCTCCTTTCGCTCAGGGAAAAATGTTTTACATGGAAGTTTCTATCAAAAAAGTATCATTAGTAAGAGGCCTTTAATCGTCTTTTTTCATGGCCTAGGAAGTGGACGACTTGCCTATACAAGATTAATTGCGGCTTTTTGTGAAAAAGGTTACGAAGTTGTTTCTTTTGACTATACGGGTTGTGGCGAAAGTGAAGGAAAATGGATTGGACCATTAACTCATGTTTATTACGATTTAGAAGCGTTTTTTACTTACTTAAAATCTCTCCCTCATTTGTGTAATCGAGAAATTTTTACCGTAGGACATTCCTGGGGAGGATATGCCGCACTTTTATCTCTTGATTCTAAATTTTCCGTGCAAAAGTCCATTTCTTTTTCTGGTTTCTCAAAATATTCATTAGAAATTTCCCACTATTTTCCTGAAAAATTAAGAAAATTTCTTTTGCCAATAATCAAAGAAACTTTATTTTGGGAAGGAGGAGTTAACGGGGATCGTGATGCTTTAAAAATTATTAAGAATACTTCTTCTAAACTTTTATATATTCAAGGGGAAGAAGATTGTATGGTTCCTCTTTTTGCGGGCATTATGCGAATTGAGGAATGTGCAAAGAAAAACCAAAATATCAAAACCATTCTTCTTCCCAAAAAAGGACATCAACCATATTTAACATTAAAGGCAGAAAAACATTACACGGAATGTATCGCTTCCGGCATCTTGTCTTTAAAATCGTCATCAAAAAAATCTCTTAATCTTTCTCTTGCAACAGAACTAGATAAAAATGTCATGAATGTCGTATTCGACTTTCTTGAAGGATGAGGGTATCATGCTTACTCGTGCACTGGTGGCGGAATTGGTATACGCGCTAGTTTCAGGCACTAGTCGGGCAACCGGTGTGAGTTCGACTCTCATCCAGTGCACCATAAATAACAACTGCGCCCATAGCTCAGATGGATAGAGTGCAACCCTCCGAAGGTTGAGGTCAGGCGTTCGAATCGCCTTGGGCGCGCCAAATTCAATAATTTCTCGCCTTTAAAAACTCATGGTTATAAAAATGTGAGTTAGATTATGAAAGATGCTATCTTTCTTCTTACAATTTCCTTATAATCACGAGCGCTGCCCGCGTGGTGAAATGGTAGACGCAGCGGACTCAAAATCCGCCGGGCGATGAACCCATGCCGGTTCGAGTCCGGCCGCGGGCACCACTTTCCCCTTAGTAATGGGGATTTTTTAATATTTTCTATTGGGATTGAGTACGATTAATGTGCGCCTTCGATAATTTTTCTCCGAGCGGACACTGAGAGCTTTAAATAGGAGGAAAAAGAGAAGCAAAACAAGAAGAAGGCCTGGATACCAAATAAGATACCACCACCAAGTCAAAGCAAAGTTTGGCAAGATAACTTGAATTAATGATCCATCAATAATTTTTAAAATTACATCGTTCCCAACAATGCCTGTAGCTTTATATAAAATAAGGGCATAAATAATCGCGAATAAATCGTAAAGAAGAAAACCCCAAAAATCTTTCCATTTCACAAGCGTTGTTGAGATTGCCAATATTCCACCAAGAAGCAAAATGTTGTGATTAATAATGCGAAGAAGGGTGTAACGAACTGTGTAAGTTTCCATTTGTAAATCTGGATAAAGGAAAAGCATAAGATCAAACATTAAACCAGCAACAATTGCTGCAAGCGAACTTACTGAACGAAATCGAGGAAAAGGTAGCATTAAGGATAATCCGAAGAAGAAATAAGTAATGGAGCTATACTCAATGGGTATGGTTTGCATATCGATGTTATCCCAAATTTTAAAGAAGAAACAATAAGCTCCAACAATAAATAAAAACACAGCAGAAAACCTTCTTGCGCGAGGAAGAAGCATATATCCAAAAATAAAGCATGCAAGAATAAGGAAGAGACTAATTGGGGCCATCCACCACCATGTGCTTTGATAAAACATTCTCATAACGTATCTTCTTTTTTCCATATTGGCAATAAAAGAATGAATATTTGACTATTCTCTATCTTCATTTCGTCTTTTTCTTTAGAATACATGTATGGCAATTTTAGCAACTGCATTACTCCCACATCCCATTCACGTTATTCCTGAAATTGGTTTAGAAAACGCTTTAATTCCTTTATCAAATGAGATGGAAAATATTGCAAGCCAAATCGCCCTTTTAAAACCAGAAACGATTGTTATTCTTTCGGCACATGCAGAAGGATACCGGGATTATTTTCAGGTTTTTGATGGGGAAGTAGGCATGGGCTCACTTGCGCAATTTGGTGCGCATGATATTAATTTTCGGATTCTTTACGACAAAGAGTTTTCTCGGCGGTTATCTTCTTTAGCCGAAAGTAGGAAATTTCCTGCAGGCATAACCGGTGACCGGGGGAGTTTTCTTGACTATGGGACAATGGTTCCTTTGTATTTTGTATTAAAGAAAATTTCTAATTTTCGACTTGTTCGTATTGCTGTTTCCTCTTTATCCCTTTTAGATCATTATCGTTTAGGAGAATTGATTCGGGAAATTAGTGAAATACTTAAACGGAAGGTGGTTATTATTGCTTCTGGTGAACTATCTCATCATCTTGAAGAAGGAGGAGATTTTGGGTTTAGTCAAGACGGTCCTAAATACGAAGAAAGCATGCAAAAAGCCCTTGAAAATGC
The DNA here is from genome assembly GCA_949287245.1 of uncultured Bacillota bacterium. Taxonomy (GTDB): domain Bacteria; phylum Bacillota_I; class Bacilli_A; order RFN20; family CAG-826; genus UBA4951. Next base: position 5,378 of record CASEFL010000009.1, read on the forward strand.
TAATTTTTTACAATTTTTAACGCAAAATCGATATATATTAGCCAACGCTGGTGAATGTGGACATCGTTGTCTTTGTGTGATGGCGGGGGCTTTAGATGCGCAACGTGTAAGTGTTTCCTCATACTTTCATCATGTTTGGAAAGGGATTGGGTATGCTACATCTTTTTATAAAGTTCTTGGTGCAGATGCCACTCGTTCTTTTGAAAAACTTTATTTATCAAAGGAAGCTTATTCGATTAGCAATCTTCTTGCGACCTCTCATAAATATACTCAACTTGCGCGGAAGGCAATTCAAGTTAAGATAAGCGAAGATGCGAAAATTGCGGTTCCTGAAGAAGAAGAGTTTTTAGTTCCTTCTAAGCCTTTATTTGTCACGATTCGTATGCATGGAACATTGCATGGCTGTATTGGTACTTTAAAACCTTTACGGAAAAACTTAGGTAGTGAAATTATTGAAAATGCAATCTCCGCTTCTAAAGATCCGCGTTTTCCCCCTCTTAAAAGAGATCATTTTCCTTATTTAGATGTTTCTATTGATATATTAGGGTCTTTCCAACGTATTCATTCTCTTTTTAAACTAGATCCCTCGCGTTATGGAGTTTTTGTACAAAGCGGAAAACGACATGGTTTTGTCCTTCCTAATCAAGAAGGCATTGAGACACGAGAAGAACAACTAGAGGCGGCAAAAATTAAGGCTGGCATTGCTTTTGATGATCCAGTTACTTTATATCGAGTGCCTGTTACACACTACCGTTGATTTTATTTAATAATCTTATAAATCATCATTTGATTTTCACCAATATATTCTTTCATTATCCAGCCGTTCTTTTGATAGAAAGTATATTCTTCTTTTTTAATCCTTTTGAATAACCGTGTGACAGAAATTTCTTTTAGATGGATAAAATGAAATTTTAAGAGATAAGAAAAAATTTCAACGGGTGTTTTAGGGAATAAGAAATCTTGAATAATTTCATACTCCTCAGGACTACGTTTACGGCTAATAATGAAACCTAATGAATCACAATCTTTTTTAAGAAAGGTAATTAAAAAACCTCCATCTTCCTTAAAATCGTGAATTTGAGATGGATTTTGCTGAGAAATTTCTCTTTTTAGTTCCTCGATTTTATAGAAACGATAACAGTTAATTCTCATATCTTTCTTATTTATATTTGCGCTAAAATATGCCCATGAAAATTCTACAACATTTACGTTATGCCAATTGGAAAAGAATTCTTGCTATCTTTTTTTCTACTTTGGCACTCTTTTCGACATTAATTGGTTTTGTCTTACAAATGATTGATGGCGTTCATTCAATGGACACATCAGACTTCATTATTCAAATTTTGAATTTTGTTGTCATCATGCTTGTGGCCTACTATCTATTGGATGGAAATGTCCGCAATTCAAATTCTGCTTATCGCGGTGTGCTTTCCTATGTTTTTATTATGGCGTTAAGTGCGCTTTTTTCTATTTTAGAGATTGTTATCACCGGTATTGCCGCAAACGCTCTTTTTACCTTTCTTTATTCAAGTGCGTTTGTTTTAGCTCTTGCATCCTCTATTGTTGGATTTATTTTGTACCGCAAGATTGTTCGTTATTTATCCGGTGATTACATAACTACTTCTTATAAAAATGTGGTTGTATGGACGTTTGTTTTTATGATTTTGTGTCTTCTTTCCGTTATTTTTCTCGTCGTGATTGCTGCTTATGGCTTAGTTTCAACTCCTTATTCAGTTGGTGTATGGGGCGGATTTTTGACTCTTCTTGGACAACTTGCATTCCCAATAGCTATTTTTATAACTGTTTTGCGACTTAGACATTAAAAATTGTCTATTGTTATGATAGTATTTACGCCCGTGAGGGGAGTAGCATTTCATACCTTCCGACAGCACGCTACATAGTAGCCGGAATTATGAGGGCATGGCCTTAGCGAGACCTCCAAGTCGTTTGACGAATAGGAGGCATTTATGTTTGAAAATAAATCTTCAAAAGAAACACTTTTGGAACTGTCTGTTCGTGAAGAAGAAGGTTTATCCGAGGACGAAGTTAAACGTCGACAGGCTTTATACAGGGAAAATAAACTAGAAGAAAAAAAGAAAAAAGGACCTTTTGCAATTTTCCTTGGAGAATTTAAAGACCCAATGGTTATTGTCCTTTTTATTGCTGCTTTAGTTTCCTCCATTGTCGGAATTATTCAAAAGGACTATGAGCAGTTTGTTGATGTTGGGATTATTTTAGCTGTTGTCGTCATTAACGCCATTATTGGCACAATTATGGAGACAAGAGCAGAAAAAGCTCTCGAAGCATTAAAAAAATTAGCTTCTCCTACAGCAACTGTACGTAGAGGAGGGAAAATTGTTGAAGTTAAGGCTTCCGAACTTGTCCCTGGAGATATTGTTATCTTAGAAGAGGGACGTTCGGTTCCTGCTGATCTTCGCTTATTAAAAACTTTTTCTTTAAAAGCCGATGAATCTTCTTTAACGGGAGAATCTTTACCTGTAGAGAAGGATGCAGATTTAACCTTAACGGATGAAGTTGGTCCTGGAGATCGTTTAAACATTTGCTATATGTCTACTCCTGTTGTTTATGGAAGAGGAGTGGGTGTTGTTGTCGCAACGGGAATGAACACGGAAATTGGTCGTATTGCCTCCTCCTTGTCCTTAGAAGGAGAAGAACAGACTCCTTTACAAGTTCAATTAGCCCGTCTTTCTAAATTCTTAGGCATTCTTTCCGCTGTTGTTGTGGGACTTATGCTTGTTGTTAGTTTACTATATAGCGCTTTCTTAAATCACAATATCGAGACTCACTGGGTTGGCGATTTGATGGATAGTGTTTCTCTTGCCGTAGCAGCAATTCCGGAAGGTTTGCCTGCCGTTGTTACCATTGTCCTTGCTCTTGGCATGACAAAAATGGTGAAAGTTAACACGAATGTTCGCCGTTTGGCTTCGGTGGAAACTCTTGGAGCAGTATCAGTTATTTGTAGTGATAAAACGGGTACATTGACCGAAAACAAAATGACGGTTGTTGCTGCTTATTTTGATGGAAACGATTATAACCACGAGAACATGGAAAATCCTAAACTCACTTTATTGGCAAAAGGGATGTGTTTGTGTTCGGATGCTTCTATTGAAAATGGGGTCTATGGTGATCCTACTGAGGTTGCTTTGGTTCGTTTTGCCGATGGTCTTGGTTATTCTAAAAAAAGTCTTGAAGAAGTAACGCCTCGTATCGATGAACTTCCTTTTGACTCTGTTAGAAAGATGATGTCAACGCTTCATCAAGAAGGAGATAAGAAAGTTCTTTATACCAAAGGGGCAATGGATCAAGTTTTGCTTCATTCCTCCTCTATTTATGAAAACGGTCAAGTTCGTCCAATCACAAAGGATGACATCAACAAAATTCAAGAAGCTTCTTCAAAAATGAGCAATAACGCTTTACGGGTTTTAGCTTTAGCGATACGTGAAGATGGGGAATTAGAAGAAGAGCATTTAACCTTTGTTGGTTTAGTTGGGATGGTTGATCCTCCAAGAGAAGCGGCAAAACCTGCTGTAAAAACACTAAAAGAGGCAGGAATTACCACAATAATGATTACTGGTGACCATCGTGATACGGCCTTTGCGATTGCTCGTGAACTCGGAATAGCCTCTTCTAGCGAAGAGTGCATGACCGGTGCTGAAATTGACGCATGTACTCCAGAAGAGTTACAGAAAAAAGTGGAGACTGTTCGTGTCTTTGCTAGAGTTTCTCCTGAAAACAAAGTTCAAATCGTTAAGGCTATTAAGGCCAATGGACATATTGCTGCTATGACAGGAGACGGTGTCAATGATGCGCCATCCTTAAAGGCTGCCGATATTGGTATTGCGATGGGTATCACGGGCACGGATGTTGCTAAGGGTGCCGCGGATATGGTTTTAACCGACGATAATTTTGCTTCTATTGAAAAGGCAGTTGAGGAAGGTCGGGGAATTTATGCCAATATTCGGAAAACTATTTATTTCCTTTTGTCATGTAACATTGGTGAAGTTTTATCGATGTTCGTGGCTGTTTTGATTGGTTTTCCCGCTCCTTTGGTGGCGGTTCACTTGCTTTGGGTAAATTTAATTACCGATAGTTTACCAGCTGTAGCTTTGGGTGCAGATAAAAAACCAGAAGGAATCATGGAAGAAAAACCACGTGATCCAAAAGCAAATATCTTTGCCGGGGGAGGATATGGTGTTGTTTTCGGCTATGGGGCGGCTATTGGGTTAGCAACGCTTATTGCCTTCTTTATCCCTTCTTTTACTGCGGGTTATTTCTCCTATTCCGATATTCAAAGTTTCTTGGCAGACGAATCTCATTTAGCGGAATCTCAATCTATGGCCTTCTGCGTTTTATCTATTAGTCAACTCTTCCATATGTTGGGGATGACAGACTTTAACCATTCAGTCTTCCGTGTATTCAAGGATAAAAATACCATGCTTTGGGCAAGTTTCTTTATTGGTATGGCTCTCCAATTCTTTGTTATTGAAACTCCGGGGGTGCGTGATTTCTTCTCAGTTTATCAATTAAGTGATCATCCGATTGATTATTTATGGGTGTTCCTCCTTGCTTTAGTACCACTGTTTATTCATGAGATTTATGTCCTCACTCTTTTTATTCGTAAGAAGATAAAATTAATAAACAATTAATAAGTTCTTTTGCTAAGCGGGAAGAGATGCTATATTGTGCACTTGCCGCAAGGCAAATGCCGTCTTAGCGCAACTGGCAGAGCAACTGAATCGTAATCAGTAGGTTGGGGGTTCAATTCCCTTAGACGGCACCAAGCGAAGAATGAAAGGTTTGTAATAGTTCGTCTATTCAAACCTTTTTTATTATCTTTGATAAAAAGTATTGATTTTCCTGGGAGGGGTAGAATCCATATTGGATAGTTAGGAGGAGAAACAATGAAATTACAGCATTCATTCTTTGCCTTATTAGTACGATAGCAATGGGCGTATTTCTTATCCCTCTTTGTTGGTGTATCCCTATGACGATTCAAGTTTATAAAGCATATAAATGGGACACATCTCTTAGTGGAGGATTTAAAGTCTGCGTACTTTTGTTTCTCAATTTAATTGCCGGAATTCTTCTTTTTTGTGATTCAGATTATTAATAGATTTTGTTAGAGTTTTCTTGTACCTATAGCATTTTTTCTTTTTTCTTAAAGGGAGAGTAGTTACAATCTCTTCATGGATTTTCTTCTTCTTTTAGAAATTGTTCTCTTTGGAATCGTAGAAGGAATAACGGAATGGTTGCCTATTAGTAGTACTGGCCACATGATTCTTTTAGAAGAACTTCTTCCTATAAAGGAACAGTTGGGGTCTAATGGGGAGGCTTTTTGGGAATTTTTTCTTGTTTTTATTCAATTTGGTGCCATTCTTGCAGTGATTTTTAATTTTTTCCATGAGTTATGGCCTTTTGGAAAAAAGAAAGCAAAAGAGCAAAAAAATAGTATTTGGAAAATATGGCTTTACATCATTATTGCTTGTTTACCTGCAGCCATAATTGGAGTTTTTCTTGATGATTTATTGAACAAATATTTGTATAACTTTCTCACTGTTTCCTTAACTTTATTGATTTATGGGATTTTCTTTGTTGTTTTTGAACTCTTATATAAAAGGAAAGGCTTCTCAACAAGATTTCCTACAGTAGAAAACTTTAATTGGAAGGTTGCCTTAATAATTGGTATTACTCAGACTTTAGCTTTAATTCCGGGTACGTCACGATCTGGCGTGACGATTCTTATTGCTTTACTTTTAGGATGTAGTCGTGAAGCCAGCGCAAAATTTTCTTTTTATGTATCCATACCGATAATGATAGGAGCAACACTTCTAAAAGGCTTTAATTTCTTCTATGAAGGAAACGTGATGAGTGGGGCAGAATGGGGTTATCTTTTTATTGGTGCTTTCATTGCCTTCTTTGTTTCGTTACTTGTTATTCGTTTCTTTATGAAATTCCTCAAAAACCATTCTTTCCTTGGATTTGGAATTTATCGTATCGTGTTTGGAATTGTTTTGCTGATTTTATTCTTTTCTCTTCCAAGTTTTCATTCTCTTTCTCCAGAGGCCTCTAATTTATCTTCATCTTTTCAATTGAATTTATCTTATTTACGTGTTGTTTTTACTAACTTTAAAAACTTCGCCTTGCCCTCTTAAATGGAGATGAGTATAATCCGCGTTGCAAGTTTCCCATAATGGGTGCTTAGCTCAGCTGGAAGAGCGTCTGCTTGACGTGCAGAAGGTCAGGAGTTCGAGCCTCTTAGCACCCACCACTAGGGAACTTAGGACCTTCGGGTCCTTTTTTGTATTCCCTCCATATTTGAACAAATAATGTTAAAATAAATCAAAGGAGATTTGTTATGGCAGAGGAAGAAAAGAAGCGTGGCGGGAAGACTTATCACATTACACAGCGTCAAGAGGATGGTATGTGGCAAGTAAAGCTTGGCGGGGGCCAAAAGGCTTTAAAGCGTTTTCGCACTCAAAAGGAGGCAATCGATTACGCGGAAAAAGTATCTGGAAATCAAGAAGGAAGCATTCGCGTCCATAGAAAAGATGGAAAGATACGGAAAAAATAAATCTTTGCTCGACACTTTTTCTCACTTTTTGTATAGTATCCGAGCCGCAAGGCTCATGCATCTGTAGTTCAATGGCAGAACTCCAGCTTCCCAAGCTGGTCACGCGGGTTCGATTCCCGTCAGATGCTCCAGAAATTTTAGCCCGACTTTTGCCGGGCTTTTTCTATAGAAATTTTAAAATTTTTTAAAAATTTTTATAAAAATATTGAGGTTTTGCAGCGATATTATTTTTATTATTTTCTTGCCTCTATGCTTCGCATAGAAAAAAGTTAAAATGTAAACATGGAAATGGAAGAGAAAGATTACTTTGATTATTGCGTGACTCTTCTAAAGAAAAGAGGAGTTCGTTTAGAAGATATCGCCGATTGTGCTCGATATTTGCAAAGCAGTTATCATCATTCTCTTACCAGCGAAGAGCTAATGGAGTCGGTTTGTAAAGTTCTTGGAAAAAGGGAAGTTCAATTTGCTGTTATAACCGGTATTGCTTTTGATGAAGCAGCAGAAGAAAATCGCTTAAAAGATAAAGAATTGGAAGAGATTTTACTTCGTGATGAGCCTTTATATGGCGTAGATGAAGTTTTAGCTTATGGTATATGCAACACCTATGGTTCTATTGCTTTAACGAATTTTGGTTTTATTGATAAAGACAAATATGGAATTATTCGTAAACTAAATGAAGAAGGCAAAAATACAGGTCATTGCAATACTTTTTTAGACGATCTAGTGGGTGCTATTGCTGCCTCAGCAGCATCTCGTTTTGCTCATAATTCGGAAGAGGAGGATGTTTAATATGCCGATTTCTTTTACCAATCCTTACGCAGTGACTGATTTTATTTTGGGTTTATTGCTTCTTATTGCTTTGATTACTTTAATGGGATTTTTCTGCCGTAAACTATTGCCGACTTTAATTTTTGGAATACTTGGTGTTTTGACGTTCTTCTTTTATTGTTTAGGGTTAACTTATTGCGCAATCGTTTTTACTGTTTTATTTGCTGTTGCCTTCTTGCTTATTCTTTTTGTCAATATGTCTTTTTTTCGAACATTTATTTCTGCAAATAGTAACTCTTCATTGCTTCATCTTGCACGCAAGAAAAGAAAAACAGACGCGGAAGAACTTTATGACCAAGATGATTTTTTAAATAAACTTGTTACCTCTGTTTTGACGATGTCCCGGTTAAAAAGAGGCGCTTTAATTACCATTGAAAAGAAAGATGATATCTTAGCTCCAGATAAAGTTGGAACAATGATTCGCCAAAAGGGAGTGGAAATTAATGCGCCTTTCGTTCCGGAACTTGTGGAAACCATTTTTTACGAAGGAACGAGGCTTCATGATGGTGCGGTAGTTGTTAAAAACGGGATGATTCTTAGAGCTGCTGTATTTTTTGTTTCTACACAACGTGCCCTTGATGGAAAATTTGGTTCTCGTCATCAAGCGGCAATTGGTATTAGTGAAAATAGTGATTCCGTTACTGTGATTGTAAGTGAAGAAACGGGGCGTATTGCGATTGCCTTTCAAGGGGAACTTACTCCGGTTTCTTCCGATAATCTCCTGCGTGTATTAGAAGATGATTTAGCTTATCAAGACGATAGCACCGATTATTGATTTTTGGATTTTATTTATGAAACGTTATTTTGGTACAGACGGAATTCGCGGTCGCGCCAATTCCGATTTGACAATAGACTGTGCAATGCGTTTAGCTAACGCTTTATCTTTACACTATACCCGCGTTTTTGTTGGAAGAGATACACGTTTATCTTCTCCGATGTTTGCTAGCGCCTTTATTGCTCAAGCCATGGCTATCGGCATGGAGATTATTGATGCTGGTGTAGTTGGTACACCATGCTTATGTTATGCCTTGCGGAGCGAAGAAGATGCAAATTCTTGTGGAGTTATGATAACGGCATCTCATAATCCCTATTTTGATAATGGGTTAAAAGTCTTGTCTTCATCTGGGGAAAAATTATCGAATGAAGAAGAAAGTTATTTAGAAGGGGCCATGGATCAAAAAACGGGAGAGTTTTATTCATTAAATGTCGGTTCATATTTTCAAGATAAAAGTATCTTAAAAAATTATGTGAATTTTTTACTTTCTTTATGCCCAAATGCCTATTTTTCTGGTCGGTTAAAATTTGATGGTGCGAATGGTTCTGCCGCCTTAGCGTTAAGAAAAGTAGCGACGAAAACCGGCTTTGATTATTCTTTTTATCACCAACATCCCAATGGGTACAACATTAATGCCCATTGTGGAGTTTTAGCGATTCATGAAGTTTTTGATCGTTTAAAAAATTTAGAAAAAAACGGAAAAGAAAAACCATTTGAAATTCTTGTTTCTTTAGACGGAGATGGTGATCGTTGTCAAATGATATTAAAGGATGGAACTTTTCTTGATGGCGATGCTTTGTGTTATCTTTTTGCTAAAGCATTCAAAGAACAAGGGCTACTAAAGTCAATGAAGGTGGCAGTCACTACCATGTCCTCTCTTGGTTTGCTTGAAAGTCTAAAAGCCCTAGGGATTGATACGGTTGTTACTAAAGTAGGAGATCGTGCTTTAGCTGAAGCAATAAGGGAAGAACACCTTGTACTTGGTTCTGAGCAATCTGGCCATATTATTTTGGGGGATGCTATTGGTAGCGGTGATGGTATTTATACTGCCCTCCTTTTCTTCTCTTTTTATCATTCATTTGAAGAAATTAAGGCCGCTTTACAAGATTACAAGCCCTCCTTTCAAGTACTAAAAAATATTTCTTTTTCTAGCAAAGAAGCTCTTGCAAATTATTTACTTTCGAAAGAATATCAAAATTTATACGAGGTTTTTGCAGAGTTTTCTCATATTAGAGTCGTGATTCGCCCTTCAGGAACTGAGCCGATTTTGCGTGTTTTATTTGATGGAGACGAGGGGGAAGTTCTTAAGGCAAAAGAAAAATTAGAGTCTTTGTTTTAAAGGAGAAAATTATGTGTGGAATTGTTGGACATATTGGGAAAGCTCCCTTAAGAAAATTCTTATTCACTGGTTTGTCTTCTTTACAGTATCGGGGATACGATTCTGCGGGTATTGCTTTTATGGATGTGCAAAAAAACATCGTAGTTTATAAAAGCGTTGGTACGGTTGAAAATTTGGAAACAATCACCCCACAATTTGAATCTCATATCGGAATTGGACACACTCGATGGGCGACAAATGGGCTTCCGAATAAAAATAATGCCCATCCTCAAGTTTCTCAACATGGGCGTGTGGCGATTGTTCATAATGGTGTAATTGAAAACCATTCTTCGCTTCGCATTCATTTACAAAATCATGGGGTAAAATTTCAAAGTTCAACTGATACAGAAATTATTGCAAACTTTTTAGAACATCAACTTCTTTTAGGCGCTAAACCATTGGATGCCATTAAACGTTTGTTTTTTCTTTTTGAAGGTTCCTTCGCGATTGCCGTTTTATTCCAAGGAGAAGAAAGACTATATTTCGCAAAAAGACTTTCTCCTTTAGTTTTAGGGAGAGGAAAAGAAGGAAATTATTGCGCTTCCGATCCTGCTGCTTTAGTAGGATATGCAAATCAATTTTTTGATTTAGAAGATGGTGATTATGGTTATTTAACAGAGGAACAAGTAATTCTTTATCGTGAGGATCAAATGTTGGATCCACGTTTTGCGATAAAAGATTTAGAACATTATGAAATTAATCTGAATGGTTATTCACACTTTATGTTAAAGGAAATTGAAGAGGAGCCCTCTGTTATTGAAAAAATCATGAATAAGGAGAATTTATTTTCTCCTGAGCTTCTTTCTCTTATGAGAAATGCTTCTTCTTTACGCTTTCTTGCCTGTGGTTCTTCCTTTCATGCTGCTTTGCTTGCCGCAAGATATGCTCGAAGTTTAGGTTTAGATGCTTATTGTTATCGCGCTAGTGAATTTAATGTTGACCCTTTTTATCCGCAGGAGAAAAACGCCGTGTTTGTTCTTTTGTCGCAATCTGGAGAAACAGTCGATACTTTGGATAGTTTTTATCTTTTAAAAAGTAAAGGTTATCCCTTAATTTCTATTACTAACGCAAAAGAAAGTAATCTTGCAAGAAAAACAGAATGCCATCTTTATTTAGATTGCGGGGTAGAAGTGGCAGTAGCCGCAACAAAAACATACATGGCAGAAGTCGCTTTGCTTTATCGTTTATTGTCTGAAGCTTTTGATAAGGAATATAAAACATTTTTTGAAGAAGCAATTTTTTCTCTAAAAGAAGTTATTGCGCGTAAAAATGAAATTTCCTATCTTGCATCGCCTTTAGCGCGCGTAAACCGCTTTTATTTTCTTGGTCGAGCAGATAGTTATGATGCTTCTTTAGAGTGCGCTTTAAAGGTTAAAGAAGTTTCGGGCGTAAGTTGTGAAGCCTTTCCTAGTGGCGAATTTAAGCATGGACCAATTGCTTTAATTGAAAAAGGAACACCGATATTAGTTTTTCTTGGGGAGAAAGGTGGTAATTTTATTCGGTTAAATGTTGAAGAAGCGGAGAATAGAGGCGCGGATACCACCATTATTTCTTCTTGTTCACAAGATGATATTGTTTTACCACACGCAAAAGGAGAGTTGTCGGCACTTTCTTTTGTTATGTTTGGCCAGTATTTGTCTTACTATTTGGCTTTAGAATTAGGAAAACCATGCGATCGCCCACAAAATTTAGCAAAAAGTGTCACGGTGCGCTGATTGTGAATTTTCTTCTTTGGCTTTAATATGATAAGGGTTAAGGAGGTAAGATATGGGAACTCCTCATATTGGAGCAAAACTTGGAGATTTTGCTAAAGTTGTTTTAATGCCTGGAGATCCGTTGCGGGCAAAATGGATTGCGGATACTTATTTGCATGATGTACGACTTGTAAATGAGGTTCGTGGCGTTCTTGGCTTTACAGGAAAAACGAAAAATAACATTCCTCTTTCAGTAATGGCAAGTGGTATGGGTATGCCTTCCATTGGAATTTATTCTCATGAACTTTTTACGCATTATGGGGTCGAAGCCATTATCCGTATCGGTACTATGGGAACTTATCAAAAAGATGTTCATCTTAAAGATATTTTATTAGCAGAAGGTGCCTCTACCGATAGCAACTGGATGAGTCAACATCATTTAGGAGGGACATATTCTGCTATTGCGGATTTCTCTCTTCTTTTAACTGCCTATCAAGCAGCAAAAACTCTTGGACATCCCGTTCATGTGGGGAACATTCTTTCTGCGGATATCTTTTATGATACCGATCAAAATACATGGAAACGATGGGCGGATTTAGGGATCCTTGGCGTGGAAATGGAGGCTTACGCTTTATATGTTGAGGCTTGTAAACTAAAGAAAAAAGCCTTAGCGATGATGACGGTTACCGATAGTTTTATCCTTGAAGAGAAGTTAACAGCTGAAGAGCGTCAACTTGGTCTTTCTCAAATGGTTGAAACTGCAATCTTGACTGCGGAAGAGTATACGAAAAATGCCTTATGAAGTCCGTTTAACAATTTTTGTCGTTCTCATTCTTATTGTTCTTTCTTTCTTTCTTTTTCTATTTTTCTATCCTCCTTTAAGGCGATATTTATATCGCAAAATGCCAGTAAGAATGTTTTATCGCACGGTAATAAAAGTTGTGCGCGATGGCGATTATTATTTATTAAATAATTTGCAGCTACGTTTAGACCAAAAAACGTATGTTCGTATTAATCATTTAATCGGTGGAGATAAGTTTATTTATGTAATAACGGACCGTTATTATGAAGGGGCAATTAACGCTAAACCTGATGACTATCGATGGATGTATTATGAACGTAGCGGCGGGAAGAGATTTGTTTCTAATCCTTTACTTGAAAATAAGGCTGCTATGGAACGCCTATCTATAATTTCTGGAATTCAGACTTCCTTTATGGTAGGAATTGTTTTGGTAAACAAAGATTGTTTTGTGAATCGTTTTTCCGAGGAAGAACCGAAAAATTTACTTGTTTCCGAAAATAAACTAGGGAAAATTATTGAGTCTTTTGAACAAAAGGAAGTAAAACCCTTTGTCAAAGAAGAACTTTGGCAGTGCATTCAAGACTTACATATGTTAAGGAGAAAGTAACATGGACGAGGAAAAAGAAACTCATCAAGAAAATATTGATATGTCTAACTCTATAAAAGCAAATCCAAAAGAGTGTATGAAAGAAACTTGGCAACAACTAATGAAGAATTTGATTCGAATTCTTCCTTTTTTCCTTGTTGCTCTTTTATTTTTTGTTCTCGTTGGCTTTTCTGGTTATTTGACTTTCTTACTTCTAATTACGATTCCTTTCATTCTTCTTCCGTTTTTTGCCGCTTTAACTGTTGTTGTTGATGCATCTGTTAGTGGGATGGACTTAAACGGAAAGTTATTAGGACTTGGTTTACGATCCTATTTCCGTCATCCATTTTTCGGAAATTACCGCATAATCCGTACATTTATTTATGGTTTTCTCATTATTGCTATATTAGGACCTATTCTTGAGAGTCTTCTCATTTTATCTTCGTCTAGTTGGAATCCTGCTTTATTTGAGGAAGTGAATACGCTTTACTCTTTGATTGGTCAAGATGGCTCGTTTGGTTCTTCTCTTTTCTCTTTTCCTGAAGAATATCCGAATATTTACAATTTTTCGATGTATTTCCTTGTTGGTGAAATTGGCGTTATTTTTGCTATTTTTGTATACCGGCAAAATAATGCGACGATTGTTCCTATGATTTCTGGTCATTTAAATGATCCACGCATTGCTTACCCTTTGTTAAGAAGAACAATTCGTGATACGAATGGAGCTTATTTAAAGGATTATTGGGCTGGAAACGCAATTTCATTATCGATTCCCCTTTTAGGTTATGTTATTGGTTCCTTAATTGGTGGCTTTACCTTGCCTTCTTCTTGGTTAATTCCCTTTGCTCTGATCTTTGGTTTGGTTTTTTATCTTTTCGCTTTGCTTTGGCATTTAAATTATGTTGTTGTCTTATTTCATAAATATGAGAAGGCTTTTGCGGTAGGGACATATCGAATTATGGAAGAGATGTACCAAAGATTCCGCACTTTGGGACAAATCTCGGAAGAAGAAGCAAACCGTTTTGAGGAAATGCTAAAAGAAGCAAAAAATAATTTAGAAAATGAAAATCCTTCTTTATCTTCTGAAGACGATGAGGAAGAAGAAAAAGAGGAAACTACTTCCTCTCATCACGATTTAAGTGATTACGGTCCGCGTGATTATCAAGATAAAGATAAGTAATATCCTATTTTCTCTTTTTTAAAATTAGTCGAATTAGCATCGGAATGGTTGCAAAAAATATTTTAAAATCTTGAAAAAGAGTGAAGTTTTGCACGTATTCTGCATCATATTTGGCTTTTCTATCAATATCATGCGTGCAGTTCATTTTCACTTGCGCTAAACCGGTTAATCCTGGTCGAACCATAAAAGGACTGGGGGAATATTTCTTCCTTTCTTCATATAAAGGCAGCTCATATTCTTTACTCATTTGAGGTCTTGGACCAACAAAGGACATATCTCCTCGAAAAATATTCCAAAGTTGGGGCAATTCATCAATACGAGATTTTCTTAAAAATAAAGCAAACTTAGGAACCATGTTTTTATATTCATCGTGTAAATCTTCCGCTCCAACATTAGGATTAGCGTCTATTTTCATCGTACGAAATTTATAAATTGTGAAGGGAACTTCGTCTTTTCCTAATCTTTGTTGGCGAAATAAAATTGGTCCTGGTGAACCGATTTTTATAAGAATTACAGCAAGAAGCATAAAAGGAGACGAAAGAATCAAACCAAAACCAGATACAAAAATATCAAATGTTCTTTTTATGAAACGAAAGAAGAGATGTCCCTGGCGTTTTTCCATCAAGCGCGATTTTACACAAAAAGCAAAGACGAAAAAAGCCTAACTACGAGGTTAGGCCAATTTTCTTCTGGAGCAAGTGACGGGAATCGAACCCGCATATTAACCTTGGCAAGGTTACGTTCTACCACTGAACTACACCTGCATCGCTTCTAAGAAGCGTAGCGGATTATAAACGTCTCACCTTTCGATGGCAAGAGTGACTTTCATCTCCTATAATCTCTCCGCGGAGGATCATATGGTAACCAATGAAGAAATTGCAGAATTACTGCTGCCAAATATTAAAGAAACCCCGGAACACTTAGAAGAAATATATCCGAATCGAAATTTACCAGTTGGAGCTTATGTCACACGATTTGCCCCATCACCAACCGGTTTTTTGCATACTGGGAGTTTATTTACGGCCTTTTTAGCCTACCGTTTGGCAAAACAATCTAGCGGAGTATTCTTTTTACGAATCGAAGATACAGACACAAAAAGAACCATTGCCGGTTCTGCAGAAGAGCTTATTACCCAACTTGCTCGTTTTGGGATAGTCGCGGATGAAGGCTTTACTCCTAATGGAGAAAAAGGGAACTATGGGCCTTATCAGCAAAGTCATCGGGGAGATATTTATAAAGTTTTTGTTAAGAAACTTTTAAAAGAAGGAAAGGCCTATCCTGATTTTTGTACGCCTGCAGATCTTGATAAGATTCGTGCCTTCCAAGAAGCAAATAAAATTCTTCCTGGTTATTATGGCCCTTATGCCCGCGATCGAAAATTAACAAACGAAGAACGAAAAGAGAGAATTTTAAAAGGTGAACCTTGGGTAATTCGTTTCAAAAGTGAAGGAAATCACGATCATAAAATTCGTTTTCACGATGAAATTCGCGGTGATCTTGATATTGCGGAGAACGATGTTGACATTGTTATCTTAAAAAGTGATGGTTTACCAACCTATCACTTTGCCCATGTGGTAGATGATCATTTAATGCATACGAATTTAGTGTCTCGGGGAGAAGAATGGATTCCTTCTACGCCTATCCATTTAGAATTATTCCGCGCGTTAAATTGGGAAGCACCTCGCTATGCACATTTACCAGTAATTATGAAACTTGATCATGGGAATAAACGAAAACTTTCCAAGAGAAAAGATCCAGAAGCGGCCGTATCCTATTTCTTAAAAGAAGGGTATCCACCTGAATCATTACTTGTCTATCTTATGTCAATCGCGAATTCGAATTTTGAAGAATGGACAATGGAGAAAAAAACATACGATCTAAACCAATTTACTTTTACTTTTGAAAAAATGTCTCTTGATGGAGCTTTATTTGATTTAGATAAACTTTGCTATTTTTCTCGCGAACTTTTAGCAAAATGGACAGGAGAAGAGATGAATTCTGCTTTGCTTACCTGGAGCAAAGAAAATGCACCATCTTTCTTTGCAAGAATTTCCCAAAACCCTAGTTACATGGAAAAGATTTTAAACATTGAAAAAGACCGCCCAAACCCAAGAAAAGATTACGCAAAATGGTCTGATGTTGAGCCTGCATGTTCCTTCTTTTATCGCGATTTATTTGAGGAAGAAGAAAAGAAGGGTTTTCCTTATAATCCTAAATTTTCTGCTGAATTCATTTCTACGTTTTTAAAAGATGCTAGTGAATCCATGATTTATGGGGTTGAGGAATCCTTGTGGTGGAACTCGATAAAAGAGGTAGCAAGCAAATATCGTTTTGCTCTAAATAACAAAGAATACAAAGCAAATCCAGAAAATTTTGTTGGTACATTAACAGAAGCTGCGGAACTTCTTCGTCTTGCGATAACTGGGGCAAAAAAATCTCCTAATCTCCATGAAGTAATTGAAATTCTTGGGAAAGAGGAAACAAAAAGACGTTTAAATTATTCTGTTACGATCCGCGAAGAGATTAGTGAAAACTGAGTTTTTCATTATCTATTCTTGCACCAATAAGCAGTCTATGGTATAAACCCATCCGCGGCCCTGTGGTCAAGCGGCTAAGACGCAACCCTCTCAAGGTTGAATCCCGGGTTCGATTCCCGGCTGGGTCACCATTTTGTACGAGATAAACTAGGCGAGTTTCGCCTAGTTTTTTAAAAAACCCCAGTAATTTATATTTTTAAGGAACAGCATAGTTAACTTTTACATAACGTTTGGTTTTAAAAAATTTTAATTTCCATATTTCTATAATTTTTTGAAACTTTAAAATTGGTCTATGCAATTAAATTACCTTGTCGCAAGAAAAGCTGATACTGCGGAATGCCAAAGTTTAAAAAATGAAGTTGTGGAACAGCTTATAAATGAGGGCTTAAAAATTTGGAATGATGAATATCCTAGTGATTCTTTAATCGCGGAAGATATTTCTTCAAATACCGGAAGAGTTATCAAATATCAAAACGAGATTATCGCTTATGCAAATTTATCTTTCGTAAAGGAAGAGTTTGGTGAAGAAATATTTTCAAAACAAAATCTTTATTGTTTTTCCCGTTTTATGGTGAAAGGAAAATATCGGGGAAAACATGTGGCAACTTATTTTATTCAGGCAATGTTAAAGGAAATAAAATATAAAGGCGGACTAGGGTGTGGAATTATGGTTCATCCAGTCAATAAACGCGCCATTCAAATGTATGAAAAAATTGGTTTCCGTTTTGAGAAAAAAGCACAATACCCTTATGGTGAATTTATTACGTATTCATATTTATTTTAAAAAACTGTGCAAAAACCCATTTAAATTTTTTATTTTGTTATTTTTTAAGTTCAATCCAATGTCTTTTATTTCATGTTATTAAATGGTTTTAAAAATAAAACGTTTTTTTTACAAATTATTACTCTGTTTAACTTTTGTTTCTTTTTCTTTTCCTTTTTGAAAACAATTCGATAATTTATAAAGGAATATTTGGAGTGGTTATGAGCACGAAATATGTCTTTGTTACAGGTGGGGTAGTTTCTTCTTTAGGAAAAGGAATTTTTGCCTCATCTTTAGGTCTTTTGTTAAAAAGCCGAGGAATCAAAATTTCTATGATGAAATTAGATCCCTATTTAAATGTAGACCCTGGAACAATGTCTCCTTATCAACATGGAGAGGTATTTGTTACTGCAGACGGGGCGGAAACTGATCTCGACCTAGGTCATTATGAACGATGGATTGATCAAAACTTAACAAAGGAATGCTCCATCACTTCTGGTAAGGTTTATATGTCCGTTATGGATAAAGAGAGGCGCGGGGATTATCTTGGTGCGTGTATTCAAGTTATTCCTCATGTTACTGACGAAATTAAAAATAAAATTCGCGAAGCCGCAAAAGCAGCAAAGGCCGATGTTTTGATTTGTGAAATTGGGGGAACTGTAGGCGATATTGAGTCTCTTCCTTTTTTAGAGGCGATTCGAGAAATGAGACTAGAAGAAGGTATGGATTCAACCTTCTTTGTTCATAATACTTTAGTTCCTTATTTACGCGCGGCTGATGAAACAAAAACGAAGCCCACTCAACATAGTGTTAAAGAACTTCAAGAATTAGGCATTCAACCGGATGCGATTGTTTTACGAAGTGAGGTCCCTTTAAGCGAGTCACAAATTGCAAAGATTTCCCTTTTTTGTAACGTTCCTAAATATGGTGTTTTTACTGCGCTAGACGAAAAAGTTGTTTATGATTTGCCTCTTCACCTTCATGAGCAAGGCCTGGATGACTATGTAGCAAAAAGATTAAATTTAGTGACAAATGAAGCGAATTTGTCTTCCTGGAAAACATGGGTAAATTCTTTTAAGGACCGTGAAGGAGCGATTGAAATTGCTCTTGTAGGAAAATATGTTGAGCTAAAGGACGCTTATTTATCTGTAAAAAGCGCTTTAGTTCATGCAGGAGCCAGTTTAGGAAAAAATATTCATATTTCCTGGATAAAATCTTCACTTCTTACGCAAGAAAATGTTGATTCCTATTTAGGAAAAGCACAAGGAATTTTGGTTCCTGGTGGTTTTGGTGAGAGGGGAAGCGAAGGAAAAAAAGAAGCCATCCGCTATGCTAGAGAAAGAAAAATCCCTTTCCTTGGCATTTGTTTTGGTATGCAACTTGCCTTAATTGAATATGCTCAACATGTTATTGGGTGGAAAGAAGCAGATTCTGCAGAGTTTGATCCTCATTGTGAAAAGCCTGTTATTGATTTATTGCGAGGCCAATATGATGGGATTGAACTTGGTGGAACAATGCGTTTAGGAAATTATTCCTGCTTATTAAAAGAAGGCAGTCTTGCAAGGAAATTGTATGGGAAAGAGATAGTTGAAGAACGTCACCGTCATCGATACGAATTTAATTCTCGTTTCCGAAAGGAATTTGAAGATGCAGGAATGATTTTTTCCGGAATCAATCCTGATTCCCAACTTGTTGAGATTTGTGAATTAGAAAACCATCCTTTTTTCTTAGCTTCTCAATTTCATCCAGAATTTACCTCACGTCCATTAAAACCTAATCCATTGTTCCTTGGATTTGTTGAAGCAGCAAACGCGATTTCTTTAAAAAATAAGGTTGCATAGTGCTTTTTATAATTAATTTCCTAAAAATAATGGGGATTTTTTAGAAATACATAACCTTTGCAGGGGTTTTTTCAATGAAACCCCTTTTATAATTGTAAAAGCTGAATATAATCTTTTTATCAATAAATAGGGGAAAGGAGACCCTTTATGAAAAAAAGTTCGTTCGTCTTAACCATTCTAGCGACGATCTTTGCGGTACTTGGTATCGTCCTTTTAGGATTAACACCAACGATTGCAGGGGCGAATAGCTGGATGACTGCAGCTTCTTTTGGTGAAGTTGCCACATCGTACGCGGATATTTTCTTTGGACCTGCTGGTTCTTATCTTGCCGCGTGGAATCTTGTAACTAGTGGAAACATTTATGCAATTGTCGCTTTTGCGGTTGCTTGTGTTTTTGTGGTTACTTGGTTAATTCACTTGATTCTTGTTTTTGCTCGTCGCCGCTATCGTTCTTTATTTCCTAACATCATGTGGTTAATCGGTGGCTTTGTCCTTACCGGTTTTGTTTGTGGAGCAATTGTTCCTGATTTCTTACCTTTAAATGCAGATGCGCTTGCAACATCCACCTCCCATAACATTATTAATGTTTGGAATTATTTATTTGTAGGCGAGAGTTCCTATATTAAGGTTGCTGGTGATAATGCCGTCTTAAATTGGGTTTATGCCATTCTTATGCTTTTGCCTTACGCCCTTTTTACGGTTGGTTGGATTTTAGGACTTATTGGCTGTTTTGTAGCGATGGGGGACTGTGTTGCCCATCCTGGTGTAAAGAAACAAAAAGAAAACGCTGCTCGTGCAAAGGCTTTAAAAGATGCTCGTTTGCCTGTTGATGATAACGACGCTTTAAAAGCAGCTTTATATGATGAATTAGATCCATCTGCAAAACCTGTAGTTGCGACTCCAGCCGCTGTTACTACAGATAAGAGTGGAGATACTCCTATTATCGTTCAACATATTTACTACAATGGTCAACCAGCACAAACCATTACCTCAACGCCAGAACCTAAGAAAGAAGAAGAGGAGAAAAAGGTTGAACCAACTCCTGCTATTGAAGCAACAAAGGAACCTCAAAAAGAGATTCATATTCATATTTATAACCCTGGTCCCGAACCGAAGAAGGAAGAAGAGGAGAAAAAGGTTGAACCAACTCCCGTTCCTGAAGTTAAACCTGCTCCAGCTCCTGTTATCGAAGAGGAGAATCGTCCATTAACGGCAAGAGAATTGCGTTCCATCATCAAAGAAGCGCTTGATGATCATGATCATCCTGATAATGACAAACCTTTAACTGATGAAGAAGCCCGCAATTTGGTTCGTGAAGAGTTAAATGATTACTACGCAAAAACTCTTCCTGTTGTAGAAGAAGAGGATGATGTTGACCTTCTTCCAGAAGAAGATCTTTACGAAACCGTTCGTCAAATTATCCACGAGGAATTAGAAGATGTTCTTTCTGCTCATAAAGAGGAGCCAAAAGAAGAACATGCTGTTGAAGAGAAGAAGGAAGAAACTCCTGCTTCTTCTGAAACTTTAACCAAAGATGAAATCAAGGCGATTCTTGAAGAAGAACTTACCTCTTTAAAAGAAGAGATGGCTCAAAAAGAAGCCGAAAAGAAAGCGGAAGAAGAAGCAAAGGCCAAAGCCGAAGAAGAAGCCAAAGCAAAGGCTGAAGAAGAAGCAAAGGCCAAAGCTGAAGAAGAAGCAAAAGCAAAGGCTGAAGAAGAAGAGAAGGCTCGTTTAGAGGCTGAAACAAAGGCGAAAGAAGAAGCAGAACGTCGCGCGCATGAGGCGGAAGAAGCGGCACGTATTCGTGAAAAAAATCTTAATATCCAAAAGGAAGTAGATGATGCACAAAATGCAGCAATTGCTTCCATTCGCGATTCCATGTTAAAAGCCGAAGATATTCGCGCGATTATTGCGGAGGAATTAGCAAAACTTCCCAAGCCAGAGCCGGTTGTTGTTGAAAAAGAAGTAGAAGTTCCTGCTCCTGCTCCCGAACCAGTCGTTGAGGAAAAAGTAGAACCTGTTGTTGAAGAAACAAAGCCTGCTACCGAAGAAGTAAAAGAAGCGAAACCCAAAATTATTCGTATCCCTTTCCCAACAAGACTTCTTGATGCCGACGATGAAATGAAGGCAAATTATAATGAACTTAAGGCTGAATGTTTAAGTTATGGTCTAAAGAGTCGTCTTTCGAACTCTGGAGATACCTTCCGTCTTCATACGAAGACTTATGTCAAGATTACTGTTGCCGGGAAATCTTTGAAACTTTATCTTGCTCTTGATCCAAAGGATTACGAAAATTCGACAATTCCAGTGAAAGATGCTGGCGGGAAAAATATTTATCGCGAAATTCCTGTTGTCTTTAAAGTGAAGAGTGCTCTTTCCATGAAGCGCGCGAAGCAGCTTATTGCCGATGCTTGTGAGCATGATGATCTTGAACAAGGAAAGATTATTGAAAAAGATTACGTCCATGAACTTATTGATTATCGCCCCCAAAATGCCTCTGGAGCAGAGGATGATGAGGACGATGAGGAATAATCTTCCTTTATAAAAAGAAGCGCCCTTGAGGCGCTTTTTTCTTAAGTTTAATGAAGTTTTGTTAAACGATCTTGATATTTTTGATAAATCTCATCAGCAATTTCTTCAATACTGCGTTTTGTTGTTGAAATGATAAAATCTGTTTTTCCTACGCGACCAATAGAAAACTCTTGATCATCAAAAGCAAGTCTTTTTTGAATTTGCTCTTCCGTATCTCCACGCATGCGCATTCGTTCTTCTCGTTCCTCCCTTTTTGCTTCTAAGAAAAAGGTAACAATATGGGAATTTCTTAAGGCTAAAAAACTTCGTAATCCATTAGGATCGACCACAACCAAAGTATTTTCGGCAATCTGATTTTTCGCGCATCCATAATAATTTCCACCATAAAAGGTATGTTCAACAAAGAAACAAGAGGCAAGTAAGGAAAGAAATTCCTCTTGTGAGACAAAATAGTAATCAACCCCGTTCTTTTCCCCTTTTCTTGGAGCTCTTGTGGTATGCGTAATGGCTTTATGAATGCCGTATTTATAAGAAAGATATTTTGCAACTTGAGTTTTTCCACTTGCAGAAGCGCCAATAAGAAGAATCATATTTTAAGGATACCGCGCTTTTCTTTCTGCACCTACAAAATATTGAATTTTTTCAAAAGAAAAGGGCCATTATTTTTTATTAGCCCCTATATAATACGTGTAAGGAGGTTTATTTATGAGCGAATCGATTCCCTTCTTTTTGAAGGCTGATTCCCGCGGTTGCTCGCTCCTGGTTGGAAGCATTTTCCGTCAGGCCCTTGTCGAGATTGGATATAGTCCGGATCGCCATGTATACGATCTCGACAGGGAGTATGTGCACCGCTGTAAGGAAAGCGCTGCTGGAGCGTTTTTAGAAAAAGTGATTGGGTTTTATGATTCATTACCCATAGAGGAACGGAAGATTTTTCTTTGTGATTGTCTAGAAAGAGGAAGGCATTATTTTTGGTGGTGGTATGACTGTTTTGACCGTCACTCATATAATCGCGCAACAAAAAATGTACTCAATAAAGTTTATGGGAACTTTATGAGTGCATCTTTTGCTTCTTAATTTCAGGAACGATTATCTTGCCAATAGGTAAAAAACTTGCCTCTCTTTTTAGTTTGTCATTTTTTCTTCTTTCCCCGTCTTCTTCATCTGCTCGTTCTCTTTTTGACAATGTGTGGGTTGATTTAAATTTCCCTGCGTGGAATGGGGGAAATTACATATATAGTTTTGAGATTGAAGCTCCTATTGATCTTGCTTCTTTTAGTTATGGTCTTTATGTTTCTAATCCTATGTATCCCTCTTCAACATACGGAACAAGTGGAAAGTTATTAATTGATCGTTTTGACTTAAATGCCGTTATTAAAAAAGGGGATACCTATATTTGTAGCGGGATGATTCTAGCAAGTAAGTTATCCAAATCTTATAACGATGCAAAACTTTACTTTAAAACAAAATACGATGGTGGGAGCTATAACTGGTATATTCCCTTCAGTCTTGATTACTCTCCGCCAACAACCTTTCGTTTTGAGCCAGAAAAGGAATCCTCCTATGTTGCCTCTGAAGCCCGGGGGATTGGTATTTCTCATGATGGATCCGTATATGAAGGACCTTATCGATTTGAAAGTTTATATTGCAAGGAAAACTATGTGAATCCTTCCTTTCATAAAATTCCTTTAAGAGAAATGCGCTTTCGTGAAGTTGCTTACTCTATTGAGTTAAATCCCTTTGAACCAAAAGAAATATCCCTACGAATCCTTAATTATTTTGATGATTTTCCACTTTTTACCCCAGAGATAATTGAAGGAAGAAAATGTATTGAAATCCCGTTAAAAGCGATTCCTTCGGGTCTTGGAGTCTATACAACTTTGCAAACGGTTGATGAGTTTGTAATCAGCGCGGATGGTCGCACAATGCGGCATTGGAAAGATGCTCAAAAAGGGGACACTTATATTCATGACATTATTCTTCCCCCAGTAAAAGGAGGGGAAAGCAAAACTTATGAATTTGAAATTTATGCGTCTGGATTTGGAGAAGTGGATGCTTGGTCAATGATTTATCCCTTTACGATATCCATTAACGCAAATTGGTTTGGGAGTTGCCAAAACGCCACGTGGTGTGTTGAGGAAATTTACTTATGATTCAACTTTTTATCAGTGCATTACTTGTTGCTTTTTCCCTACAGCTTTTCTCTGCTACCCGTGCACATGGAGTTATTGCTCGTACATGGTCCGGCTTATCAAAGGAAATGCTTTATGGCGCAATTGTCACTCCTTTTGATGAATCGATGCCTTATTGGGATGTGGAATATGCATATGAAATAGTCCGTCAATATTTTTCCTCCTCTTTTGATTCGTACAAGGTTCATTACGTTTTTGATGTTTTAGGAGAAGGAGGAATGAGTGCTTCTACACCCATGACCTTAGTTGTTGTTCTTAAAGCAAATTTAGGAATGGTTGATTTAGATAAGGATTACCGGGTTTTTGTTATCCAGGAAGGAGAAAATTATGAGTGAGCTTGAAGCAAGTAACTATATAGAAAAAACAAAAATTCATTCTTTAGTTGAAGATCCTAACATCAGTGATGTGAGTTATAACGGAGAAGCGCTTTATTATCTTCATTCTTTTAAGGGACGAAGAAAAAGTGATATCGCCTTTTCTCCCAAGGAAGCGTTTGAGTTTCTTTTACAAATTTCAAATTTAACAGAACATCCTTTTAGTTATAGCAACCCTATTCTTGATGTTTCTTTTGGGAGATACCGTTTAAACGGCATTCACCCTTCATTAGGTAGAAAAGGTGGCGAACGATGTCCAACATTTTCTTTACGTCTTGCAAGTGAAAAAAGCAAAATCGAAGGAGATATTCGATTTTTCCCTCCACACACAGAAGAAATCCTTACGGACTGGATGGAAAAAGGGGAGTCTATTGTTATTGGGGGAATATCCTCATCAGGAAAAACAGAACTCCAAAAATATCTTCTAAAAAAACTTCCTAATCAAAGAAAATGTATTGTCATTGATAATATTGACGAACTGGGTTTGCTTAAAAATGTGAATGCAGACATTTCAACTTGGCTAGTAACTAGTAAAGCCTCCTATAGCGATTTGATTCGTAATGCTTTGCGGAATGATCCTGACTACATCATTTTAGCAGAAGCTAGAGGAGGGGAAATGTTAGATGCTTTAACCTCAGCCTTATCGGGGCACCCTATAATTTTGACGATTCACGCAGACAAGATTGAAGATTTACCAGAACGTATGGTTCGTTTAGCAATGCAAGGGAAAGAAAGGCTTTTAGAAGAGGAGTTAAGAAAAATCATAAACTCCTGTCTCACTCATTATGTATTACTTGGAAGAAGTTTTGATGAAAATGGTGGGATTTATCGTTCCATAAAAGCTTTAGGAGAAACAAACGAACAAGGGGAAATGCAAATACTTTATAAGGAGAATCTATGATTAATCGAATTAGTATTTCTTGTGTTGGATTTTTTATCGCTGGTTTTCTTGGCTATTTCATTAGCAATCAGTTATGGGTTGGTGTTCTTTCGGGTTTGTTAGTTTTTCTTGCTCTTTTCTTTATCAGTATCCCTTATTTAATGGCAAGAAAAGAAAAAGGGGAACGGAGGAATGAAGCATATCGTTTTGCGAATTCTTTCATCATCTCTTTATCGGTTAATGGATCACTAGAAGAAAGTTTTAAAAGTGCATCTTTGTTTCTTTCTCCAAGTTACCGTGAAATCATTTTGCATTTAGAAAATCTTGAAATCATAGAAAAGATTAAATATTTGCAGCAATATTTTCAAGAATCGTTTTATGACATGTTTGTTTCTATGGTCACAATTTGGCGCGATCAAGGAGGAGATGTTTTGCATTTAATGGAGCCTTTGCTTCGTGAAATGGGAGAAATTGAGGAAAGCGAACGAATGGCAGATAAAAGCCGTAAGCGTTCGTTAATGCAGTTTCTTATCTTGTGGCTTATGAGTGCTTTTATTCTTCTTGCCGTACGCTTTGGCCTTGATGCCTTTTATCAAGATTTAAGTTCCTCTATCTCTTTCCAAGTCGTTAGCTGTCTTTACTTTGTGGTCGTAAGTTTCGCCTTTTCTTATTTTGGAATTCTGGTAGGAACGAAACCAAAAGGAGGTTTATATGTTAAAAAAGAAAGAAAATCTAAATTCCTTAAAAAGAAATAAAAACAAAGTATTGTTAATCGTTATTAATATTTGCCTTTTTGCTTTAGTTGTTGCACTTCAATTTCTTTTTGAAAATATATTTTTAACCATCGGATTATTGTTGCTTATAGGAATTACGGATTATTTCCTTTGCAACTTTCCTAGGCAGAAAGAAGAGAAGAATAAAGAATACTTATCAAAAGCATTTGTTGAAGCATTCTCTTATTTCTCTATTTATATCGAGACAGGATTGCCTGTTTATAAGGCGTTACAAGCCACGATTCCCTTTGCTAAAAAAGAACTTCAGGAAAAGATAGTTACTTTGCTTAGGGAGATTGATGAAGATAAATCCATTCAACCGTATATTCACTTTAGTAATGCATTTTCCTCTTTAGCAATTCGTCAAGTTATGCTCTCTATTTATAAGATTAATGAAGAAGGAGGAAGTGAAAATTATCTCCAGCAATTTCGAGCATTATTTGCTTCCTTTGCTTTTGAAAGTCGTAAAGAAAAACTTTTAGCCTTAGAAAATAAAATGAATAGCACCGCTGTGTTTCCTTTAATTGCCTCTTCTTTAGTCATGGCTTTAATTGCTTTGGGAATTGTTGCCGTTTTAGGAGGAATGATGAATGGGCTCTAAACTTGCTTTTCTTCTTTCTTTGTTTTTTGTCATCGGAATTATGGGAATGGCGGGTGATTTAGCATCGATTCAAGTCATTCAAACAAGCCTTGATGCCGCTTCGATTACAGCGGCAAGAAGCATTGCAATTCATGGTGGTATAAACCAACAAATTATCGCTTCTATTGAAAAAGAATGCGGTGGTCATTTAATTTCTTTAGAAGAGGAACCAGTACAAGTAGGGGATATCTTTCATTTTATGATTACGAAAGAATATCAGCCCTTTGTACTTTCAAGTAGCCCATTAACTGTGAAAGTGGAACGCTCCACAGTTATTGGATATTTAGATTAAGAAAGGAGGTGAAAGGATGTCAGAACTAAAAGGTCAGTTATTAGGAATGATTCTTGTTCTTGGGATTTTTGGAATTATTGCCGGAACATTAATTCCTGCTTTCCAAAATACTGCTGAACGGCTAGAAAGCGAAATGGATGTTAATCTATCTTCACAAGTCTCTTCGCGTTTAATTCAAGTAAATATTCAATAATCGAACGGGGGCCATCGCCCCCTTATTTTCTTTATGAGAAGAAAACTTTATAATAAATAAAGAAAGGTTTCTTATTTATATGGTTTTAGATGATATTCGTACGGCATTAGCTAAAAAAAGTAAACGCGAAACAATTACTGAGGATGTTCTTTTAAAAGATCTTGGGCTTGATTCTTTAGATGTGGTAGAGATGTGCCTAGATTTTGAAGAAAAATATGGTATTACTTTCGAAACGGCAGAATTAGGAACATTAAAAACCGTTGGGGATTTAATGGATACCATTCAAAAGAAATTAATAAATAAATAAAAAATATCTTCAATATTTAAGATGAAACCTCTTTTTTGAGATTTTTCGTCAAGAAAGCAAAAATTATCTTGCAACAAAAAAAGGGGAAAAGTAATATATGCAGGCGCTTTTGGCGCAGGTGCTTGCTTAGCTCAACGGCAGAGCAATCGGCTGTTAACCGATCGGTTGTAGGTTCGAATCCTATAGCAAGCGCCAAATGGCCCGTTGGAGAAGTGGCTTAACTCACATGCCTTTCACGCATGCACTCATGGGTTCGAATCCCGTACGGGTCACCAACGAAAATCTAAAGCTCCCTAGTATTTTAAAAGGGAGCTTTTTTCTTTAGAATTCGACCATCTAAAAGGTTTGAATACCAAATAGAGTTCTAATTGGATTAATCGTGTAATTTCTTTTGTTATCCCATTTTT
This sequence comes from uncultured Bacillota bacterium, assembly GCA_949287245.1. Lineage (GTDB taxonomy): Bacteria > Bacillota_I > Bacilli_A > RFN20 > CAG-826 > UBA4951. The sequence continues at coordinate 32,944 of CASEFL010000009.1, forward strand.
GTTAAGTCAAGCGTATCATAAAAATAAGGAGAAATTATGGATTACGGGAATCAGTTGATTTATCAAGTATTTGTTAGAAATCACACAAAAGAAGGTACTTTTGCGGCGTTAATACCGGATTTAAAAAGGATTAAGGCCTTAGGAACAGATATTCTTTATTTATTGCCAATTGCTAAAATTGGAAAGAAAGGGAGAAAAGGACATTTGGGTTCTCCTTATGCGATAGAAGATTATCGAGCGATTAATCCTCTACTTGGGACATGGGAAGATTTTTCTTTGCTTTGTAAAGAAGCACATGCCTTAGGAATGAAGGTAATGGTTGATCAAGTTTTTAATCATACGTCTCGTGATGCGACTCTTCTTTCTACTCATCCTGAGTTTTATTGGAAAGATAAAAACGGAAATTTTGGCAATAAAGTAGGAGATTGGGCCGATGTATATGATTTAGATTATCGTGATCCTTTATTAACAGAATACTTACTAGACACCCTAGATATGTATCTTGATCAAGGCGCGGATGGTTTCCGTTTTGACGTGGCCTCTTTGATTCCCATATCCTTTTTTAAAGCGCTAAAAGAGCGTTTAAGGAAACGGAAAAATGAAGTCATTCTTTTAGCCGAATGCATTGAGTCTCATTTTGCTTTATATACAAGAAGTCTTGGATATAACGCTTGTGCTAATGGAGAACTTGCTGAAGCAGGAGTACAACTATTTTATTGCTACTCTTCTCTTCCTTTCTTAAAAGAATATTTAGAAAATCCTAAGGAAACTTCTTTAGAGGCATATCGCGCTTCTTGTCTTTTAGAGGAAGCTGCTTTACCACAAAAAGGTGCTTATGTGGTTCGGGCACTAGAAAATCATGATCAAGTACGCCTTGCATCATATGGAAAAGGCACTTCTGTTCATTATAACCTCCTTGCCTATTCTTTTTTCACCAAAGGACCTGCTTTCTTATATGCAGGAGAAGAAATTGGATTAACTCATCGTCCATCCTTATTTGATGAGGACAAACTAAACTGGGAAGAAGAAGGTGGTGAGCCAATTTTCACTTTTGTGAAAAAATTAATTTCTTTAAAGAAACGCGATGAAACTCTATCTATTTCTACAACTTTATTCCCTAAGGTAGAAAATTTATTGGTTTGCGAAAATGTGGGCAATACTATTCATGAATGGGGAATTTTTAACTTCTCTAAGGAAAGACAAATACTTCCTTCAGGAATTATTCCTCCTGGAAAATATAAAAATCTTTTAACAGACGAAGTTGTTCTTCTTAACAAAGAAACAACTTTAGAAGTTGAACAACCCTTATGGTTAACCTCCCTTTAATTCGTTAAACTCATAAAATGTGAAAGGAGATAAAATGGCCCCTCAAGAAAGTGCAGAAATTTTTGACCCTGTTGATTATTACAAAAGTTTTTTAAGCGAAAAATGGAAAAAGAACGTAGAAGATTTTTTTAATGCAAAGGTAAAAGAAGCAAAAATTAACGAAACAGAAAATGAACTTGCCTATAAAAAACTTCTTACTTTAGAAAGCAAAGTTAATTCAAAGAAAAAAAGTCATAGTTCTTTAAAGTTTTGGTGGTCTTTTTGTATTTTTCTTTGTGTTGTTTTCTTTCTTTTAGGTGTCATTTCGATTCCTATTCTTTGTAAAGGTTTTGATTTGACTTGGCTTTTAATTTGTATTGGTTCTTTTTTTCTTGGTATTGGTTTTGTTTTACTAATCTGTCTATATTTAAAAAAGAAACTTCATGCATCAAATAAGGCTTTAAACAAGGCGTTGAAAGCTTATCAAGATCAAGAAGCTGCCATTCGTGCCTCTTTAGCCCCTTTATATAATGCCTTCCGCTGGGATGATTTTAAAAAGCTCATCAAAGATACAACGGATATGTTTACTGTTGATGAGTCTTTTTCTCATTCGCGAATGGAACTTTTACAAGATGTTTATCAATATAGCGACGTTTTAGGGGAACAAGATTCGGTCATTGCTTTAATGTCGGGAGATATCCACACCAATCCCTACGTAAGAATGATGGTAAAAAGCGAACGAATTGTTGATATTGCCTATAAGGGTTCAATGACGATTTCTTGGACAGAAACGTATCGCGATTCAGATGGACATATCCGGACGATGGTACGCACGGAAACTTTACACGCTACTTATTATCATCCCGGACCAGAATTTACTACTACCCCCTTTACCTTATATGGGAATATGGCGGCTCCTGATTTATCTTTCTCTCGCCAACCAACAAGCATTAATACGAGCGATGAAAAAGAAGTAGATCGTTATGTTAAAAAAGAAGAGAAGAAAATCCGCGCAGCAAGTGAAAAAGCAACAAAGGCTGGAAAAAGTTTTACTCCACTCACGAATATTGAATTTGAAGCGCTTTTTGGTGCGTATGACCGTGATCACGAAGTTCAATTCCGACTTTTATTCACTCCTTTAGCTCAGCAAAACATGCTTGAATTAATTAAAGGCGTTGCTGGTTATGGCGATGATTTTTCTTTTCAAAAATGCAAAACAATTTCTTTGATTCAATCTCGCCATTCCGCCCACATTTTCTCCTATGATTCTTCTTTTGTTGGACAATACCTTTCTCTTAAAAAGATGAGAGAAGAATATACAAAATACATGGTTAATCTTTTTTCCTCATTATATTTTGATTTAGCTCCTTTAATGGCCATTCCTTTGTATCAAATGACCGATGCAGGAGAATATAAGCCTCACATTAAGAAGCGTAGTGTGTCAGATTATGAAGCCATGCGTTCGGTTAATGCGATGAATCCTTCTTTCTTCCGCCATCCATCGGGAGATACTGATCAAATTCTTAAAGTAAATTATGAAAAAACGATTTCTCATAGCGATCGTTTTAAGGTTTCTTCTTTATCTTTCCAAAGAACGCCTATGATTGCCTATGTTCCTACTTTAGGAGGGGATGGGAAAATGCATAACGTTCCTGTTCAATATTTTGAATACACTCCTTTAACGGCTGTTCACGAGGTTGCTATTCGGAGGATGGATGAGGAAAAAGAGAGTTGGGATAAGGAAAAAATTAATTCCTTTTTATCTTCTAAAAATGGTTCTGTTTACCGCAATTTTGCCACATATCTTGTAAATGTTGATTCGAAGGAATGTGGTGAAAAAGAATTTGATCAATACTTTAATGATCTTGATGTTCATCTTGAGAAACAGATTGAAAATCTTGAAAATTTCGATGAGATACTCGAGAAAAATGAAGATTTGAATAAGAAATAAGAAAGGGAAGTCCCTTGCTTAGAAAAAAATCGATATAATCAATAAAGAATTTCCAAAGGAGGACAACATATGGCAAATCCATTAGACGAAGTTCATGATCAAGTTTCTGAAGGAAGAGACGCCCGCGTCATTGAGAAACAAATTCCTGTTAAAGTTGGAATTGGTTCTACAATCTTTGAAATTATTTTATGGGTATGTGGAATTATTCCTGGCATCATCTTCTTATTTATGAAGATTAATGCTGGCACTTATCTTCGTTCTTTAGAACAAAAGATTCAGTCGGCAGCTTCTACCATTGATAACTATTTGGAACAAAGAGTTGTTATTTTGCAAAATGCTGCGCGTTTACTTGATAAAGCAATCGATTTAGATAAGGATGTGCTTACAAAAGTTGCTGCTTATCGTGGTGGGGTCAATCCCAATGTTGATGCTTCAAGAAACCAAGTTTCTAGTCAAGTGGATCAATTATTTGGCCAAATTAATGTTGCCTTTGAACGCTATCCAGATATTAAGGCGCATGATGAAATTCAAAATTGTTTGCAACAAAACTCTTATCTTCAAAAAGAGGTAACCGCAGCTCGCGATACGTATAACGATTGCGTTTTTGAATGGAATAGCGCCATCCAACAATGGCCAACGAAAATGATTGTTGCTGCAAAAGCTGGATATACCACAAGAATTCCTTTCTCGACAACGCAAGAAATTCGTAGTGCAGCTAGAGGAGTATTCTTCTAAAAGTTTCTTATTTTGACCGCATGTTTATGCGGTCTTTTTTTCTTTTTACTTAAAATATTTTTTGGGAGAACATGATGAAAAAATGTCCAAGTTGTGGTACAGAAATTCCTGATGATGCTTCTTTTTGTTCTTCTTGTGGAGCAAGCGTGAGTAACATTATCCTTAGTGATAAGAAAAGCCGTTTTTGTCCGCATTGTGGAAAAGCGATTGAGGGCGATGTTTCTTTTTGCCCCCATTGTGGTAAATCTTTAAAAGAAGGAAAGGGAGAACAAACTACTAAATCCTCCTTTTCTTTTGATACTTCTTCTTTAAAGAAAGTACCACCGCGGAGTGTTGCCTTATGGGTGGTTTTAAGCATCTTAACCTGTGGTATTTGTTGTTACATTTGGTATGGAATGCTGGTAAATGACATTAATGAATCCATTGAGGATGATTGGGATACCAGTGGTTGGCTGGCGGTCATTTTATCCATTATTACTTGTAACATTTATACGATTTTTGCCTGTTACAAAATGGGGAAGAAATTAGAAACTTCAGGAAATGATTTCTCAGTTCTTGTCGCAATTATTTCTTTATTTATTCCCCTTATATCGATAGCGATTATTCAAGATAAAGTGAACACAATTCTAGGGAAGTAGCGGAATGAATGTATCTTATCTTTCCTTGCTAGAAAAAAGAAAAAAAGAAGAACAAAAAAGATTTTCTTCTTCGCGTATTCTTCGTTATCTTTTTCTTTTTGGTGGATTATATTTTTTATATATCGAGCTTGGAGGGGTAGGACTTTTTTGCCCTTTTTATCTTCTTAGTGGTTATCAATGTCCAGGATGCGGAGTTACCACGATGTTGATGCGTCTTCTTCATGGATACTTATTTGGTGCATTTGACGCTAATGCATTTCTTTTATGTTTTCTTCCTATATTTATTCCTCTTGTTTTTTACTTTGAAAAAAGAGGGAAGAAAACGAAAAAAGGAAAATTGATTTATAACATTTTTCTCTTTTTTATGCTTTTTCTTACTTTAGCATGGGGAATTTATCGGAATATTTTCTAAGAGGTTTTATGAGTCATCCTTTTCGTCATTTTCTTACTATAACTCGTCATCGTCACCAAGTTCTTTCTAACGCCTATCATCTTGGCATCTTTTTTCATGCTTTAAAACACGACTTAAGTAAATATGGCTGGACGGAATTTCATTTGTCCATGAAATACTATGCTGGTGACCATTCTCCCGTATACGAAGAACGTTTGCGGAATGACTATTTCTCTTATACATGCCAACATCATACAAAAAGAAATGCACATCACTGGGAATATTGGACGGATTTTTTTCGTGGAAGAATTCTTGCTAGGGCGATGCCTTGGAAATACGCCATCGAATATGTCGCGGATATGTTAAGTGCTTCTAAGACGTATGATCCAAAAAACTTTAAACCAGAAACAACATATTTATATTTTATAAGACGAATGGATACTTATTTTATGCATCCTGTTACACGAGAATTTATCAAGACTTGTCTTGCAAGGTATCGTGACAGTGGATGGAAAGATTTGAAGAAAAACGAGACAAAAGCCTTATATGATTCTATGATGGAAGGAGTCGAACCTACTTACATTTATGAGACTTCTTATCAACAAGGAGATATGCCAGAAAGGATGAAAGAAAATGAGTAATGGGAAATTAGGATTTGGGTTAATGAGATTGCCCCAAAAGGAAAATGTCATTGATATAGAACAAGTAAAAAAGATGGTCGATCTTTTTCTTTCCTCTGGTTTTACTTATTTTGATACAGCTTATGCTTATGGAGAAGGAGCTTCCGAAAGGGCAGCAAGAGACGCGATTATCAAACGTTATCCCCGTAATGCTTTTACTCTTGCAACTAAACTTTGTAAATTAGAACCTCAAAGCAAAATGAGGGAAGAACTCAAAATTAGTCTTCAACGTAGTGAGGCCCAATATTTTGATTACTACTTACTTCACGCGGTGAGTCGAAACAATATTGATGCTTTTAACGAACAAAAAATCTGGGATTTTGTAAAAGAAATGCAGCAAAAAGGTCTTATTAAACGTTGGGGATTTTCTTTTCACGATACTCCCGAATTTCTTGAACAAATTTTAAAAGAACATCCTGACGCTTCTTTTGTCCAACTACAAATTAATTATGCAGACTGGAACAATCCACAAATCCAAAGCCGGGCTTGTTATGAAGTGGCAAGAAAACACGGAAAAGATATTGTCATTATGGAGCCTGTTAAAGGAGGCACACTTGCTGATCCAATAGAAGAAGCTAAGCACCTTTTTAAAGCCTATAATCCAAGTGCGTCTTACGCTTCCTGGGCTTTGCGTTTTGCTGCGTCACTAGAAGGAGTTATTGCTGTTTTATCCGGAATGTCGAATATGGAGCAGGTAGAAGATAACTGTTCTTTTATGAAAGAATTCCAGCCATTAAATAGCGGAGAATATGAAGTAATAAAGAAAGTCCAATCTTTATATGTAGAATCCCCAAGAATTCCTTGCACAGCTTGTCATTATTGCACGCCCGGTTGTCCAAAAAATATTCCTATTCCTGAGGTTTTTGCTGCCCGTAATCTTGTTTTAGAAAAAGGCGATGTGGAAGGGGCAAAATCTTTATATCGCGAAGTAATTAAAGAAGGCAATCCTCCAAATGCTTGTATTGCTTGTCATCAATGCGAACGCATTTGTCCACAGGGAATTAAGGTTATTGATAAACTGGTAGAATGCCATTCTTATTTCGAAGGTAAATAAGATTTAAATCGAAATAATCGATCAAAATAGTAAAAAATATTTCATATTTGCAGGGATTTTTTGTTTTTTCTAATGTATATAGAAACATAGAAACGATATTTAAATAGAACATATTCGCTAAAAATCCTTTTGAACCGTCTTTTTCTCTTTTCATCTTTCTTCTCTAGTGCTATATTTCGCAGGCAACATTTGTTGCACCCATTAGGGGCTTGGTTCAATGGTAGAACAGAGGTCTCCAAAACCTTTGACGAGGGTTCGATTCCTTCAGCCCCTGCCATCTTATAACTAACATTTTGATACAATTAATGAACTGAACCCCATTTAGTTCACCATTATCAGATTAGACACCTCTTAAGTTAAAATATACTTAGGAGGTTTTTATTATGAAAAAACTAAACCTAAGAGATTTACCAATGAATTTAAAGCAAAAGTGATTAATGAATATCTTGAAGGAAAAGGAGGTAGAAGAGCACTTGCTAAGAAATATGGTCTAATACCATCTACTATTAAATATTGGCTAGATACAAGAGATAAGGATGGAAAATTAAAAGAAGATAGAAGAAAAACACATTCAGGTAGGCTTAAGAAAGAACCAACAATTGATGATTATAAAGAAAGGTATGAAATCTTAAAAAAATACCAAGCCTTCTTAGAAGCACGACACAAGAAAAAATAATATTTATCAACCTCCATTTAAAAGAATACAAACTTTCAAATTTATGTGCTGCCCTTTCTATTTCAAAAAGAACTTACTATAAATATCGAGGTAGAAAAGACAAAGATTATCGAGATTATATTCTTATTAAACAGGTATTCGATAGTTCAAAAGGCACATATGGATATCGTAGGATTGAAGAAGGCTTAATGATTGAATATGGTGTAAAGTTCAATCATAAAAAAATAGCAAGAATAATGAGAAAATACGGTCTTAAACCTGAATATATAAAACGAATTAGAAATTCAGGTGGTTATAAGAAAATACAGGAAAATATTAGGCCAAACTTAGTTAAAAGGAATTTTAATACTGAAAAGAAAAATCAGATATGGTGTACGGATGTTACCTACCTAACTTTTGGTAATAAACGTGCCTATTTATCAACTATTATTGATTTATTTGATAGAAGAGTTGTTGCATATAAAATTTCCAAATTTAATAGCCTTCAATTTGTGATAGAAACACTTACCGAAGCTATTAAAAAAGAAGATAACGTAAAAGGCTTAATTATCCATAGTGATCAAGGAAGTCAATATACCTCTAATCAATATAAAGAAATATGTTTAGCAAATGGCATCCAAATTTCAATGAGTAGAAAGGGTACTCCAATAGATGATTCCCCTATGGAAAGTTGGCATGGGATTCTTAAAAAAGAAACTTTATACAACAATCAAGTCAAATCATTAGATGAGTATATTCAGCTTGTAGAAGATTGGATTATTTTTTATAACACAAAAAGATTAAAAAATAGGAAGCCTAAGCCTCCTATTAATTAATCTGATACATTTCATGTGAACTAAATGGGGTTCAGTTCA
>CASEFL010000010.1 GCA_949287245.1 uncultured Bacillota bacterium
CTTCCAAGGGTTTGGCTGTTCGCCAATTAAAGTGGTACGCGAGCTGGGTTCAAAACGTCGTGAGACAGTTTGGTCCCTATCTGTCGTGGGCGTAGGAAACTTGAAGGGTCTGGTCTCTAGTACGAGAGGACCGAGATCAACGAAGCACTGGTACACCGGTTGTCGCGCCAGCGGCACGGCCGGGTGGCTACCTTCGGAAGAGATAAACGCTGAAAGCATCTAAGCGTGAAGCTCGCCCTAAGATGAGGTTTCCCATCCTTTATGGAGTAAGGGCCCCCCAATGTCAGGGGGTTGATAGGTTGGATCTGTAAGCGCGGTGACGCGTTCAGGAGACCAATACTAATAGCCCGAGGATTTCTTATCGATTCATTCTTTATAAGTCGATATCTATATGCAGGAAAGAGCAAATAACGTGTTCGGTTTTTAAAGAGCACAGGAAAAAAGCAGTCCGGTGATGTTGGCGCGGTGGCCATACCCGTTCCCATCCCGAACACGGAAGTCAAGCACCGCAGTGGCGATGATAGCCCCCTTGGGGCGAAAGTAGCGCGTTGCCGGGCTGCTAGCCTCTCAACTGAGAGGCTTTTTTCATAGAAATGAATATAATATACATATGAATTCGTTTATATATCGGACAATTCCTCGTTTCTCTTTCATCGGAAAGAAAAGAAAAACAATTGAAGAGGCGTGGGGAGAGGTTGAAGATCACCTTCATGAAGTTTTAAAAAATCTCGAGATTGATAAAGGGGGTCCAATTTATATTGGCTGTCCTTTTGAAGAGGGTTATCTAGCAGGATTTTTGGGAAAATTAAATGTTTCCTCTTTGCCAAAAGGCTGGGAACTTTATGAAATTTCTGAGGGAGAATATGTTTTTTTAGAAATGGAAGAGGACCGTGAGAACACCCTTTTTCTCTTAAAAGAAGAAGCGTTAAAGAAAGGCGTTTCTCTTCTTGATCCCCCTTTTGATGTCGCTTATGGAGGAAAAGCTTATCTTGCCTATCCTCTTTCTTCTCCGCGAAATTGTTAAATCTTCGATATTGTGCGGATTTTTTTGGGGTTTATTCTTAGGATAAAGCGTGCGATAATGCAAAGTGAGGCAAGTTATGGATAAAAAGAAAGAACCAAAAACACTCATTCGAATCTCAGATGATGTCATTTCGGAAGTGGCAAAGGAAGCGGCGTCGATGTGTTATGGGGTTACGGGTGTAGCGACAAAGAAAAGTGATGGTTTGTCTTCTCTTCTTTCAACAGGGAAAGACTTTAAAGGGGTTATTGTCCGTAATAAAGGAAAAGACGGAATTGAAGTGGACATTTATGTCATTCTTGCCTATGGCTTAAAAGTAACGGAAGTTATATCCGCGATCCAAAATCAAGTTGCTTTTGCTTTAAAACAGAAATTATCGTTGCCTTTATTAAAGGTTAATGTTTTTGTCGAAGATATTAAGGAAGTTTAATTCGTTATGAAAACCATAAATGGACAACTCTTAAAAAAGTTACTCATTTCTGGGGCAAACAATTTATACAATCACTACCCAGAAATTGACCAATTAAATGTCTTCCCGGTGCCTGATGGGGATACAGGGATGAATATGAACCTTACTTTACGAAGTGGGGTAAAAGAAATCGTCAATAAAAGTGATGTTGCTGTCGGGACGATTGCCGATAGTTTTGCCGATGGCGTATTTAATGGTGCACGAGGGAATAGTGGTTCCATTACTTCACAAATTTTCCGTGGTTTTGCCGATTCTTTAAAAGGAAAAAGCGAGGCGAAAGTAAGCGATATTGATGAAGCCTTCCGCCAAGGAAAAACAACTGCCTATCGCGTTGTTGAAAAACCAGTGGAAGGAACCATTCTTACCGTCATTCGTGAAAGCAGTGAGAGAGCCCATGAAAAAGTAAAGAAAGAACATTCTTTAGAAGATTATTTTGCTCTTTTAGTAAAAGAAGCCCAAATAAGTTTAGAACATACCCCTGATCTTCTCCCTGTTTTAAAACAGGTGGGTGTTGTGGACTCTGGTGGTGCTGGGTTAGTAACGATTTTAGAAGGCATGTTAAGTGCTTTAGAGGGTCGTTTTGTTGAACGGAACGAAGAAGCTCCAGAAAGTAGCAGTTCTTCTTCCTATACGCCTCCTTCTGCCTATGCGGGAGCCCAGCTTAGCGAAGATGAAGAAGGTTGGGGTTATTGTACGCAGTTTATGCTGCGTCTTGGTACCCCAGAAGAAGGGAAGCGTCCTTTCTTTGAAGAGAAGTTTGCAAATTTCCTAAAAACACATGGAAAGTCCCTTGTTTTTATGCGGAATGGGGATTTTGTTAAAGTTCACGTGCATACTTTAACTCCAGGAAAAATGCTTAATTACGCCCAAAATTACGGAGAATTTGTCACGATTGTGATTGAGAATATGTCGGAAGAACACCGGAATATTCAAGAAGGACATACGGCAACAGATTTCTCTCACGTGGAGAAAAAGGTGGACACTCCTTTCAAAGAATTTGGTCTTATCGCGGTTTCTAGTGGTCCTGGGCTTGATCAAATGTTTAAAGATTCTGGGGTTGATCAAATCGTTTCAGGTGGACAAACCATGAATCCTTCCACCGAGGACTTCTTAAAAGCAATTGATGCCTGTCATGCGAAAAATATTTTTATTCTTCCGAATAATTCAAATATTGTCATGGCCGCTTCTCAAGCCTGCGATAAAGTGGAAGGAACGGAAATTAGCGCACGTGTCATTCCTTCAAAAACAATTCTTCAAGGGCTTGTTGCTTGTTCGATGTATAGTCAAAGTGGCGATCCTGAACAAATTTATGACGATATGAAATCGGTATTAAAAGAGATGCGTGGTGGTTCGGTAACTTACGCGATTAAAGATGCTGATATTGGAGGAATTCATATTACCAAAGATTATTATCTTTCGATTAAAGATGATAAGGGCTTGGTGGCTTGTTTAAAGGATAAAGAGGAAGCGTTATTTTCTTTAGTAGAAGCTCTTGTTAACGAAGATAGTGCCAGCGTTACAATTATTTATGGAAGTGACGTAAAAGAAGAAGATACTCTTTCTATTCAAAAGAACTTAGAAGAAAAATTTCCTGATTTAGAAATTAATATCCAAAATGGTGGACAGCCTGTTTACTCCTTCCTTGTAGGAGTAGATTAAGAAAGACGACTCTTCGAGAGTCGTTTTTTCTTTATAATGGAGGCATGAAAAAAACCTTACTTCCTCCTACTGTTATCAAAGGCGGTTTCCTAAACGAAGAATCCGTCTTAACGCATTTACCAAAACGTTATGAAGATTTTCATTTCACGCCGCTAAAATCCTTTTATCAAGAAAAGGAGCGCGTTGTTTTTAAAGGAAGGATTATCAAGGGTTCATTTCGTTTCACGCGTTTTTATAAGCGAAGTTTAATTTCTTTTTCTTTTGAAAGAGAAGATGGATGTATTTTTCATGTCGAAGCGTGGAATCGCGACTACCTTCTTCATCAAAAAGAAGAGATGGAGATGTTATTAACCGGTTTTTACGAAAGAAAAAGAAAGTCCATCCGTTTGGAAAATTTGATTAAAGTTCCTATGAAAGAAGAAAGTCTTTTAAAAGGAATTTATCATTTGCCAGAATGCATTTCCCAAGCAACCTTTCGTCAAACCGTAAAAGGAATCTTTGAGAAAAAAGGAGAAGAAATTTGCGATGTAATTCCCGAAAAATATCGCTTGAAATATCGTCTTCTTCATAGAAAAGATGCCTTGTGGTATGCACATTTCCCCAAAAACAAAGAAGAAGTTCATCAAGCATTACGAACTTTAAAATACGAAGAAGCTTTACGTTTTGAATGTGCAAATGAACTCATTAAAGGGGAAAACTACCGTTTACAAAAAGAAAATCTTCGAGAAATGGATAAGGAAAAGATTGCTTCTTTTATTAAAAATCTTCCTTATTCTTTATTAGAAGATCAACGGCAAGCCTTTCGCGAAATTTATCGTGATTTAGAGAAAAAAGGCGTAATGTATCGTCTTTTGCAAGGAGATGTAGGGACAGGGAAAACCTTAGTGGCTGCTCTTGCCTGCTTTGCCAATAGTACTAGACGCGCTCAAAGTGCACTTATGGCCCCAACGGAATCATTAGCTAGACAGCACTATCGGACTTTTCAGGAACTCTTTGCGAATACTCCTTTAAAAATAGCCCTTCTTACCGGTTCTACTCCTTTAACCGAAAAAAGAGAAATTCTTACGGATTTATATGCGGGAGAAATTGATATTTTAATTGGCACACATTCCTTATTTTCAAAAAGCGTTCGTTATTTAAATTTAGGGCTAGTAATTATTGATGAACAACATAAATTTGGCGTTAACCAAAGAAGCAGTTTATTAGGAAAGGGGGAACATTCCGACCTTCTTTTGATGAGTGCTACCCCTATCCCGCGAACTTTAAGTCTGGCTTTATTTGGCAATATGGATATTTCTACTCTTCATGAATTTCCGCACGGCATAAGAAAAGTAACAACGAAAATTTTCTCTCCCGATGATCCTACTATTTTAGAGACTGTATTGTCGATGCTTGATGAAAAACGCCAAATATACATTGTTCTTCCCCATATTGAAGGTGAAAGCGCTCTCATATCAGTGAAAAAACTATACGAACAGTTTCAAAAACTTTTTCCTAGCGAATGTATTTTGCTCCATGGGAAGATGAGTCAAGAAGAGAAAAACGAGGCAGAGAACTGTTTCCGTGAAGGGGAAAAGCACATTCTTATTGCTACCTCTTTAGTCGAAGTTGGTTTAGATGTACCTAATGCTGGGTTAATGATCATATATCACGCTTCTTCTTTTTCTTTATCAAGTATTCATCAACTTCGTGGGAGAGTAGGAAGAGATGGGAAAAAGGCTTATTGTTATTTGGTGGATGAAGGAAGCGAAGAAGGAGAAAAGCTTAAGATTCTAGAAAAAAATAACGATGGATTTGCTATATCGGAAGCAGATTTATCCTTAAGAGGTCCGGGAGATTTTATTGGAGTACGACAAGCTGGCCTTCCTGAGTTTAATTATTGTAATGTGGTAAATGATGTGAAGATTTTTGATTGCGCCCTAGAAGATGCCAAGGAAATTCTTAACGATAATTCTTATAAAGACTCTCTTCTTCTTGAAGAGGCAAAAGAAGATAGCATGGGTCATTTCCTTTCATAGAGAGAGGAAGAAAGTTAGGGTATACTAAGAAAGGGTGAGGATATGAAATTAGTAATTGATATGATGGGCTCCGATTTAGGGGCAAAAATGGCAAAAGAAGGGGTCGAACTCTTTTTAAAAAATCATCAAGATGTTGAAATTTATGCCGTTGGGAAAAAAGAGGAACTTACAGACTTAAAAGGAGTCAACCTTGTTGAGGCAAAGGATATCTTACCAATGGATGCGGGTCCTTTGGATGTCATGCGTAAGAAAGATAGTTCAATGACCAAAGCCTTATTTTTAACAAAAGAACTTGGGGCAGATGCAGTTATCTCTGCAGGCGGAACCGGGGCCTTTTTAAGTGCCGCAACCTTAATCTTAAAAAAAGCGCCGCATGTCTTGCGTCCTGCTCTTGCAGCATCTTTTCCTAATTTTCGAAAAGGTGGACATGTAATTTGTTTGGATATTGGGGCTAGTAATGAGAATTCTCCGGAAGAAATTGCCCAATTTGCCTTAATGGGCGCAATTTATCAACGGGCAGTGTATTCTCTTTCTCATGTAAAAGTTGCCCTTTTAGCCAACGGTACCGAAGAAGGAAAAGGATCGCCAGAAGGAAAAAAAGCCTTTCAATTATTAAAAGAAAATCCTTCTTCTTTGTATGAATTTATTGGCAATGTGGAAGGAAAGGATGTTTTAGAAGGGGAAGCGGATGTTATTGTTACCGATGGCTTTTCTGGGAACATTCTTTTAAAGTCTACTGAAGGAGCAGCCAAAGCCATGGGCCATCTTTTAAAGAAAGCCTTTTTATCTTCTTTCTTTAGTAAGATTGGCTATTTATTTGCCAAAAAAGGCATTTCCTCTTTAAAAAGCCAAATGGATCCAGGAGCGATTGGCGGCGCTCTCTTACTCGGAGTCAACGCCCTTGCGGTGAAGGCGCATGGGGCATCTGATGCACGGGCCTTTAGTAATGCGATTACTTTGGCTTATCTTTTAGCCAAAGAAGAAACAACAAAAAAGATTATTGATGGATTAAATCATGAGTAACGATATTCTCTCTTCTCTTCAGCGCCTGGGGATTTATCCTCGTGATGGGCAACTTAAAAATTATGAACTTGCTTTTACTCATAGTTCCGTAAACGGAATTTTAAAAACAAAACACCAAGATTATGAACGGTTGGAATTTCTTGGGGACTCTTTGATGGGTTTTTGTGTTTCTGAACTTTGCTATCAATATCACCCTGAACTTCAGCAAGGGGGCTTATCCACATTAAAAGCCCATTTTATTCGTACAGAAAGCGAGGCTAATTTAGCTCGTCGCTTAGGCCTTTCTGAGTTAATTCGTGTTGGGAGTTCTTATCAAGGGAATCCCGAAGATAGCGATACTTTATTAGAAGATATATTTGAAAGCTTTTTAGGGGCCTTGCTTTTAGATCAAGGTTTTTCTTTTGCCAGGGAATTTTTACGAAACATCATGGAAGAAGATATTGCCAAGGCAAAAGTTCAACCAAGCGAAAATCCAAAAAGCGAACTTCAAGAAGTGATTCAGGCAGATCACCGCGATAGTGTCAGTTATCGTTTGCTTTCTGAAACTGGGCCTGCTCATGATAAAACCTTTGAAGTTGGAGTGTATTTTGAAGACCAAGAATTAGGAAGAGGGGAAGGAAAAAGTAAGAAGGAAGCAGAGGTCATGGCAGCGCGTTTCGCCTTAGAAAAACTTGCAGGAATCCGAAAAAAGGAGGGGGAATGATGGGGTTATTTCGATATTTGAAAGAAAAATTTTCAAAAAAGAAAAGCGCGGAAGAAGAACAAAAACAAGAAATATATGAAGCGGGTTTAAAGAAAAGTCGCGAGGCTTTTGGAACGAAGTTAAAAGAATTAAATCGTCGTTATCAAAAGGTAAATTCTTCTTATTTTGAAGAATTAGAAGAAATTCTTATTGAAGCGGATGTGGGTGTTTCTTTGACATTAAAACTTGTGAATGAACTCATGGATAAAAGTCAAAAAGAAGGAATTCATGATCCTACTGTTTTAGAAGAAGAACTTGTGGATTTGATGTTTATTGGCTATAGCGAGAAGGGCAGGGATGTCATTAATGAAATTCATTATCAAAAAGAAGGCCCTACCGTCATGCTGGTAGAAGGGGTAAACGGAGTAGGAAAAACCACAACGATTGCCAAACTTGCCTATCGGGCAATCAAACAAGGAAAGAAAGTTTTATTCGTCGCCGGGGACACTTTTCGCGCTGGAGCAAGAGAACAATTGTCCATTTGGGCTGAACGCTTAAAATGCGATATTGTTTTAGGAAAAGAAGGAGCAGATCCAGCCTCTTTATGTTATGATGGCGCAAAAAAAGCTTTAGAAGAAAAGGTTGATTTGTTAATTGTGGATACCGCCGGGCGGTTACAAAATAAACAAAATCTCATGGCAGAACTGGCGAAAATGAAAAAAGTTTTATCGCGAGAAATTCCTGGGTCTCCTCATGAAACTTTCTTAATCATCGATGCAACAACTGGACAAAATGGAGTTTCGCAAGCGCGCGCTTTTAAAGAAGTAAGCGAGGTTACGGGTATTGTTATTACGAAGATGGATGGAACAAGTAAGGGAGGAATTATTCTTTCCATTCGTGATGAACTTGGTGTTCCCGTTCGTTTTATTGGTTTAGGAGAAAAAATGGAGGATTTGCGGGAATTTGATTTAGATCATTATCTCCACGCGCTTCTTTTAGGATGATGAAAAAAGAAAGTTTAGAAGAACGTTTATTTCTTATTTCTTTATATGACACCTATGGTGTTTTACTAAGTAAAAGCCAAAAAGAGGCTTTTGAAGCTCATTATTTTGCGGATTTGTCTTTTAGCGAAATTTCTAGTGAACAAGAAATGTCAAGGGCGGCTGTCGCGGACGCTTTAAAAAAGGCTGTAACAAGATTAAAGAAGTGGGAAAAGTGCCTCCATGAAGTAGAATTAAAAGAAAAAGCACTATGTCTACTAGAAGAGGGAAGCGAACAATCTTTAAAACAATTAAAGGAGTTATTAACACATGGCATTTGAGTCATTAAGCGAAAAATTCCAGCGTCTTTTTAAGAAAATGCGCCGGGAATCCACATTAACCGAACAAAATATGGCGGATGCTTTAAGAGAAATCCGCGTGGCTTTATTAGAAGCCGATGTGAACTATAAAGTTGTGAAAGCCTTTATTGAGGAAGTAAGAAATAAGGCTTTAGGACAAGAAGTTTTAACAAAAGTGAATCCAAGCGAGATGCTGATTAAAATATGCCATGACGAACTTGTTACTCTTTTAGGTAGTGAACAAACGGCATTAATACTCAATAAATCTTCTTTCACGACCATCATGATGGTTGGTTTACAAGGTTCAGGAAAAACAACGACTGCAGGTAAGCTTGCTAAACTTTATAAAGAAAAATATGGCAAAAAAGTTTTACTTGTTGGTTTAGATGTTTATCGTCCTGCTGCTCTTGATCAATTAGAAGCGATTGCTCATAAAATTGACGTTCCTTTTTTTAGTTTAGGATTAGAGCATAAGCCTCAAGAAATTGCCCTTGCCGCTTTAAAAAAAGCAAAAGAAGAAAACTTTGATTTGATGATTCTTGATACGGCAGGACGTTTACAAATTGATGAACTTTTAATGCAAGAATTAAAGGATATTATTGACGAAGTTCACCCGAATGAATCGCTTCTTTTAGTGGACGCGATGGCTGGACAAGATGCTGTAAATGTGGCAAAAACTTTCCATGAAGAAGTTCCTCTTACCGGAATTGTAATGTCAAAACTTGATGGCGATGCCAAAGGTGGTGCGGCCTTATCCATTAAATATATTTCTGGCTTACCAATTAAATTTATTGGTACAGGCGAAAAATTAGGGGATTTAGAACCCTTCCATCCCGACCGTATGGCGGATCGTATTTTAGGG
Organism: uncultured Bacillota bacterium; assembly: GCA_949287245.1. Classification (GTDB taxonomy): domain Bacteria; phylum Bacillota_I; class Bacilli_A; order RFN20; family CAG-826; genus UBA4951. Next base: position 9,074 of record CASEFL010000010.1, read on the forward strand.
ATGGGAGATGTTGTTTCTTTGGTAGAAAAAGCCCAACAGGTAATTGATCAAAAAGAAGCAGAACGGGAAGGAAAAAAACTTCTTGAAGGGGCGTTCACTTTAGAAGATATGGTGAAGCAAATGAAAATGGTTCAACGTATGGGCTCTCTTTCCTCGATTATAAAAATGATTCCTGGTATGCCAAAAATTAGCGAGGAAGATAAAAATCGCGCGGAACGAGAGATGAAAATGTTTGAAGTGATCATTAGTTCCATGACCCCTTATGAGCGAAAACACCCTGAAGTTTTAAAAAATTCACGGAAAACAAGAATTGCGCGTGGCTCAGGAACAACAAATGCGGATGTAAATCGTGTACTTAAAAAATACGAACAAACCAAGACAATGATGAAACAAATGCGACAATTTAAAGGACGGGGATTCCCTCCCTTTGGTGGAGGTTTTTAAAAAGGAGAAAGATATGAATAAACTACAAAAGTTGCTTTATGTTTACAAGATGCGCAGAGGCACGAAAAAAGTCGATGATGCAAGAGATAGGAAAATTGGGGAAATTGAAGGTGTCACGAGTATTAAAAATATTCGTTATGCTTCCTATAAAGGAAAGTGGGGCTTACTTGATGTTCATACTCCTGAAAATGCCTCTAGTTTCCTCCCAACCATTGTCGTTGTTCATGGAGGTGGATGGTGTTACGGCACAAAGGAAACGTATTACTTATATGGCCGTTATTTAGCAAAACAAGGATTTGGCGTTGTTGTTTATAGTTATCCTTTAGCGCCAGAACATCCTTATCCCACTCAACTTCTTGCTTTAGATGAAGCTTTAATTTGGTTAAAAGATAAAGGAAAAGATTATCACTTAAACGCAGAAAAAGTTCTTTTATTTGGCGATAGTGCTGGTGGTCATTTAGCCCTTCACTACACGGAAATTACCCTAGATAAGGGATTAAGGGAGGCTATTTCTCCTCATTTTAGGTGTCCAATTTCTATTCGTGCGTTAGGATTAAACTGCGCGACATTCGCTCATCTTGGTAAACACGAAGCCATTTCTGAACTTCTTGGATTAAAAGACAAAGAAGATCAAGAACTTGATCCAAAAAATTATTTAAGTAAAAAACTTCCGCCTATGTATTTGATTACAGGCGATAATGATTTTTTAAAGGAAGAGAATATTGCTATGGATGCTCTTTTAAAAGAAAAAGGCATTCCTCATGGATTCAAGCTTTATATTGGAAAAGATAAACCTTTAGATCATGTTTTTCCATGTAACATGATTTTAGAAGAGGCGAGAGAGGCAACAAAAGACGAAATCGAATATTTGATGTCGGCTTTGCAGGGATAATGCAATTTTATCTACGATTTTTTTGATTTATTTCCCTTACGAATTGCTTCTATTTCCCAAGAAGACTCTTCTTTAAGAGTAAGTTCCTCTAGGAGTTTTTTCTCTTCTTTTGTTAAGGCAAGTTTTGAAAATAAATCTGGTCGTGCTTCTTTCGTGATTTGAAGGGCTGCTCTTTTTCTCCATTTTCTAATTGCCTCATGATTTCCAGAATAAAGAATGTCAGGAACTTTTTTTCCGTTAAATTCATAAGGTTCTGTATATTGAGGATATTCTAAAAGATTTCCTTCAAAGCTTTCCTGTTCAAGAGATTGCTCATTAATGGCACCATCGAGTAGTCGGATGACGCTATCGCTTACCGCCATAGCAGGAATTTCTCCGCCGGTAAGAACGTAATCTCCTAAGGAAATTAATTCATCTACATAATCATTCACTCGTTCATCTACGCCTTCATAATGACCGCATACAAGAATTAATCCTTTTTCTTTGGCGTATTCTTTAGCGATTTTTTCGTTATACACTTTTCCGCGGGGGGAAAAGAGAATAACTTTTGCCTCGGGATTATTTTCTTTTGCAAAAGCAATGGCATCGACAATTGGCTGGGCTTTTTGAATTAAGCCCGCACCACCACCTATAGGAGGGGTGTCCGTTCGGCCATATTTGTCCTTAGTAAAATCACGGATTTGAATGGTTGAAAAAGAACATACGCCTTTTGCTAAAGCGCGTTTAATAATACTTTGACTCGTAAAGCCAGAGAAAAAATCTGGGAATAAAGTTAAAACATCAATTTTCATAACAAACCAGGGATGACGTTGATGACGATTGTTTTTTCTTCAAGATTTAAGGAAAGAATAAACTTTTTATCAATAAAAGGGACCATGAAGCGATGCCCATCTTTGGCTTTTAAGACAAGATTTAAGGTTGGAGCGTTTTGCATTGTATCCATAACTTCACCAATTTCGTCTCCTTTTTGATCAAAGGCTTTTAGCCCTTTTAAATCTTCAATGCGGATGTATCCATCTGGTAAAGGGGCTTCTTTTTTTAACATATATAAAGAAAAACCTTTTAACATATTCGCATCTTCTGGCGTTTGAATTTCTTCAAATTGCAAAAGAAGTCCGTTAGGAAGAGAACGGTAGTGAAGTAAAGTTAAAGAAACACCTTCCTCTTCCTCTTTTTTCTTTGCCCAAAACTTTCTTCCTTTTTGAAACCTCATTTCAGGAAAAGAAGTAAAAGAGATAGCCTTGATTTCTCCTTTTAAGGCAAAAGGTTTTCCTAGTTCTGCTACTTTAATGAATTCGTCCATAGAGCAAAAAGAACGCCCCTTAGGCGTTCTCTCCATCAAGTCCTTCTTCTTGAAAGCTTTCGAACTTTAAATGAATTCGAAGAGAAGAATTTTCCGCTTTTGTGCCGATGCGAATGACTTCACGAAGAGCATTCGCGACGACTCCTCTTTTTCCAATGAGGCGTTTTGTATCGTTATCATCAGCACAAATAAGAATCGTAACATCTCTATCCGATGGGGAAGGCATTTGACGAATAATAATTTCGTTTGGATGCTCAACCATTGGATCAATAAGAGTATGAATAACTTTTTCGTAATCCATTGTTAGTTCTTCTTTGTTTTACTTTCAGCAAATTTTTGCATGATTCCTTTATCGGAAAGCACTGCACGTACGGAATCGGATGGTGTAGCCCCATTTTTTAACCACTTTAAGGCGAGTTCTTCATTGATTACGGCTTCTTTGGTGCCTTTTGCAGGATCATAAGTTCCGATTTGTTCAATGATCCGTCCATCACGGGCAAAACGACTATCTGCAGCAACAATACGATAGAAGGGGTCTTTATGACGTCCGATGCGAGTTAATCTAATTTTTACAGACATAATTTTCTCCTTTACCGGCGGGAAATATGCTCTATCTTTATGAGCTTGTCAAGTATTTTTGCTTAACACGTATAAAATTGTTGTTTCTTTTTTTATATGCGCGTATATTTCTACCTGCACAAACGTGCCCAAGGCTCCGCTAGCTTGACCGGCTATGAACCTATGGAAGATATTTGGGAGGAAATGACAATGAACATGAATTTGGTCAATGAAGTCACTTCCCGTCAGATTCGGAACGACATCCCGAGTTTCTCTTCAGGCGATACTGTCCGTGTTTCGGTTCGTATCGTTGAGAACAAGAAAGAGCGTATTCAAGTATTTGAAGGCGTGGTCATTTCTCGTCAAGGTCATGGAGTTAGCGAAACCTTCACGGTTCGAAAGATCTCTTATGGCGTTGGGGTAGAAAGAACTTGGCCCGTCCATGCTCCTTCGATTGCAAAAATCGAAGTGGTGCGTCATGGACGTGTCCGTCGCGCAAAGATTCATTACTTACGCAAACTTTCTGGGAAAGCCGCTCGTATTAAAGAGACGGAAGCAAAAGCTAGTAAGTAACTTCCCTAACATTAAGCCCCTTCAGGGGCTTTTTCTTTCGCTATAATGATAAGGTTATGTCTAATACTTCGCCTTTACCACCTCTTAGAAAAAAGAAACCATTCAGTATAAAAAATACCATTTTTTATCTTGTTCGGATTTTGTGTTTTTTTCTTATTGTTCTTGGTATTTCTTGCGGTTCCCAAATTCTTTATTGGCGTTATCGCTATCAAAGTTTTGTTGTTAATGGTTCCTCGATGTATCCAACGTTAAATTTTGATGCTGAGATGTTTATTGATGGAGTTAAGCAAGAAATTCCTGCCAGTGAGCTTGGGGGTTTTCATGGTGGTGATAATGTTGTTTACCATTGTGATTATGGTTTGGCCGATTCTTCTGATGATTTTGTTTCAAAGTTGGATCGATTTTCTATTGTCTTGACTTATTATGAAAACGATTTTGACTCTCAAGGAATTGTAAGAGATGGTGCCTCTTTAAAAGTAAAACGGATCTTAGGTCTTCCTGGTGAGACGGTTTATTTTGATGAGAACGGTGATTTTTATGTAAATGATGAACTTGTTCCGCAAGATTTTTTAAAGGGAACTGCGTTAGAAATTTTTGAAAGTACGAAGAAAGAAACAGGGGCGACAAAAGCGATTACTTTAAAAGAAGATGAATATTATTTGGTTGGTGATAACCGTAAAGAAGGAGCTTCTGACGATAGTCGTTTTGAAGGTCCCATTAAGGAGAGTTGGCTTATTGCTAAGGCAGTAGGCATTGTGGGAAAATGTGCTTATGAACCAAGTGGAGGAACAACAACTTTTCTTTCTTATCGATATCCATGGGAGGTTCAACTTTTATGAGTGGCGGTAAGAAAGAGATTCATCATTTTCCTGGTCATATGAAACGGGCATTGGATCGTTTAGCCCCTTTTATTCGTCTTTGTGATTTTTTTGTTGAAATAAGCGATGCTCGGGCACCAGAAAGTTCAAGGAATCCACTTTTCCGTGAACTAATTCATCAAAAACCATTTTTATTGCTTCTTTCAAAAAGCGATCGTGCGGATGAAAAAATCACTGCAAAATGGCTATCTTTTTATCAAAAAATGGGTATTTCTTCTTTTGCAGGAGATTTAACAAAAGGGAAATTTCTTTCGCTTTTTGCAAAAGAAAGTGCCCCTTTGCTACAAAAGAAAAGAGAAAAAGAAGATCGTTTTCATATGAAGCATCAAGAAGCACGTGTATTAGTTTTTGGCGTGCCTAACGTAGGAAAATCAACGTTTATCAATTCTTTAGCAGGGAAAAATCGTGTAAAAAGTGAAAATCGTCCCGGGGTAACTCGTGCTGAACAATGGATTCATCTTCCTGGAAATATTACTTTACTTGATACACCGGGAATTTTACCAATGCGTTATGAAGATAAGGAAGAAGCAAAGCGTTTGGCGCTTTTAGGATCTCTTCCTGACGTTATTCTCCCAACCCACGATTTATATATTTCTTTATTTTCTTTCTTAAAAGAAAAATATCCGCAATCCCTGCTTGTTCGTTACGATATTGAAGATTTAAGTGTTTTATCTAGCGAGGAACTCTTGCAGAAAGTAGCTGAGAAAAGAGGCTATTTAGGCAAGGGAGGAAAAATTCAAAGCGAAGAAGTTGAAAAATTAATTTTACGAGAATTCCGTGAAGGGGTTCTTGGTCGTTTTTCCTTGGAGGAACCGCCCGATGTTGAATTATGAACAACGTTATTATCATGATGGATTTGCCTATGTAGCAGGTGTGGACGAGGCGGGTCGTGGTCCTCTAGCAGGACCCGTAATGGCTGCCGCGGTAATTTTCCCTGCTACTTTTGAAAACGAAGAAATTAATGACAGTAAAAAATTGACAGAAGCAAAAAGAAACGAACTATATGAGTTAATCATTCGCGAGGCAATCTCTTGGAGTGTAATCGCCATTCCTCCTGAAGAAATTGATCATTTAAATATTTATCGTGCTACGCAAAAGGCCATGCATCTTGCCGTTGCTCGCCTTTTTCCCAAACCTGATTTTATTATTACTGATGCTATGCCTTTAAAGGTTGAAGGGTCTCTTGTTCTTCCTTTGGTAAAAGCAGATGCTAAATGTTTAAATGTGGCGGCAGCATCAATTATTGCCAAGGTAACTCGTGACCGTTTTATGATGGACTTAGATACGATTTATCCTCAATATGACTTTAAGAAGAATAAAGGTTATGGGACAAAAGAACATCTTGAGGCATTAAAAAAATATGGTCCGATAAGGGGAGTTCATCGTTTTTCTTTTCAACCGGTTATTGCCAATCGTGACGAGCAATTAAAACTCTTTCTTTAAAAAGGCATTTTTCTTCTTTTCTCCTCTATAAGTAATTGTAGGAGGAAGAATCATGTTACAAGGTCGAGAAATTATTTTAACTCTTGCCATGCGTTACGGCGGAGATTGGGAAAAGGAGGTGGCGGCAATCCGGCGTCATGAGTATCTTTCTTCTAGCGACATAGAGGAAGCGAAGGCGCAGCTTGGAGAAGGCAAATATGTAACGCTTATTGATGCAAATTACCCTGTTGCATTAAAAAATATGTGGAAGCCGCCCCTTTGCCTCTTCTATGAAGGAGATTTTTCTTTAATTGAAAAGGAAGATCGGTGCATCTCTTATATTGGAAGTCGAGAAGCCTCACCGTATGGCTTAAAGACAACAAAGAAAATGGTAAGTGCTATCGCCAAAGAAGGTTATGTAATTTTAACAGGATTAGCAAAAGGAATTGACGCAATGGCTACAGAATCCACTTTGGAAGCAGGGGGAAAAGCCGTATGCGTTTTAGGTTCTGGAATTGATGTTTGTTATCCTTCTTCTTGTTATCCTTTATATGAAAAGGTGAAAGATAAAGGTCTTTTGCTTAGCGAATATCCACCTGGCGTAAAGCCACATGCCTCGCATTTTCCTTTTCGTAATCGGATTTTAGCTGCGTTATCTTGTCTAATAATTGTCGGGGAAGCAAAGAAAAAAAGCGGAAGCAAAATTACCGTAGATTATGCTTTAGGATTAACAAAAGATATTGGTTGTATCCCTTTTCCTGTAGGAGAGGATTCTTTATGCAATGAGTTGATTAACCAAGGGGCGTATTTGATTGATAAGCCAGAGGATATTTTCTTTCTTCTTGGGAAAAAAGAAGAAGAGAAAAAAATTTTTTAAAATATGGATAAATAAAATATTTATCCTCCTTTTATTCTCTTTTTCTTCCCTTGTTGTTTTCTTTTTTAGACCCTATATTTTTGAAACGAAAGAGGTTGTGGATGAAATTAGTTATTGTTGAATCTCCTAAAAAATGCGAAACCATTAAAGGTTATTTAGGATCAGAATACAAAGTTCTTGCTTCTCAAGGCCATATCCGTGATTTATCAACCCATGGAAAAGGTGGTCTTGGAATTAATGTTGAACATGATTTTGAGCCGGATTTTGTTATTAGTCCTGAGAAAAAACGGATTGTTGACACTTTAATTAAAGAGTCAAAAAAGGCAGAAGAAGTCATCCTTGCTACCGACCCTGACCGTGAAGGGGAAGCGATTTCTTGGCATTTAGCCCAAGTTCTTCATTTGCCTCTTTCTTCTACAAAACGTCTCCAATTTCATGAAATTACAAAACCTGCTATTGAAGAAGCAATGAAAAATCCTCGTCATATTGATATGAATCTTGTTTCCAGCCAAGAGACAAGAAGAATGTATGATCGCATTATTGGATTTAAACTTTCTGGGCTTTTACAAAGAAAAATTTCTTCAAAAAGCGCTGGGAGAGTTCAGTCTGTAACCCTACGCATGATTTGTGATAATGACGAAGAAATTGCTTCGTTTGTTCCTCAAGAGTATTGGACAATTGAAGTTACTTTTGTTGTGGAGGGAAAAATGCTTACTTGCATGCTTGATCGAATCGATGGCAAGCCGGCAGAAATTCATACTCAAAAAGAAGCAGAAGATATTCTTTCGCGAATTTTTGAAGAAGGTACTCTTGTTTCCTTACAAAAAATCGAAAAACACATTTCTTCTAAGCCAGCATTTACGACATCTACTATGCAGCAGGAAGCCTATAACCGTTATCGTTTCACCCCTTCTCGCACACAAGCTTTAGCCCAACGTTTATATGAAGGCGCGGATGTTGAGGGGGAAAAGGTTGGTTTAATCACTTATATGCGTACGGATTCAACTAGAATTAGTCCCGAATTTTATGAACATCACGCGAAGCCTTTTATCCTCGAACGTTTTGGAAAAGAATATTTAGGAAAAGTAAAAGGCATGAAAAGCGTCGGACGTGTCCAAGATGCCCATGAGGCCATTCGTCCAACAAGCACTCACCGTACACCAGAAGTGGTCAAACCTTATTTAACAAGTGATGAATATAAGGTTTATAAATTAATTTATGAGCGCGCTTTAGCCTCGATGATGAGTGATAAAATCGAGGAACAACAAGTAGCCTTATTTGACATCAATGGTTTAACTTTTAAAGCTCAAGGTTCAAAAACATTGTTTATTGGTTATCAAAAACTCTTAAAAGATGAGGAAGGGGAAAGAAAAGAACTTCCTTATTTAGAGGAAGGAAAGACGTATTCTGTTCATAAAAAAGATGCGGAACAGAAATTTACAAAAGCTCCAGCTAGATTTACGGAAGCACGCGTGGTCCGTTTAATGGAAGAAAAAGGAATTGGAAGACCAAGTACTTATGCTTCCACGTTAAAAACATTAAAAGATCGAGGATATGTTACTTCGGATAAAGGAGTTTTAACTCCTACCGAATCTGGAAAGAAAACGACGCTTGTTCTTAAAAAATATTTCCCTGAGGTTGTTTCTCCTGAATATACCGCCAATATGGAAACAAAATTGGATGAAATTGAAGAAGGAAGCGAAACCCGTTTACAAGCGATGAATGAGTTTTATTTCCCTTTTATGGAAAAATTTACCAAGGTGGAAGAACAAATGTATAAAGATCCTGATGAAGAAACCGGAGAATCTTGTCCCTTATGTGGCAAACCTCTTGTAGTAAAAAAAGGCCGTTATGGTCCCTTTGTTGCTTGTAGCGGCTATCCAACTTGTCACTACATCAAAAAAGAAGAAAAGAAAATCGTATTTACAGGAGAATCTTGCCCCTTATGTGGTAAGCCTCTTGTTGAACGTTATGACCGTAAAGGAAGAAAATTTGTGGGGTGTAGCGGCTATCCAACTTGTCACTATATCGAAGGAAACGAAAAAGAAAAGGAACAGCCCGTTGTGGTAAAAAAATGCCCAGATTGCAAAGAGGGAAATCTTGTTATTCGTCATAGCAAAAAGGGTGATTTCCTTGGTTGTACTAATTTCCCGAAGTGCCGTCATATCGAGCCTTTTGAAAAGAAAAATGACTAAAAAGAAAAAAATTCATATTATTGGAGGCGGTTTAGCCGGCAGCGAAGCAGCCTATTTTCTCTTAAAAAGAGGATATGAAGTTTTTCTTCATGAACGTAGACCCTTGAGTAGCGATTCTGCTCATCACACCGAATATTTTGGTGAACTTGTTTGTTCGAATTCGTTAAAAAGTAAGCGACTTGATAATGCTTGTGGGCTTTTAAAAGAAGAGATGCGCCTTCTTGGCTCATTAATGATGGAGGCTGCTTCTTATTCTGAAGTTCCTGCTGGTAACGCTTTAGCGGTAGATCGTGATTTATTTGCGCAATATATGACGAAACGATTGCGCTCTTTTCCCTCTTTTCATGTGATTCGTGAAGAAGTTAAAGAACTCGATTTTGAAAACCCAACCATTTTAGCCACTGGTCCTTTAACAAGTGATTCTCTTCTTTCCTTTTTGAAAAAAACTTTAGGAGAGGAAATGTGTTCTTTTTTTGATGCTTCGGCACCCATTGTAAAAAAAGAGTCCCTTGATTTTTCTATTTGTTACTATAAAAGTCGTTTTGAACAAGGGGATGATTCCTATATCAATGCTCCTTTTACAAAAGAGCAATATTTTCAATTTGTTCGCGAATTAGTAAAGGCAAAAACGGCTACTTTGCATGAGGGAGATTCTTCTTATTTTGAAGGTTGTTTGCCACTTGAAGTCATGGCAAAACGCGATATTGAAACTTTACGTCATGGACCGTTAAAACCTTTTGGTCTTAGAAAAGATGAGAATGCTCGTCCTTACGCCGTAATGCAAATGCGGCAAGATGATCAACTTGCCTCTTTATATAATCTCGTGGGCTTTCAAACGAACTTAACGTATGAAGAACAACGACGAGTTTTTCGTTTGATTCCGGGTTTAGAACATGCCGAATTTGTTCGTTATGGGTTAATGCATCGGAATGCCTTTCTTGATAGTGGAAAAGTTTTAAATGAGGATCTTTCTTTGAAGAAAGGGAAAAATATCTTTATTGCTGGTCAGCTTTCTGGGGTAGAAGGTTATGTAGAAAGCGCGGCATCAGGAATTGCTGTGGCCATTTCTTTAGCGACTAGATTAGAAAAAGATTGTTTTTCTCCCTTTCCTATAGAAACGATGTTAGGAGCCTTACTTCGCTATATTACTTTCCCTCGTTATACAAGATTAGAACCAATGAATGCAAACTGGGGTCTTCTTGGGGTGAATAAAAATCAACGAGAAGAAGCAGTTAAGAAAAGTTTAAAATCATTAAGGGAATATCAAGAAAAATACTTATGAAAGAAGTTTTAGCAAAATATCTTGATTTTCTTCGTTATGTGCGAGGATATAGCGAAAATACAATTAAGAATTATAGGGAAGATCTTCTTTCTTTTGCTTCTTATTTAAAAGCGACGAATTTATCTTTTTCCTCCCTTCAAAAAAAAGATATTCGTGAATATTTAAAAGAAGAAAAAATGCGTGGTCTTTCACAAAATTCGTTAAATCGAAGAGTTAGTGCCTTACGTGGATTTTATGAGTTTTGTAAGGAAGAAAAAATTGTCTCGTATAGTCCTTTTGCGGGCATTGTTCTTGGGAAGAAAAGAACTCATTTGCCTGATATTCTCCCTTCAAGAGATGAAAAAGTTTTATTAAAGAAAAATCAAGAACGAAATGACATTTTAGTTTATCGTGATCAAGCGATTCTTTTGCTTTTTCTTAGTAGTGGAATTCGGGTTGGGGAAGCAGAAAAACTAACCTTATCTTCGTTAGATTTAAACCGGAGAATTCTTAAGGTGTTTGGCAAAGGAAGAAAAGAACGCCTTGTCCCTTTTAACGAAGAAACAGAAAGTGTTTTAAAAGAATATTTAGAAAAGTGTCGCCCATTATTGGCGAAAGAAAACGAGAACGCTTTATTTTTAAATGCACGAGGAAAAAAATTAACGGTGCGGGGATATGAATACATTTTCGCTTCTATAGAGGAAAAAATTGGATTGCATTTTGGCATTCATCCTCATGAATTACGTCATAGTTTTGCTACGAAACTTTTGGAAAAAGGGGCAGATCTTCGATTAATTCAAATGCTTTTAGGGCATAAAAGTTTAAATACGACAACCATTTATACTCATGTTTCAACAAAATATTTACAAGAAGAGTATGAAAAAGCTTTTCCTTCTCTTTCTCTAAAAGAGAAAAAGAATGATTGAGAGTAAGAAAAGAGAAGCGTATTATGGCAAACGGCCGCTTTTTAGTGGCAAATACACACCTTGTGGATGAAGACCCGGTGTTCTTATTGCGGGCAAAGGCGCTTAAAAATCGCATGAGTGGGAACTTTTAGAAACAAGGGAGGAAAAAACACGAAGGAGTTCAGAAAATGTCTGAAGAAACAAAAGAAACCGTTGTTGAAGAAACAACAGAAGTTACAGGAGAAGAAAACCCTGTAGTAGAAGAAAACATCACGATGGAAGATGTTTATCATGATACGAACGCCCCGATTATGACTGTTCGTAAATTATTAGAGGCTGGTGTTCAATTTGGTCATCAAACTCGTCGCTGGAATCCGAAGATGCAAGATTTCATTTATGGAGCAAGAAACAACATCCATATCATTGATTTAGTGAAATCTGCTGCGGCAACGGAAAATGCTTATCATAAGCTTTATGAAATTGCTAAAAGTGGCGGTAAAGTTCTTTTTGTGGGAACAAAGCCATCAAGCAAACAAGCCGTCATTGATGAGGCTACTCGTTCTGGTTCCTTTTATATTACCAATCGTTGGTTAGGCGGAACATTAACGAATTTCCGCACGATTCTTACTCGAATCAAGAAATTAAAAGATTTAGAGCAAATGGAAGAAGATGGGAGCATGGATCGTCTTTCCAAAAAAGAACAAGCTACGAACCGTAAATTATTAGAAAAACTTTCTAAAAATTTAGGTGGCATCAAGGAAATGCGTCGCACGCCTCAAGCGCTTGTTGTTACCGATCCTACTATTGAACATAATGCCGTGAAAGAAGCAACAACCTTAGGAATTCCTGTTTTTGCTCTTTGCGATACAAACGATGATCCTACCACCTGCACATATCCTATCGGTGCAAATAATGATGGTACGGCTTCTGTCCGCTTGCTTGTTGCTGTTTTAGCTGATGCAATTGCCGAAGCAAAAGGTGGGGCTACGGAAGTGGCTTATACCAAAGATGCTGGGGAAGAAGCAACAATGAAAGATGCGATTCGTGCAGCAGATATTGCAAATGAACAACGGAAAGTATTAATCCGTCAACAACGCAAAGAACGGGAAGAAAAGATGGCCCGTTTACAAGCAGAACGCGCCGCAAGATGGGCAGCAAAAAAGGCTGAACGTGATGCTGCCGCGAAAGCAGCTTCAGGAGAAACTGCGGCCCAAGTAGAAGCAGCATCTACAGAAAAGGAGGAAGAATAATGGCTGAGAAGAATGTCATTGAATTAATCAAACAACTCCGGGAACGTACTGGCGCTGGCATGATGGACTGCAAGCATGCCTTAGAAGAAAATAGTTTTGATATTGAAAAAGCTATTGACTGGTTACGGGAAAAAGGAATTGCTAAATCCGCAAAACGCGCAGGAAGAACCGCTAGTGAAGGACTTGCTGCGGTTAAGATTTGTTCGAAATGTGGAAAAGCGGTTATTGCCGAAATTAACTGTGAAACAGATTTTGTTTCTGCTTCGGATAAATTCCACCATTTAGTGGATTCGGTTATGGATTATTTAATGGACAATGATCCAAAAAGTATTGAAGAGGCAAAAGAAGGTACTTTCCAAGCATTCCAAGATGCAGGCATTGCTCTAGGAGAAAAACTTGATTTCCGTCGTTTCACCATTCTTCATTTGAATGAGGGAGAAGGATATGGTTCTTATATCCATATGGGTGGAAAAATCGCCACTCTTCTCATCTTAAAGAAAGAAGACGAGGAATTAGCAAACGGGTTAGCTATGCACATCTGTGCGAATGCTCCTTTATATACAACTCTTGATTCGGTTCCTGCCCTTGAAAGAGAAAGAGAAGTCAATATTGCCCGCGCCGAAGTGGCCAGCGATCCAAAACTTATTTCCAAACCAGATGCGGTAAAAGCACAAATTGTTGAAAGAAAAGCGGATAAAGTTCTTAGTGCATCCTGTTTATATCTTCAAGAGTATCTCTTAGACAGCACAAAGAAAGTGGGAGACGTATTAAAAGAGAAAGGTAATGAGGTTGTTACCTTTGTCCGTTTCGCTGTCGGTGAAGGGATTGAAAAAGGCGAAGAAGAATAAGATTTTTTGCAAGGAGGCTCAGGCCTCCTTTTTTGATACCTTATTATTTTTATTTCCGTGTATAATTCAAAGGCATGAAATCCATATATAAAACAATTATTGTGAAAGTGTCCGGCGAATCTCTTGCCGACGAACATGATCAAACAATTTTAGATCGTAATAAACTTTCTTCGATTGCAAAATCGATTTTTGCTGCTCATGAAATGGGGGCAAAAATTGGTTTAGTTGTGGGAGCAGGAAACATTTGGCGAGGGAAACTTGCGCATAAAGTTGGTATTGAACAAGCAACGGGTGACTATATGGGGATGCTTGGGACCATCATTAACGCTTTAGCTTTGCAAAGTGCTTTAGAAGAAGTTGGTTTATCAACAAGAGTGATGTCTTCGATTAATGTTCCTCAAGTGTCAGAACCTTATATTAGAAGAAAAGCATTATCTCATTTAGAAAAAGGGCGTATTGTCATTTTTGCTGGAGGAACAGGAAATCCTTTCTTTACTACAGATACAACTGCCTCTTTAAGAGCCTTAGAGATGAAAGCAGACGCCATCATTATGGGTAAAAATGGTGTTGAAGGGATTTATGATTCGGATCCTCACTTAAATGAAGATGCAAAGTTCTTAAGTAGTCTTACCTATCGTGAAGTAATAGAACGCAATCTTGGCGTAATGGATATGACGGCGGTGACCATGCTTGAAGGAAAAGGGATTATCATTCGCGTGTTTAATATGGACCATTTTTCTTCTTTAACGGATGTTTTATCAGGAAAAGAAGTAGGAAGCATTATTGAAGATGAGGAGGCCTAAAAATGGAAGTGGTTGTTGAGGAAGCAGAAATTAAAGTAGAAGGGGCGATTGAGTCCTTAAAAAGAGGTTTAGCCAAATTAAGAACGGGGCGGGCAAATCCTGCCATGCTCAATGGCGTGATGTGCGATTATTATGGCGAAAAGATGGAAATTACTTCTTTATCAAGCATTTCCATGCCCGAACCTCGTCAACTTTTGGTAAAGCCTTATAGTCGCGAAGATTTAAAGAGTATTGCCGCGGGAATTGCAGCTGCAAACTTAGGAATTAATCCACAAGTGGAAGCGGATTGCATTCGTTTAATCATTCCTCCTTTAACTGAAGATGTTCGTAAGCAAATTGCAAAACAAGCAAAAGGTTTACTTGAAGAGGCAAAAATTGCTTTGCGGAACATTCGTAACGAGGCAAGAGATTGTATTAAAAAAGATGAAACCATGTCTGATGATTATAAAGAACGGGTCGAAGCTGACTTGCAAAAAGTAATTGATAAGGGAACAAAAGAAATTGAAGCTCTTGTTAATGAGAAACAGAAAGACATCATGACAATTTAAAAACCCTGCAAAAGTTTACTCTTTTATTGGATATTAATCGTTTTATCCTGACAGACGATGCTTGTTAATGAAGAATTCACATTCCAAGCATCGTCTTTTTTAATGAGATTCCAACTCGTCGAAGTTCCCTCATAATAAATAGTTTCAATTCCAGAGTAGGCAAAAGCTTCTCGTCCAATGCTTTCAATGGAGACAGAAAAGGAAAGGGAAGTTAAGGAGGTGCAATATTCAAAAGCGTGCTCTTCTAAACTTGTTAAGGAATTAGGGAGCGTAATGTTTTCTAATTTCTCGGCATGCGAAAAAGCGTATTTTCCTATGCAAAATCCTTCTTGGCTGCGATAGCCATCCGTAAAATGAATTTCTTTTAAGGAAGGACTATTTTCAAAACTGTAATCTCCTATCTTTAGGATAGGGGAAGGGAAATAAACTCTTTCAATTAAAGAATCTTTTAATAATCCATTTCCTTTTTCTTGAGCGGTGGTTCCTAGAATAAAATAAAGAGGTGATGTTTCATTTTCATATTCTAAAGTAGGAAAAATGAGAGAAATGGCTTCCTCTTTAATAGGGGAGATATCTTCAACAAAAAAACCGTTATAGTGTTCACCTTTTGTCAATAAAAATGGATTGATTGCTTCTCCATTTTCGCTTAGTCTTATCATTTCTTTATCATAAAGTCCGCTTCTTCCATCATCATAATGAAGAGCGTGCGTCTCATTGCTAGGAGTTGGTTTGTTCAGTTCTATTGCTCCAATCGTGATACTTGTAATAAGAAGAGCAAGGAGCAAGGTACCAATAATGCCCGAAAGGATAAAAGTAAGTTTGGCTTTCTTTTTTATCTGATCGGGATCTTGCGGAGAAAGGTTATCATTCTTTTTAATACCAAGAGGTGGGAGAGTTACATTTTCTTCGGGTGTTTCATGATTATTCATGGGCATATTGTATCGAGTTTTTCTTCATTTGTCTTACGTCATATTGTGCATCTTATCCATACAATTGTTCATTTAAGGTATAATGAACAAGTATGAAAAAGCATTTCCCTCCCTTAATGAACATTCCAAACCATGTGGCATTTATTATGGATGGGAACGGGAGATGGGCGCAGCAGCGAGGATTACCGCGTTCTATTGGCCATAAAGTTGCTTGTGAACGATTAAAGGATGTTTTTTATGCCGCAAAAGAATTTGGTATCCGTTACGCAAGTTTATATGCTTTTTCAACAGAAAATTGGAATCGCCCCAAGGAAGAAATAGAACAATTGATGAGATATTTAGTTGATTTTTGTGAAAAGGATTTCCCTCTTTTGAAAAAGGAAGGAATTCGTTTAATCCATTCTGGGCGAAAAGAACGATTACCCGATAAAACCAAAATTGCTTTGGAAAAGGCAATTGATGAATCAAAAGATAACAATTGTTTAACTATTAATATTTGTCTTGATTATGGGGGAAGGGATGAAATTGTTCGTGCGATTAAGAAAATAGGGAAAGATCTTGAAGCAAAGAAAATTGATCTTGCTTCCTTTGACGAAAAAACTTTTCATACTTATTTAGATCATCCTGAACTTCCAGATGTCGACTTTTTAATACGTACCTCAGGAGAAGAAAGAATCTCAAACTATCTTTTATATGAACTTGCCTATGCAGAACTTTATTTTACCCCAACTTATTGGCCTGATTTTAATAAGGAAGAACTTTATAAGGCTTTGGTGGAGTTTGGTAAAAGAAATCGGAGATTTGGAAAGGTTTTTGCATGAATTTTCAAGAAGAATTTCAAATTAATAAGCCTGGAGAAAACTATAAGGCGTCTTTAAAGAGTAGAGTGATTGTTGCCTTTTTTCTGATTGCGATTCTTGCACCAACCATCTTTTTAGGTTCGTGGGTGTTTTTTGCGGTAATGGCAATTTTTCTTGGGATTGCTGTTTTTGAAATATGCAAGGCACCAGGAAAAAAATATGGTTGGTGGGTATGGGCAATTACCTATCTTTCTACTTTTTTATATGTTTATTGGTTTGTTTTTAAACTTAATTTTGCTGCTTGGCTAGAAAATCCAAATAATTACACTTTCTCATTAGAAGAATATTTTGGAGGATTCTCCATTTCTATTATTGGAATTGCGGTAAGTTTAGGGCTTTATTTTCTCGTTGCATTATTTGATAAAAACTTTGATTTTGGAGATGTTGCTTATTTCTTTTTAATGACCTTCCTTGTGGGTTTAGGCTTCCAAAGTTTCTTCTTTTTGCGTTATTACCCGTTTTATTTAGCGGAAAGCATGCCTTCTTATCTTTGGTATGAAGGGCTAGGTGGGAAAGATTTGACCTCTTTACCCAATTTCCAGTATTTACTTTCTTCTTCTCTTTTCTTCCTTATGGCTTCAGGGACCATATTAAATGATACTTTTGCTTATTTCGGGGGAATTTATTTTGGAAAACGAAAATTAACGCATATTTCTCCAAAGAAGACGTGGGAAGGATTCTTTTTTGGGGTATTTGGTTCTTTTATTTGCAATTTAATTTTGATGTTTACAATGGCGGCATCTGGCTATCCCATCTTACCAACACTTGATTTAGAACATTGGTATTCTATTTTAATTATTGCTATCGGAATTCCTCTTATTGCGGTATTAGGAGATCTTTCTTTATCTCTAATTAAACGCTATTTTCAATTAAAAGATTTTGGAACAATTTTAAAAGGACATGGCGGAGTATTAGACCGCTGCGACAGTGTGATGTTTGTCTCAATTGGCCTTTCCATCCTTTTAATTTTTATTGGCCACGATTGGAATTTCTTTATCTAAAATGAAAAAAATTATTGTCTTAGGTGCAACAGGAAGTATTGGCACGCAAACCCTTGATTTATTAAAAAACGATCGTCATTCTTTTTCTTTAGAAGCAATATCAATCGGTCATCAAGAAGATAAAATCCCTGCAATTTTAAGAGATTTTTCTGAAATTAAAGCAGTGTATATCCTTGAAAGGAGTCATTTGCTTTATTGGCAAAAACGGTATCCAAAAATTCATTTTTATGCAGGGGAAGAGGAAATTTCTACCTTGATCGAGAAAACACCAAGCGATTATGTCTTGAATGCTTTAGTCGGTTTTGCTGGCTTAAAACCAACCTTAACTTCTTTATATTTAAACCGTACTGTTCTTTTAGCGAATAAAGAAAGTTTAGTTGTTGGGGGCGAATTGATTCAAAAAATTCTTGATGAAGGAAAAGGAAAAATCATCCCTATAGACTCCGAACATGTAGCTTTGGCAAAATGTCTTCTACGTCTTGGAAACAAACCATTTCAAAAAATGATTCTTACCGCTTCTGGAGGCGCTTTTCGCGACTATACACGAGAAGAAATCCGCACGAAAAAGGCGCGAGAGGCTTTGAAGCATCCTAATTGGAAAATGGGAAAGAAAATAACAATTGATTGCGCAACAATGTTTAACAAGGGTTTTGAATGTATTGAAGCGATTCATTTGTTTCATATAGAGCCATCACAAATTGAAATTCTGCTCCATAAAGAATCTTATGTTCATAGTGCAATAAAAGTTGATTCGTCTTTTTATTTCGCAGAGATTGGTGAACCCGACATGCATAATGCTATTCATTTCGCTCTTTACGGAGGGTTAGATACAAGTGGAGTTGTTGAAGTTTCTTCATTAAAAGAAATTCCAGGCACACATTTTTCTTCCTTTGATCCTATAAGATATCCTGCTGTACAACTTTGTATCAATGCTTATTTAAAAGGAGGCACTGCTCTTGCCATATTAAATGCCAGTAACGAAGTAGCCGTGTATCGATATTTAAATGACGAGATTTCTATCATTGGGATTGAAAAAGCAGTGAAACGGGCTTTAGACTTATTGCCGGCGAAAGAGGCTCTTTCTTATGAAGATTACAAAATCGCCGATCAACGTGCTCGAGAGTATGTTTTAGCTCTTCCTCAGGAGGAACTTTTATGAATGTTGTAATTACCATCCTTATCCTTATTTTAATGCTTGGAATTTTGCTTTTGACTCACGAACTTGGTCATTTATTGTTGGCAAAGGGCTTTAATGTTTTTTGTTTAGAATATTCGATTGGTTTTGGACCTAAACTTTTTTCTTGGAAGAAAAAGGGTGGCGAGACTATGTATTCTTTGCGTGCAATTCCTCTTGGTGGCTATGTTTCCATGTATGCCGAAGGGGTAGAAACGGAAGGGATTATTATTCCTAAAGAACGTTCAATTGAAGGGATTAGTGCAGGAAAACGTGCCCTTGTTATGATGGGTGGCATTGCCATGAATTTGCTTTTCTCTTTGCTTTTTACCTTTATTTACGCGCTGGCCTTTCCTAGTAGTTATCAATCGCAAGCTCTTTATCTTGATTTAGAAAATTCTTCTTCAATAAAAACTTCTTATGCTCTTTGGGGGGAAGGGACTTTAGGAGAATTTTCTTTTTCTTCCGAAACAAATCGTATTCTTGCGCCGGAAATTGCCGAGGATAGTAATTTAAATCAAGCAGGATTTCTCGTGGATTCTGGCATTCTTTTCTATGATCAAGAAACAAATGAATTATTAAGTGACACTCCTTATGTTGCTTTATTTATGCCAAGTGGCGTTGTTCATTCTGATTTATTTTCCTCGTTAAAATTTTATCCTACCTCTTCTTCGCTTCCTGTGACGAATGTCGATCAACAATTAGGAGTTGAAGGTCACGCGGATTTGACAAAACCTGCCTATTATTTTAAGGGGAACGAGTCTTTTACTTTGGAGTTAAGCGTATTTTCTTCTGCTGATAAAGAAAATCGTCCTACCAGTGAGGAAGTTCTTGCTTATCAAAAAGTACCTGTATCCATAAAGGCAAAAAAAGTTGGCGAGAATATTACATTAGAAGGAGGCTCTTTTTTGATTACTCCTTTAGAAGAATACGCCCCTTTTGGTGAGCGAATGCTGCTTGGGTGTGAATATTTTGCCAATTTCTTTGTTGCTATTGGGCAAGGATTAGGCGCCTTATTTACCTTTGATTTTAGTCAATTAGGATCGGTTGTTGCTATGGGTAGCATGCTTTCTCAAAGTAGTGCTGCTTTAGGCTGGGGGAGAACATTCTTCTTTTATGGCGGGTATTTGGCTTTAAATCTTGCCATATTTAATTTATTGCCCATTCCTGGTCTTGATGGGTGGCAGCTTCTTGTCACTGGGGTGGAAAGGGTGTTTAAACGTAAAATACCGGACAAAGTCAAAAACATTGTTTCCTATATTGGTTTGGGGTTACTTTTAATTTTAGGAATTGGAATTATTATCAAAGACGTTATTGGTTTATTCTAGGAGGATGTATGGAAGACTTAACAGAAAGATTTCTTCGCTCCATTCATTGTCCTTCTCTTGAATATAGCGATTTTAAAGTTTTGGAAGCAAAACAAGTAAATGGGGTTTGTCATATTTCGATTTGGAAGAAAACTTATTGGACCACAGAAGAATTGTTCCCTTTTTTAAACGCGCTTACTACCATTCCTTATGCCTATTCCCTTTCTTTTACCTATGAAACGAGAATGGAGGAGGGAGAACTTGCTCACTTTTTAGAAGATTATGCTTTACAAGAAGAACGGTTATTGCTGAAACACATTTCCTTTCTCGCAAAAGGGGTATCTTTTGCTTATGAGAATGAAAAAGAGGAAGAAAAATTAAATCAAATTTCTAAGCGCGTTAAAGAACTCTTTACTTTTTTAAATTATCCATCTCCTTATAACAAAATTTATGTAGAACCTTTTACCGAAGAAGAGACAATTTCTCTCCCATTAGAAGAGAAGAAAGAAGGAGAAATTCAAGCTCCTATTGAAAAAAGAGAAGACTGGGAAGAGGAAAGACAATTAGAAGAAGAAAAAGAACGACAGGAAAAAGAGGAAGCAGGGCAACGTTTTGTGGAAAGCATCCGTTATGCTCATTTCTTAGAGACAAGAAAACGTTCTAGTAAACGGGGGAATTATATTTCTTGCACATCAATTGAAGAAGCGATTTCTCTTCAAGAAGGGAATGTTGAAATCCGTGCAAAAGTCGCTTCTTTTGATTTTAAATTAACAAAAAAAGGAAGTTATGGTGGCACAATTCTTCTATACGATGCAACCTCTGGAATTAATGCGCGCGTATATGAAGGGAAAAGCGTTGATAAAGAGGTTTTACTGAATTTAAAAGAGGATGATTACGTTGAAATTAAAGGGGGTCTTGAGTTAGAAGAGCATACTCAGGAAATCCAAATTTATGTTCATTCTCTCATAAAAAAGGATGAACCTTTACGTGATGATCTAGAGGAAGAAAAACGGGTAGAGCTTCATCTTCATACCAAAATGTCCGCAATGGACGCAACGGCCGATATTGATGATTATTGTCGTCTGGCTTCTCATATGGGTATGAAGGCGATTGCGGTAACCGATCATGGCGTCGTCCAGTCTTATCCCGCTGCGCAAAAAGCGGCAGCAAAGTATGGTCTAAAGATGCTCTATGGTATTGAATTTTATATGTTCGATTATCCAACCTATGCCTATCGACCATCGAATATTCCCTTACTGCGAGGAAAGTATTGTGTTTTTGACTTTGAGACTACAGGTTTATCTTCAACTTATGACCGACCAACTGAGTTTGGCGCTGTGTTAGTAGAAGATGGAGTTGTTCGTGCTAGATTTGATACTTTTATTAATCCTGAACAAAAGATTCCTGTCTTTATTCAAGAGAAAACACACATTACTGACGAGATGGTAAAAGATGCCCCAAAAAATAAAGAAGCATTAGAAAAAATTGAACAATTTATTGGGGATGCCACTCTTGTCAGCCATAACGCAACCTTTGATATAGGTTTTTTAAATGCCATGCGTGAAAGAGAGGGGAAGGTTCCCATTGAAAATCCGGTTATTGATACCCTTGCCCTTTCTCACTATTTATTTCCTGATGCAAAAGGGCATCGCTTAGGGGATTTATCAAAAAACCTTAAATTAGACTTTTATGATGATAAACAAGCGCACCGCGCAGATTTTGACGCGGAAGCCCTTGCCCATGTATGGAACGCTATTGTTACAATTTTAACCAAAGATAATGTAAATATGACTCTTGAGGATTTAGCGAACCTTCATAGCGATTCTTTATCCATATTCCGTCATTTGCGCTCTCAACATTGTTGTGCCATTGCTAAGAATAAAGAAGGCTTACGCGATTTATACCGTCTTGTTTCAGAAAGTCATGTTACTTATCTTTCTAGTGGAGCCGAACCAAAAATTCCGCGGTCTGAACTTGTTAAATATCGAAAAAATTTGCTTTTAGGGTCTGCTTGTTTTAATGGAGAAATATTTGAAATTGCTTCACGTAGACGTTATCAAGATTTACTAGAGGCTGTACGTTTTTACGATTACATAGAAATTCAGCCTCCTGCTAATTATTCCTATCGCGTAAATATTGGTGATTTTACTTCTGAGCGAATTTTGGAACTTTTAAAAACGATATGTAAAGCTGCAGAGGAAGCGGGAGTTATGGTTTGTGCAACAGGGGACTGTCACTATTTAAACCCGGAAGATAAACTCTCACGCGATGTATTAATTGCGTCTCGCTCTGTAGGAAGAGGTACTCATCCTTTAGCTCGCGGACGTTCTTCAGCGAACCCTTTTCCAAATCCCGATCAACATTTCCGTTCAACAAGAGAAATGATTGAATGTTTTTCCTCCTTCTTGCCTGAAGAGTATGTACGGAAAATTGTTATTGAAAATACAAATACTATCGCTAATTTATGCGACCCTTTGGTCATTTTAAAAGATCGCTTATATTCACCGACTGCTAATTTACCTGGAAGTGACGAAAAATTACGAGAAATTTGTTATGCCAATTTAAAAGCAAAGTATGGAGACCATCCTGATCCCAAAATCAAAGAACGTCTTGATAAAGAATTAAACGGTATTATTAGTAATGGATATAGTGTTACCTATTATATTGCTCATTTAATTATTAAAAAGGCGCATGAAGATGGTTATATTGTTGGCTCACGAGGATCTGTTGGTTCCTCTTTTGCCGCAACCATGGCCAATATTACTGAGGTAAATCCCTTACCTCCTCACTATTTATGCTCGAAATGTAAGCACCTCGAATGGGGGGTTGGTGTTCGATCAGGATTTGATTTATCCGAAAAAAGATGCCCGATTTGCGGGGAATTAATGGAAAGAGATGGTCAAAACATTCCTTTTGAAACCTTCTTAGGTTTTAACGCAGATAAGGTTCCTGATATTGATTTAAATTTCCCTAAAGATTATCAAAGCAAAGCCCATGCTTATGCACGTGAATTACTCTCTTCAAAAGAAGAAAACGAACTCATTGCCAAAAATATTCCTGTAACAAGTCCTCATGTTGTTCGAGCAGGTACCATATCCACAACGGAAGAAAAAAACGCCATTGGGTATGTCAAAAAGGAGTATATTGAACGCTTTTTGGGAAAAGATTCCTCTACTTTTTCTCGTTCCTATATTCGTGCTTTAGCGCATCGCATCGTGGGAGTAAAACGAACCACAGGTCAACATCCTGGAGGAATTGTTGTTATTCCTAAAGATATGGAAATTTTTGATTTCACCCCTTTCCAACATCCTGCTGATGACCCCGATGCCAGCTGGCTAACAACCCATTTTGAATTTGCGAGTATGCATGATTGTCTTTTGAAATTGGACTTATTAGGCCATGTTGATCCTTTAGCTTTGCGTAGCTTAGCCTTAAGAACAAAAATTCCCGCTGATGAAGTACCTCTTACGGATGAGAAAGTAATTTCTTTGTTTCGAAGCCCGGACGCTCTCCATTTATCCTCCAATCCTCTTGGTTTTAAAACAGGAGCGATTGGTTTACCTGAATTTGGTACAGATTTTGTTCAACGAATTCTTATCGAAGCATTGCCTTCTTCTTTTAACGATTTGCTAATTATTTCTGGAATTAGCCACGGTACAGATGTATGGGCGAATAACATTCAAGATATTGTTCGTGAAGGAGTGGCCTCTTTACAGGAAGTTATTGGATGTCGTGATGATATTATGACGTATCTTATTTCGATGGGTGTTCCTTCTCTGGACGCTTTTAAAATTATGGAAAGTGTTCGACATGGGAAAGGAGTTAATGAAGCTCAAGAAAGGTTGATGAGGGAACATGGTGTGCCAGAATGGTATTTAACATCGTGCAACAAAATTCGTTACTTATTTCCTCGAGCACACGCTACAGCCTATGTTATTAATGCTGTAAGGAATGCTTGGTATAAGCTTTATCGTCCACTAGATTTTTACGCTACTTATTTCTCTGTTCGCTGTGAAAAATTTGATATTACTGCCATGTTATCCGGTCTTGATGCTGTTTCTCGTGCTTATCAGCAATTAGAGGCAAGACAGCATAGCAGTGAAGCAAAAAATACGGATCATGACTATATGAAGTCTTTACAAGCCTGTGCGGAACTTTATGCCCGTGGTTTTAAAGTAGATAACATTTCTATTACGCGTTCTCTTGCTACTGATTGGGCTGTTGACTATCAAAGGAAATCAGTTATTCCTCCTTTTATTGTTTTAAACGGCTTAGGGGAAGCAGTCGCCCAGTCTGTTGTGGACGCACGGAATGAGGCAGAATTTTTATCACAAGAAGATTTATCTGAGCGTACCTTGTTATCTCAAGAGCATTTAAAACAGCTAGAAAAACTAGGTGCGCTAGACGGATTAAACAAATCAAATCAAATGTCTTTGTTTGATTTCTTCCCCCTTGAGTGATAAAGTTTTTTGCCCTCGGGACGTAGCACAGTTTGGTAGTGCGCCTGGTTCGGGACCAGGAGGTCACGGGTTCAATTCCCGTCGTTCCGACCACGACTAATTACCTCGATAATATCGAGGTTTTTTCTTTTATTATTTTTCTTTTCTAATTGGAATAAGAGACGAGTAAAATATATAAAGTGCGACCGTAGCTCAGCTGGATAGAGCACTTCCCTCCTAAGGAAGGGGTCAGGCGTTCGAATCGCCTCGGTCGCGCCAATTTGCTAGCTTATTGTTTTATTTCTCCTGTCTTATTCGGATGAAATATTTAATATTTATTGAGAAAACAATCTAAAAATATCTAAAAAACGATGCAAAACTTATTTAAATTTTCTGTTTTTAAAAAGAACCTTCATATGAAGGAATAGGAAAAGCAAACATTGCTCCATGAATCAGTTCAAAGGATTTTGTATAGTCACGAATTAGTTCTTTAACCTCTTCTAATTTCTCTTCCTCAAGAATGATAAACATAGTTGTTGAACCAGAATATTCAGAGGGGGTTTCGGCAATATCAGATAAAGATAAGGTTGCGTGTGGTTCCTTCATTTCCTGAATGACGTGCCGCAATCCAGCGGTCTCTAATATGGTTGCGTTGTAGCCTTTTTTAAAAATAGCGCGATGAAGGGCATCAGTTCTTGGGCCTTTATCGAGAACAGAATAAAGCAATACTTTCATAGTAATTTTTCCTTTACTCTTTATTATCTCATTAGTTTTAGAAGAGCAAAAGCGCTTACTTACGCTATCTTGAAGTTGAAGGATTAGAATAAAACTATGACGAATTTAATGACGGATTTAGTTACGGGAAGTGCCTTCGAAGTGTTGCTGCCTGTAGCGCTTATTCTTGCTTTAGCAAAACTATTAGGAATCCTTTTTGAAAAATTGAAAATTCCTTCGGTTATTGGTATTCTTTGTGCAGGTTTACTGGTAGGTCTATTAACATTTATTCCCGGAGAAACTGTCTTAACTCCTTATACAAAACAAGGAATCGATATATTAGCGAAATTTGGGGTAGTTTTTATCCTTTTTACTGCAGGTTTAGAAACCAATGTTAAGCAGATTAAAGCAGTAGGAAAGTCCGCAATTGTAATTACTTCTTTAGGGGTCATTTGTCCTCTTGTTTTTGGGTTTTTGCTTGCTTTCCTTTTTCGAAAATATGGTGGCTTATCTGTAGATTATTTAGAACAGGGAATTGATCCGATATGGAGTGATTTATATTATGGGGTCATTCTTACGGCAACCTCGGTCTCTATTACGGTTACTACTTTAAAGGAACTAGGAAAATTAAATGGGAAAGTAGGTTCAGCCATTATTTCCGCCGCCATCATAGATGATGTGATTGGAATTGTTCTTCTTTCATTAATTCTTTCTTTTTCGGGAGCTTCTCTTGCAGGTACAGATTTTAATCTTTTAATTTTCCTTTTAGAAAGTATGGGCGCCTCCATTGAAGGAATTTGGGAGATTGTTTGTATCATTGTCAATATGGGCCTTTTTGTCCTACTTTCTTTTGCAGTAGGGTACGGGGTACGTAAGCTCTTCAATTGGCTAGGGGAAAAGTATCCTCATCATATTCGTATCCCTATTTTGTCCCTTGCTTTTTGCTTTTTGTGGGCATATCTCGCACAGGGATTTTTTCAAATTGCGGATATTACAGGGGCATACGTTGCAGGATTAATCCTTGCTCCAACACGCCCCAAGGAGTATATCGATCACCGCGCAGAAACGACAATGAATGTCTTCTTTGTTCCAATCTTTTTTGCTTCTGTTGCTTTAAAAATGTATAACGCCTCGCTAGATTTTAGTGACTATCTCTTTTTAATTTTTGGTTTTACTTACGTTATTGCTGCTTTATTAGGAAAGGTTATCGGCGCAGGCAGTGGCGCTTTATTGTGTCGTTTTAATTTAAAAGACTCTTTGTCCATTGGTGTAGGAATGATGGCCCGCGCTGAAGTTGTTGTTGTTACTGCACAAACAGGAATTGACGCAGGTTTAGTCAATGCGGGAATTATGCCTTTTACTCTTTTAATTATTTTATTATCAAGTTTTTTGACACCTATCCTTTTGCGTCTTTTAAGCAAAAACGATGAAGGAAGAGGAAGGGGAAACATTTTGCATAAAGAAGAAAATCAAAGTTCCTCTATTTGTTCTTGATTTCCATTCTTTAAAAAGAATACTTGACGAAAGAAAAGAGAAAGTCTATATTGCACGAGCGCAATAAGCGCAAGCGATGGGGCGTTAGCTCAGCTGGTAGAGCGCCTCCATGGCATGGAGGAGGTCGTGAGTTCGAGCCTCATACGCTCCACCATCGCAATTGAAATATCCCCCATAATTTTGCCCAAGTAGGGTAAGATGAATGGAGGATTTTTTCTATAAAAAGAACACTCGAGGAGAAGTTATTCCTCGTTAAATTGCACCTCAATGAAAATGTTCCTATTTTTGAAATTGAAAAGAAATATGGATTCGATCATTCG
>CASEFL010000011.1 GCA_949287245.1 uncultured Bacillota bacterium
CCCAGGTAAGACCTGTTTCTGTCGAGTCTGTGGTTAATGTGCCGGTATCCCCAACAAGAAGGGTTGTTGGACCAGTAATGGTAATGGGATCAGGTTCATCTTCACTTGTTGAACTGCTCACAAGAGATGAACTTGAATCACTGCTACTACTTGGTACAGACGACTCACTACTTGTAGCATCCGTGTCACAGGCGGCTAAAAGTAAAGCCGCCGCCAAGAACAAACCCGGTATGATTTTTTTCATATCCTTTCCTCTTTCTGCCCCTTTATGAAGAGCACATTATGGGTGTTAAGAATTTTTTCAATCTTTTTTTCGTTTAAAGTTACTTTTTTTCTTTTAAAAGATGAGTTTTTAACACTTTTTTGAAAGAATGACGCTTTTTTTGTTGACATCTTCGCGAAGACCTCTAACTTTACAAGAGGTCATTCTTTTTTTATGGCCAAAGGAGGATTTTAGATACTGAATGAAGAAAATTCTTTTATTAGCTACGGTTCCTTTATTACTTCTATCCGCCTGTGGAGGAGAGGAAGGGAATGGTAGTTCAACAAACTCATCCTCAAGTTCTGAATCATCGTCGTCCTCTTTACCCATTTATGACGATTCTTATGATTTTAGTGCAGGAGATTCTTTTACCGAAATTAATGTTGGGAAGAAACTGGAAACGGGAAAAGAATATCAAATTAGCTATAGTTTTCCAGAATATGGCACAACGATTGGTTCTGAAGTCATCATTGAACAAAGCGATGTTGCCATTGCCACTCCTTTAAATGAAGAACATTCTACATGGACAGTAAAAGGTTTAAAGGAAGGACAATTCATCTTAATTATTAAAGACGCTGAAGGGTTTACTCACTATCGAAAAACCATTGAAGTAAAAGACGCTATGTCCTTAACGGAAATGGAAGATTATCTCGTGGAAGAAGTTGAATATTTCCAAAGTTGGATTATTGGAATGCTCAATATGCAAGTTACCTTTATCGGCAATCAAACCGCAATTGCGGCAGGAAGAGATGAAAATGGCTCCGAATTTGGAAACATTACCTTCAATTATGAATACGAGGAAACTTTGGCTGACGAATATATTTACCGCGTCTTAAATTGGGAGTCGACTGCCACATCGATGGTCCCTGCAAATTTTTCCATTTACACCACGGGCGAAATGGCACATTTGTATGACAAAAACGGAACTTATGCGGTTTTAGAACCCGTATATGCAAAATAAGGAGAACTTATGAAGAAAAAATCATTATTGTTTCTCCTCCCGGCAGCAGCCTTAATGCTTGCTGCTTGTGATGGAACTGGAACAGATTCGACTAGTTCCGGAGGAGATAACCCAAATTCTTCTACAAGTAACACAACAAGTAGCGGAACGACCTCATCCACAAGTCACAAAGAGACTTATCGCATCGATATCCAAACAAGCGGTGGTATTTCCATTACTGCCGATAAAACGGAGGCTGCCGCAGGCGAGACCGTTACCTTAACCATTACATTAAGTGACGGCTATAGTTTAAGTAGTTTATCGGTAAACGGGACACCCATTGCTTTTGAAGCTAGTGGAACAACCTTCACCGTTACCTTCCAAATGCCGGACTTTGATGCCCACATTACTTATACTTTAGCCATTCTTAATGCCAATGTTTCTATTGGTGGTGACTTAGTGGCGGTAATGGAAGAAAGCGATGGCGTATACGTTGCAAGAAACGTTGTTGCTGAATCCACTTCCAACATTTATGTTGCAGTAAAAGGAGTAAATGGCGGATATAGTTATTTTGCCTATAACGAAATTTATCGCGAAAAATGTTTTGGTGATATTACTTATAGTGATATTGATTTTAGCGAAGCAAGCCTTCCTTCTGCTGCCCCTGAAACACAACAAAGAGATTCTCTTATTGAAGTTGGAGGAAATGCTGCTTATGACATTTACTTCAATCCTTCAACAAGCAAAATTTGGATTCAAAGAGTGGATGTTCTTAACCTTCCCTCTAACCCCGAACAATTTGAATCCTTATTTGATGGAAGTGTAAAAAGCGATCCCACAAACTATCCTGCGAATGTAAATCAAGTCACCTTTAGTGATAATCTCACAGGAAATGACTATAGCTGGAAGTTATACGCTAATGACACCTCTTTAGCGACGGTTAAAAATGAGGATCGGGGAACAACAACCTATGTCTATAAGACCATTAAAGATGGCGTGTACACCATTGTTGATAACTATATCGAGGGGGTTACCTATACTAATCCTTATTCAGACGGTTGGTCGAATCCTTATGTGGATGATAGCGCCAGCACGGATACTTATGCTTATAGCGGCAAATACAATATTGTTGAAGAAGTAGAAAGTGGAAAACGAGATCATCAAATCAGTGCTAAAGACGCTGAATTTGAAGTCAGTCACTATTCTCACGACATGAATGCTATCGACCGCATGCAATGGGAATCTTATCGTTCTTCCTTTACTTTAGAAGACGACCTTTGTGATGCTGGACGGGTTGTAACTTCTGTTGAAAACGAAGATGGAAGCTTTACTACTACCATTAAGAGTTATAAGACCTATGACCCGATTGGTTCTCCTTCCATCTATGCCAGAATGACAGAACAAACTCATATTGAATATGAAGTTGTCACAACCTTTACAAAAGCAGGGGCGCCATTAGAAGGTAGTTACCGCGAGGTAAAATACAATAACAACGAATATAACTTTGATGATGGCGAGTTCTATCCTGGCATGCAACAAAATGGTGGAAAACTCGTTAAACGATTCAATTACACCTATTCTTATGGTGAGGCAGAAGAAGGCGTGCCAACCTTTGATAGCGCTCCCTATTTTGCCACGGAAGTTTCTGCTCACTTAGAAGATGAAGATGGTAACGATGTCACCTCTACCCCAGTCAATGGTGGTTGGTCAACAGAAGATGACACTCCATCCTTTGTTATTGAAGCCACTGGCGAAAATGCGGATACAGCCTTAGATGCCTGGCAATATGGCATTACAGGAACCTCTCCAGAAGGTATCTTTGTTCCTGATAAGTGGACAGAGGGTGTTTATCAAGCAAGCTTAACACAAACAGGAACGGCAACCTTAACCTTAGGAAACTTCGTGGATAATAACAACGCTGGTTCTGTAACCTTAACAGTAGAAAATGCTCTCGTGCATAACTTCTACCTTACTGCTGTTGTCCCTTATCAAGATGATTGGCATTTAACAAGTGCTGACACTGCTCAACTTTATGGTGGTACCTCTTGGACAGCAGGGTTACATACCTCTGGCGAAGATAATGCCAACTTCCATAACATCAGTGCAACCACTTCTGATCCAGACGCTCTTTCGGTAACAATTAATCCTGATGATCGTACGATTACCTTCACTGCTGCGCCTACCACAACGCAAAAAACTGTGACCGTTACTGTGACTTCAACCGATTATGATCCTTCTTGGGGAACGGGCGATGAATTTGTCATTACGATTCTTCCTGGAAACGGAATTATTCAAACAGAAGACATCACGGGTACTTGGAAAGTTGAATTAAATGAAGATGTATACGACTTCAATCCTGATGACCCCACAACCTTCACATTTAATGAAGATGGGACAGGAACCTTAGTCATGAACGATCCAGAATGGGTTGCTACTTACTCCTTCTCTTGGGACTATGACGATAACCTTAATGCCTTAAATATTGAAAATATTAAGAAGGTCTCGGGAACTGCTCCAGACTTCCAATACTACAGTATGACGGTCGCGATTGAGGCGATTCAAGATTTAGAAGGCGGAAATAACCTTTATAAACTTGGATTTATCTTCTATGGAGAAAGTCAAAGTAGTTCTGATTGGACTTCTTCCATGACAGATATCTTGGGAGTTTATGCCACAGATGAAGAGGGATATTTAGATCCAAATTACTCTGAATACGTCTTCTTCGTGAATACTGCTTTGGTGGACTAAACAAAATTCACAATTAAGGGCTGCTTCGGCAGTCCTTTTTTATATCAATAAAAAATCCATGCAAATCTTCCCTTTTATTTTTGTTTTCTTAAAAAAGATAAACAATAAAATCCATAGAGATATCCAAAATCGTTACCCTTAGTAAGAGAAAACGTTAGATAATATATTCATGGGTAAGTTTCTTAGAAATTTTGGTATGGGGCTTGTATATATCTTCTTACTTCCCCTCCTTCTAATTATTCTTGCTATTGGCGCGATCTATTGTCTTTGCACTTGGTTTTATCATGCTTGTGTTTTAATTTACCGTTTTTTCCGGGGACAAAATGGTTTTGAAGAATTAAAAGAAGACCAATTATTGAAAGAAAAGCTAGAAGCGAAAAAGGAAGAAGATACACCAAAACCACAAGAAGAAACAAAAAATGCTGCCCCTCAACAAGTTTTTGTCCAACAAAACTTCTATCAGATGCCACCTGGATACATACCCCCAAATGGAATCAACACCGCGCCTCTTCCCCCATTTCCTAACCCCCAGGTTATAGAAGAGACAACTTCTCCTTTAGAAAACATCCCTTCTATTGAACAGAAAGAAGAAAACAATGAGGATGAGTCTTCCATTAAACAAATCTCTTTAATGGACGAGGAGGAAAATGAGAATGAATAGTTATCTTTTTATTAGTTTTAATGAAAGCGACAAAAAACTTCTCATTATTGCCATTGTCTTTCTTGTTATCCTTCTCTTACTTCTTGGCTTACTTGGAATGGCCATACGGCAAGTAACCGCTTCATTTGGAAAACAAATTGATCAAGAAATTCATGATGTGGTGGTTTATCGCATCATTGATAATCCAAAAGATTTATTTCGTTATGGATGGAAGAAAAACAATCGTCGTTTCTTTAAAGAATCGCTTCCTGCGTTTCTTATTTTTGCTATAAGTCTCATTCTTTATATTACTTATTCCGCAATTACGGGGAATTGGCATGAAGATTATCTTGCCCATTTTTCTACCTTATTTTGGACTTGGGATTGGAACGATCCTTCGATATGGAGCAATTTTTGGGGCTTAACACTACTTTCTTCATGGCCTCCTTTAGTTTCTTCCCCTCACTGGGTAAATGAATATTGGGCTTCCTATTTATTAATTCCCCTTTGGAGTGCTTCCATTATTTATTTTGCGTTAGTAACCCAAGCGTGGATTGCTAGATTCATTTATTTAAATCGACGCACAAAAACGGTATATGAGAAAACTTTAGAAGGTTTTAACTTTTATGATCAAGAAAAAGGAGCGGAAACCGCTCCTTTGAAACCTAACGAAGAAAAGCCGTTAGAAAAATAAATCAAAAATTTCAAAAACAATACAAGCGATAAGAAGCATGTTCACAATCCATATCGCCCAATAAATTCTTTTTCGCGATAACGTTTTTCGTTTCATTTCCCCTATTTCTTGGTCAGAAAGCATTCGTGGGGCTGTTTCTTTTTCGTTCATATTAATATTTTAAAGCATTCGACGTTCTTGGGAAGAGTTGGACATCGCGAATATTTTGCATCCCCGTCACATACATTAAAAGACGATCAAAACCAATACCAAATCCAGCGTGAGGGCACCCGCCATAACGTCTTAAATTTAAATACCAATCCATGTCTTTTAATTGACCCATTTTTTCTTTTAATTTAAGGGGGTCATCTTCTCTTTGGGAACCGCCAACAAGTTCTCCTTCTCCGGGAACAAGAAGATCAACGGCAGCAACCGTTTTCCCATCAGGATTTTCTTTCATATAAAAGGCTTTAATTTCTTTTGGATAATCCGTTAAGAAAAGAGGACCTTTCGCGATTTTTTCGCATAAATAACGTTCGTGTTCGGACTGTAAATCCATACCCCAATAAATCTTTTTATTTTCAAAGGAAATGCCTTCTTTAACGGCTTCTTCTAACTTCTTAATCGCCTCAGTATAAGTCATGTGAGCAAAAGAAGAATGTAAAACCGCCTGGAGTTTATCTTTTAACCCATTAGCAATAAAACGATCAAAGAAATCAATTTCTTCCTTACAAGAAGTCACCACCTTTTCAATTGCGTACTTTAAACACGCTTCAATGACTTCCATATCTCCTTTTAAATCACAAAAAGCCATTTCCGGTTCAATCATCCAAAATTCCGAAGCATGGCGAGGAGTATTGCTTCTTTCTGCGCGGAAAGTTGGTCCAAAGGTATAAATGTCTTTAAAGGCTAAGGCAAAGGCTTCTCCGTGAAGTTGACCAGAAACAGTAAGATGGGCCTCTTTTCCGAAAAAGTCCGTAAAAGGATGTTCCCCGTTAGTGGCAACTTGGAAAAGCTGTCCTGCGCCTTCGGCATCATTTCCCGTAATAATGGGCGTATGAACATATACAAACCCTCTTTCTTGGAAGAAAGAATGGATAGCGTAAGATAAAACACTACGCACGCGATATACCGCTTGGAAAGTATTCGCACGTGGCCGTAAATACGCTTGTTCCCTTAAAAATTCAAATGTTGAACGTTTCTTTTGTAAAGGATAATCATCCGCAACATCGCCAATAAGCTCTAATGCGGACACTTGAACCTCATAAGGCTGCTTCGCGCTTGGTGAGGCAACAATTTTTCCCGTTGCTTTAATCGAGGCACCCATTTTCAAATGGGCCATCTTTTCAAAGTCAGGATTATCTTTTGTATACACAAGTTGAAGAGAAAGAAAATGTGTCCCATCATGGAGTTCTAAGAAAGCAAGTTGTCCACTAGGACGGTTCGTCCGCACCCAACCAAAGATGGTTACTTCTCCTAAAGCCAGCAAAGAATCAATTCCCTTCTTCTCATAAAGGGAATGTAGGGAACGCACCGTAACAACTTCACTCATAATCATTCTCCTAAAAACGATTTCAAGTTTAACTAAGGAAAAAGGAAAGGCAAGAAAGAGATATAAGATTTTTAAAAATCTTCGCAAAAATTAGTTTATTCTTCAGAAATCTCGATAATGATCAATTTTCCAATTGGGATCTACCGCTAAAGAAAGAGGAGCAAAAAGCTTTTCTTCATATAAATGACTTGCAACTTTAGCAATCATTGCGGCGTTATCCGTTGTACACCATAAAGGAGGTATGATTAATTCAACATCATTATGGAAAAGTTCCTGCATTCTTTTCCGTAGATCGCTATTGGCAGAAACTCCGCCTGCTAAAACAACTTGTTTTACTTGATATTCTTCTGCCGCTTTTACTGTCCTCTCCACAATCATGCCTGTAGCAACATCTTGAAAGGAACGGCACATATCATCTAAACGAATTTCTTCTCCATTTTGTTTTAATTTATGAACAAGATTGACCACACTTGTTTTTAATCCGGAATAAGAAAAATTGTAATCCTTGTGTCCTTTTAAGGGAGCAGGAATATCGTAAGTATGTTTTCCTTTTTGTGCGTGTTGATCAATGGGAAGTCCGCCTGGATAAGGTAAACCTAAAACACGTGCAACTTTGTCATAACATTCTCCAATGGCGTCATCCATTGTTTCCCCGATAATATGAAAAGACATGGGTTTATCCACATAAACAAGTTCGGTATTCCCGCCAGAAACCACAACCGCTAAAAGAGGAAATTTTAATTCGCCAACATATTCATTTGCATAAATATGACCAGCTAAATGGTGAACAGGAATAAGAGGTTTATGATGAGCAAAAGCAAGAGCTTTCGCCGCTTGTAAACCAACATGCAAACAACCAATTAATCCTGGCCCACGCGTTACGGCAATCGCGTCCATATCTTCCGCCTTTAATCCTGCCTGTTCATAAGCTTCTTTTAAACATACCGCAATATTTTCAAGATGAAGCCGCGAGGCAATTTCCGGCATGACTCCTCCATATTTTCGATGAACATCCACTTGGGAAGAAATAATATTTGCCAAAAGTTTATCCCCGTCTAAAATGGCAACTGCGGTCTCATCACAACTTGATTCAATTGCTAGAATTTTGCTCATAATCCACTCCTTTATAGTAACAAAGTGCATCCTCTTTATCCGAATAATACTGAGGTTTTCTATCGTAATATTGAAAGCCCATATGTTCATAAAAAAGAATCGCATTTTGATTTGTTTTTCGCACTTCAGCGTTTATCACCCAAATGGGATCCTTTTCTTTTTTTAAGATTTCTTCCATCGCCTTAAGAAGAGTTTTCCCAATTCCTCTTTTTTGTTCCCTTTTTCTTACGGCAAATTGGGCAATAGAAGCTACTTCAAAATAAAGATAGAAATCAAGAAAACCAAGGATACGCTTTTCTTCTTCATAAACAAGAATTGTCGCGATGGGATTCTCCTTCCATTCTTGGTAAAAGAAAACTTCATCTAAGGGTTCGGTAAGACATTCCTTGGCAATTGCCGCTATCTCCCTTAGATCTTCTTTCTCTGCTTTGCGAACACTCATCGAAGATACGTCTCCTTTAAATAGGTAGGACGAACAGATAAAACATCTTTTACTAAGTGTTCTTCGTCAAAAGAAGAAGCCATAATTTCTTCCATCCTTAAAGTAGAAGAAGGCAGAGATAAATACGAAAGAAGCCCACACGGAGTATAAGTAGGATGTTCTTTTAAAAAAGTGAGAACTTCTTCGTTTGACCAAACACGATCTTCTTCCAGCACTTTCCCTTCTTCATCATAAAGCCCCCCATAACTACGATTACTACGAGCATTCATCAAACAAAAACACTTCTTTCCTTTTTGACGAAGAATTTCCAAAGAAGAAACTAAATATAATGGTTTATGTAAATCAAAAGCTAACACTTTACCTACAGTTAAAGATACCCGTACTCCGGTATAACTTCCTGGACCTTTTGCCACAATAAAACGATCCATCTCTTTTATGTCTAAGTGGTTCCTCGATAAAATTTCTTCCATTCGCGGCAAAAGAAATTCGGATTGACGTTGCCACGCTTCTTCCTTAATCACATCAAGAACTTGGTCATTCTTCATTAAGGCAACAAGTAAACTATGATCTGAGGTATCTAAAGCAAGACTAAGCATAATATTTCTCCTTTAATTTCTTCCACAATTCATACGACTTTTTTCCTGCGTAAGAGAAAGAAAGCGTTCTTTTATCAGGAGATTCAATATGAAAAGAAATCGATAAATGATCTTGAGGAATTAAAGGCGCGATAAATTTTGGCCACTCAATAAATGTTGCTCCATCTCCTTCAATGGCCTCATCTAGACCAATATCAATCATTTGATCTTCTAAACGATAAGCATCAATGTGATAAAGAGTTAATTTCCCTTCAAAATAACATTTCATGATATTAAAGGTTGGAGAAAGAACATTTTCTTTAATCCCTAAGCCTTTTGCCACTCCACTTACAAAAGTTGTTTTTCCTGCTCCTAAATCTCCCTCCAATGTGATGACATCGCCAGGCTTTAAACCATGAGCAAGCATTTCCCCTATCTTTTGTGTTTCTTCTTTCCCGTGTACAACAATACAAAATTCTTTTATTTCCATAAACAAACTAATTATAGGCAACTAAACTCAAAAGAGGTGGTAAGGTATAAAGAATGAAAAACGAAATTGCGATTATTGGAGGAGGACCAGTAGGATTACATCTCGCCTTCTTATTAAAAGAACACAATCTTTCCGCAACAATATTTGAGGCCACTCCATTTTTAGGAGGACAAATGATTGCCTTATATCCTGAAAAAAAGATGGAATATCCAGAAATGTTTAAAGGAAGAATAGCAATTGAAGTAGTTCAAGAACTAATAAAAAA
This sequence comes from uncultured Bacillota bacterium, assembly GCA_949287245.1. Lineage (GTDB taxonomy): Bacteria > Bacillota_I > Bacilli_A > RFN20 > CAG-826 > UBA4951. Next base: position 9,701 of record CASEFL010000011.1, read on the forward strand.
AGCCTCCAAACAAAAAATTGTTCTTAATACCTTAGTGCAATCTTTTGAAAAAGTAGAAGAAGGATATTTATTAAAAACAAATCATGGAGAAAAAGTATTTAAGATACTTGTTTTTGCAACAGGAATTGGTTTAAGTAAACCAAGGACGATTGGACTGGAAGGAGAGGAAAAGGCTACAAATATTTATTATTCCGTTTCGAATCCCCATATATTTGAAAATCAAAACGTTCTTGTTCTAGGAGGAGGAAATTCTGCAATCGATTGGGCAAAACAATTATCCTCCTTTGCCCGTTCTGTGACTTTAATCCACCGGAGAAAAGAATTCCGCGGAGATGCTTCTTCTTTAAAAGACTATCCCATCCCAATTCTTACCCCATACATCCCAAAAGAACTTCATATTAAGGCTGATAAGGCTGTTAGCCTAAGTTTAGAAAATGTGGAAACTCAGGAAACTTTAGTAAAAACGAATCTTGACGCAATTCTTGTTTTTTATGGAAGAGTGGCAGAAAAAACACCTTTTTTACTTCCAGAACCACGAAGCTTTCTTTTCCAAGGATATCTCCATAACAAAGAGCAAGAAAGTCTTCCTAACATATACGTTGTTGGCGATGCTTCTTTTAAAGACCGCGAAGAGAAAAAACTAGATTCAGGTTTTAAAGAAGCCGAGATTGTTTTAAAAGAAATTTTAAAAAATCAGAAATTATAATGAGGTTATGCGGACAAATTCAGAAAAAATCTTCCGGCATAATTCTTCATTAAAAGGTGGTTCTCCTTCTTTCATCATATGTTCAATTTCTTTTTCTGCTTGCAAGCACTTCTCTTGTATCCATAAAGGATATTGGAAACGGGCAATGTGAGCGCGATACTCTTTTTCATCAAGCTCTCTTATTACTCCATCGGGATAAAGTTTAACGTCTAAATCATAGTCAATATAACGTAAGAAGCCTTGATCAAGAATGGTAGGAGAGGCAATGTTTACATAAAAAACAACACCCTTTTCTTTTCGCATCGCCAAAATATTGAACCACTTTTTCTTAAAAAGAAAAAAGACGGCATGCTCTCTTGTGATCCATTTACGACCATCCCCTTCTGTTACTTGAGAATTTCTTGAACATAACGCCCAAAAATCTTCATTTTCAAAAGCAAGATATGCCGGTGACCATTGACGATGAAAACTGCCATCATGTTTATAGGCTTGAACCGTAATCCATCTCCTTGGGGCGCGATGTAACGCTAAATATTGTTCATCATTCATAAAAAGGAATGTCGCTTGGACCTCAAGAAGATTATAACGCAATTTCAGCCCTAATGACCGCGTTTATACACAAGTGCTAAAAGAAATGCCGCCAATTCTCGGCAAGCGTCCGATACTTCCTCTAATTTTGAATAAATCTCACTTGCCTCAATAATGATTAAAGGATCTTTTGTTTCGCGATGCAAAATTGTCACATCGTTTAAATACTCTGCATCCCCTTGTTCTTCTAAAGCAATTATGCGGTCAATGAAAGGTGTTAATAATTTTCGATCTGGTTTTCTTTTAAACTGATCTAAGAGCCCACGGCATTGATCAAGGCAATCAAGATTTAATTGCATGTACTCATAGCAATCGTGAGGTAAAGAAGAGAAATTATATAAATATAAGCGAAGAGAAATTTCCTCTATAGCGTCAGTTATATCATCAATAAGATTCAGCAAAGCATAAATATTGGAACGTTTAAAAGGAAGAAAATGATCCTCCATTAACCGTTCAATAATTGCCTTTCTTCGTGCATCGGCTTCATGCTCAATTAAATGCACTTTCTTCCGAAATTCACTTAATTCTTCCGCTTTATAATCATGGAAAAAAAGTGCGACTTCTTTTCCTGCTTTTGAAGCGTAATTAAAAAGTTCACGAAAGGCGGTTAAATACCATTCCGTTTTTTTCTTACTCGCGTAATGAAAACCCATAAAATAAATTAAAGTAAAATTACTTTAATGTTTCTCCTAAAATATCAATAAGATCAAATAATTTATCAAAATCTTCTTTATGTTCAATATAAGGTTTAGGATTCATCGCCTCTTGCATAGGAAGCACCATTAAATCATCTTCATATCCAAGTAAGAAATAAGTTTTTCCTGGACGAATCGCGATGGAAAAGTCAACAAAAGTCGCATTTGTTTGGAATTTTGCAAGCTGATCGCGAACCTTTTTTGTTAAAACAGATTTTGTCGTCTTTGGGCCATAAATAACCATATCGCTGGTATCCTCAAAGACTTCTCCGAAGGCTTTTAAATTGGTGGGAGGAAGAGCTCTAGCGTTTCCTTTCCGGTAAATAGCAATATCTTTTCCAGTGTATCCATTATTAATAACCAAAATATTGCCAATAAAGACAGTTTTTGTAATTTTCTTTTCAATCATTTGCGCGGCAGTCTCAGCATAAGTTACAGCCTTTCCTTTATAAGTAAAGGTCAGGAAGTTTCTGCTCGTAACCTTTTCTACCGTATGATAAAGATTAGAAGCTTTAAACACTTCAGGATCAAGCTTTGCATCTAAATCTGCATTTAAATCCGCTACCTTTCCCCCAAAGGTATACGTATTAAAGGCAGAAAAGAAATCTTTAAAATAGCGATCCATTGCCACTTTTGATTTTTTGTTGGAAAAATAAACATAAACACCAATAGCCGCAATACAAAGAACACAAACTGAAAGACCAACTGCCCAAGAATAATCGGCAATCGCAGGAATAAATGTCGGAACAATCCAGCTTACAAGAATGAGAACAATAGAAAGAACAGTAAGAGGAGTTTTCCAACGATTTGCTTTTTTATACTCCACCTGAAAAGCTTTTCTCGATTCTTCCATCTTTTCTAAATATTCATTTTCATAAGTGTAAGTAGGAGCGGGAGTGCTTAATTTTGCCTTCTCTTTTTCCTCAAGTTCCTTTTGTAGTTCTTCAGGGCTTTTTTCTCCTTCTTTTAAGAAAGTAATCTCTGGCTCTTTTTCTTCAACCTTTGCTTCTGAAACATAAGGATGAACATCGGCAAAGTCGCTTTCTTCCTTATCTTCTACTGAAACCTCTGCAGAATTCCCTTCTTTTTCGTCTTTTTGAGATATTTCAACATTTGGCGATTCTGTTTCGTCAGGTAAATTTTCTTTCTTTTCTTCTGCCATTGTTATTTTTTCTCCTTATTCATGAGGAAGATAACACAAAAAAGAGAAACTTTCTCTTTTTAATTTCTAATTTTAAAAAACTTTACTCTTGTGAAAGTTCTTTTCTCGCTGTTTTAACGGGAGGAAACATCTGTTGAACTTTTGCTAAAGGAATATAAAGAAGAGAAAGAACAGCAAAAGTGACTATCCCAGTAACAAAGATGTAGAAAGCGTTATAAGTACAGGCGCCATAAAAATCATATCCATATAAAACCATTGAGGATGTGGTAGAACCGACAAATCGAACAAAAGAAGAAAGTGTCGAGGCAACAAAAATCCAAAAGAAACCCCAAGCACTCCATCCTTTTTCATTTTCTACAAAAACAAGGTTTTTAAAGAAGCCATAAACAGCAATGGAACCAAAACCAATAAGATAATCAAATGGATAAGTGTAAATTCCATATCCATCGGTTAAACAGGTTACTAAGCCAAAAATAAAGGCTCCTGCAACAAAACCTTTTGCAGGTCCATGCCGAAGCGCTAAAAAAGCCAAAGGAACTAAACCTAAATTGATGGAGCCACCAGTTAATCCAACAGGGACTTTAATAAACTGAAGACCAATGGCTAACGCACTTAACACGCCCACTTCCGCTAACGATTGGACGGACACTTCTTCACGTTCAGAAGAAGAAGCTAAGGCCATTGTTGAAGCTAAGAAACTTAGAACAGCCATCACAATAGGACCAGCATCAATTTCTGTTTCTGCCGCCGCAGTGAAATCAAAGTAGCCAAGACCGCCAGAGGCGATTCCGAGTTGGGCAAGAGATTGTCCACAATCAAAAATGGAAGGAGAAATGAAAACAAGAATGGAAAACACATATCCACATAAAGCTGCAGCAACCATCGCTTCTTTTTTCCAATAACCCCAAATAGATAAAAGAAGAGGAAGAAAAGGAAAAACAAGAAACAAAAGAATGGCTAGAACATTCGTCCCGTTTGTAAATAAAGAGGAAATCCAAATTGCACCAGGCGCACCCACTTCATGAATCGTAAACACCCATTCACTTATTTCTTCCCCATCTTCAATAACGACCTCTAAATGAGAGGAAATATCAACGTGTGAAGAAAGAAAAAGGGGCATGGCTAGACCAATAAAAACAAGGACAAATAAGGCAATGGTGATAAAAACACGCCACTTTTTAAAGAAGAAAGAAAGTTTACTCAACCAATCATTCATGGTTCTTTCCATAAAAAATACCTCCTTCCTTGGAGGCATCTCAGCAAAAAGAGAATGTTACCTCCGCAGGAATTACCCTGATCAGGTTAACCGTCGAATCGCGAATATCGATTCCTCTCAGCCTAATGCGTTAAGCTCCGGCTTTATAACTATAGGATTATTTATTTTGCCAATCAATTGGCGCAACCCCATTTTCGATTAAAAAATCATTTGTTTTGCTAAATAAGTGTTGATGAAACCATCCTCCACGATTTGCGCTTAAAGGGGATGGATGGGTGGCGGTTAACACCAGATGATTTTTCTGATAAACATCTTTTTGGTAGCGTTTCGCAAAGTTTCCCCACAAAAGATAAACCATGGGTTGTTTTAATGTTTCAAGATAAGAAAACACATCATGGGAAAATTCCTCATACTCTTCTCGACTATGCGATAAAGGCTTTCCTTCTTGAACCGTTAAATAAACATTTAGCAATAAGACACCTTGTTCCGCCCAAGAAACCAAATCGCCTCGTTGATAATTCATTTTTATTCCGCAATCTTCCTCAATTTCTCGATAAATATTAACCAAAGAAGGAGGCAAAGATATCCCTAAAGGAACAGAAAAAGCAAGCCCCATTGCTTGTCCGGGATTATGATAAGGATCTTGACCAATAATCACACATTTTAGTGTTTTTGGATTTGTAAAACGGAAGGCTTGAAACACCATATCGCGCGGAGGGCAAATGGCTTCTTTTTCGTATTCTCTTTCTAAAAAGTCATGAAGCGTTTTTGCATAAGGTTTTTCTTTTACTTTTTGAAAAAAAGGTTCCCAATCTTTTAACATACTTATATAGATGATACGCGCAAAGTCTCCTCACGAAAGAAGAAAGTGCCTATACTATGTAAACTATGCATCTTCTTTGGATATTTTCTCATCCGGCACCTTATAAACGAGAATTCTTCTCTCTTCTTGGCAAAAAACACGATTTAACCGTTGTTTTTGAAAATCGCTTCGAAAAAGGACGACATCCTTCCTTTTATGAGAAAGAAACAGGAGGGTATCGCGAAATCTTTTTACCAAAAAGAAAAAAATCCAGCGCACTCCTTAAAATTCTGAAAGAACAAACTTTCGATCTCATCATTATGAATGGGTGGTCTACGATTCCCGAAATGCGAGGAATTTGTTACTTAAATCATTATAAAATTCCTTACATTTTTCTTATTAATGGAGGGAGAATTAAAGAGCGCGAATCCTTTTTAAGAAAATACGCAAAGCGGAAATTTTTATATAGTCCTTATGCTTTTTATTTATCTCCTGATCCCATTAGTTCTGAGTATTTAAGACACTATGCAGGAAGAAGCATCCCTATCGAAGAATATATTTATAGTACCGTCCATCAAGACGAAATGCCTTCTCAACCTCTAAACAAAGAAGAACGAAAAGCTGCATTAAAAGAAGCAAAAATCCCTGGAGAAAGACTATATATCTCTATTGGTAATTATATTCCTCGGAAAAATCTTTTTTCTCTTTTACATCTATGGAAACATATGGGAAAAGACGATGTTTTATATTTATTTGGAAACGGGAAATGTAGAGCACAATATGAAAAATATATTCAAGAAAATCACTTAACGAATGTTTTTCTTGTCGGTTTTAAAACGCATAAGGAGATTCTTTCTTATTTGCGGATGGCAGAGTGTTCTTTATTTCCTACCAATGAAGATATTTATGGGCATGCGATTAATGAATCCTTGAGCCAAGGAACACCGGTTATCTCTTCCCCAAACTCCAATGCCGGGCTTCATTTAATTCAAGGGAAAAATGATGGATATATTACTTCTTTTGTTGATTCTGAGGCTGTTGCTAAACTTTTAAAAGAAGGACTTACAGAGAAAATGAGAGAATCTGCCCTCAAAGTTGGGAAAGAAAATTCTTATGAAAAAATGTTATCTTCTTTTGAAGACATTTTAGATAAATGGAGTCAAAACAAATAGGATGAAAAACGCAATTTATCTCACGACTTCCCTAAAAGAGGAAGAACACACTTTCCTTCTTAATGAAGGGTATACTCCGTGCAATCCTAGTAACCAAAATTATCATCAACGGCTCATTAATGTTTTATCAAAAATCTTTTCTTTAACCCCAATTTCTTTTACTCCTTATGCGGACGTTTTATCTTCCTTTTCTGATCCTTATTTGATCTCCAATAAGAAATATATTGATTATTTTCTTTCCAAAAAAAGAACTTACAAAGTAAGCAAAAATCTTCGGCCTGCATATATCTTTTTTGATGGACTTAACTTATCCGCATTTAAAAGTGCGCTTTATCTAGCAAAAAAAGGAAAAGCACTTCCTGTACTTATTTTGACGGACAATCCAAATAACATAAGCGGTGTTTCTTCTTTTTATCTTTCCCTTTTCCAAAAACTTCTTCGTCAATATAAAAAATTTCCTTCTCCAAGCATTCTTCTTAATCAAGGGGTAGCAGAAGCAGTAAACATTCCTTCTTATTTTGCTTTGCCATTTATCGCTCTTAAGAAAAATGTTCTTCCTCAAAAAAGAAAGAAACCTTATCTATATTATTCTGGAAACTTACTAGAACGTTTTGGGTTTCCTACCTTTCTTAACGCCTTTATAAACTGGAAAGAAAAAGGGGGGAAAGATTCTCCTTTAGAACTTCTTTATGCTGGACATCACACCCTCACGCATACCGCGAACAAAGATGTTCAATTTTTGGGAGAATTAACCGAAGAAGAAAACATTTCCTTTATCGAGGGAGCAAAATGTGTTCTTAATCCCCGTCCTTTAGATTCGACCCTTGATAAAGAGTCTATTCCTTCAAAAGTATTTGAATACTTAATGTATGCAAAAAAGATTGCCAGTACACCTCATCCCTCCTTACGAAAATTCTTGTCGAAAAATTCCTACTTATTTTATGAGGCAAGTGAAGAAACTTTTTATCGATTTTTAGACAATTATTGTAAAAATGATGCGACTTTTGCTGAGATTCCAGAAAATAATGCACAAAAAGACATAGAAAAAGAATTGGGAATCGATGCAGTTCTTCCTTTGCTTAAAAAATATTTTAACGTTTAATCCTCGTCGTAACGTTTCTCGCCTACATTTTTCTTACTTAGTGTTCGAGAATAACCATAAGTGCGTCCGGTGCGTTTTGAAGTTCTTGTACCTTCATCCACCGTATATTCTCTTTTTTGATGGTAGTTTCTTCTCCGATAGCCCGTTTTTGTTTCCGTGACAGGAACTTCATATTCAGAATCCACCCTTACTCTGATGCGGTTGGGATTTTGATATTCATCTTTCACAAAAGCATCATGATAAGAAGTTTGTCTTTCTGTCTTTGTATAGGTTTCAGTATATTGATAACTTTCTAAATCATAATCAGCATCATCACGAATTTCCTTACGAGTCCCTCTTGAAGAATAATGGAAAGCTTTATCAAAAGAACCAGAGATGAGATCGATTAAAATAAGAAGAGGACGAATGAGTGTTTTTAAGAAAGGTGTACAGGCAAAAATCCGATAAATGCTATAAATTATGCACGGCGTACAACACCCTTCAAAAATTAAACAAAAATAAAAAATACGAACATCGATTGGCTCATAATGATTAAGATGAGCAAGACAAATCATCGTGATGGTTCCTCCTAATAAACCACCCATACAAACGACATTAAAAATATCCATCCAACAATCTTCAAACTCAAAATTACTACGGTCACGGGCAAAAGTTCCAATATAAACAAGGATCGCGAGAATTACCCCTGCCGCTATAACAATTCCCCAAAGGAAAATTCCTTTCACCACCGTTTCTAAAAGAGCCATGTTCTCCCAAATATCAAGAAAATCCGCTGCAAAGTTATAGACATTGAAATAATCAAGGAGAGGAAATAAGCATAAAACTACGAGTAAAATGGGATAAACAATTAGAACATACACCCAATTGCTTTCTTCCGAAAATTCAGCCAAAGATTTAAACATACAACATTCCTTTCTTTGCTATTTTAACAAATATATTTGAAGATTCTTCATAAAGTGCGTAAGAGAAAAATTCTCTTGCGCATAATTTTGATTGTTCTTCCCCATCTCGTGCCGCTCTTTAGAACTTAAAGAACATAAGAACTTCATCTTGGCAGCAATCTCTTTGGGAAGAGAGGAAGAAAAAACACATCCTTTTGCTTCTTCTAATACTTTTTTCCCATCACCCTTAAGGATACCGATAATTGGAATGCCAAAAGTTAAGGAATTAATGCATTTTAAAGGAATGGTTTGGGACACAACACTTTCGCCTTGGGATTCTAAGGATACAAAAACTCCTGTCATTTGTTTGGCGATATTTTTTAATTCTCCAAAAGAAACATAGTCATGAAAGATTACCTGCTGTTCTAACCCTAACTCCTGTACTTTCTTTTTGCATTCTTCAAAAGCACTTCCATTCCCAAAAATATGAAAATCCAAATCCTCATTTTTGCAATAAGAGACAGCTTCAATAAGATTGACCACTAATTGCAGTTTTCCTATATTTCCAGCATAAAGGAAAGAATGTTTTTTTGTGGATAATGAATATGGTTTGCATTCTTCTTCCTCATAAGGCTGAGGAAGAAAAGAAATGGGAGGACATTTTTTACCACAAACATTTTTAAGGTAAGAAGAAAAAGAAGGAGAGGAAACAAAAATATGATCTGCGCTTTTATAGTAAGAAGCAGAAACTTTTTTGAGAAGATAATGGAATAATCCTTTTTCTTTCTTTTTTAAAACATAAAAAACAGAAGCTGGCCAACAATCTAATACATGAATATAAAAGGGAATTTTTTGCCGTTTTTTAATTATTTTCCCTGCCGATAAATACAAAACTGGAGATAACGACCACGCATAAATAACATCAAAAGAGGATGCTTTCGTTCGTGCCCAACGATTAACCGCAAAATAAAAAGAAAGATAATTTCTCATTAAAGAAAATAAACCCTTTTTTCTTGCTCTTGTTTTTAAACGAATGATTTTCACGCCATGAAGGACTTCTTCTTTTCCGTTTTCATAACCAGGTAAAGTATTTTTAAAACCATAATTTGGTGTTTGACAAACTACTGTTACTTGATGGCCTTCTTTTACAAAAGCTTCCGCAATTTGATGTCCAGGAACCTTCTCAGGATAGTAATATTGACAAAGAAAAAGAATTCGCATGCCCTAACCTTACTCATCTCTTCTATAATTGACAACCGCATATGGATAATAACCACCGCCGTTCAAATTCTCTTCCCTCAAGAATCGTTAAAAAACTATCCCCGAGTTTATATGTATCGCTACAATACTTATATTTAACTGGCCATATCCTCCACTGGAAAAATCCAAAACGCTATACAGAAAAACTACAGTGGTTACGTTTAAAAGGCTATCCTTATGACCCTTTAGTCATTCAATGTGCAGGAAGAAGAGGGATGAGAGAATATGCCTCTTCCCTAGGCCTAGATTCTTACCTAATTCCTATTTATGGATTTTATCAAAACTATGAGGAAATCCCTTTTGATAATTTACCTTCTTCTTATGTTTTAAAATGCAGCCACGCTTCAGGATTTAACCAAATCGTCCAAACCGAGGAGGAAAAGGAAAAGGCAATTAGAGAGGGACATCATATATTTAAAGAATATTTGAACATAGATTATGGTTTTCTTACCATGGAGCCCCATTATTCTCCGATTAAAAGGGAAATTATTGCGGAGAAATATTTAGGAAAAAAAGGCTTCCTGCCTCCTGAATATAAAATCCATGTCTTTAATGGCAAGGCAAGAAACTTATATCTTGTAACAGGTAGAGGAAAAGATATTCGTTATGATCAACTCTACATTGACTGGACCCCTTTTACAGAAAGTCAATTTAATGGTTGGCAAGCAAGTAACCACCTACCAGAAAAACCTCAAGAATTCGAGGAAATGGTTAAAATTGCCGAAGCTTTAGCAAAACCTTTTCCTTTTGTGCGGGTGGATTTTTTCTTAGTAGACCACAAAATTTACCTTAACGAAATGACGTTCACTCCTGCAAAAGGGACGTTGAAATTTGATGATGATTCCGCTGATTTTATTCAATCGAAATGGCTAGATTTAAAAGAATACCAAAAAAAGATTGAACTTTTGCAGGGAAAATCAATTAAAAAGCAATAGGAGCCATCACTTCATAAAGAAGCAAACCAAAATGATATTCACTCTCTTCTTTTTCTAATGCAGAAATATCTGCTTCTTGATCTATCTGAAAATCAACTAAGTCATAAGCTAAACGAAAACCTGCAATTTTCTCTTCATTTTCCATAAAGATATCTTTTGGAATGGCTAGAAAATGTACATTATCTCCCCCGGCGTTTGTGTATACAGGAAGGTTCAACAAATCATATTGCATGCTCATCATCAGTTGATTATCGCTTTCTAGAACAAAACTAAAGTGAAGGTTAATTATCGATTCCCCTTTTCCTTGATAATCTGTGCCCCCACGAAACACAAATAACAAGCCTTCTTCTAAATCAACGGCTTCAGGAAATCTTAGACCAATCCCTGTTTCATCTAAATTTAAGAATGCTTTTGAATGATAAGTATGACAAGAAAGTTGCCCATCATATAATCGCGAAGCAATTCCGTATTCAAAAGAAGGAGAACGAACAGCAAAACATTCACTTCTTCCAAAATCTTTTCCTATATATTGCTTTGATGCATATTGATTCTCTGTAACATAAGCATTGATTGATCCTCCCTCATCCATAGAAGGAATCCAAGAAAACCAAGAAGGAAACATCGTTTTAGGGGCAATAAAATCCCCAACAATCTCATCTTTCAAAGGTTTTTCTAAACTACCATAGGCAAAAGAATTGTGGTTTAAAGTGCTGATCGCATCAGGAGCAACTAAGGATAAATTTTTAAAATCATCCCTTCCAGTGTAGTAATAATCTTTTAAATCACCTAAAAGATACTCATTCTCACCATATAATTCCGAGACCCTATCCATACAGGATGTTAAAAAGAAGGGAACGAGAAACAAAGCAAGCCAATTACATTTTTTCATCACAAAACTCCTTAGATAAATAGATCTCTTCCTTAGAAGAGAAGACAAAAGCAAAAGAGAAAAGAGTTAAAGCGAAACCGCCATTACCAAAAAAAGGAGAAAGATAAGTCATTTTTTGTTGAACAAAGGGAAAAGCGTCCGCTTGTAGACTTTCATAAAAAAGCCAGGCCATCGCAAGTAAAGCGAAAATAACAGGATAAGGATCTTTTTTATATTTATACATTAACCCTGCTTGATAACACACATAGATTGCGAGAAAGAAAAGAAAAACCATGGCGAGAAAAGCCAAAATTCCCCCTTCTTGGAAAGCAATAATTTCTCCTGCACTTAAAGGAATATCTACCCAATAAGTGAAAGTATTATTCCAAGAGGTATAACTTAAACTTCCTCCTTCTTGATATGGATTTAGTCCAAATAAAAGACTTAGAAAAGAATTTCCTTGATTCACAACATTAATTCCCATATTTAAAGGTTCCATATAACGTTGGTTATCAAAAAGCTTACGGAATATTCCTGAACCGTAAATATCTACTCCGCTATAGGCAAGAAAAAAGATAATTAATGCTCCTATTGTCAAAATTCCCATTAAGGAAAAAGCTAGGACAGTTAACCCTTTTGATGGTTTTTCTTTCCAAGGAAGGAAACGTAAGAATAAAGCACCAAAAGCAAAGAGAAGGGAAAGCAAAATAGAAAATAAATCAGGGGCTAAAAGAAGGTAAAGAAAACCACTGAAGGAAGCGATGGCAATACCAATAAATAAAGAGAAATTCTTTTTAGGACTTAAGAAAAATAAAGAAGTCCCACTAACCGTAAGCAAAAAGGGTAAAGTTGAAGCAAAAGAAAGAGAAACGGTAGAAAGACCAAAAATCGTAAAGAAAACATTCTCCTCACTTACGAGAAAAGACATGCCTTCCCAATAGTAGACTTTGTCTTCATATAAAAGAGTATAAAAAGGACCATAAGTGGATAATGAAGCAATAAGAGAAATCCAAACAATAAGTGTTAATGCAAAAAGAGCCCCCAAAATAAATTTCGTCCAAGTTTTAGAATCTTTTTTTCTTAAAAACCATCCTAAAAAACCATAGCCAATTAAAGCTATTATATTAAAAATCTCCAGCAAAACCCCTGTTAAACCACTGATTTTTACTTGAAAAATAGTAGGAAGTATGGCTAATAAAAGAAAGGGAACACACCATAAAAGAAGAGAAATTCTCTTCTTTGGTAAATCCTCTTTTCGCCATAAAAGCAAAGCGAAGATTGCTCCAAAAACAAGACAGATTGGACCATAAGAAGGAGCGGCAAAAGCAAGTCCTAAAAAGAAGAAAGCAAGAAAAGCAAAACCGGCTTCCCAATAGTTTTTCATGAGTGTTTTGATTTTGTTCACCAATACGCACCTCCATCGATTTGTTCAAAACCTTTTGGTTTCTCTTTTTGTGGATGAATCCAAGCATCATTCATCCTTTGTGAAACATGTTCACGGTTGATCCATCTTTTTCCAATAATACCAAATAAGGTTTGTAAAGACCCACCAACAATAAAAGAAGAATACCCTGCTCTTTTTAGTTCTAGCCCAATCAGCGCGCTATATCCTCCTGCAGAAATTAAGGCAATATCAAAAGGCTCTTTTAAACATTCTTCCACTGTGCTATTAACTCCTTCATAGTAAGGAGGAAATTCCCCTTCCCCTAAAGTATAAGGAGGCGAAACAACTCTTAAGTCCATAGAAGGAAGAAGTTCTTTTTCATTTGGGAGTAACTTATCTCTTTTTTTATATTGAGAAAGTATTTCTTCTTTAAAAGGAGATAGGACTAATACTTTTTTCCCTTTTAAAGCGCTTGACCACTTCCCTAAGAAAGGCTCGGCAGCAAAGCCGTTGAGTAAAGGTTTCCCATAAGCGAACTTTTCATAAAAATACCGCTCCATGTGAAACCCAAAAACCTGGATTGCCTCCGCTTCTTTTAAAGCTTCCTCAAATAAAAAAGCATAAGTAAGTAAATTTTCTTTATCCGTAGGATGAATGCCTGCACGAACAGATATGGCCCACTTTGCTTTCTTTTTAAAATCAGAGGCCAGTCCTCTTTCTATTTTTTCTTTTCCATGAACAATTCCTAACTCACTTGCACCAAATCGCATAAGCAAAAAAGGAGAGGAAGAAGGTTTTAAAATGATATTTCGAATAAAATCTCCTCCTTCTTCTATCGATAAAATCTTATTTTTACCAAAAGAAGAAAGCACTTCGCTTCGATGAAATAGTCTTTCCTTTGCCATAAGAGGAACTTCTCTAAGATAAGAAAGAATATATGAAGGTGATTTCGCCATATCGATAATCTTATCTTCTTTTTATCAACCTTGCTCGCTCTAGTCGAGTTTGAGGCATATAATTTACCTGCTTACACGTTAAGCGATAAATAGGCAAAGGAGTATGAAAAAGAAAATGCCATTCATCGAATCCATTAAAGCGCGGCAAATTATTGACTCCCGCGGTAACCCCACTATCGAAGTGGATGTTTTAACTGAAAGTGGCGCATTTGGACGCGCTGCTGTTCCCAGTGGTGCTTCTACTGGAGAAAGAGAAGCCTTAGAGCTTCGTGACGGCGATAAGAAGGTTTATAACGGAAAGGGCGTCCTTCAAGCTGTTAAAAATGTCAACGAAATCATTGCCCCTGCTCTTTTAGGAATTGATGTCACCGAACAAGTTCTCATTGATGAAACAATGATTGCTCTTGATGGCACCCCAACAAAGAGCAAACTTGGTGCGAATGCTCTTCTTGGTGTTTCTTTAGCCTGTGCTAAAGCGGCTGCTGATTATTTAGGAATGCCTTTATATCGTTATATTGGCGGACCAAATGCCAAAAAACTTCCTGTTCCTATGATGAACGTTATTAATGGAGGAAAACACGCAGATAGTTCTGTTGACTTCCAAGAATACATGATTATGCCTGTTGGTGCGAAAAACTTCAGCGAAGCCATCCGTATGGGTGCAGAAACTTTTGCTGCTCTTCGTACTATTCTCAAGAAAAGAGGAGATGTCACAGCTGTTGGTGATGAAGGCGGCTTTGCTCCAAATGGATTAAAGAGCAACGAAGAACCTCTTGAGGTCTTAGTAGAAGCCATTAAAGCTGCAGGTTATGTTCCTGGAAAAGACATTTATCTTGGTATGGACCTTGCTTCTAGCGAATTCTATAACGCCGAAACAAAAAAATACGAACTTAAGAGAAGCCACGGCGGCGAATTAACCTCCGAACAAATGGTCGATTTACTTGAGAAATTTGTTGAAAAATATCCTTTAATTACCATTGAAGATGGCCTTTCTGAAAACGACTGGGAAGGATGGAAACTTCTTACTGAACGTCTTGGAAAGAAAGTCCAACTTGTTGGCGATGACCTTTTTGTCACCAATAAGATTTATGTTAAGAAAGGGATTAGTGAAGGCTGCGCCAACAGTGTTCTTATCAAAGTGAATCAAATTGGCACCTTAACGGAAACCCTTGAAACCTGCGAAATGGCAATGCGTGCAGGATATACCTGTGTTGTCTCTCACCGCTCTGGTGAAACCGAAGATACCACAATCTCTGATCTTGTTGTTGCTCTTAATGCAGGACAAATCAAAACAGGTTCTATGTCTCGTACAGACCGTATTGCTAAATACAACCAACTTCTCCGTATTGAAGAAGAACTTGGTGAACAAGCCCAATATCCTGGTATTGAAGCTTTCTATAACCTCTATAAATAAGAGAAGTTATTTAAAATTTTATAAGGCCACCTCGCAAGAGGTGGTTTTATTTTAAAAAACAAGTTCGCATAAAAACTTAGTATTCATCGATATAAAGAAGTTTACTTCGCATTCACTTCGCATTATTTTTTGGTTTTCTTTTTCCCTTTAAGAAAAATTCAAAGACCTTCCGTACACTATCTTCTGTTAAAGAGGTTTTTCCTTTGCTTAAATGCATATAGCGGTTTTTTAAATCAACGTTAAGAAACTGAAGAGAACATAAGACATCAACATAACGGTCTAATTCTCTTTCAGTTGCTTTCTCTTTTAAAAATCCATAACCACGGCAACCATCCAAATGAAAAGCCAAAATTGTGTTATTCGGATTTCCTAATAAAAACGATATTAAAGTGCTTTTGTTTGGCTGGCAGCCATTCTTTTGCATATAACCAATCACTTCCCAAGTTGCGTAAATTAAAGTAGAAATTTGATAGGAAAAAAGAACACATGACTCTATAGGCAATTTGTGTTTTCGATAAATATATTCATCACGAGAAACTTCTTCCAATGAGCGAGTAGGACGTAACAAGACAAAATCACATCCCGAACCATCCTTGTGAAAATTAGTACATCCAAGCATTCGGCGTCCAGTGTCTTTGTTTTCTTCGTCTTTGATTTTTTTCACAATCAGATATCCAGATAAACACTGTGGACATTTTTGAATTTCCAAACCACCACCATTTATATCGTTGGTAACGAAACCACATTGTTCTGGCTCGTTTGAACAAATCCATACTGTAGGTAAAGTTTTTCTTAATTCCTTTATTGGCGCCCTCTTTTGTAGAGGATAACCACATTTTGGGCAAACATAGTGAATCTCATTGTGTTCTCTTTTTCCTAAAATTGGACCGAGAATTGCAACGTTTTTGCTTTTTTTGAGTTCTAAAACAAATTCTGAGGGTTTGTTTTTTGGAGTAATTAAAAACACTCTATTTTTCGTACGAGTTAAAGCGACGTAAAACAGTCTACGTTCTTCCCCATATTCAATTTCTGGTTTTTCTTGAATTACAAATTTCATGATGGGGTCATCTTCAATTTTTGAAGGAAAACCCAAAATATCATCTTTCGCATTAATAACAATGACTTCGTCATAACCTAATCCTTTTGAAGAATGGGCGGTTAAGAAGTCGATTTTAATCTTCGGAAATTGCTTACTTTTTACTGTTTTTCTCCTTTGGTCGTATTCAAATAAATCAGTTAGTTTTCCAAGAACATAAGGATCAAAGTTGTAACGCCCAATTAATAAAACATTATGGGTATCACCAAACTCATCATGAATGCGTTTTAATGAATCAACAATCGCTAACCCTAAACGATAGTAAGGGGTTTCTTGATCCCCTGGATGTACCTTATCCTCATAGCTCATAATAAGAACCGGGTCTTTACAGTGCTTTTTTGAAATTAAATCCTTCTTTAACTGTAAATCATTTCGCATAACAAACTTACCTGCTATATCGATAAGTTCTTGAGAATTTCTATGGGTGGAATGTAAATAAAGTAAATCGCAATAACCCATCGTTTTTTCAAAATCAACAAAAAGAGAAATTTCACTTCCAGAAAAACGATAAATCGATTGCCAATCATCTCCCACAGCAATAATTTTTGCATTACTTACTTCAGAAAACTTTTTGGCCAAATTAAAACGCTGCAAAGATATATCTTGATACTCATCAATAAAAATATAGTCGTATGGTAATTTTTCTCCGGATTTTTTTAAAGATTCCAAATAACGACTAGCCTTACTAATCATATCTTCAAAATCGATAGCATTATCTTTCTCTAATGAGTTTTGGTAGGCTAAGTAACATTGATGCGCAATGTCCATAAATAAAAGGGAACGTTCATCATTTTGATTTCTTGCTATGGCTTTAAAATCAGAAAATTTTTCGACCGCATAATCGTCTACTTTGAAACGATTTATAAAATTGGCTAGAAGTTGAACAAAACGGAAAAAGTATCGATCTTCTGCTGTTTTGGCAAGTTGATAATATATTTCAACATTCTTTTTTGGATTTAAGTGGAAACCGTTTTTAATAAGTTCTTCTCTTAAGTGTTCTATAAGACCTCTTTTATCACGATAGCGAGAAAAAGTAACAATTAACTTTGTATTATGTTTTTGATGCAAGGCTGCTTTGCTCCGAATCGCATCTTTATAATGTTTTATTTGTTCTGGACTATATCGCGTAGAGTTTCCGTTCTCATCAATACCATAATGCTCCAAATAAAAAACTTTATCTCCTTGTTTGAGCGTAAAATCTGGGCAATAAGGTTTTGTTGAATTCTCAAAACAATAGGGGTAAGCGGCTTCATATTCATATTCAATTCCATTAATAAAAAGAAAATTAGCGATACGGCATTCTTCTAAAGAACGCACCCGTTCAGAACGAAAGGAGATTCTGGCTTTTTCTAAGCGTTTTTTATATAAATCAAGCGTTTCTTCAAAATTTCCCTTTATCGTAATCTCTCCGCCTCGTGACAATATGTTTTTATAAGTTTCAATTGCCTCGTCAGGATTAATAGGAACATCCAAATAACTAGCAAAGAAAAGGGCAAGTTTTGATAAAAATACCTCATCTTTGCAGTCATTTTTTAAAAATTTTGTTAAACAATCAATTAAATAACCACGTTCTACAATCTTGTGTTTTTCTTCTGATTCTTTATATAAAAGCGAGTTTCCCAAAGCATGAAAAGTAGCAATTTGGCATTGTAGACCAAGCTTCTTAAACCGTTCTTTTAGTTCACCGGTTGCTTTGCGTGTGAAAGAGACAACCAAAATTCGTTTTGGATCAATATTTTTCTTATCAATCAAATATTTGCATTTACCTTCAATTAAAGTTGTTTTGCCCGCACCAGCCCCTGCAACAATAAGGGTGTAATCTTCGTCTCTTAATATCGCTTTTCGCTGGTCTAGATCTAAACAGATAGATGGATTCTCTTTTTCTAGAATAAAGTCCAAGTATCTAGCTTCTTCTTTTAATTTTTTATCAACATATTCTTTATTATGTTTATCAATAATTTCTCTAGCATGACTATACTCACTCATGAACTTAAGCAATAAGGAATAATCAATTTTGTTTTCTTTACAAAAGGTTTTCAAAACGCGATTTCTTTCCAAGGTTTCAAAATCAAGAAAAATCTTTTTTGTCTCGTCTAAAATGGGTTGGTATTCTTTCCGTGAGACGAAATGATCTGCATGTTCTAAAAGAAAAATAACGTCATGACATTTCTTTAAAGCAAGAAACATGAAATGATCATTTTTAAATCTAGGTCCAAATAATCCCATATTCAAATCCTATAATTCTGAAATAGAAACAAGTTCACGATTTGTACGATAGGTAACTTTTTTCCCTTGTTTCAAACGAAGAAGAAATCCCTTTTTTATTAATGTGCCTAACACAGAATTTCGTAAGTATGTAGATGCGGTTTCTCCTAACATCTTTGCTATTTCGGAAACGGTATGTTCTTCTAAATAGCAAAAAGAAAGAATTTTTTCTTGTTTATCGCTTAATTTTTCTGGCGCTAAAACAGAAGGATATAAAGCAGATTCTGGGACGACACTTACCGATAAATCCGGTAATGTTAAAGAAAAATACTCATTTGTGGAGGTTACATAGGGCGCATATTCTTTTCCATAAGAGGAATATTCTTTTTCAATCTTGTCAAAACCGGAACCCATTTCTTCCATAAGTTTACAAAGATGAAAAACATCACAAATTAATTTATTACGTCGTCTTGGTAGAATAGATGCTAAATTCTTTTCATTTTTAAGCCACTTTGATCCTAACAAAGAACCAGGGGAAATTATTTCTAAACGATTCATATAAAGGTTAATTTCAATTTGTGAACCATTTATAAAATAGTTTCTATGGGCAAGAGCATTAATTACTCCTTCCCGCAAACTCTTTATTGGATAAGAAGTTAAAGGTATAGCATTTAAGCCGCCCTTAACAAAACCGTTTAACGAACGACTTTGAACAAAATTAACAATCTCCTTTAATTCTAAAAGAAGATTTTTTTGTATAAATGTGGAAAAACTTGCCACATCAACGCCTTTATCAAGCCCACGATATTGGCCACACATAACTCTAGACTTGTCTCCACAATAATTATCTTTAAAAAGCAAAGCACCTTCCGCTAATTTTCCGTCATTAGAAACAAACCCAATTGATACAAGTTTTTTAAATGTAAGAACTTCCCCAGGATTATTTTCAGCATAAGTGGAAAAAAGAATCTGAAAGTCTTCCATATGAAAATCTTCTTGAGTAAAAGGAGTATCAAAAGGAAAAGACTCGCTATTCATTACAAGATCGCGGATTTCTTCATTTGTTGCTACCGAAGTTACACCAAAATGACGAACATAAATAACTCCAAAATCATGAAATTTTAAAGAAATTGGAGGATGAGGAGTCTTCTTAACGGAAACACATAACACATAACGCAAAGGCTCAGTGCCAGGAATAGGAATCTCTTGAATCACATAATCAATCGGAGGTTCTATATGTAGTTTTACCAAACGATGAATCATCAAAACTAAACGATCGGTTTCTTCATGAGTAAAAGGGGAAATTTCATGAGTTTTATTATGAACACCAATATACAAATTTCCCCCTTGTGTATTGGCAAAACCTACCAATTCTTTTAACCAAGAAATTTCCGATGGTTCCTTTTGTTTATCGTGTTGATAGCCCTCACGAATAATGCCTTTAAATTCATTTGTATAATCCTCTAAATTTAGACCAGGAATTAAATTTTGAATAAGCATAAATATCCCCTCTTGTAACATCATTATAAGAAGTAATTTATCGAAAAAGAAGTAAAACTTCGCATAAACTTCGCATAAACTTCGTTTTCACTTCGCATTCGATTTTATATAGCTCTTCCCCTCCTCTTTTTATCTTTAAAAAACAAAGTTGATATAATCAGACCATGGATAACGAAGAAGAGAAATCCTTTGAATGGGTAAAATCAATAAGATATGCGGGATTTCTTCTCTTTTTTATTATCGCGATTATTCTTGATTTATTCAGTGGAAATCAATTTTTGCTTCTTTAGAAGGAAAAATTCTAATTGCCACCTTTGTTTTTGTGGCTTTTCTATTTTTAATTTTCTTGCGAGAAAAAATTCTTTCTTGGATTTTATCGATATACACTACGATTGAGGTTATTTTAATTTGCTACCTCCGTTTCCTTGTTTCGAAACGGATTTATGCACTACCGCTTTTTCTAGGTTGAAATTGAATATTGATTCATCAAAATTAGTAATAAGCTCGCCTTTTTTAAGCGTTTCTATGAAGACATTGAATTTTCTTATTTTTAGT
>CASEFL010000012.1 GCA_949287245.1 uncultured Bacillota bacterium
GGGACTAATGCTAAAAAGGGTCAGTCACTAACCCTAGTTTCCCATATATCCCTAATGGTGAGGTTTGGGACTAATGCTAAAAAGGGTCAGTCACTAACTGTCCTTTCTTCCGGTTCAGTCCTTGAGGTGTTTGGGACTAATGCTAAAAAGGGTCAGCTTCTCAATGCTTATAAAATTCATCTCTTTTTTAACATTAAATTAAAGAGTACTTTTAATGTTAATTTAACGAATTAATCTTCCTCAATATAAGGAGTGTCAAAAGTTATTTTAAAGAAATAACGTTTCTCTCTATTGGCGAAAGCACTATTGAATAAAGATAAAATTTCTTGTTGAGATAGTTTACATTCATAAGGAAGAACAATATCGAATAAAACATTCACGTGTCCTTTAGAAGAAACAATACGAAAATCGTGAATTCTTAAAGAAGAATCAAGTTTTGCAAGGATATTAAGGACTTCATTTTTAATTTCTTCTGTTTCTTTATCGCCTATTAAAATCGGATCCATATGAATGGAAACATTGAGATTGTACTTTTTATTTAATTTTTCTTCTAAGTCATCAATCATTTCGTGAGCATCAAGAAAATCCATTTTTGAATCAATTTCCGCGTGAAAGGAAACAAATTGTTTTGTAGGACCATAATCATGAAGAAGTAGGTCATGAATACCAAGGATTTTTGGATTCTTTTTTACTTCCTGAAGAATCTCGTCAACGACTTCTTTTTTCATCGGATTACCAATTAAAGGAGAGGCCGTATCTTTTAACATTTTTATGCCAGAAAGAATTAGGAATAAGGATGCAACAATACCCATATATCCATCAAGGAAGTTCCATTTAAGGGTATAAGCAAGAATTCCTGAAATTAAGATTAATAAGGTGGATAGGGAGTCACTCCAAGAATCTAAAGCGGACGCCTTTAATGATTCAGAATGAATGACTTTTCCAAAACCACGATAAAGAAATCCCTGACCAATTTTTAAAAGAATGGATATCCCAAGAACAATTAAAGTAAACAAATCATAATCGACCAAAGTACCGTCAATTACTTTTGTAATGGATTCTTGAAGCAAGGTTGCTCCAAGCATTAAAACAATCGTGGAAATAATTAAGCCGGCAATATATTCCACCCGTTCATGGCCGTAAGGATGATCTTTGTCAGCAGGTTTTCCGGCAATTTTAAAGGCAAATAAGGAAACAAAAGAAGTGGCAACATCGGAAACATTGTTTAAAGCATCGGCAAGAAGCGCCGCACTTAATACTCCACTTTGAGAAAATACAAGAATAGCTGCAGTAATTTTTAAAAGAATAAGAATCAAGTTAATCGTAATTCCTAAAGCAGAAGCTAATGTTCCATGTGCTTCTCTCACTTTTGGCGCATCGATATTTTCATAATTCTTAATAAAGATTTTTCTTAATAAAGTAATCATAAAACATAGTGTATTCCTTTCTTTTTTAATGTGGAAACATTACTCACTTTCTATTATCTAGTAACTAAAACAAGATAGCCTTGCAAAGAAAACGAATACTGCTAGAATTGAGTTATGTGCATTGACGATATTGAACTTCCATCCTATACAAGAAAACAAGAAAGAATGAACTGCCTAACTCACGCGCTAGGGGTACTTTTTGCCTTAATCGGAGGGCCATTTTTAATTTATAAGACCGCAATTGAAGGGGATATTTGGAACATCGTTACCGCGTCTATTTTTATTCTTTCTATTTTTATTTTGTATTTAGGTTCTGCCTTATATCATGGTTTACCAGAATCTCGAGCAAAGAAAGTATTTCGTGTTTTAGACCATAATATGGTGTTTCTTCTTATATGGGGAACCTATACACCATATTGCTTATCAGGAATGCGTCCATCTTTTCCTGAATGGGGGTGGTCCATATGGGGAATTGTTACTTTTTTAGGTATTGTTGGGGCTATATTTAATTCATTAGATATCCATAAATTTGGAAAACTTTGCATGGTGGACTATCTATTGATGGGCTGGGTAGCGGTTATTTCCTTTTATCCTTTAATTGTTTCTATTGGTTGGTATCCAGCAACATTCCTTCTTTTAATGGGAGGTGTGGCTTATACCATCGGTGCAGTTTTGTATGGTCTTGGTGGGAAAAAGAGTAAATGGTTTCACACTATTTGGCATTTATTTGTTCTTTTAGGAACATTATTAATGTTTATTAGTCTATATTTCTACGTTCTTTAGAAGCCTTTATAATGCAGACATGAAGAAAAGTGGCTTCTTTAAGTTCTTTTTGTTTCTAAGCTTATTTTCTCTTACTTCCTGTCAATCATATTCTTTTGAAAATTGGCAAAGTGGATATCAAGAAAAAACCATAGAACTAGAAAGAATGCCGGATGCTTCTTTTTTATTTAGCGATCTAGGGAAACAAGATGAAGGGGAGTATACGCCAACAATATCTTCCCTTGGAAAAAGTAATATTTTGGTTGTTCCTGTTGAATTTCTTGATTTTAAATTTCCATCAAATTATGAAGAGGTTTTAGAGAATACTTTTAACGGGCCAAGTGATTATTTTTATTCTGTTCATGATTATTATGATCAATCCTCTTTTTCCAAACTTGATTTGCATTTTGAGATTGCCCCGAAATATGAAGTGAATTTATCAAGTGTAGAGTTTATGAAGGGGAATACTGCCCGTTCTAGAAAGAGTGTCTCTCTCTTGCGAAGGGTTGTTTCTTCTTATCGTTCTTCTTATGACTATTCTTCCTTTGACCAAGATAATGATGGTTTTATTGACGCAGTTTATCTTATTTATAGTGCGCCACCTTATGAACAATATGACTATCACGTATTAGGATTAAATGAAGAAGAATATAGCGATTTTTGGGCATATACGTTTTTAGACTATAATGCGGAAAAGAATACAAATAATCCTGTTGGCAAAAGTTTTATTTGGTGTTCCTATTCCTTTTTAAATCAAAAAGGAGGAGACGCCCACACTTTAATCCATGAAACAGGCCATTTATTCGGGCTGCCCGATTTATATAACACCGCGATGAATAACGATGTTTATAAAGAGAAAGAGAAGTACCGTATGCCTCTTGGTGGGTTAGATATGATGGATCTTGGTCTTGGTGACCATAATGCATGGACGAAATATGCTTTAGGGTGGAAAAATCCATACTATGTTTATGATTCTTCTCTTGATTCTTTCACCATTGAGTTAGAAGAAGGTGAAAGTGTTTTTCTTTTGCCAAAGGAAAGTGAACTCTCTCCTTATGTAGAAGGCATTCTTTTTGAATTTATGGATACGAATCATCTGAATCAATGGGATGCGAATGAACGTTATTTAGGAGAATACCCTTACTTTTATTCCTTGCCGGGGATTCGTGTCATTCATGTTGATGCAAGAATTACAAAAGCAAGAAGAAATGGAAACTTACTCGTTAAAGGAGAGTATGTCAAAAACTTAACAAAAGAAGATTTTTCTTTAGAGAATGGCTTTTATACTTTAGGTGCGGACAATAATCCTACCTCAAGCAAAGAAGACGTTTTTTCTTTTTTAAAACTTATTGAAGCTGACAACAAAAATGATTTGGATAATCTTGAGTATCCACAAATTCATGAATTGCATTATGCAGATAATCGAGATTTGTTTATTCCCGAGACAGGAAAAAATGTTTTTTCTATGGAGAAATACAAATCTTCTTTTGTTGAAGATAAACCTTTTTTAAACTCGGGTGTTTCTCTTTCTTATGAAGTAAAAGTGAACGGAATAAAACAATTGAATACAAAGAAATATGCTTCTTTAACTTTCTCTTGCGTATAATCTGCCCTATGGGAAAAAAGAAAGAAAGTGGATTGTTATTAGAAAACCGTCGTGCTCACTATGAGTATTTTCTTTCGGATTTTCTTGTCGCGGGCTTAGTTCTTACAGGAACAGAAATTAAAAGTTTAAGGAAAAGAGATGCTTCGATAAGTGATGCTTATATTTATGTGAAAGGTGGCGAAGCCTTTATCGCTAATATGCACATTGCGCCTTATAAAGAAGGGAACTTATTCAATGTTGATCATCTTCGCGACCGTAAACTTCTTTTAACGAAAAAAGAGATTCGTAAACTGGAAGCATCTTTAAAACAAGGAGGATACACCTGCGTTCCTACAAAACTTTTTTTGAATCGTGGTTTGGCAAAATGCGAAATTGCATTAGCAAAAGGAAAAAAAGCGTATGACCGCCGCGAAACAATTAAGAAACGAGATTTAGAAAGGGAAATGGAACGATCTGGCCATCGTTCCGGTGATTATTAATGACATTTAAAGATTCTCTTGCTTTTTTAAAAAGCAAAGATTTTACGATGGTTCGTTATGAAAGAAAGGGATACGATGCTTTTTTAAAAGAAGCAAAATTAAAGCCTAACTATCCTTATATTTTAATTGCAGGATCTAATGGAAAAGGCTCCACCGCACGTTATATAAGTTCAATCTATCATGAAGCAAAGTACAATGTTGGTTCGTTTTTATCCCCTTGGTTACATACCCCAAAAGAAGGAATTCTTTATAAGGGAAAACCAATAAAAGAAGAGACTTTTACAAGAATATTTGAAAAATATCTCCCTTTATTTAAAAAATATAATTTATCTTCTTTTGAAATTACTACCGCAATTATGATGGAGTATTTTAACGAAATTCATCCAGATATTGCGGTTATTGAATGTGGGATGGGAGGAGAGATGGATGCTACAAATATTCATGGCTCCTCTCCAATTCTATCGATTATCACTTCCGTTTCTTTAGAACATAAAGCTTTTTTAGGTAACACGACTGACAAAATTGCAGAGGCCAAAGCAGGAATATTTCGGAAGAATGTTCCTGCCTTGATTGGTTCTATGGATAGCAAAGCCTACGAAGTGATTAAAAAGAGGGCAGACGATTTATTAATATCTCTTTATAACGCCCCTATTCCTTCCGATTTTTTAATTTCTGGTAGAACCTCATCTTTTCTTTATAAAGAGAATGAAAGAATCGAACTTTCTTCTCCTGCTTATAGTTTAGCTTTGGATGCGGCATTAGCGATAAAAGCAACTCGTATTTTATCTTCCCAATTTCCCTGTTCATTTAAAGCTTTGAAACATGGATTAAAAGTTCCTCCTCTTCCTGCTCGTTTTGAAATACAAGATCATGTCATTTTTGATGGTGCGCACAATCCAGAGGCGACAAAATCACTTGTAAAGTCTCTTGAGTATTTTTTAGACAATACAAAGCTTGTCACTTTATTTGCCTCCTTTAAAGATAAAGAGTATCAGCAAGAGTTAGCGCTTTTAAAAAAGATTTCAACTGCAATTTATCTAACAACCTTCCCTCATTCACGGGCAAGAATGAAAGATGATTATTCTTTTTTGGATTACCCTTTTATTCGTGATCCTTTTGCCGCTATAGAACAGTTGAAGAAAGAGTATCCAGAGCATTATATTCTTGTTACTGGCTCTCTTGCCTTTGCCTTATATATGGCAGAAAGGGGAAGAAAAGATGTTTTATAAAATGTCACCTGTTCGGAAAATTTGTTTTACCGCGATCTTTACCGCTTTAGGAGTAATTTTTACGTGTTTAGCAAAAGCGGTTCCTATGAATGTTTTTCCCTTTTTACGTTTTAGCCCAACCCCTGCTTTAGTAGTCTTTTCTTCATTGTTTCTTGGACCTCTATCCGGAGGGTTTATAGGAGTCTTCACGGATTTAATTCCTGCCTTTATTTTTCCATCGGGAGGGGACTATAACTTTTATCTTTCATTTATTTATTTCCTTTTAGGTTTTTCCCCTTATTTTCTTTATCGAGGGATGAAACGTTTCTCCTTTTTCAAAAATCAAATATGGGGTTTTCTTTTTATCCTAATTGTTTTATTTGCCGTACAAATTGGTGTTTTTTATGGGGCAAATGCCTTATCTCCTCTGGGAGATATGATGAGCATTCTAGCTCCAATTGGATTAGTTATTACCTTTATTTTTGATTGTGGTGCTTTTCTTTTTGTTTATAAAAAGGCGCAAGTGAAAAACGAGATTCATAAAAATGATAATCCTATTCTTGTTATTGCATGGGTGTCGATTATTTCCCAGGTTGTGCTTATGGATATCGGGAAGTCGCTTGCCTTCTTTGCTTATTACTCGACAATAGGAAATAACGGGAACCCTGTTTTATTCTCCACTTATTATTTAATGCAGCTTATAGGTTCTCCTATTAATTTTCTTCTTATGATGTTTTTGACAATTCTCTTTATAAACGTTGTTGATAACATGTTTTTTAAAAAAGAAATTTAGATTTTCTTAATTTTTCCGTTTAAATCATCGTTTAATAACAAAGGTTGAACGTAATATTGGGGTTTTGCAGAGATTTTGTAATTTCTTAAAGACAATTTTTTCTTTTTATTTCACCTACTTATTTTGGCGCTTCTTATTGGGAAATATTTTTTAAAGACGAATTATTTTCGCTTTTACAAATATTTTTAGAAGCAACTATGAACTTCTAAGAATGCACTTGGTGAAGTGTTTTCTAGACCCCTATGTAATTTAGCAAGAACTAAATAAAAATGAGTTCAATTAATTATTTTCTATGTGTTTTGATTTAAATTTTTTATGAAAAATAAACTTAAAATTTGTAATGAGAAGGTCCAAGTGGGAAAGCATTCTTCTTATTTTATTAGGATGACAACGCTTTCTTTCATAATCAGTATGTTTTCACTTAATTATGGGAAAATTTTTTTAATGAAAGGGAACGAAATACTATTTACAATCTTTACATACTTTATAAAACAATAAGTTTTTCTTTCCTTTCTAATTTTATTCGCTATAGTGCTATGGGCTTGAAAGGAGAATTTATGTCTGATCTTACGAAAACCGGTTCCGTCGTAACCTTCCAAAGGGGGGATGGTTCTTATATTGAGATAGATCAGGATCATCGAATTCTTAAGGATATTGAACGCGACGTTGTTATTCATTTAACTCCTATTGAATGGAAAATATTTGAAATGCTATCTGACGCGAAAGGAAAGATTGTTTTAAGAGACGAATTGCTTCATGTAGTTTGGGATGATCCTTCTATGAATTGGCAAACGAGAACTGTTGATGTTCATGTTGCTGCTTTAAGAAAGAAGTTAGCAATCTTGAGAGGACTTAGGATTGATAGTATTTATGGCAAAGGTTACAAACTTGTAATTTTGTCTCGCTTTTAATTTGTTTGTTCATGAGGCTTGTTTAAGCCTCTTTTTTGTTAATAAATTTTAAGGAAAAAGACAACGAATTTTTTTAAAGTTTTTTCTTACAGTGTCCTATCCCCATCCCTTGTCGTATATGGTTTTTCTTTCATACTTAGAAAGGAAAGCGAGGGCTATTTCATGGACGAGAAAAATTTCGTTAATTTTATGAAGCGTACCGAAGAGGATTATGCTTTGGATTTGGAATACGCCTTGGCTTCTGGGGATCATCAAGAACGTGAGGCTATGGAAAATGCCATCACCGAGATGGATAAAACACGTTAATTTCTTTCTTCTTTTAGATTTCTGCCCCTAAAGGGGCATTTTTCTTTATGTGCTTTCATAATTATCTTGTATTATGGGTGCCGTTATGAAGGAAGAAATGCGAAAAGATAATTTAAATTGGGATGAGTACTTTATGGGTATTGCTGCACTAAGCGCAATGCGAAGCAAAGATCCCTCTACGCAAGTTGGGTCGTGTATTGTTGATGAGAACCATAAAGTGGTCTCTATTGGCTATAACGGAATGCCTCGACATATTGATGATGAGGTATTGCCTTGGGGGCATGGAGAAGGATTAGAAAGCAAATATCTTTATGTTTGCCATGCCGAATTTAATGCAATTTTGAATACAAGAAATGGTTCTGCACTAAATGGTTGTTCTTTATACGTAACCTTATTCCCTTGTAATGAATGTGCCAAAGCGATTATTCAAGTGGGAATTAGAGAAGTTGTTTATTTATCGAATAAACATGGTGACGACACTATTTATAAGGCTTCAAGAAAGCTCTTAGAATTAGCAGGAGTCACTATTCGTGAATATAAGGGAAGAGTACCGGAGATTATTTATTCATGAGTGAATTTGCCATCGAAGTTTCGCATTTAACTTTTTCTTACCATGAAAATGGACCACGCATTTTAGAGGATGTGAGTTTTTCTATTAAAAAGGGAAGTTATGTTACTTTAATTGGACATAATGGTTCTGGGAAAAGCACATTAGCAAAAATCATTGCCGGTCTATATCAAGAGACAAGTTATGACACAGAGATTCGTATTTTTGATATGAAATACGATAAAGAACACCAAGCACAAATTCATCGACTTATTGGTTTGGTTTTTCAAAACCCAGACAATCAATTTGTAGGCGCTTCTGTTCGCGATGATATTGCCTTTGGTTTAGAAAATCGCGCGATTGATCCTTCGTTAATGGAAGAAATTATTGTACATGCGGCAACCTCTATGGGCATGGAAAAATATTTAGATCAAGCACCAGAAAATTTATCAGGAGGACAAAAGCAACGTGTTGCTTTAGCAGGCGTTTTTGCTTTATCCCCATCTTTGCTTATCCTTGATGAAGCGACATCTATGCTTGATCCCAAAGGAAAAAAAGAAGTTCTTTCTTATGTTCAAGAAATGAAAAAAGAGAATCCTTCTTTAACGGTTTTATCGATTACTCATGATGTTGAAGAATCTCTTCTGGCAGATCAAGTGCTTGTTATGGCTAAAGGAAAAATTATTCTTCAAGGAACACCATTAGAAGTTTTTACTCATGAGGAAGCATTAAAAGAAGCAAATTTAGATGCTCCTTTTGCTTTTGAACTAGAAAAAGAGCTTCGCAAAGAAGGGATGGAAATTCCCTCCACCTTTGATTTAGAAAAACTGAAGGAGATCTTATGCCAATAGAATTTTTCTCCGTTAGTTATACTTATAACCCAAAATCTCCTTTTTCTCATGATGCTTTAAATAATGTTTCTTTAAAGATTGAACAAGGGAAAACTACGGCGATTGTAGGACGCACCGGCTCAGGGAAAAGTACGTTAATTCAACAAATGAACGCTTTGTTAAATCCTTCCTCTGGAAAAGTTGTGATTGATGATTTTGTCAATTCTTCCCTTAAAAAAGAACGAAGCAAGGACATTTTTCATTTACGAAAGAAAGTAGGAATGGTTTTTCAATTTCCGGAATATCAACTATTTGAGGATAGCGTTGAAAAAGATGTTGCTTTTGGTCCTCGTAATTTTGGCAAGAAAAAAGAGGAAGCTTTCGAAGATGCTCACCAAGCTTTAAGACGGGTTGGGCTTGATGAATCTTTTGACAAAAGAAGCCCCTTCCAATTATCCGGCGGAGAGAAAAGAAAGGTGGCTATTGCAGGGATTTTAGCGACAAAACCATCCATTCTTGTTCTTGATGAACCAACTTCTGGGCTTGATCCTGCTTCTGCTGAAGAAACAATGTCTCTTTTTGAAGAAATTAAAAAAGAAGGGACAACACTGATTCTTGTTACTCACGATATGGATTTAGTTCTCCGTCATGCGGACACGGTTGTGGTTATGGAAGAAGGAAAGGTCGTTCAAGTTTGTTCTCCTTCTACTTTATTCACAATGGATTTGGAACAATATTCCTTAGATACTCCTAATGTTGTCCGTTTTGCTAAAAGTCTTATTGAGAATGGCTTTTCTCTTTCGTTAGAAGGAGTTCGTGATGTAAAAACTTTAGCAAAAGCAATTGCCGCCACTTATAGGAGGATGCACCCATGAGTTCATTAACTATGGGGCGATATGTTCCTTATCGTTCCTTTATTCACGCTTTAGATCCAAGGACAAAACTATTTTGCTTAGTTTTACTTGTGGTTTCCGTTTTCTTAGGATACGCAAACTACGCAACAACCTTCTTAATGACAGGAATTTCTCTTTTCTTAGTTTTACTTTTATTTGCCATGAGCCACATGTCATTTTTATCTTTATTAAAGTCTTTAAAGTCTTTGTGGTTTATGCTTCTTTTTCTTTTGCTTATTTATGCAATAACTCCGCGTACCACACATACGGATTGGGTCGCCTTTTTTCTTGGTTCTTATCCGATTTATTGGGCATCGATTTTGGACGCTTTAAAGATATTTATTCGGTTAATGTTAATGGTCGCCCTATCTTTAATTTTAACAGCCTCAACAAAACCCTTAGAATTAACGGCAGGATTTGAATGGTATTTAACTCCGATTCGTTTATTAGGAGTAAATACTGCTGCATGGTCAATGATTTTATCTCTTGCCTTAAGATTTATTCCAACCATTCTTGAGGACGTAGGAAGAATTATGAAGGCACAATCTTCGCGTGGAGTTGATTTTAAACGCGGAAAACTTTCTGTCCGCGCCCGGGCCTTGATTTCTCTTGTTGTACCGCTTGTTGTTTCTTCTTTAATTCGAAGTGATGAACTTGCCGATGCTATGGAAGCAAGAGGATATGATCCTCGTGAAAAAAGAACTTCATATCGTAAATTAACCTTTCATTGGGGAGATGCTCTTGCTCTTCTTCTTTGCGCTCTTTTTTGTGCATTATGTATAACCGCTTCTTCGATGAACTTTGATCCTTTTCTTACTTGGTTTGGAGTGGAAGTGCGATGAAGCTTTTTGCTTATCTTGC
Organism: uncultured Bacillota bacterium; assembly: GCA_949287245.1. Lineage (GTDB taxonomy): Bacteria > Bacillota_I > Bacilli_A > RFN20 > CAG-826 > UBA4951. The sequence goes on from CASEFL010000012.1 coordinate 10,624, forward strand.
CTATCTAGGGACAAACTATAGTGGTTTTCAAAAGCAAAAGACTGGTCAAGTTACCATCCAAGGAGTTTTAGAAGAAACATTAAAAGTTTTATTACCAGATGGTTTTATTTTAAAAGGAGCAGGAAGAACGGATAAAGGTGTTCATGCTCGAAAACAAGCAATTAGTTTTACAATTCATCATGCTGTAGATTTAGAGGATTTTCGTGCTTCATGGAATAAACTTCTTCCTCAGGATATTGTTATTTCTTCCTTAAAAGAGGTTCCTGACTCTTTTGATGCAAGGCATTCTTCTGTTCGTAAGGTTTATGCGTATCGTTTTTCTTTTTCTGAGAAAAATCCTTTTCTTGTAGATGTTGCTTTTATAAAAAAAGAAAACTTTGATTATTCCTTATATCAACAAGCCTTGTCTTACTTTTTAGGAAAGCATAATTTTCAAAATTTTACTTCAAAAGAAGAAGATATAGACGACTTTTGCAGGGATATTTTAATTTCCCAATCTTATTGGGATAAGGATATTTGTGTTTCAAAATTTGAAGGCAACGGGTTTATGCGGCGACAAGTGCGGATGATGGTGGGCGCGGCAATAGAAGTTGCTTATCAAAGAAAGAGTCTTTCTTGGTTAGAAGATTTATTAATTCACCCTTCTCCTAGAAGAACGATTAAAATGGTTGCGGAAGCAAAAGGATTAACCTTGGAGGATGTTCTTTATGAGTAAACTTCCTATTTCTAGTTGTTATCATACTCATACCAAGCGTTGTGGGCATGCTTTTGGTGAAGATGAAGAGTATGTTCTAGCAGCCATTGAACATGGCTATAAAATTTTAGGTTTTTCTGACCATGCGATGTTTCCAGGCATTTCTCAGCCCGGGGGACGAGGGGACTTTTCTGAAATTGATGAATATATTTCTTCCATACATTCTTTAAAGGAAAAATATAAAAATCAAATTGATATTTATCTTGCCTTTGAAGCAGAGTACTTGCCTGAATTTAAAGATTATTATGCCTCTTTATATAAAAAGTATGGATTTGATTATTTAGTTTTAGGACAACACGCCTTTTTAAAGGACAATCATTTTTGTTACTACGGATCTCTTGATCCAGAAATAGCAACAAAAAAATATGTAGAAGCTGTACTTGAGGCCCTTGATACAGGATATTTTCGTTATTTTGCCCATCCTGACTACTTTATGACCTGGGAAAAAGTTTTTTCTCCCCGCGTGGAAGAGGCTTCAAAAATTATCCTTAATAAAGTAAAAGAGAAAAACATTCCCATAGAAATTAACATGGGCCGTTCTCGTTTAGGTGGTTGGAGACCAGATAAAGATTTATCTAAAGTGGAATATCCCTGTTTCTCTTTTTGGAAGATGGCAGGAGAAATGGGCTTAAAGGCATTCATCGGTCCTGATGCCCATATGCCTCACGATTTATATTACGGTCCTTTTGAACGGATGGAAGAGATTGCAAAGAAGAGCAAAATTTCTCTTGTTCATACGCTTAATCTTTCTCCTCTGCCGATTGGGGCGCTATAATCCATACGAAATCGAGGAATATTATGGGTAGACATTTTGAAGTTCGTGCCGCAGCGATGGCGGCCACAGCGAAAGCAAAAAGCGCAATTTATATGCGCGCTAGTAAAGAAATTTATGCGGCAGCAAAATCAGGAATTCCTGATCCTGATAGCAATCTTGCCTTAAGAAGTGCGATTGAAAAATACCGTAAAACTTGTCCAAGAGACGTTATTGACCGCGCTATTGAAAAAGCAAAGGGCGGCTCTGCGGAGGCTTATATTGAAGGACGATATGAATTTTTATGCGCTGGTGGTAGCTACCTTATCGTTGATACTTTAAGCGATAATGTGAATCGTGCTTTAACTAGCGTAAGAACAATCGTTACCCGCAAAGGCGGAAAAATGGGCACTGTATCTTATAATTTCACTCTTCTTTCCGTTTTAGATTTTGTTGGGAAAGAAGAAGATATTGAGAAAATTGAAGAAGCCCTCATTATGGCGGATGTGGATATCCAATCTTGCGATTACGAAGATGGGATTATTGAAGTAAAAGCTGCTCCTAATGATTTAGAAAAGGCGAAAGACGCCTTGAAAGAACTTGGGATTACCGACTTTGAAAGCGCAGAAGTCACTTTTGTTCCTAATGATTATGTCTCATTAAACGATGAAGATAAGAAGAAATTCTCCTTGATGCTTCAAGAACTTAACGAAAATGAAGACGTACAAAATGTGTATCACAATGTAGATAACTTGTAAGTTTTTGTATGGTTATCTAAGAAAGTGAATAAACGATAATCATTCACAATAAAAATAACTTATCTAAGGAAAACTATTTTGATAAAAAGGGTTAACTTGATCATCGTTTTTCATGTTATTTTTATTTTCGTTATAGAGTGTTTTCAAACTTAAGCTATCTAAGAAAATAGCCTTATTTGTATCATCGAATTTCCTTCGTATTTCTTTTTATTTCTTTAAATAATGAACAAAAAAATTAGGGAAAACACAAAAAGAATAAGAGAACGAAGAAACGCTTGAGAGAAGTTGAAAGAATCGGTTGAAAACCGCGCTTGATAAAACGATAATAGCGCCCGGCACTACTTTGAAGAAGTAAACCCCGGTAAAGTTTAATTCAAAAAGAAGTCCGATTGAGTGACTCAGGAAAGGAAATTAGCAATGGAACAAACAACCATGGCCAAGCCAGCGGAAATTACCCGCGCCTGGTACCTCGTGGATGCTACAGGCATCCCCCTTGGGCGTCTTGCTAGCAAAATCGCACAAATTCTTATGGGCAAGACGAAGCCAATTTATACCCCAAATCAAGATCTTGGGGACTACGTCATTGTGATTAATGCATCGAAAGTCAAACTCACTGGTGATGCTGAACACAAGAAGAATTACTACAACGTCTCTGGTTATAACGGCGGTCTTCGTACCCGTAGTAGCGGAACCATGCTTCGTGAATATCCTGTTGAGTTGATTGAACGTGCGGTCTGGGGAATGCTTCCAAAAGGTCCTCTTGGCCGTAAAATGTTAAAGAAACTCCATGTCTATGCAGGTAGTGATCATGAGCAAGCGGCGCAAAAACCAGTTGTTCTTGATCTTAGCAAGTAAGGAGAGGTTAGATTATGGCAAACGTGAATAAATATTACGGAACTGGTCGTCGTAAAAAGGCGATTGCTCGTGTTTATCTCACCATTGGTTCTGGAAAGATTGAGGTCAATGGGAAGGATGTTAATAAATACATGCCTTATGAGACCTTAGTTCAAAACTTAAAGCAACCTCTCACAGTTCTTGGTGTAGAAAACAAGTACGATGTTGAAGCAGAAGTTCAAGGCGGAGGTTTCACTGGTCAAGCAGAAGCGGTTCGTCTTGGGATTGCTCGTGCGCTTTTAGAAGCTAACGAAGATCGTAAAGCGTTAAAAGTTGCCGGCATGCTTACAAGAGATGCTCGTGTTAAGGAAAGAAAGAAGTACGGTTTAAAAGCCGCACGTCGTGCTCCTCAATTCAGCAAACGTTAATCAACATTTCCAAAAGAAAAAGACCACTCATTATGGGTGGTTTTTTATTTTGAAAAAACAATGGTAAACTTTTATTCATCATCTCATTTTTTAGGAAACTAATTTTCCTTTTTAAAGATGTTTGGAAATATCAATATTTGGTAACGTGTTAAAAGATAGGTTGATAGATGAAGAACTTAAATATATTTCGGTATCCTTGTTAATACGCCGAATTCTTTCAAATGGCTTAGTTTTTTATTGTTTTCTACCGAATAATTATTTATAAAAAAAGAACATTAAAATATCAACAAATTCATCGCATTTATCTCCTCATGAATCCTTTTGCTATATACTTAGCAAGGAGGTTTTAGACCATGTTAGATAAAGAAATTTCCTTTTATTTTGAGCAAGAATTAGCAAGACAAAATGATGGCGTTGAACTAATTGCGAGTGAAAATTATCCATCTATTTCTGTACGTGAAGCTCAAGGCTCTATTTTTACTTGTAAATACGCAGAAGGCTATCCAGGACATCGCTATTATGGAGGATGTGAGAATGTAGATGCGGTAGAAAACCTTGCAATTGAACGCGCGAAAAAACTTTTTGGCGTGCCCTATGCCAATGTACAACCTCATTCTGGATCTCAAGCTAATTTTGCTTGTTATCATGCTTTGTTAAAGGGGATTGCACATCCTAAAATTTTATCTCTTACTTTAAATGATGGTGGCCATTTAACTCATGGGTCTCCTGTTAGTTTTTCAAGTGATCTTTATCAAGTGTCTTTTTATCCTCTTGGAGAGGATGGGAAATTGGATTATTCCATTATTAAAACGCGTCTTTGGGAAGAAAAGCCTGATCTTTTGTTAGCGGGATTTAGTGCCTATCCTTATGAAATATCCTTTTCAACGATACGAAAGATTATTGATCAATATAACAAGGAGAGTAATGCTCATTGCCTTTTTATGGTGGATATGGCGCATATTGCTGGCATTGTTGCTGCAGGACTATGTGAAAATCCGTGCTTATATGCGGATGCTGTAACCTCTACAACACATAAAACATTAAGAGGACCAAGAGGTGGTTTAATTTTATCTCGCGATGAAAATCGGAAAAAAGACCTCAATTCTGCAGTGTTTCCTTACGCTCAAGGGGGTCCACTCGAACATGTTATTGCAGGAAAAGCTGTGGCCTTTGGGGAAGCTTTGCATCCTGATTTTATTTCTTATATGAAGGATGTCTTATTAAATACAAAAGCTTGTGCCTTGCGTTTTGCTGAACTTGGAGCGGAAGTATCTGGAACAGAAACGCATTTATTCCTCCTTAATGTTTTAAATAGTTACGGAATTAATGGAAGAGAAGCACAAGTGAAATTAGAGGAAATAGGAATCACCACGAATAAAAATATGATTCATGGAGATACTTTAAAACCAAAAGATACCTCTGGGTTACGTATTGGTTTTGCTGCCGTAACCACTCGAGGATGCAAAGAAGAAGACGCAAAAGAGATTGCTGATATTATCCATCATGTCTTAAAAGGAAATCTATCTAAGGAAGAAGCGACAAAGAAAGTGCAAATTCTTACCAAAAAGTGGAAAAAAATAGAAAAATTACAATTTTCTAGCATTTCTATGTAAACTCGTTATTGAGTTTTTCGTTCATCAGTTGTAGGATGCTCGAGCACTCCAAAGTGGAGTGAACGATATGGGCCTTTAGCTCAGCTGGTTAGAGCGTGCGCTTGATAAGCGCAAGGTCGATGGTTCAAGCCCATTAAGGCCCACCAGATGAAGTTTATCGGGCCCCCAGTTTGGGGGTCCTCTTCGTTTCGGGTGTTTAGCTCAGGGGTAGAGCGCTTCCTTCACACGGAAGAGGCCGTAGGTTCGAGACCTACAACACCCACCAGTAGCAATGTGCCGGCTTAGCTTAGCGGTAGAGCAACCGCCTTGTAAGCGGTAGGTCGGGGGTCCGATTCCCTCAGCCGGCACCACAGAACAAATATAGGTTTGAACAGAGTGTTCAAACCTTTTTTATTCAAAAAGAATGGATATGCGCGCTAGATATATGAGAAGCTAAAAAATGTTTTCAATTTAGAAGGCAAGATTTCCTCTTATCAAAAGGAACGGAATATTGATGCGATTAAAAAGATATCCTTTAAAAATGTTTAACAATAATTATGAGTCAAATTCACTTACTGTTCCGTTTTCTTATAGGAAAATTAAGAATGACTCGTTTCACAAAACGTTTGATTCGTAACGGGAAACTCCAAAAAGGGGATAAATATTTTCCTTCTCTTTTCTTCAAATTGATGGAGGCAATCCATCGAAGTGCAGGTTCTTTTAAAAGGCTTTTATCTTTTTGAATCGCGGATTGAATAGAATCAATATGTGCTTCTAAGTTTTTTGTTACAACGGAAGTTCCAAATATTTTCTTAATTCGTATTGTAGGAATCTTTTTCATTCCTATATTTTCTAAGGGAATAGAGGCTGCTAAAGCACTTAAATAAGTACGTATACATTTTTCGCAGGAAAGGCAGTTTTCTCCTGCCGTTGTCACCCAGCAAACATGAAGGGGCAATACAAGATTTTCTTTTTCTGTGAATTCTTTAATAAAGCGAAGTTTGTCAACGCGCGTAAAGGAAAAACCATCATGAATAGTCTTTGTTTCTCCATAGGTAAAGGCTTCATCAATTTTAGGATGTGACGCACAAAGGAGATCAAATTTAGGGGTAAAACTAGCGGCAATATAAAGGTTGCTATAACCGTGTAAATAACTATAGGGCACTACACTTAAAATCAAGACAGGTCCATGTTCAAAGTCGTGCCACCATTCTGCTTTTTTGTCGCGAATTCTCTTATTTAAATAAGAAACATTTAAAATTTTTCTAAAGTTCGTTTTGATGATAAGACTTCTTTTCTTTAGAAGAATGCAGTTTCTTTTCGTCTCTTTATAAAAATGAGACCATCCAACCTCTTCATCAAAAGGAATATCGCTTCCCCAAATCGTAATACAATCAGAAATTTCTTGATGATGATTTAGTAATGTTGCCATCGCATCAACACCATTAGAAAAAAGAAGAGCATCTTTTGATGTTGGATAAGAATTTTTAACAAGCGAAGAATATATGATTTTTCCACCAAAAGAAAAATCTTTATGAGTCGCTTTAAAACCTTCACGGATTTTGTTTATAGCATTTATAAAACTCTCATCAATGGACTCTACTTCAAGCACCCCATCAAAAGTTAAAATAACGGGTAAGAATAGTCCGATCGCAGGAAGAATTGCTAAAGAAGAGGGAACATGAGAAACATCATCTTCATATTCAAAACACAAAGGATTCTCGCTTTTTAAAGTTTCACTTGCTTCCTCATCTTTAGGGACGATTTTATAAATCAATTTTTTGTCTTTTTGTGAGGATATAAAGATCTGAAAGTGCATAAAGATATCTTAAAACATATTCATAAAGGAGAAAAATCATCCTATAAACTTTTCTATTCGAAAAGAAATTGCGATAAGTTGATTTTTTTACAATGTTTACAAAGGAGGTTTTTTATGTCGAAATATGTTGCCTTTGATGAAGCGATGCATGATGCATTTATAAAACTTGTAGGTCCGAAAGGAGATAAACCATTTTGTGCGGGTATCTTTGAAGGGGGTCATGTGGACTGGTGCACCACAGATGCAGAAGTCAATGAAGAAGACCCATATGTTCACCCTTCTTTAGTAAGTCTTTTTTATAAAGACATTGTGGGTATATATCTTTCTGCCCATTACGACTTAATGTCTCATAAAGAGATTATTAATTTTCAGGTATTAGTCAGTTATTTAAACGAGAAAGAATGTGCTGAAATTAAAAAAATTGCGGATCGTTTTATTTTCTTTGGTCACAAAAATTACTCTGTACAAATTAATGAAAGAGAAAATCACTTCTCTTTAGATACGGTTGTTCTTATTAATCCTTTTGCTTATCCATATGATGATGATTTAACATTTTCTAATAATGTTCTTGATCAGTTGGTTTTGGAAATTTTTGATAAAGTAAAATACGATGACGTTTTAAAAGTAATGGAAAAAATAATTAAAGTTATTATAAAAAAAGAGTAGTATTTTCATTAGCGGATAACTTATTTTTAGATTAAAGAGGTAAATAATATGAATAAAGGAAAAGTTGCCATTCTTGTAGTAGACATGCTAAACGATTTTGTCACGGGCGCTTTAAAGTGTGATCGTGGGTTAGCCATTGTTCCTCATGTAAAAAAATTATTAGAGGGAGCAAGAGAAAAGGGAGTCCCTGTTATTTTTTGTAATGATGCTCATCTTAAAGGCATTGATCATGAACTAAAGCTTTGGGGCGACCATGCGATTGTGGGTACAAAAGGTGCAGAAGTCATTCCTGAACTTGGGCCAAAAGAGGGAGATTATATTGTTCCCAAACGCCGCTATTCCGGATTCTTCCATACAGACTTAGATTTGTTATTAAAAGAATTAGGAATTAACACGGTTATTCTAACTGGCTTGCATGCTCATATGTGTGTTCGTCATACTGCGGCCGATGCTTATATGCTTGGGTATGATGTTGTTGTAGCAACCGACTGCACAGACTCTTTCACAAAAGAAGACTATGAATATGGAATTTCTTATTTAAAAGGTACTTATGGTGCAGAATGCTATACTGCGGAGGAATTATTAAAGATTTTATAAAATCATTAATTTGACGCTGATTTTGCGTTGATTTTTCTCATAATATATTGTTAAGGCATATTCGTTTATATGCCTTTTTAATATGGTTTTTAATTTACTCAACAGACTTTAAAGAACCGGTCATGTCTATTTTTAATATCTTTGGGGTTAGCAATAAATCAACAACTAGGATAAAAGCAATTACTAGCAAGATGGAACCAATGTATGTCCACCACTGCACATCCCCTAAGGAACCGAATTCGAGGTAGTAAGTTAAAAACCAAAGCAACAAACATCCAAGACCTAATCCCAAAATGATTCCTAAAAGAGCCATGATAAAGATTTCTCGATATATGTATGTAGTTACTTCATGATCGTGATAGCCAAGAACTTTTAAGGTAGCAAGTTCTCTTTGTCGTTCACCAATATTCATGTTTGTTAAGTTATAAACCACAAACATTGATAAAAGCAGGGCAAAGATAACGACAACAGTAGCAATCGGTCCCATGGTATCTTTTAAAGAAGCGTAATTTCCTCCTTCTAAAGCGTTGGCAACATCAACGAGCCCAAGTCCAGCAAAAATAAGGGCAGTGCTACCAGAAATAGTAATTATGGTCATGATAAGGTGTGTCTTATAACGGAAAATATTTCGCAAACAGCTTTTATATTTAAAGGAAAGATGATTCCAAATAAAGCCAACTTTTTCAATCCATGTTTTATGTCCTGCTTTTGGTGCTTTTGGTAAAAGCAAATTAGCAGGACGTTCTTTTAATTGCTTTTTTGTAACATAAATGGTTACTAAAACAGCAACAAGAACAATGCCAATTGCCGCTAGTATTCCTGCCCAAGGGGATAACGTCCAAACCATTTTTGGAGAGTAAAGTAGGGTACTAAAGGCAGGATAAATAACGCTTGGTAATACCGGAAGCCCGACAGCCAAACCTATGCCTGCAGCAACTAAGGTTGATAGTAAGGCCATAAAAACATATTTCCATACAATTTTTCCATCAGAAGTACCTAAAGATTTCATGCAGGCAATTTGAGGCCGTTCTTCATCTACTGTTCTTACCATTGTTGTTAAGACGACAAGAGCAACAACAAGGAAGAAAAACACAGGGAAAATTAAGGCAATAATATCTAATTTGTCGCAATAGCCACCAAGAGTCATATAAGAAGCGTTTTGTTCAAGTGTAAGAACTTCCGCATCAAGATTTAAATCATGAATTCTTTCTTTCACCTCATTGACGCGGTCAAGATATTCCGATGTGTAATAGGAAATTTCTTTGTCACTAAAAGTAAGAGGAGAGTTATCCGCTATTGATACTCGAATATAAATATCGGTAATAGGGATAACTTCGTACATTGCGGAAATAAAAGAAGGAAAAGAACTTTTTGTAATATAAATAATGTCGTTTAGAGTTTCGCTGGGATTTGTTAACATCGGTTCACCCGTCTTTAAAAGAATCATAGGATTCCCGACAATACCCGAAACCGTCAAATTAAAATTTATCGGATAAGTTTCTTCAAAGATATCTAAAGACAAACCAATAGAAATAACCTCTCCCACTTCGTGAGCACTTAAACTTTCATTATGACGCTCAACCATAATTTCTAAAGGCTCATCTGGCCAACTTCCATCAACAATTTCTAATTGATTGACTTTCATTTCCTCATCAGGAAGGACATAAATTCTTGTGTTAATTGTTTTTTCATATCCAGGAAGTGTTAAAGGAAGATCAACAGAAGTAATAAAAGAGGTAAATTCCACTCCTTTAATATTGCTAATTTGTTCAATCTCTTTATCAGAAAATCCAGAAATTTGTGTGGATTTTACAGTGATATCCGCAATTTTTCCTTGTCGAAAAGACTCGCTATAAGATGCTTCAATCGTAGGAGATAAAGTACCAAGTCCGGCGACAAAAGCTACGCCAATTGTTGCAATAAAGAGTAAGGAAATTAGTTTTCCTAAGTTATGGCGTATTGAACGAAATATATTTTTCCAATACGCCGTCATTACCACTCAATCTCCTCAATGGGTTTAGGATGTTCAATTTTTTCAATATCCTCCGCTTTTCCGTTTTTGATATGAATGACTTTATCGGCCATTTCTCTTAAGGCGGCATTATGAGTAACAATTATGACGGATTTTTTCTGTTCTCTACACATATCATGTAGGAGTTTAAGAACAGATTTTCCTGTTTGGTAATCTAAAGCACCGGTTGGTTCATCACACAAAATAATGGCAGGATTTTTAGCTAAAGCCCTCGCGATTGAAACCCGTTGTTGTTCACCGCCAGAAAGTTGAGCAGGGAAGTTGTTCATTCTTTCTCCTAAACCAACTTTCCTTAATGTTTCTTCAGGAGAATAGGCGTCCTTACACATTTCAATGGCAAGTTCGACATTCTCTTTTGCGGTAAGGTTGGCCATTAAATTATAAAATTGAAAGACAAAACCCACGGAGTTACGACGATAATCCGTTAATTCTTTTCTCGATAAAGTAGAAATATCTGTACCGTTTACAATTAGTTTTCCTGATGTTGGACTATCCATCCCGCCAATAATATTTAAAAGAGTCGTTTTTCCTGCTCCAGAGGGTCCTAAAACAACAGTAAATTCTCCATTATCAACATCAAAACTAATATCGTCTAAGGCACTTATTGTGCTTTGACCGTTTTGGAACGAACGAACAATATTTTTGGCGACAATTGCTGGCATAGAGAAATCCTCCACACCACACAAAATTAAAGGAAATATATAAGATGTCAACAAAAGGTATGTCGACAAAAATGCAACATGTGTTGCATAATAGAAAAAGAATGAGAAACACTTATAAAATGATGCGTTCAAAAGACGTTATAGGAGATATTAAAAAGGCTTTTTACGATGGGCTGTTAGAAGAAGAAACGATGACCGTTTCCTCCTTATGCAAAAAGGTAAAAATCAATCGTGCGACCTTTTATCGACATTTTTATGATCTGCAAGATGTTTTAGAAACTATTGAAGATGAAATTTTTGATGAAATTTGTCAAACATTAGATGAATTAAACGGGGCAGAACTGGATGAAAACTTTTATATCCGCATCATGTCACTTGTTGAGGAACATTTAGGGCTTCTTATTTATTTGAATAAAAAGGGAGATATTTTTCAGAATCATTTCTTTCAGCGAATTTTAGATTATTGCGAAACAAATTATTTAAAGTCTTTTTTAAAGCAGCATCCTGAAGTTCCTAAAGAAGTTTATGTAGACCTATTCCGTTATACGTTAAATGGATCTTTATCTCTTATTGTCGAATGGTTAAAAAATCAAAGCCGTTCTTTAAATGATTGCGCCAAAAGAATTCAAGAATTTAATTATGCAGTTACGATATATTTTTTATCAATTTATCGAAAAAATAATGAATAATTGCAGAGATATTTAATTAATTTCCTTAATATTATCCTCTTCCATAACATTAATTTCTTGTTCATTGATTCCACCTTTTGGGGCGATTTGATCAAGAGTTAAAAACATGTATAAGGCGTTTGCTTTCGCTAGCATCACTCCATCCATGGTTTGGATTTCTGCCTCACCTTTAAAACAGATTTTGTCCATATGAGTGATTTTTGCGATGCATTTTAAAGGGGTGTTGTAGGGCACTCCTTTATGGTATTCAACATTCAGTTTTAATGTGCAGGCATAGCATCCTGGTTTATGAATCCAAATTGCTCTTCCGATGCTTTCATCAAGCATAGCCGCAATCATTCCTCCATGAACACGTTCAGAATAAGATTGATGATGAAATTTATAGTGAAAAAGAGCGATTAAGGAATCGTCTTCCATTTCATAAAAAGAGGCATGAATGCCATAAGGATTATCTTTACCGCAGACAATACAGTCAGTAGAGTTTGTTTGTTTTTGTTTTACTTTCATGCGCAGGATTATAGCTAGAATTACGTTATAATGTAACTAATATGAGTATTCGTGAACCTCTTGCTTTCCGTATTCGACCCAAAAGTTTAAAGGAAGTTATTGGGCAAGAAATGCTTTGTAAGACGTTAACTCGCTCTGTTGAAATGAAGTCTCCTTTTTCTTTCATTCTTTTTGGCGGACCGGGCACAGGAAAGACAACGATTGCGGAAGCCTATGCAAAAGACATGGGGATTCATTTTTTAAAACTAAACGCGGTAACCGTTAATAAAAAAGAAATGCAAGAGGCAATAGAAGAAGCAAAACTTTATAGCCATGCGATTATTCTTGTTGATGAGGTGCATCGTCTTGATAAAGCAAAACAAGATTTTCTTCTGCCTTTTGTGGAGGATGGCACATTTTTTCTTATTGGGGCTACAACCGCAAATCCTTATATTTCTTTAAATCGCGCTATCCGTTCAAGGGCACGTGTTTTTGAAGTTCATCCTTTATCGAATGAAGAAGTTATGGTTGGTCTTAAAAAAGCAATCGAAAATCCAAATGGATTGGGGAATCGCTGGAAATTTAGTGATGATGCCTTATCTTTTGTTGCGCGTCTATCGGGAGGAGATTTGCGTTTTGCGTTAAATCTTCTTGAGGCATGCTCAATTCAATTTTCTGAAAATACGTTAATCACGGAAGAACTGGTTTCTTCTTTAGAAAGAGTTCCAAATTACGCAATAGATAAAGATGAAGAAGAACACTATGATTCGGTTTCTGCCTTACAAAAGTCAATTCGTGGAAGCGATGTCGATGCTGCTTTGTATTACTTAGCTCGTTTATGCATTGCTGAGGACTTAGATAGCATTAAAAGAAGATTACCCATTATTGCCTATGAAGATATTGGTCTTGCCAATCCTGCTGCTGTAGATCGTTGTCAAAAGGCTATTCAGGCAGCGGAAAATGCTGGTTTTCCTGAAGCCGTCATCCCTTTAGCGTTTACCGTTTGTGAATTGGCTTTGTCGCCAAAATCTCGCGCGGCAGTAGATTCAATTCACCAAACGATGGACTTTGCAAAAGAAACACCATTCCTAGTACAAGATTATTTAAAATTAACGCCGGTTTCTTTAAAAGAAGAAGAGAAATACGATTATTCAAGAAGCGATATTTGGGAGAAAATTCAATATCTTCCTGAACTAATTAAAGACAAAAAGTTTTTTCAAGAAAATCTTTCTACAAGAAGCAATTACGAACAAGCCTTAAACCGTGAACGGGAAAGACTTTTAAAACAAGGAAGAACAAGTGATTTAGCTTCTTTAAAGAAAAGCAAAAGAAAGTAACCGCTTTCAAGAAAAAAAGTTACGCATTTTATTAAAAGGCGAGTATCTTACGCATCTTAACCCTTCAAGGGTTAGAAAGGAGGTACACGCCATTATGTCCAAAAATTTTATGGAAAATGAGCATCCTGGCATCCTCCAGGAGACGAAACCAAACCGGGCTCAACGTCGATTATCTTTTGAAGAAAATTTAGGAGATAATCTATTTGATGCCTACGTGGATCAATTAGTCAGTGGACAAGGAAACGGTTTCTAACCTTTCCATGGATATAGCCGAGGAAACTCGGCTTTTTTCTTCTTCTTTTACCCAAATTGGTATATATTATCGCCACGTGGGCCCATGGCGGAATTGGCAGACGCGTTAGACTTAGGATCTAATGGGGCGACCCGTGCAAGTTCGAGTCTTGTTGGGCCCACCATCTTATAGGAAATTTCCCCCAAAAGTATTATAAACCGATTTCAGATACGTCAAAACAAGGGAGGTAAGACCTATGAATCCGTATTATATGATCAGCAATGCAAAGACCTTTGCTTTTTCCGCAGAAAATCCCACAGGAACCAGAGCAGGCGGTTCCAGAGGAGGGGATTGCACCAAGCTCAGTCC
>CASEFL010000013.1 GCA_949287245.1 uncultured Bacillota bacterium
CAATCGCCTACAAGAGAAAACTATTGATAAGCCAAACAATTTAATATTAAATGCAGTTAGTTTCTCAACCCATGGGCAAAAGAAATGGGGATAGTCCAGAAATTAGGCGATCTCGTTTGAGATCGCTTTTTCTTTTTTTGTGAGTATTCAATTTTTTCTTTCATCTTTCTTTTATGATGATAATCCTTTGTAGATTCAACAAAAATTGTATTTTTTACACCCTTTTTGCAGAGTTTTTTCGTTTTTAATCAATGATCTTTCTCTTTTTCTCTATCGTTTTCTTTTATAATAAATACATATGATTAAAATTCGCGTTTTAGAGAAAGAAGATATTTCTCTTCTAGAAGAGTTTTCCTCGGATTCCTTTCTTCTTTTTGGAACCTTGCTTCCTTCTTATCAAATGGGAAAGTGGGATTATGAGATTCATTATGGGAAGGAAGAACAATTTCAAACAATGAGTTTTCCGAAAGAAAAATATAAAGGTGAAGAAGGAATTTTTCTTGGGGCCTTTCTTAAAGAGGAACTTGTTGGTTTTTCTCTTCTTAAAAGAGGAGATTTTGCCTACATGTTCTTGGATAATCTTGCGGTAAAAAAGGCCTATCGAAGAAAGGGAATTGGAAAAGCTCTTTTAAAAAGTTCAGAGGAAATTAGTAGAAGAGAAGGATACCAAGGAATATATACGATTGCCCAAGATAATAACCTTGGTGCATGTTTATTTTATTTAAAGAATGGTTTTCTTTTAAAAGGGCTAGACACCAACATTTATCGCCATACAAGCCAAGAAGGAAAAACTGATCTTTTCTTTTATCGAGAGAATAAAAAATAAATTAGGACGGATAAAAGAACTTTCTTTTTCTCCATATATTCAAATTTAACAAGAAAATAAGATAATCTAGATATGGCGAGAGATCATCATTTAACACGTTGTCTTGTTTTATATAAGGCATTACTAGATTTATCTTTTTCTCATCCTGGGGAATATTTTTCTGCTTCCCGTTTAATTAAGGAAACAAAAAAGCGATTAGAAGAACAAAACGTAATTCTTGAAGAAAATGCCATAAGTAGTCGTCAAATAAGACGATATATTCAAACGATTAATGATGCAATTTGTCGAGTTGATGTTGAAAGGGGAAGAAACGGCGGTTATAAAATCGACGATTTTAATGCTCCGTTAAGAGCGATTAAGGAAAGCGATTTGCAAATTCTCTCTTTTGCCATTGCGAATTGTCCTGTTGCCTATAATGTATTAAAAAGGTCTAGTTCTTTCGCATTTATCCCTAAAAATCCTATTGTTGGATTATCTCTTCTTTCTGAGGACACCTTATTTAAAATGGACAGTTTTTTAGACGCCATAAAGGAAGATAAGTTGGTAGTTTTAAATGATTATCATGGTCCAAAAGGGACTTATGATGCCTGGGGTGTGCCTTTATCTATTCTTTATTTCAAAGGATCTTATTACTTTATTCTTGCTATTAAGCAGAAAGGAGAAAATCGTTATGTTGGACATATATTTTCTCCTGATAAGTGTTTATCCGTAGATACTAAAGAAGGTATAGTTCCTACAATTTCAGAAAGAACAAGAGAAGCATGGAACGATTCCGAGGCTTTTGGTATTCATAGAGAAAGCGAAGAACGAAAAGAGAAAACATTCTTCGTTCCAAAAAATAAAAAAAGTCTAGTAGACGTCATGTTTGACCATAAAGTTGTTTTTGAAGAGACAGATGATGCGAGCATGATTGCATGCACAATTGTTTATTATGATGAGAGGGAATTGAAAAAATATTACGATAAAATATAAGAAAGGATTTGGATTTAAAGATGAGTAAAAGTAAAAATACAATTTGTCTTGGGGTAGATGAAATCATAAAACGACAAACCATGCCTCTTTATGAATATCCGGAATTTATGAGGAACGAAACCCTTATGGAAGAGGCAAGCGAAACTTTACTTGAGTTATTAAAATCATATAAAAAAACAGCCTTTGATCAGCTGCTTGGTGTGTATCGTGAACCACGCATAAAACACGATTTTTGTTATGAAAAAAGTCATTATGGTCTTGCAAAATTAGGCCAAGAGAAGCATCTTTGCCGGCATATTTTCTTTAAGAATGGTTTTCCTTTGGACTTAGAAAAAAATTTAGGGCGCCCAATTCAATATGAATTAAACGTTACTCGAAGTTTAAATATGGGAAGATCTAGTATTAATGTCGACTTAGTCTCCTACCAAGAAGAGAAAAACGCTCTTTATTTAATTGAGGTAAAAGGAACTTCAGGAATAGGCAAAGAGGGCGACAAAGATAGTCCAGAAACTTTACTTCGCGCAATTTTAGAAATTGAAACTTACTATCGGAGTCTGCAACCTGTTTATGAAGAATTAATTAGTGATTTAAAAGAGGATTTAAATAAAGAATATTTAAAAGTTACGGAAGGAAGAGAGATTAAACCTCTTCCGAAAGACTGTAGTCCGATTTTAAAAAAGGCAATTTTAGTTCCAAAAAATTGCAAAATTTATGATGAAGCCCAAGAAAACAGTAGTTTCCCTAATACAAGGAAGTTAATGGAATACCTGCAGATTGAATTTTATACATTTGATCCCAATATTAGGTAGTTTCAATAGTTCTCAAATATGTCCTATATCTTATGCATATATAGGGTGTAAGGAGAACTAAGAATGAATACAAATACAAAAAAACCATCCAACGCCTTTGAACGATTACTCGCTACATCACAAAAGAATCCTATTTATCGTCGTTATCTTCCAATTTCTGAAATGTTTGGAAATTTAGATTATCGTGGAACTTATGAAAGTAGTTTATCTTTTCATAAAGAAGAAAAGGAAAGGAACGAGGATGTTTTAGTGAAAAATATCTTAGATGAGAATTCGGATTTTGATGCTTTTCATGATGCTTTAGAGCAACTTTATCAAGGAGATGGAAATGAGGAAGAAAATATCCTTTGTTTTCATTCCTCTTCCTTATGCGCATTGTTACATTTTTACGATTTAAAACGAAACACTTTTTCTCTATTTCTTCGACCAAACCATTATGAAGTCGAAGAAAAATTCAGGCCAAATGAGGTTTCTTTTGAAGTAAAAAGACCTCTTTTTGAGCACTCATCAAATATTGATGTTTGTTTAAGGGGAAGTGCAGGCGATCGCGATGTTGAACTTAATCTTGAAAGCAAATATAGCGAATATTTAAAGTTATCTCGAAAGAAAAAGTATTCCTTGCATTATTTACCATTATTCCAACAATACTTACAAAATATTGAAGGACTTTCTTGTTATGAAGAAGGGGGTATGGCGGTTTTACAATCGTCATTCCCTCGTTATTTAGAAATGTTTAAACAAATGATTGCCCATTTTGAAGCGATTTCTCAGGCAAAGGAAAAAAACGTGGATTCATATCTAGGCTTAATTGTTTATCCCTTTTTTGGGAAAAAGCTTGTTCAGTTGCAGAAAGACTATCATGACTTGGCAATAAGATTAAATGCTTTATATTTCAGCAAGAAAGTTACTTTGCTTGATGAATTATTGCTTTATGGGAAAAATTGTGGCTGCACAGATTTGAAGGCAAATCTTTTTTATGGGGAAAAGGATTTTCTTGGATGTGTTGGGCCTTTCTTTGTTTTTGATAACAATCAAAGTATTGTTGCTTCTCCTACTACCTTATTGGCAATAGAGAATGAACGTTTTATGAATTCTCCTCTTTCTCACGATTCCTTTTATGGTGATTTAAGATGGGCAGGTCACGAATTTACCTTATTGAAAGAAGAGTATTATCAATATCCGCGTGGAAGAGTTTTATTTGACCTTCAAAAAGGAAAATACCTTGTTTATCTAGATAAACGAATAAAGTCACAGGAAATAATAAAACAAATTATTCGTGTTTTTCATCTTAATCCTTACTATTGCGAACTTGCTTATGATGAGCATTATTCTGATAAAGAATTTTCATTATGATTGATAAAACTATCTATACAATTTTCTCAAAAGACGATTTTTCCTGTATAAGGTTTTGGGAAGAACAGTTTTCTTCTCTTTTTCCTATTCTTAACGTAGAAGAAAAAGATATCATTAAACACGAATTAAACTTTATTAAAGAAAAAGGCATTAAGGATATTTTCGTTCTCCTTTATTACGCTTTTCAAATATCTAGAAAACATAACGGGCATCCTCGCGCAGCAGGTTATTATGAAGGTTTTCTCTTTTTAAAGTTACTAGGCTTTACAAAGTATTATGATGAAAATAAGCAATTCCAATTTCCTATAAGAGAACCTTTAAGCGTTATTGTGGAAGCGGGCGATATTCATCAGGATTCTTTAAATGAGTTTTCGCGTATGATAAGTCAACTCTGTGCTTGTTTTCCTATAAAAGATAGAAAGGGTTATAGTGCTTGTCGATATATTTTTCTTCCTGTTAGACTAGAATCAAAAGAGTATCCTAGAATTTGTTTTCCCTTCCATGCTGATATTCGCGACAAAAAGTACAAAAAGTATTTAATATTCGAATTTTTTGGGCATATAGATCCTTGGGGAAGGAAAGTAGATGAAGGAGAAAAATTGTTTTGTAGTGGCCTAAGAAAGGGCGGTGAGGTTTCGGTTTCTAAGATTATAGAAAAGCTTGGTACTTCAGCTTCTTTATCCCGTTTAGTTTTTCTTCAAATGAAAAAGAAAGGAAAAACTTATCTTGCTTATAAGGGACAACGAGATGATCATTTTTCATATAGAAATGGTAAGAATCGAACCGGGCCCCAAAACTTTTGATATTATCTTGATTTTTCTATGTTATTTTTTGATCATGCCTTCATGAAAAAATTTACAGTCTTTGCAATGTTTCTTATGAGTGGGATACTTTCCTTGTCTTCTTGTCAATTGTTTGAAAGTCAAGTGAAAGACGTTTTAACGAATTTTGATTTTGAAAACAATAATAAAACAGGATGGCATGGGGATTTTGACGTTAAAAAAGAATCGAATTTTTCACAGTATCATCTTACTTCCTCTTATTATTTGACAAATTCTAAAAAGGATGAACTATCCATTATTTTTAGTGATCTATTTCAATTAAAAGATAGCGGACGCATTACTTATCGTTTTGTTCCTTTAGAAGGAAAAATACGTTTTGAAATATTAGGTCGAAATGGCAAAACTCTGATTTCTCGCAGTTTTGATGGTACAAAAGGGGAAGATTTTGATGAGTATGATTTTACAAGGAAATGGGCTTCTACCTATGCGATGGATCTATCTTCCTATTTAGGGGAATATATAAAAGTTCGTATTGTTTCGGAAGTAAATTCTGATTTTATTTTTGATGAGTTGCGCCTAGATTCAAAAAAAGAGGCAAGTAACGGTGATATTTATAAAGAAGCAACGCAATATTATAAAAATGAAAACAAAGTTTCTTTTTCTCGTCACAACCAATTTCACCAAGACTTTCCCTATAGCGATTTTGAGCAAATTATTGGGGTTAAAAAATATAGTGATACTTACGTAATGTTCCTTTTATGCGATGGTAATATATATATTGTAAAAAGTAAAAATCGTTTATCCTGGACTGAACCTGAAATTTTCTTCATACCAAATACCATTTTTGATCAACAGGTGCTTGGTGGTTTTATTCAAGAGGAGGGAGAGAAGACATACTTATATTACACAGCGGATAATAAACATTATATGTACCGTCCTTATGATGTATATGAAGACATCATTCGGCGCGTTGATATTACGGATTTAACATTAGGAGAACGAGAAACCATTTATCCCACAAGGGATATTCGTTTTGATGAATCTTATATTTCTGTTCCTACTTCTTCTTTTTACTCTCTTCCTTCTTCTTCAAAAGGGCGTCAGTATTTTTGTACGACAAAAAATGGCAGTTACCAAAAATTTTCATGGAACATACAGGAAGTTATAAAAGTATCGATATAGATGCCTCATTGGATGGTTTTTATCAGTACTTTTCTTTGGATGGATTTGATATTTTAAAGGGCCGAGCGAATGGTTTTGGGGTTTACGGCAGTGAGATTGGGGGGTTTGGTGATTATTATTTTGTAGGAAATTTTGATCCTGAAAAAGGGGAATTTCATGCGTTAGATTCTATTGGCCACGCTATTGATTTTGGATATAGTTTATGCAATTCTTTTTTATACCAAGAAGGAGATAAAACTTATCTACTTGGTATGGTTATGGAGCCTACGCAATCTTATGAAAAGTTCCGCTTCACTATGCCTCGGGAAATTTCTATTAAGGATGATTTGCTTTTTAAAAAGCCGTATTCCCCCTTTTATGAATCTTTAGGAGAAGAAAATATAGAGATTGACGCGACAGAAATCGAGGAAGACAATCAAGAAATCTCCATTCGTAATATCCAAAGTCAAAAGTATTTAAGGTTTTCCATCAATATGCCTCAGTCCCTAAATGAAGGCTTTATGCCGAATTTTAAGATGGTGATTGAATCCGGAGAAAATCAGGTCAAGGTCAGTACAAATCGCTCTTCGGCACCAGAAAAACACACCACGATTTATAGTTTCTCATTTTACTTACAGAAAGATCCATACTATGGCGATTATCATTGGTCATCTTACTTGGGCGAATCGGCATATACTCTTGATTTCGAACTGGAGACTTTTGATTTTGAAGTGATTATTGATGAGGATATCATTGAAATATTTGCTTTAAATGGAGAACTGAGCTTTACTTATCAACTGCCGAAAGCGGATGATACTTTTGATTTGACTTTGTCTTTTAGTGAGCCAGGTTTTTCTCTTTCCTCCCTTATTAGTCAAGACATCAATCTTTCTCTTTAGATATTTATGATTTTTAAAATCGTAAACTTTGTTTCTTTTTTCATGGATTGATGCGTCTTTCTTCAAGAAAAACGAACAAATTGATTATAATAAGAATATGAATTTTAAAGTTATTGAGGGAAAACGTTTTGAAGAAGAACGTGCTTTATATGGCGAAAACAATCTTTTAGTTCGCGGTTGTCGTTTTCAAGGTCCAAAGGATGGCGAATCGGTTTTAAAAGAATGCCATAATTTAATTATTGAAAATACAACATTTAATTTACGTTATCCGATTTGGCACACAAGGGAATGTTCTTTGTCACATTGCTTCTTCCTAGAAAATAGTCGCGCTCCTTTGTGGTATGGGAAAGATATTCATCTTGTAGACTGCAAAATGAATGTCATTAAGGCAATTCGTGAATGCGAGGATGTTTTCGTTGCTAATTCTACGATTTATAGTGATGAATTTGCATGGAAAACAAGTCACATTGAATTAAAGAATACTTCTTTAACAGGCGTTTATGCCTTCTTTGATAGTAAAAATATCACCCTAGATAAAGTGAATTTTGAAGGCAAATATAGTTTCCAATATTGTGAAAACCTTACAATTACGAATTCCGTATTAAATACGAAAGATGCTTTCTGGCACAGTAAAAATATTGTCGTAAAGGATTCCATAATTAAGGGTGAATATCTTGGCTGGTTTAGTGAAAATTTAACCTTAATTCGTTGTCGGATAACAGGAACGCAGCCCTTGTGTTATTGCAAAAATTTACGATTAATGAATTGCACAATGGAAGGGTGTGATTTAGCCTTTGAGTATTCGGAAGTAAATGCCATTCTTTTAGGTTCTATTCAATCGATTAAGAATCCTGCTTCTGGGCGAATTCTTGTTGGTAGAGTTGGTGAACTTATTAAAGATAATGCGGTTCATGAGAATAAAGGCGAAGTATTTGTCGACGATAATTTATTCGTTAAATAACTACAAATTTAAAACGTTGTTATTTCGATTACTTCAAGGAAATATCTAAAACGAGATTTCGTAAAGTCTCGTTTTTTAAATAAAATTTAGCCTCTTTTACATTATGGATTTCTATGTTTTTGAAGTACCGTGCAAGAGCGTTGATTAAGGAAGAGGAAATGTCTTGACCTTTTTTATCTTTATAAAGATTAGGATTTTGTTTTTCTATGTCGTTTAAATTTTCCTCCCATAAAGTTAAAACACAATCGCGGATATAAATTAAAATTTCATTTTCTATCCAATATGAAACATGTAACTTTTGTTCGCATTGTATTTTTCTTAACGGGATATAAAGAGGAATCGCGTCTTCTGCCCAATGCCATAAGTCGGCAAAAATATAGTCAGCCTTTATATTTTTTATGGCTTCTAAAGCATCTTGCTGGATCAAAGTTATTTTTTGGTTAGAAGGTTCTTTATTTAAGAGTTTATTGGCAAAAAACAATATTTCTGGATTTTTATCGATAACGATTACTTTATGCACGTTGTTTTTTTCTGCTGCTTTGATAGGAAAATATAAAAGACCAGCACCAAGAACAAGAACCGTCCCTTCACTTTGGGCAATGGCAGAACGCATGGTTTCGATTTCGTGAGGAATAATGCTCATCCATGGTTCGTGTGTATCTTGATCAAGCAAAACGGGGTAAGGGAATGGCTCGGAGAAATACCCTAATTTGCTTTCGACTTCGTAATTTCTTTCTTCTAATGCCTGACTTTCTTTCACTAAAAAGGGCTCATAAGCTTTGTAAG
This sequence comes from uncultured Bacillota bacterium, assembly GCA_949287245.1. Lineage (GTDB taxonomy): Bacteria > Bacillota_I > Bacilli_A > RFN20 > CAG-826 > UBA4951. The sequence goes on from CASEFL010000013.1 coordinate 8,550, forward strand.
AAGCATAAGCATAGGGATATTTGTGAAAAAAATCTCCATTTACTCGTTTAAAGTAAGAATCTTCTAAGTATATTTTTTTATTCAATCGTTCCGCTTTTAAATAATTCAAAGTTTCAAGAGATTGTTTTTTGTAAAGAAAAGAATTAAGTTCTTCCGCCTTTTGATAGCTTTGATGATGGATTAAAAATAATTGTTTTAAATAAGAGAGAAGTTCGAAATCTTGTCTATTTATTTTCATTTCACCATTTTAAGCGCATAAATGAAACCAAAGAAACGGGTCCGATAAATAAAACGTAAGATGTTTTCATCCATCGATGAATTAAAACCGCATACATAATTAATATTATTAATCGAACTTTCAATAAAGTTATCTACAAGAAAAGGAAGCGCAGATGAATCATATTGAATATTAGGATTAAGCTCACAAATAGCCTTCTCCACCTTCAAACGGTAAAGTTTTTGAATGTTTCTACATTCCTTTTGCGTTTCTTTAAAATAAGCACTGCGAACATAAGAAGCAACATAATGTGTAGCTTTTAAATTTTCGTAGGCGAACATAACTTTTTCACGATATTGCTGATAAGAATCTTCCTTTTCTTCGGAGACAGTTGGCAAAACGAGAAGATGCGGTATGACACTCCAAGCTTCAGCAAAAGCAGAAAGCATGAGATTCTTCTTTGTTTGAAAGTGAGCAAAGATTGTGGGTTCAGAAATTTTTAACTTTGTTGCAATTCGTTTTGTGGAAACGTTTTGAATTCCCTTTTCATAAGTTTGGTTCATTACTTCTTGAAGAATCTTTTGATCAAGGTTTTTAATCCGCGGTCGTGCCATATTGCTTCTCCATTGTTTACAATCTTAAAATTACTTTAAATTCTTGGCTACATTTTTTCTTCAAGAAAAAGGGAAGTGGGCAGCAGAAATTACTTATGATTTAATTTTGTGGATGAAAAACCTTATTTTGACAAACATGTGTATGGTTTATACCGAAGATAAGATATTGTTTCAAATCCGTCAAAAGGGTGACTGGCCAGGGCTTACATTCCCAGGTGGTCATGTTGAAAACGGAGAAGACGACCTTTCTTCGTGTCTACGAGAAATGAAAGAAGAAACAGGATTGTCTTTATTTCATCTTGAAGATTTAGGAGAGTTTATTTGGGATTGGGAAGATGTTCACCGCTGCAAACTTTATCGCACTTCCTCTTTTAAAGGTGAGTTACTCTCTAGTGTAGAAGGAAAAATGCTTTGGCTTACTCCTAAGGAAAGTTTTCAATATTCTTGGTCGAATGATTTGGATAAAATCATAAAAATCATGGTAAAAGGTTTACCTTTTGCGGAGATTTTTAAAAATTAAATAAGAAAAGCCAAGCGATAACCCGCAGATAAAAGAAGGACAGCAAGAAGTAGCATAACGATGGGAATATGAATGACATAAACCAGAAGAGAATGTCTTCCTAAAAAGCAAAAAGGTTTTGTCCAATTACTAGGAATTCGCTTTGGCCAATGTGATTTTCTTTCTTTATAGGCAACTTTACCTACGGTTGCTCCTAAAAATATTAATGAACAAATTCGCATTGGTGAGAAGTAATCTGACCCTGTTCTTTTAATACCTAAGAAACAAGGAAGAAAACTTAACCAATCTTCAGCGTCAGTAGGAAAGGAGACATAAGGGGAAGAGAGTTTTACTCGATAATATTCCGTAATTCCGGTAAGGAGAACAAAAAGAATACCAGCTCCGAAAGTCACGCGCCAATCTTGAGAAAAATAATCAACAATTGCGTACATGCCTATCCCTATTGCAAGAGAATGAAGAATACCTAAATAAATATGAGCACCAATATGAAATAGATAATCAGCAAGTTCGATAAGAAAAGTAATGGATAAGGCTACAATCCCTAACTCTGCCGCTCTTTTCGCGTTTGAGCGAGAAAAAGTACAAGCAATGCCAGAAAGGAAAACGAATAGACCAGAGAAAAAGAATTCTAAAAAATATAGACTTCCTCCAAGAATTAAATTCGTAATTAAATCAAATAAATTTCTCATTGAGACAATCCAAGTTGGTTCTGGACCCAATGCGGAATTCCATAAAAATAAACCTTTTGAAGCAGATCCCCATTGAAAAATAAGATGGACAAGCATCATTAAAATTAAGTCAAATCCACGAAGAAAATCAATTTCTACAATCCGTTCTTTTTTAACAACATTGCGGCGGGGAATTGCTTTATATATCGCGCTTGGATTCATGTGTGCCATCCTTGAAATTATAAAAGAACTTTATCTTTAAAAAAGAAAAATATAGTTACGAAGATCAAGAATATTTTTAATGCAAACGTTTATTACGCATCATTCTTATTTTTCTTATGGATAATGTTTGGCATTTTTGTTGATATTTCTTTTGGCATAAATAACGTTCTTTTGTTGAAAATCTCCGTCTTTCCTTCGTAAAAGTTTCGTTTTTTCTATATAGAAGTGGATTTATTAAAAGAAGAAACACAAGGGAAAAGGCGAGAAGAGAAAAAGATACATCACTTAAAAAATGGTGACCATCAATAAGCCTAGCTACAACGGTAAATAACCACCACATGAAAGCAGGGATATAAAACCATCGTGCATATTTTTTAAGTTTGGGGTGTGCGAAAAAAGGAAGAGGCAAAAGTAGAGCAAGAGATGCACAAGCCGAATGGCCGCTAGGAAAAGAACGATACCAAGTGGGATCATCTTGAGGATAAATATCAACGAGGGCAGAATTCCACTCCCACCAATGATGAAAAAGGAAATCCCCGTGCTCTAATAAGGCGAAGTAGCGCGGCCTTCCTACAAGTTGATTGATTGTGTGTACAAATCCAAATACAAAAGTTGCGCCAAGTATCAAAACTATGCCAAGTAAAAAAGTGTTCTTGGAAGGAACGTAACGAAAAATTAACCAGGCACCAAATAAGAGGAGATAACTAAAAGGAATGGCAATAAGAAGAGAAATTGTTAAAGATTGCGTATATTCATCAAGGCTTTGAATGGCCATTAAGGAAGAAGAAACAAGTGGTATGAGAAACAAAAGAATATAACCAATAATGCGAACCTTAATATTTTTACTTTCTTTCATTTTTTGGAAAAGAAATAATCCGCCTAAGAGAAAACACAAAAGCAAAGGGAGAGAACCGAAAAGTCCAAAGAATATGGAATATGAATTTGAGCCCACGTAAAAGATTTTTGCCATCTCAAGATCTAAAAAACTTCCTACAAGAATCAAAATCGCTGAAAATATGGCCAAGAATATGACGAGCAGGTTGCAAAATTTTATCTCTTTTTTCGCCATAGGCTGATTATAGGAAATTTCTTCCATATGGGAAGGATATCTCGCGTGATAAAATAATCAAAAACTTAGGAATATGAAGAAAAAAAGAGAATTGTCCCCATCACTAAAACCGCTTAAACCTTTTTTAGGAAAAACGATATTAGCCCCATGTTTAAAATTGTTTGAAGTGGCAACAGAACTTCTTACCCCTTTTATTGTTCGATACATAATTGATGAAGGAATTGCTAAGGACGATTTAAATTTTACTTTGCTTTGGGGTGGAGTTATTTTGCTTTTAGCCTTTCTTGGTTTTGCTGTGACTATGGTCGCACAATATCTTTCTTCGCGTGTTGCTGCTGATTATGGAGCTGCCTTGAAACTATCGCTTTTTGAAAAAATTTCTACTCTATCTGAAGGTCAATTGTCTCGATATGGAAAAGATAAAGCATTAACTTTAGTTTCCTCGGATGCGTTCAATATGCAAAGTGGCGTAAATATGTTTATGCGGCTAATTTTCCGTCCGCCATTTTTGCTCCTTGGTTCCTGTATTTTATCTTTCGTCGTGGATTATCGAGCAGGGATTATCTTCTCATTAGTTATTCTTTTTTCTTTGGCAATTTTTCTCCTTGTTATTGCGGTTTCTCCAAAAAAATATTCGGAAATCCAAGCAAATCTTGACCAAATTTCTGGATTTTCTAATGACACATTAAAAGGTGCAAGACAAATTCGTGCTTTTAGCCAAGAGGAAAAAGAAAGCAAAAAATTTGAAACTTCCTTAAAAAGTTATGAAAAAAGAAATATGGGTATGGCTTTTTACAATGCCCTAATTTCTCCTGTAACTTTTTTCTTAATTAATCTAGGCATGATTCTTGTTGTTTGGCTTGGAAATTTAGGGGAAAGTGGAGGGAATTTAACGACCGGAGAAATTGTTTCTCTTATCTCTTACTTAACTTCTTCTTTACAAGCAATGATTATGTTTTCTCGTTTAATTGTTTCTTTGAACAAAGCGATGAGTTCCAAAAAAAGAATCGATAGTTTCCTTGCATTAGAACCAGATATTGTTGATGGGGAAAAGGAAAATGTTTCAGTAAGGGAAGAGACACCGCTTTTATCTTTTAATGATGTATCTTTTGCTTTTGAAGGGGATGAACGGATGGTCGTCTCGCATCTAAGCTTTTCTTTGTATAAGGGCGGAACTCTCGGAATTATCGGCCCAACCGGTTCAGGTAAGAGCACGTTAATTTCTCTTGCCATGAGAATTTACGACCCAAAAAAAGGAAATATTCTTTTTATGGGGACACCAATTCATTCTTTGAAATTAAATACCTTACATAGTTTTGAGGCCTATGTTTCTCAACGACCGGCGATTTTTAAAGGGACGATTCGTTCTAATCTTCTCTTAGGGAAGGAAAATGCTACTGAGGAAGAGTTAATTCAGGCGTGTAAAGATGCCTGTGCATGGGAATATATTTCTTCTTATGTGGATAAATTAGATCACGAAGTTGAAGAAGCTGGAGCGAATTTATCCGGTGGTCAAAAACAGCGCCTTTTGCTTGCACGTGCATTTTTAAAAAATGCTACGCTTCTTATTTTGGATGACTCGTTATCGGCTTTAGACTATTTAACGGAAAGAAAGATTTTAGATAAATTAAAAGAAAAAGGTTGTGCTGTCATCCTTGTCTCCTCTAGAGTTGGTTCTTTACGTGATATGGATGAGATTTTATATCTTGAAGCAGGGAAGATTGTTTCGCGCGGGAAACATGAAGAACTTTTATCCTCATGCAAAGAATATCGAGAAATTTATGAAATGCAGAAAGGAGTAGCGGAATGAAGAAACATCAAAATATTCGCAAAAACTTTCGTCGCTTTCTTCCTTACTTAAAAGGAAGCAAGCGGTTGTTTCTTTTTGCTTTGTTTTCTGCGCTTCTATCGACAGGAAGTAAACTTGCGATTCCCTATTTAGCAGGGAAAGCCGTCAATGAGATTTTAAATTACGGGGTTGGAGTAGATCTTTCTTTTTACTTTATTTTAATGGGCGCTTTTCTCGTTCTTGGGACGGTATTTGGATATTTATTTCAATATAGCATTTCTTTAATTGGTCAAAGAGTAATTCATCAAACGCGTTCTCTTCTTTATGCTTCTTTTCTTTCTTGTTCTATTAAGGAAATTGATCAACACGCAAAAGGCGATTTATTAAACCGAATTTTAGCAGATGTGGAAAATGTCCAAACTGGTTTGGTTGCTGGTTTTGCTGCTTTCTTTGAAGGAATCATTACGATTTTAATGACCATGGGGTTTATGTTTGCCCTTAACTGGTTATTGGCAATCATTGTAATTGTCTTAACTCCGATTTCCTTATTTGTTTCTCGCGCTATATCCTCTTTTAATAGCAAACATTTTAAAGGCCAAGCAAAAAGCCAATCTCTTTTAACCTCTTTTGCCGCGGAAGGTTTAGAAAATAGCGAATCGATACGTGCTTATGAACTTGCCTCCTCCCGCATTGAAGAATTTGCTTTGCTTAACGAAAAGAATCGACAAGATACGTTTAAAGCTAATTTTGGAGCAAGTTTAATTAATCCTTCAACGCGTTTGGTAAATGCCTTAATTAATGCTGCCTTAATCTTTGTTGGGGCTGTTACCATTATTACGAATTTCCCATTAGGAATTTCTTTCCTTGTGGGAGATTTATCTTCTTTTTTAACCTACGCTTCTAACTACATGAATCCCTTTAATGAAATTTCAAATGTTACTAGTGAGATTGATTATGCCTTTGCTTCTTTTGGAAGAATTGATGATGCAATTTCCTTTGAAAAAGAAAAAGAAACGGGAAGCGATTCTTTAGGGAAAATTGAACAAGTTTCTGCACAAAATGTTCATTTTTCTTATGAAGAAGGGAAAGAAGTTATCAAAGGTTTTGATTTTGAAATTTATCCTGGTCACCAAATTGCTTTAGTTGGTCCTACAGGTTGCGGGAAAACCACCTTAATCAATCTTCTTTTGCGTTTTTATGATCCTCAAGAAGGTTGCTTCACTTTAAATCATAAACCGATTTGTTCTTATCCCCGAAAGGCGATTCGTTCCCGTATTGGCATGGTTTTACAAGATACGTGGATTTTTAATGGTACGGTAAGGGAAAATATTGCTTATGGGAAGCCGGATGCTTCTTTAGAAGAAATTAAAGAAGCGGCAAGAAAAGCGCAAGCTTCTTCCTTTATTGAGCGTCTCCCTTATGGCTATGACACAATGATTTCTGATGGCAGCGCTTTATCAAAAGGAGAACGGCAACTTATTTCTGTTGCGCGTGTCCTTCTTTTAGAACCTGAAATGGTCATTCTTGATGAAGCAACTTCAAATATTGATGTTCGTACCGAGGCTTTGTTAAGTGAAAGTTTTCACGCTTTGATGAAAGGGAAAACTTCTCTTGTTGTCGCACATCGTCTTTCAACAATTATTCATAGTGACTGCATTATTGTTTTAAAAGATGGGGCGATTATTGAAGTTGGCAATCACGAAGAATTAATGAAGAAAAAAGGATTCTACCATTCTTTATTTAATGCCCAATTTGAGTAAAGAAAAACCCAGCATATTGGCTGGGTATTTTTTTAAATTTATATTAGGCTTTTTTAATTGTTTTTCCGGATGTTACTTCATTATTTTTCCCTAAGAAGAGCATGGCAAGATTAAAGATTGCCCCAAGGAAAGAGAAGATTGCCACACAAATTGGGCCAGCCCCTAAAGAGGTTTCTCCCGTTAAAGATAAATCGATATTCGGATTTGCCATTAAATAAAAAGTAATGGTCATAAGGAAGAGAATGCCTGCAGCAATAAGAAGCACCCCGTTGATGACGCCGAAAATCTTTTGTACCTTCTCGCTCATAAAGATTGCCACCAAAGAAAGAAAGAAAGCTAAAATAATGAACACCATTCCGGCAATAAGAGGATAAACATAAGCATATCCACTGCTTGAAGAAGGGAACATCACTTGGAAAAGATTTCCTCTTACACTAATGACTTCTTCGGTAAAAGCGACAGCAAAAAGGCAGAAGAAGGCGATGAAGGAAGATAGAGCGCCAAGAAGGCTCATAATACGATTTGTTTGGTTCTTTTTCATAGTAGTTATTCCTAACGGCGGTAAATATACCCCCACTTTCTTTCCCTAGCAATAAGAAGGATTACGGTTAGTACTTCGCCTTTAGGAAAAGTTGAGCGATAATTTAGCCATGAAGAAAATATTTCTCCTTAATTTTGTAGGTATCCTTACTCTAATCTCTTGTGGCTCTACAGGAAGTTCCTCTTTAGCCGATAACATTCATACTGTCGAATTTTATGATGATTCACCAACCCCTCAACTTGTTGGTTATAGTTATGTTATCCATGGACGAAGTGCTTTAGATTCTTTCCATGATGCTACCGAAAATGGTTATGACCGCCTTTCGCGTTGTGGTTCACGTCCAGAAAAACCTGGAGATTATTATTCTTTTTCTTCTTGGAAGGGTAGTTATGAGGATGGTACAGCAGTTGATATTTCTTCGATAAAAGAGGATTGCAAAGTATATGCCACTTTTGAAACTCTTTCGTACACCATTGGTATTTCCTTACAAGATCGAGGGGAATATTTCAAGGATGAGGAAGGTAAGCAATACGCGACCGCTCTTCATTATGGAGAGATGTTTGATGATGAATTCTTGCTTCCTGGAGAAAAAGAAGATGAAGCTTTATATGGAGAGAAAGATACTTTTATTGGGTATCAAGTTTCTTTCGGTTATGGGTCAAAAATAGATACACCGGTGTTTAAGGATTCATCTCATTTTCATTGGAAAGCAGGGGAAGAGGTAGCAGATGCGTCCTTTTTAGAAGAAGGGGATTTATATGTCCAAATTCCCCCTATAGAGGAAGAAAATCCAACCTCTTATCCGATAAGTTATTGTTATGGTGATGGGGTTCAACAAATTGCGGAATTTGGGAAAAATACTTTTATTACATTAAGCACCGTTTATGAATCAGAAGTTGCCAGTTTTCCTGTTTATCTTTATGAAGATTCTACAAGAAGCAAATTATTGGATGTCTTTTATGTACCTTATATGGACGCGATAACTTGTGAGATTATTGAAGGAACAACAGTTATCTCATCTGAATCTGGGGAATTATATCGAATAGAAGGTAACTATTCTTTGGAAGGTATTTATGTTTCTGAAGGTGAAGCCATTCCCAATGAGCCAGAAAAAGTCTTTCGTGCATATTATGATATTGCCCCCCAATATCAAGGCTTATCCGTAGATTTTAATCACATCATGGGCGCGTGTTACGCCTATTTGCAGCCAAATCAATAACTCCGCAAAACTAGGGTTTTTTTAGGATATTTTTAAAAATGTTGCTAGTTTAACAATCGCATTATAGCGATGAGATACTTTATTTTTTTCTTCTTCACTTGCTAAGCCAAAACAAAGACCGTTTTCGCATTGGAAGATAGGGTCATATCCAAAACCATTATTTCCTAGAGGTTTTTCCAAAAGAGTTCCACGGCATTCACCTTCAAAAAATAAAGGTCTAGCATTGATATTTTCTAAATAGCAGATTGTGCATACAAATCTTGCTTTCAGTGAACCGCTTTCTTTGGCTAATTTAACTAAAGCTTGTTGTGCTTCTTTATAACTAGAAAATTTTTCTGCAAAACGGCTAGAGAATATTCCTGGGAAACCATTAAGAGATTCAACTTCTAATCCAGAATCATCGGCAATAACAGGACGATTCACCCTTTCAATAAAAGCTTTTGCTTTAATGTAGGCATTCTCTTTAAATGTTGTCCCATCTTCCTCTGGGTTGCTATCAACGTTTAAATCTTTTGGACATTCAATGATATATCCTAGTGGCGCAAGCATTTGTCTATATTCTTTTAATTTATGCTCGTTATTTGTCGCAAGAAGAATTTCTTTTCTTAGTTGTTCCATAGCGTTTTATTCTCAAAAATATAATAAGGCAATTTCCTTAAAGAGATGAAAAATTTAATAAAATTATTTCCGCCCATATTAAAGGCACTTAGCTTAAAAGAGTACACGAATATTGATACCAAATAAAAAGAAGAAGATAAACTATGTAGGTTAGAAGAAAGCCAATAGGAGCTCTACTTCAAAGAACTTTTTAAAACAGTAATTGCTTTTTTCTTTTATCTCGATTAAATAGTAGCCGCTAAGGAGGATTTTATGCCTAACTCTGCTGTTATTTATTTCTCTCACGCGGGAGAGACTTATTCAAAGACTGGACTTGCCCCTTATTTGCCACAAGGTAACGGGGAACGTTTATCTCGTTATGTTGCCTCAAAAATTGATGCCCCATATTTTCGCATTATTCCTGCAAAGGAATATAGCCGTAATTATGAAGAATGTTTAAAAGAAGCGAAGCGCGATAAAGATAATGAAATTTTTCCTGAACTTCTTTACGACATGGATCCAATTGATTTCAAAAACATTATTTTGATTTATCCAAATTGGTTTAATAGCTGCCCAATGCCTGTTTTTACTTATTTAGCTAATCACAGTTTTGAAGGAAAATATGTTGTTCCTATTTGCACGCATGGGGGGAGTGGTTTTGGAAACTCTATCGAAGAATTAAAAACCGCAATGCCTGGTGCTATATTCTTAGAAGGAAAAGAAATCCTTGGTGAAGGAATTGATGAACATTTCGATGAAATTGTTGCTCATATCAAGCGCGTTTTATCGGAAAAATAAATTTTAAAAAATGCCATGTTCATCGAACATGGTTTTTTGTTTTTATAAAAGCTCTTAATATTGGAAATAGAAAACTCCCCATCAAAAATGGGGAGCATAATTAACATTTATGTCTTCGTGCTATCGCTTTAATACAAAACGATACCCCTACTAGAAAAATGATACGCTTAGTAGAAAAACGATACCGTTGAAGATATTAGTAAACATTTAATGATTAATTATAGAATGGTTTGTTTTTAAAAATGTTTGGTTAGTGTCGCAATCATTGTATTTCTTACATTGAGTGCAATTGTCAACAGAATGCTTTATAGCACATTTTCTTATAGGACATAAATTTGAATAAAATATCGTTTTTGCACCGTCTTTTCTGCATCCGTTACAATTAATGTGCTTAAGAAGAATTGTTGCGTTGTTTAGTTTAGACCAATCTTTTGCTGTTTTTGTCTTTAACTCGCTATCATTCGTAATTGTAGCGATATAAGCATCGCATTTGCTGCAATCTATACCACAATATGCAATCATTTTGGACATTATTGTTTAATAACCTCCCAATAACCATTTTTATTTTCACCAATACGCTTTATATATCCGTTATTTCTTAAATATCTAATGTTGTTATCGATTGCCGTATCGCTAATGCCGATTAAAACGACTAGTTCGGCTTTAGTAATGTTTGGATTATGTCTCATTTCTGAAAGTATTCTTTCTCTAGTTGAATTTAAGCCATGTTTTCTTGTAGTAATGGTTTTGTCACCAACATTATTACCAACTTTGTTACCAACTTTTCTAATTGAATTAAAAGGAATTGTTACCACAATTGAATTGTCTCGAAACTGGAAAGCGTTTCTAGTATAACTTTCAACAATTTTTGGTACGCCTCTACCGGGTTTATCACTTATCCTTAGTTGAGCAAAAATCTCAGAGAGTTTCTCGTTTACTGGTACTGATTCTCCTAAATAAAAACCTTCAATTGTTTGAGCGGGTGCAATTGTTCCTCTTGATAATATTTCAATTCGATTAGAAAAAACAGTAACCATAGGTTCGTTGCCCTCAACCCACTTATTATGAAGGACGGCGTTAACTATTGCTTCATTATAAGATTTTATGTCAAACAAAGGAATTTCTTTTCGTTCCTCTTTTCTGTTTGTTTCATCAGACTGAATAATATTCAAAATATCACCATAATCTAAAAGATTTTTTAAAGAATAAAGGATGCAATCATATCCAAATTCTTTAATTGAATACAAGTTTGATCCCTTGGTTGTTCCTTCGAAAATAGAAACTCTAAGTGGCAAGTGAGAATTGTCTGAAAGAAGTTGAGCAAGAATATTGTAAGAACCGTCTTTTGTTAACAAACACAAGTTTTTCTTAAATGTTTCTTTTCTTAGTGAAATTCCCTTCGAGCCATAATACATAAAAAGTTTATTAAAAGTTAAATCATTATACTGAGATTTTGTATTTAGTATCGTCGGATATCCATTTTCTAAAATTTTAAATAATTCTTTCTCTAATTTTGGGTTTCTTTCCATCGTATCTTTAGATGAACCTATACGAATATATCTGACTCTATTAAAAGCGGTTGGAACGTCTTTGGCGGCTTCAATTCTTAAAACAACGATTCTTTTATTGTCGATAATATCTTCAAAAAAATCTATCTTGATTCTTGGGTTTAAATTCCTATTTAAAAAATTAATGTATGGTTCGTTTTTATAGTCTCGATATTGATCGAAATTAGTCCCCACTAAGGCATGTTCTTTATCGGAAACGCCCCAAATGAAGTAAGCAAATTCCTTCCCCATAAGCGCTGCGGCATTCGAAAGCGCAGAAACATATTCTCCAAGAGCAATTGGTTCAAACCAATTTTCTTTAAATTCAAACCATTCTCTTTCTTTCGAAAACTGAAACAATTCAGATAGCAGCCTTTCTATATTCATATTTATCAC